>CAZKFC010000008.1:12871-30456 GCA_964552005.1 uncultured Methanosarcinales archaeon
GCTATATTAGAAAAAGGCGGCTGGATATTATTGTATCCCGCAGTACTTTGGTTATTAATAGATTTCTTAGGAGTAATTACCGGCTTTGTAGAAGAAATGTTACGTCCATTATTATTACCTATGCCAGTCATGGGTGGATTAGCAGTCCTTGGTTTCCTTTTTATAGTAATTGGAGAAGGTGCTCAAGGTGCTGTAGAATTACCTGCCTTAATCTCAAACATATTATCATATGCAAGGTTAATGGCCGTCGGATTAGCATCATTAAGTTTAGCATTAGTTGTGAATGATATGGCAGGTCAAATGTTTTCATCCGGCATTCTTGGAATCATTTCCGGCACATTAATTTTAGTAATGGGCCACACAATTAACATTGCTTTAGGGATATTAAGTCCGTTTTTACATTCATTAAGACTGCACTATGTAGAGTTTTTCACAAAATTCTTCAAAGGTGGAGGTCGTAAATATCAATCATTCGGATATTCCGAATAAATAGGAGGTAGAAAAAAATGGCAGTAGATTTAGGTGTTGGATTAGTAGCTATCGGCGCATCTCTTGCTCTGGGATTAAGCGCTATTGCAACAGCAATTGCTGAACAATCTATTGGAACTGCAGCAATTGGCGCAATGGCAGAAAAAGAAGAACTTTTCGGTAAAGGTCTTATCTTAACAGTTATCCCGGAAAGTATTGTTATCTTTGGCTTAGTAGTTGCTATCTTAATAATTGGATTAGCAGGATAAAAGTATTTTTTTAATACTTTTTATAAAGGTGGTTAAATGGGACTGGAAGAAGTAAAAAAAGAAATCTTAGATAATGCCAGAAAACAAGCTAAAAAGATTATTGATGAAGCTGAAGCTGAGAAAAAAGAAATATTAAAGTCTGCTAACAAGAATATTAGCAACATTAAAGCTCAATTTGACAAGGACGCTGTTAGTAATATCCAGCAATACAAACTAATGTCAAGGGCAGAAATCGGTTCAATAGAGAAAAAGAGTAAGCTTAACCTTGAAAAAGAACTTATAAAAGAAGTTTTTGACAGAACTAAAGATAAGCTGAAAAAGTCAACCGGTAAAAAAAGAGAAGAACTTTTTAAGGCATTAATAGTAAACACTAAATTTAGGTATAGTAAAGCGTATTGCGCAAAACAAGATGCTAAACTATTGAGAAATAGTGAGAATGTTGATATTATAGGCGGCGTTATTCTTGAAAATAAAGAAGGTAATATCAGATTGGATTTAAGCTATGAAACTTTACTAGAAAGCATAAAACAAGATTATCTAAGCGAGATTGCAAAAATATTGTTTAGTTAAAATGGCAAAACTTGTGTATAAATTTAATCCGTATACTTTTGCTAGAATAAGCGCTATGAAATCTTTGCTATTAAAAAAAGAAGATTATGATAAAATAATGAAAATGGACCCTAATGAGATAATAAAATTTTTGCAGGACGGTGTTTATTCTACTGAGATTAATGAGCTTGCAATAAAGTTTTCAGGTCTTAAGTTAATGGAAAACGCCCTAAATAGACATATATTAAATATTTTCAATAAACTAAAGGTTATCAGTGATCCAAACACTGAATATTTAATGAACCAGTATTTGAAAAGATATGATTTCTGGAACCTGAAAACCATTTTGCGCGGAAAATTAGCAGAGGTAAGCGATGACAACATATTAAATATGCTGTTGCCCTTGGGAATGTTGAAAATCGAGCAATTAAGAACTATAATAAAAAAAACCAATATAAAAGATATTCTTAGCTCGAGCAAATTAATAAATATAAAGGATTTTAAAGATGCAATAGACAATTATGAAAATAATAAAGATTTAAGCATAATAGAAAATTTACTAGACTATCATTATTATCTTGATTCTGTTAAATTCACAGAAAACATGCCGGTACAGGGTAGATTATTCAAGGAATTTTTTTTGTATGAATTTGACATATATAATATTAAACTTGTCTTGAAAAAAGTTTATTTTGCCTTGGATAAAGACAATGTACAAAAATATGTTATTTATCAAGGGAAATTTTTGAACAAAAACATAATTAAATCATTGTTGGACAAAGAAAAACTCTCTGAGATTGTGAGAGAATTAAGCAAAACGCCTTATTCAAGAATAATTAAAGAGCTTGATAATGCTACAGACCCTTTATTAAGGTATGAGGTGTTGCTTGAACGATTTTTACTTGAGAAAAGCATACTATTGTTTCATCAACACCCTTTAACTGTGGACATTGTATTAGGTTATATGTTCGCGAAAGAAATTGAAATTCGGAACTTACGCACTATAATAAAATCAAAAACACTGGAATTTACTGAAGAGTATGTGAAAAATTTAATTGTGGTATAGATGTCAGAACTTGCTGTTATAGGAGATAGTGAATTTGTAATGGGCTTTGAACTAATTGGCATAAAAAAAATATTTGAAGCTGATACTAATCAAGAGTTAAAAGAAAGATTTACAGAGGCAATGTCTGACACAAATATAGGGATTATTGTTACAAATGACAAATCTATGAAAAAGTTAAGCCAGAATTTTAGAAGGAATGTCGAAAATTCAATAACTCCTGTTGTAGTAACATTAAGTGTAGACGAATTTGCTCAAGATAATCTACGTGATATGATTAAAAAAGCTATCGGGATAGATTTGTTATCAAGATAATTATCAAGGTGATATTAAACAAGGCTTTAAAAAAGCCTTGAGGTAAACAATTCGTACTATTTTCCTTGAAAAATAGTACTTAATATTGGGTGTCAACTGACCATAACCAGTTGATTGGAATAGATTTGCTTACAAGGTGATATTAAAAATGAAAAAAGATACTGGAAAATTGGTAAGGATTGCCGGTCCTGTTGTCATCGCTAAAGGAATTAAGGCAAGGATGTATGATTTATGTAAAGTTGGTAATGAAGAATTGATGGGGGAAGTTATCCAGATAGATGGTGACAAGACCACAATTCAGGTGTATGAAGACACTTCCGGGCTAAAGCCTGGCGAGCCTGTTGTTAACACTGCTAAACCCTTATCTGTAAAACTAGGTCCTGGATTGTTGACAAGCATCTATGATGGTGTGCAGCGTCCATTGCCTGTATTGGCAGAAAAGATGGGTGACTACATTAAGCGTGGCGTATATGCTTCTGGTCTAGATGAGAATAAAAAATGGGATTTCAAAGCAAGTGTGAAAAAAGGTTCTAAGGTAAAACCTGGCCAGATAATAGGTGAGGTTTCTGAAACAAGTACAATAACCCATAAAATAATATTGCCCCCTTCAAAAGATTATGAAGGCGAGATTTCTGAGATTAAATCTGGTAAATATACTGTTAATGATGTCATTGGAAAACTAAAGAACGGCACTTTATTAAAATTAAGTCATGAATGGCCTGTACGTGTACCAAGGCCGGTTAAGGAAAAAAAAGCACCGTACATGCCTTTATTGACAGGCCAAAGAATCTTTGACGGGCTGTTCCCATTAGCAAAAGGCGGCGTGGCTGCTATTCCCGGGCCGTTTGGAGCTGGCAAAACTGTTGCACAGCAGACACTAGCCAAATGGTCTGATGCTGATATTGTTGTCTATATTGGTTGCGGTGAGCGCGGAAATGAAATGACAGAAGTTCTTACGGAGTTTCCTCATCTAAAAGACCCAAAATCTGGCAAGCCCTTGATGAACCGGACTGTTTTAATAGCCAACACAAGCAACATGCCGGTGGCTGCAAGAGAAGCCTCTGTATATACAGGCATCACGATTGCCGAATATTATCGTGATCAAGGCTATTCAGTTGCGCTAATGGCAGATTCTACATCAAGATGGGCGGAAGCAATGCGTGAGATTAGTTCTAGATTAGAAGAAATGCCCGGTGAAGAGGGCTACCCAGCTTACCTTGCCACAAGACTAGCTGAGTTTTATGAAAGGTCCGGTATTGCTGAAACATTGTGCAGTGAAACTGGTAGTGTAACTGTTATTGGCGCTGTCAGTCCTCCGGGCGGTGATTTCTCAGAGCCAGTTACTCAGAACACTCTAAGAGTTACAAAAACGTTTTGGGCATTAGACGCTAAGTTAGCACAGAGACGTCATTTCCCGTCTATTAATTGGCTAACTTCATATAGTTTATATAATAAAACTTTGGCGCCATGGTACGCGGAAAATGTCAATGTGAATTGGACTAGTGTAATGAGTGAGATAATGGCTATATTACAAGAAGAAGAAAAATTATTAGAAATTGTGCAGTTAGTAGGGAGTGATGCCTTGCCAGAAAAACAACAGCTTACATTAGAAGTTGCACGTATGCTAAGAGAATTTTTCTTGCAGCAAAATGCCTTCCATGAAGTTGACACATACTGTGAGCCAAAAAAAACATATCTGTTGGGCGAGACAATATTGTATTTTTCAAAAAAAGCGCACGCTGCGTTAGACGAAGGCGTTGCCATCTCAACGTTATTGAATTTGAGTTCTAAAGAAAAGATTGCAGATGTAAAATTTATTAAAGATTACGAAGGCGAGTTAAACAAGATAAGATTGGAAATGGATCGTGAGTTTAATAAACTAGATAAAGGTGAATAATCATGCAAAAAGAATATAAAACTATTAAAAAGATTGCCGGTCCACTGGTGTTTGTTGAGAAAACTCATCCTGTTGGTTACGGTGAACTTGTTTCAATAAAATTAAGCGATGGCTCTATTAAAAATGGTCAAGTTCTTGATACTAGTGATGATTTGGTTGTTGTACAGGTGTTTGAAGGCACTTCCAGAATTGATAAAAAATCCTGGGTAAAATTCCTTGGAGAAACGATTAAGTTAAGTGTTTCTGAGCAAATGTTAGGTCGTGTCTTAACAGGAGCAGGCAAGCCAAGAGACGGCGGTCCTGAAATTATACCTGAGAAAAGACTTGACATAACAGGATCCGCTATCAACCCTTATACAAGGAAAAGCCCTGCAGAATTTATCCAGACAGGAATTTCTACTATTGATGGACTCAACACTTTAGTTAGGGGACAGAAACTACCTATTTTTAGTGGTAGTGGACTGCCACATAACGAGATTGCACTTCAGATAGCCAGACAGGCTAAAGTGCCAGACCAAAAAGGGAAATTCGCAGTTATTTTTGCGGCAATGGGCATAACAAATGAAGAAGCCCAGCGTTTTATGAGAGATTTCGAGGAGACAGGCGCATTATCAAGAGCTGTTATTTTCTTAAATTTGGCAGACGATCCGGCTGTTGAACGTTTAATCACACCTAGAATGGCGCTGACAACTGCTGAATATTTGGCGTTTGAAAAAGATATGCACGTCCTTGTGATATATACTGACATGACTAATTATTGTGAAGCCTTGCGTGAGATAGGGGCGGCCCGTGAAGAAATCCCTGGCAGGCGAGGATTCCCAGGATACATGTATACAGATTTAGCGAGTAATTTTGAGAGGGCAGGCATGATAAAGGGTAAAAAAGGCTCTATCACACAATTTCCAATATTAACAATGGTAGGCGATGACATTACTCATCCTATACCTGATTTAACTGGTTATATCACAGAAGGTCAGATCGTGTTAAGCAGGGAACTGCACAGGAAAGGCATTTACCCGCCTGTTGATGTATTGCCAAGTTTGTCAAGGTTGATGAACGCAGGCATCGGCCCTGAAAAGACAAGAGAAGACCATAAACAAGTTTCTGACCAGTTATATGCATTTTATGCTGAAGGCCGTGATCTTAGAGGATTGGTGGCAATTGTGGGAGAAGAAGCTTTATCTGACAGAGATAAAAAATTATTAAGATTTGCTGAAGAGTTTGAAAAAAGATTCGTGCAACAATCCACACATGAAGACCGTAACATTGATACAACAATCAATATTGGCTGGGACCTGCTAAGAATGTTGCCAAAGAAGGACCTAACTAGAATAAAGCCTGAGCTCAGAGATAAATATTACGGTGAAGAAACAGTTAAGAAATTAGAAGGAACTACACATCAAACTCCCCTTGAATCTGGTGAAGATAAAGATAAGTTAAAAAGAGCTAAATAATCAAATTTTTTACTCAACACAAAAGGTTTGATCAAAAAAGGTTATGCGAGGTCAAGTTTTCAACTCAAGTCCCATTAAAAAATGACTGATATAAAACCAACCAGAAGCGAGTTAATCAAGCTAAAGAACAAGATAAAATTAGCTCAATCCGGCTATAAATTGCTTAAGAAAAAGCGTGATGGATTAATTCTAGAATTTTTTGAGATTCTTAAAGAGACTAAAAGTGTAAGAAAAGAAATGACTGAGAAGTATAAAGATGCTGTCAAAAAGATTAATATAGCTAGGATAATAGATGGTGACATCGTAATAAAATCTGTATCAATGGCAATAAAAGACAAGCCAGTTGTAGATGTTGAAAACAAAAACATAATGGGAGTGGTTGTTCCAAACATACATAGTGAGCATGTAAAAAAAGAAATATTGTATAGAGGCTACGGATTATTGAACACAAGCGTAGCTATAAACGAGGCAGCAACCGCGTATGAAGAATTGCTTGAATATATCATATTGACAGCAGAAGTTGAAACAAGTATGATGAGATTGCTTGAAGAAATTGATAAAACTAAGAGAAGAGTAAATGCTCTTGAGTTTGAAGTTATCCCAAAATTAATCTCAACAAAGAATTTTATAGAACTAAGGTTGGAAGAGCAAGAACGCGAGACAATATTTAGGAGTAAAAGAATAAAGAAAAAAAGAGTTTGAAGACAATAAGGCTCATTACGCAGAGAACTTTCTTAAAGCGGAGCTAATAAGGAGGCAGATAAAACATGGCACCTATTTCAGGACCAGAAGCAAAGGAAATATTAGTAAGTATTATGGAACACCAATTTATCAATAGAAACATTGACAATACACTCCCTGCATACAAGGAAAGACTTGAAAAGGGCGGTCAAGATCCTGCATATGGAGGTGCGGGGTGTGGAGATTCATTTTGTACAACATTATATGACACAGCTGGTATCAGGCCTTTACCAAATATAGTGTTTACAGGGGACAACCCTGGTAATGCCTTAGTAACAAGACTTTATGATTCCAGAAAAAGAGAATTAGTGCTTAGCGGGACATCATCAACTGCATATTTTGCTAATCACGTGGCAACACATGGACAAAGACCACATTATTTTCTATTCTCTGAAGGCCATACTTTATGTGGTGCAATGGATGCTATATTAGGAAATGCATATCATAAAATGGAAGCTGGATTATACGAACCACTTTTGTTTATGCATGAAAAATTAAAAGATACTATTAATAAACTAGATAGAAAAGGAATCACAGATAAAATAATGAGAAATGCATTATTAGCTCAGACAAATGTTGACATACAAGTAAACTTAGCTATGGAGTTATATAAAAAGCTATACCCTGGCATAATAGAAAATAATAAATTATATGTGGTGGGTATGATGAGAGACATAACAGGGGATATTTATGCACCTGAAACTCCAATGATAGGCGATGTTTTTATTACGAATATTAACGGCGAAAAAGACACAGACAGATTAAAACAGTTAGTAACTGGTTTATTAAGAGAATACTCGATAACTAAAGAGGTAATAGAACATAATGTAAGAAGGCTTGATTTCTAAAAAATTTTTTTCTTTTTCTTATCTCAAAGCACCATCCTCTAAAGGTTCTTTCAAACTTACATAATAACGTTTAGGCTTAGGCTTTAAATTTTCCCTTTCCACTTCTTTTATGGCCTTTTCTACAAATGACAAGGGCCAGTGCATAACATCTTCCATAACTTCTTCTGGACTATACTTTTTAACATTAATTAGGTAACGAACGTATTTCCTAACTTCAAGGTAGCTAGGCTGTTTTATAGCTTTCAACTTGGCCATTTTTTCTTTAACATCGTTAATTTCTTCCATTTTGCCATACACCTTATTATCCTAATTTGTGTTAAGTTTATATAATTTATGATAAAATTTATATAGTGTTGTATCTCCAGATTAATAATGGTTAATGAAACTTTAATCTTGGAATCTGTCCCTGCTTTGACACCTTTATTTGAAGCCATCAGGTTAATAATTGCATCATTGCAATGGCTTGTAGGAGGCATTTTCGGGCTATACCTTGTCTTGGTATTCTTAAGATGGCGAGAGTCACGAATGGTTGCGCAAATTTTAAAAGAGATAAGAGACGACCTTAAAAAACTTGCAAAAGAAATTAAAATTGTTAATGACAGGGTTGATAAATTAGAAAAGAAAAAAAAGCGTTAAATTTCTTTTTCTTCTGCAACATGGTTTACATGTTTAATTTTTTTCAAAATGTTAATAGTCTTGGTAACTTCTTTTTCACTGCTAGCCTTTATTTTTAAAGAGATGACAATACTACGTTTATGGGGCTTTAGATTAACTGACAGTACGTTTATTTTAAATTTAATTAAATTGTTTAAAATTTCTTCAACCATGCCAAGTTTGTCTTCAATATAAACATTAATGTTATGGATTAATTTTTCAGGAACGTTCCAGTTAACAGGAACTTTTCTTGATCTATCCAATGTATGAACATTTAAACAATCATCTTTATGGATTGTTATAGTGCCATCTTTCATCCTATATGCAACTATTTTCTCCATGAACTGTGGGTTGCAACATTTTGACAATTTCAAAGGCGCTTTCTTACCTTTATAAGTTATATATTTAAGCAAGTTAATCTTATCCTTTTTTTCACGCATCTGTTTAGGATCTCGTTCAACGTCCATACCCAATGTTGACCTAATCTTTTGTTTAGCTTTGTTTGTTACAACAAACTTCAACCAGTTCCTAGAAGGTTTAGCAGTTTGGCCAGTAATTATATTAACAACATCACCACTTTTTAATTTATAATCTAATGACACTAATTTTTTGTTAACTTGGGCTTTTCTACAGCTATTTCCTATATTTGAATGAATTTCATAAGCGAAATCTACAGGAGTAGCACCTTCCGGCAGTATTATAGGGTCGCCTTTTGGTGTGAACACCGCAATTTCATCTTGGAATAGGTCAACTTTTAATTTTTCCAGAAACTCGCTCGGTACTTTACGCTTCCAGTCCAGAACTTGTTCCAGCCATGCAACTCTTTTGTCAAATTTTTTATCTCTCTCTGTACCCTTATAACGCCAATGTGCTGCCACGCCATATTTTGCAACATAATGCATTTCTAAAGTCCTTATTTGAACTTCAAGGACAACATCATAAGGAGTTGCAACATCAGTGTGCAGTGACTGATAACCGTTAGATTTTGGCACAGCTATATAATCCTTGAACCTGCCAGGTATTGGCTTCCATAACTGGTGTATCACTGCCAAAACCTTATAACAGTCTGGGACTGTGTTGACAATAATTCTGATAGCTACCAAGTCATAGATCTGCTCGAAACTTTTCTTTTCAAGAACCATTTTTTTGTATATGCTGTAAAAATATTTTGCGCGGCCAGATATTTCGATGGTTTTTATTCCTGAATCTTTAAGTTTTTTTGATACAATATCTATTATCATTTCAGCCTTTTTCTCACGACTGTCTCTTTTTTCACGAATTTTTTTCTTGAGATATTGGTATATATCCGGTTTAAGATACCTTAATGATAGATCTTCTAGCTCACCTTTAATCGCGTATAAACCAAGTTTATGCGCAACAGGCGCATAGATGTCCATTGTTTCTCTAGAAATCCTTTTTTGTTTATCAGGCCTTATATGATTGAGAGTGCGCATGTTATGTAACCTATCTGCTAACTTTATTAATATAACACGGATATCTTTTATTGTTGCCAGCAGCATCTTGCGCCAGTTTTCAGCTGTGTAAGCTTCCGGGCTTTCAAAGGCTGCCTTTGTAATTTTTGTCTCTGCCTCTACCAAGCTTGCAATTTCCTCCCCAAAAATATCTTTTACATTATCTAATGAAACCTCTGTCTCTTCAACAACATCATGCATCAAGGCTGCACAGATAGTTGCGGTATCAGGCCTTAACTCCAATAATATTTTAACAACACCAATTGGATGCTTTATATAATCTAATCCAGAAACCCGTTTTTGGCCTTTATGCGCGTTTTTTGCAAAGTTATAGGCTTTTTCAATTAGCTTTAAATCTGCATTTTTATCGTAAGATTTTACCTCATCCAAAATTTGTTTTAATTCAATATCCATTGGCTAATGTGTAAAGCATAAATATTAAAAAGTTTTTGGATAATCCTTATATACCTGTAATAATTCTCAAATTTGATGGAAACTTTAATATTATCAGTAGGCGGTTCTATTATTGTTCCAGATAAGCCCGATTATTTCTTTTTAAGGGAATTTAAAAATTTCGTTATTAAGCACCTTGATAAATATAAATTTGTGATAATGTGCGGCGGCGGAAAGACTAATGCTTATTACAATGCAGCAGCTAAACGCGTATCAAAGATATCTAATGATGATTTGGACTGGATAGGTATCATGGCTTCTCGTTTGAATGCAGAGTTAATGAGGACTGTTTTTGGGGAGCTTGCCCATAACAAGGTTGTCTATGACCCAACCAAGAAAATAACTACAAAAAAAAAGATTATAATTGGCGCAGGCTACAAACCAGGATGGTCGACTGATTATGATGCTGTTTTAATTGCAAAGCAATTAAATGTTAAGAAAATCTTGAATTTAACAAATATTGCATATGTCTATGACAAAAATCCTAAGTATAGTGATGCAAAAAAATTGTTTGATATAACATGGAAAGATTACAGAAAAATCATTAGAAAAAGATGGATACCTAGGTTAAACACGCCGTTTGACCCTGTTGCCAGTAAAGAAGCGCAAAAATTAAGATTAGAAGTTATAATATTAAAAGGCACAAACCTAAAAAATGTTGAAAACTACATTCTTGGAAAAAATTTTGAGGGCACTGTAATAAAATAGAAAATTTAATAAAGAAGTATTCCACTTAAACTTTATAGTTAAGGAGGGAGAATGAAAAAACTGCTTATTTTATCAATACTGCTTTCTGTATTTGTACTTACATCCGTATACGCAGATCTAAATGCGCAGGTTGAAGTGATTGACGACAGTATTTATCTTGACGAGCAAGCCAAATTTAAATTAACCATAATAAACCCTGACCTTATATCAAAAGTTGTTCAAGTTTATACGCCAAGCATTGAATGGTATGTTAACCTTGAGCCTTTCATTACAACTATAAACAGGAATTCAAGTGTTGAAGTTGAGCTTAGTGTGGTGCCAAGTGTTTGGGCAGAGACAGGAGCGCAAAAGGTTACAGTGATAATAGACTCCCCGAACAAAGATGAAAAGGTAACTTTAGAACTGCCCATCTTCGTGAAATCCTTTGACACAGAAAAAAAAGAATACCAGCCGTCTGTAGAATTAAAAGTAGATTTCCCTGTTGATATTGATCCAAGACAAAAAATCCCAATCAACATATATTTGAGGAACAGAAACAGACTTAACATAAGTAATATGGAATTATCAGTTGAAAGCCAGATTTTTGCAGATCATAAATTTATATCCTTGGAACCGTTATCTGAAAGACGGGAAAAAATCTTTTTTGAGATTGACCCTTTGACAAGCCCAATGGATGACAAGCTTGAAATAAAAATAATATATAATAACCGGACTGTTAACAAAGAAAGGATTGATTATAAAGTTATCAGATACGCAAACTTTGTTCAAAAGGTTGATTCTATTGAAGAGCTGTTTAAGAAAACTAGTGAATATATTATTATAAATGAAGGAAACGTTCCAAAAATTGACGTTTTTAGAATCCCAACCAGTTTTATATCAAAAATATTTACAAAGACAGATCCTGCTCCAGACAGGGTAAATTTAAAGAGACAAGCATATTTTGAATGGGACCTTGACCTGCAGCCAAACGAGGAATTTACCATATTTGTTGAAGAAAATTATCGTCCTATTATCTACTTAATATTAATATCAATAGTTGTAGCCATGGTTTATTTCTTGTACAGGAGCCCTGTCGTTATTAAGAAAGAATCTATTGTTGTTGGTTCTTCTGAAGATGGCGTTTCTGAGATGAAAGTTTTATTACATATTAGAAACAGGAGCCAGGATTTAATAGAAAATTTAACAGTTACAGATTTAATACCGAGCATAGCTACACATGTTAAAGAGACACATATCGGAACTTTGGCACCCACAAAAATATTAAGACATGCAAAAAAAGGCACAATAATTAAATGGGAAATGGAAGCTTTGGAGCCGTTTGAAGAAAGGATTATTACATACAGGTTAAAATCAAAAATAGCTATTGTGGGAGGCTTCACCTTACCTTCTGCCAAGATTAAGTTTGAGACAGAGAAAGGCCGTGAAAGGGTTGTCAGATCCAACAAGAGTCTGGTCAGCCTTGGATTGTAATATTTAAATAATGAGCTTAATTTCTCAATAACATGGTTGTTTTAAAATATAAAAATCTGCGTTTTTCTGAACATAACAATAAAATCAAGGTTCTTTTCATGAAAGCATATTATTTTTATCTTTACAAGAAAGACTTAGCTAAGATAGGCAAGGTTAAAGCAAAAGCAAATTCTATTGAATTTAAGACTGATAAAAAAGAAGAGAATGTAAAGCAAAAGTTTTCTTATTTGCTCAGCAAGGGTTTTAACAGCTTAAGAAGCACAATTAACAAAAAACCCGTTTTATATATCCATAAAAATTCCGGCATACCTCTCATAGGAAGTAATTCTTTCGGGATAATAGACAGAGGCACTAATGTTATTGAGATTAAGCCTTTGACAACCTGCAACATAGACTGTATATTTTGTTCTGTTGACCACACTAAAAGATTATTAGATATTGTCGTTGAGCCGGAATATTTGATACAAGAACTAAAAAAGGTCATTAGTTTTAAAAAAAACAAGGTTAACATTCATATAGGCAGCCAGGGAGACCCGTCTTTATATGGTAACCTGGAGTTCCTTATTAAGAATATTAGAAAGATAAAACAAGTAAATGCAATCTCTATAGTAAGTAACGGCATTTTGATAACCAAGACAAAAGCAGATAAATTAATCAAATCTGGATTAACCCATTTTCACATTTCTTTGCATACTACAAACCAAGAGATGGCTGATAAATTAGCAAATGCAAAATATCCTGTAAAGAAAGTTATGAATGTCTGCAGATATATTAGTACAAGTAAAAAAGCACACTTATTGATAGTGCCTGTCTTATTACCTGGGATTAATGATAAAGATGTTGAGGATGTTATTAAATTTGCTAAAAAAATAGGTGCTAAGATTGGCATCCAGAATTTTCTGCAGTATAAATTCGGAAAAAAACCTGTTAATGCTATACCAATGAAGGTTTTCATGCATAAATTAAAGTTATTAGAGAAAAAACTGGATGTGGACTTGACAACATTGGAAGGTGATTTAATTATAAAGGAAGATTCTGAGTTGAAAAAACCTTTTAAGAAAAACGATGTTATTAATGTAGAATTAAAATCAAAGGCCAGGCTAAAAAACACGGTTATTGCTGTTTCTAATAATAGAGTTGTTACAGTAATAAATTGTAGTAAAACTAAAGGTAAGATAAAAGTTAAAATTATCAGGGATAAAGATAATATTTTTGTAGCTACGCCTATTAAATAATTTCTTTGAGAAAAAGAAAAAAAAGAAAAAAATTAATTTCTTCTTTAGACAGTACTTATGCTTATTTGGTCTAAGCTTGTTACGACGACTTCGACTTCGTCACCTGACAGATCGTAGTCCTCAAAGTCTGCTAAGACTCTTGAAGCACCCATTGTGTCTTCAGCGCTGTAACCAGCAACTAACAATGCATCTTTACCGTTTCTTTCGAAGTATTTAAGCATAGCTTTTCCTTCTTCGAATCCTTCGGTACAGTCTTCTGGGTTACCCATAAGATCTGCTGCAACTGTGTTAGCACATGGTCCGCCAACAACTAACATGTTCTTGCTCATGCCTTCAGCATCAGCGTCAAGAACTGCTAATCCTACACTAAATGGATTAACCTGGTCAGCTGTTGCTCCGCCTGAAGTCCCACCGGCTACACTTGCATCTAATGGTGCAACGAACACGTTACCAAAAACGTCTTCTTCAGGATGCTGTATTTTTATCCATTCACCGTCTTCTTCTACTTCAAGCAATGTACCTTTTGCTGTTGCATACCACTGGCTGCTGTCGTCGTCATTGTCGTTATCAACACCGCTGCCAACACCTGATGGGTCTAGTAATTCAAATCCATCTGTGGAATCCCATGTAAGATCCATTCTTGCTGGTTCTTGTGTTGTTTCGTCACCATCTGCTTCAGTAAAGACCACTGTTGTAGCGTTAAAGGTCAATACACCTTCGTACTTTGTTTCAAAGGTGCCATTACCTGGACCGTTAACGAATACAAGGTCATTACCGGCTTGGGATGCGTTATATGATAATAATATATTACCAAGTGATCCCAATGATACTGTCTGAGCAGTATTGTCACAGGTGAATGATTCCTCGTCAGCAACTGCATCATTGTCGTATGTGACATCATCAATTGTTATGTCACCATTGGTACAGTCTATATCCTGTATCTGTAACATGTGCACTTCGTTGCCGCCTGTTGTAGAGTACAGTAACCATACATCATCTGGTCCGTCATCAGTTCCTTCTGTTACTTGTAAGATTGGTTTATCGTCGTCAGATCCCAACATATAATTTGAGCCATCATGGTGGAAGTAAACAACTACTTCTTTACCATCATTGTTCATGAAGGTAAATTCTGCGTCGTCGTCTCCTCTGACTTCAAATTCCATTTCCTCAAAGTCTCCTGTCACACCTTCATAAAGCACTTTCCAGTTCCCAAACACTGGGTCTGTCCATGCTTCTCCTGCAGCAAGATATATGTCATCTATATTTATACCTGCATCTTCCTGGCCTGCATCATAGTTTATTGTGAATCCTGTCCAGTCTCCACCAGACCCTGTAAATGTTACTTCAGATCCTTCAAGTTTTTCTTCGTTCACAACAACTTCTTCGCCATCTTCAAGCACAATTTCGCTTGATCCTAATGAAAGCTCACAGGTATCTGCGTCGTAGTCTTTTGTATTAACTGCAATAACACTTAATACACCTACGCTTAGGTCACCGAACTCTTCTGTAGATCCATCGTCAACCCATTGTGTTACACCATCTACATTGATACCACATTTGTCCTCAGCGTTGTTAACGTCAACGACTGTAACAGTGTGGCCGCCAACTGTATATGGCTGGTCTTGCACTAGCCAAACTGTGCTGTCTCCTGCTACAAGTGTAAGCTTATCTACACCTGTTCCTGCTGTGTCAGCACTTGCTTGTGTTATGGTGTATGTATTACCTTGGATGACAAGTTTGTTGCCTTCCATGTCTGCTGAGTCTGCTACATCAACACCACTGTCTAATAACAGTGTATATGTGTAGGCATCTGCGTCTTCGGCAAGTAACAGATAACTGCCTGCTGGCCTGCCATCTTCATAGATATCATTGTCTGATGGCTGGGTAAACACTAGTTTAAATGTATCTGCTCCAGTACCAAAGCTAAGCTCTTGTTCATAATCCACTTCGCCTTTATTATCTCCTTCATTGTCATCAAAGGTCTCTTCTGCCAATAAATCAGGTAGGTCTGTGTCATCCAAAGGCGTATCTTGGATATCGCTTATCTGGTCATCGTAGTTAAACTCGTCACTAGATTTCCTTATCTTTACTCCTGAAGTCACTGTCGGCGCTGTCGCTTCTCCTTCAATCTCTATTTGTGACACTGCTGCTGCCTGTAATGCTGCTGCAATATCCACTGCACCTAAAACGTCTGCTGTTTCAGCTGCTTTACCCACGACGATAACTGAATCCGTTAATACACCATTTTGAACAAACGGTGCCGGGTAATCTCCTAGGTCGGCAACTGCAAATGCTCCTGCAATCGTTGCTCCGAGCATAAGGGCTCCCGTCGTCAGGGCTGCTATTCTTTTTGGCCATTTCGCCATTACTTAACACCTCCGTGTTAGTTTTTGTTAGCATAAATTTATGTCTTTTCTCGTCTTTCTGTATAATTAAACACTGTTATCTCTATAAATCTGCTTAATTATGCTCTTGAGTGTAAACTTTCCTTTATAAAGTTTTCGTAAAGACCAAGATGAGATATCATTTTATTTACAGAATAAAGGCTAAAACCCTCAAAATCAAAGGTTTCAGGAAGTCATGACTTTTTAGTAACTAAAAACAGATAATGAATCATGTTTATAAACATTCCATTACCTTTATAAATGATTATTTTTAATACCTTTATAATATATAATTGTTTAGATTTTCAAAAAGAATATATATCAATTATGAGTTTTACCATGAAGTAGGTGATAATATGCTTGATATTAAACTTATAAGAGAAAACCCAGACATTATCAGGAAAGACCTGGAAAAGAGAGACAGAGCTGACTTAATTAAAAAATTAGAAGAAGCTATTGAACTAGACGTGAGATGGCGTGAGTCTTTACAGCGAGAACAAAAGCTAAGGCAGAGGAGAAATATTCTAAGTATGGAGATATCCAAGCTAAAGAAGCAAGGCAAAGACATTTCTGAAAAATTAAGGTTAGTGAAAGACATCCCAAGCAAGATAAAAGAGCAACAAGAAAAAACCGAGAAGCTCAAAAACAAGTTAATAGAAATATTAATGATCCTTCCAAACATATTGCATCAATCTGTCCCAATTGGTGTTGATGACAGCCAAAATAAAGTTATAAGGAAATGGGGTAAAAAGCCAAAATTCAATTTTAAACTTAAGAGTCATGTTGATTTGCTTGAAGAAAAAGATTTGGCTGACACAATAAAAGCCAGTGAGGTTTCAGGCAGCCGTTTCTATTATTTGAAAAATGAACTTGTTTTATTAGATTATGGACTGCTTAAATTTGCACTTGAGCATTTATATAAGAAAGGCTTTATTTTAATGGAACCGCCATATATGATTAGAAGGAAGCCGTATGAAGCTATGACAAGCATGGATGATTTTGAAGATGTAATGTATAAAGCACAGGATGAAGATCTTTATTTTATTGCAACATCTGAACATTCAATTGGACCGTATCATATGAACGAAATTATTAACGCAGATAAACTGCCTTTAAAATATGCTGGCATAAGCCCGTGCTTTAGAAAAGAAGCAGGCAGCCACGGCAAAGATACTAAAGGAATTTTCAGGGTGCATCATTTCCATAAAGTTGAACAGTTTGTTTTTTGTAAGCAAGAAGAATCATGGAGTATACATGAAGAATTATTAAAAAACGCAGAGGAGCTCTTTCAAAAGCTTGACCTTCCTTATAGAGTTGTTAATGTTTGTACTGGTGATATGGGCAGCATAGCCGCAAAAAAGTATGATATTGAAGTGTGGATGCCCGCTCAAAAAAAATATAGGGAAGTTGTTTCATGCAGCAACTGTACAGATTATCAAGCCCGCAGACTAAACACTAAATATGAAGAAAAAGGCAATAGATTATTAGTCCACACTTTAAACAGCACTGCAATTGCAACATCCAGAGTTATTGTAGCCATGATGGAAAATTTCCAAAATAAAGACGGTTCATTTAATATACCTAAAGTTCTGTGGCCGTATCTGC
>CAZKFC010000008.1:30556-35231 GCA_964552005.1 uncultured Methanosarcinales archaeon
TCTTTCCATGCCTTTCTAAAATATTTTCTATATCTACCTTTCTGAAATGCTTTCCTAATATTCTTCTTTACTTTCTTCAAATAAAGTCACCTAATGCAGATTGTTTATCTTTAATTTTTACTTCATCTATATCCATTTTTTGATTTTCCCCTATTATAGGTATGCCGTAAACACCGTCATAACCCGGTATTACTTTAATTTCCTGATTACGATTTTTTATAATGACATCAGCCAATTTTTTGTTTACATGTTTTTCTAATATTTCTTTTGGTGTTTTTCTTAAGATATCGTATTCACTTCCAATTTTACCAACCAATTTATAATATTCAGACCAAGTTGCTTTAGTCGCGACTGCTTTTCCAATAACAGCAGAAATTAGTTCTGATAAGGGCATATATTTTTTGAAAGGGACTGCATTTTCTGGTTTATATCCAAGAGGCCTGTCTGCTAATTCTTCAACTCTGTGCTCAACGCCAATTGTTAATTGTCTTCCACATTTTGGACAACGATTATTTAATTCAATAGCTTTCTTAGGTTGTAAACTAATATTACAGTTTCTATGGCCATCATAATGATATTTACCGTAACTAGGGTCAACCTCTATAGTCTCCTTAATTGTTTTCTCCTTCAATGCTTTGATGATATTATTATAAGTCAGTTCTTTCAGCTCAAAGACAGTAGCTTCTCTACCTAAACGCCAGGGCCAGAAACTATGGCTGTCAGAAAAACTAACTATAGAAAATCTGTCTAATTGTGATAAACGCCAGTTCATTTCCGGATCACTTGAAAGACCTGTTTCTATAGCGTGTATTTCATTAACTTTATCTTTAAAAGCTTCATTAATACTATCAAAACCACTATTGCTTCCAAACAAACTAAACCACGGCGTCCAGATATGAGCTGGTATAATCTCAATAGAAGTATCAACGCCTTTCATGACATCAATAAATTCTGGACAAGACATGCCAAAAATAGGACGACCATCATAATCTATACGGCCATATTTTAACAGTTCATCAGAAACCTGAGCTGCAATCTCCAATGATTTACACCATATCACATTATGGATTTTCCTACCTTTTCCACCCTGGCTATAAATTAAGGATATTTCACTTGTTAACATAAACGGAAATCCTGTTTTTGTCTTTAATATTCCTGTACCGTCTTCCTGCAGTTCTTGTTTTAACTCAGCCTGCCATTTAGGATGCTGGAAATCTCCTGTTCCCATTAAATCAATACCTTTTATCCTGGCGTATTTTTCCATATTAGCTATGTTTAATTCTTTAGAACAAGCTCTACTATACCTAGAATGCAAGTGTAAATCTGCTATGTATTCCATTGACCCGGGTAAGTTAAATTGAGATTATTATTTAAAATTTTACCTAATCAAAACCAGCAAAAAGGTAATAACCTTTTTTGGCTTTGGAATCTTTTAATTCCAAAACTTATATAACTCTTTGAGTTTCAGTGTTCTGAAATTTTAAAGCATTCAAATTTCAAAACTTTTATATAGTTTCTAGAATCAAAAAATAAAATATGGCTTTAACCACTGTGTTTACGGTTGCAGGTTTAATTATATTTATTGGGTTTATTGGGGAATGGATTTTTGGGAAAACAAATATACCCGATGTAATATGGTTAATGTTGTTAGGAATACTTGTTGGGCAATTTTCCCCTGTGGCAAATGATCCTGCCTTCCTTAAAATAGCTCCTATCTTTACTACTTTTGCCCTTATCTTTATATTGTTTGAAGGCGCCATTAACATTGATATAAGAAAATTATTAAAAGGAGTTGCAGGGGGCGGCAGTTTATCATTCCTTAATTTTATTTTAAGCCTCATCATAGTTCCGATTGTCATGTTAATAGTAGGATGGAGCTTCTGGGAAGGATTATTATTAGGAGCTATGATTGGAGGGGCGTCATCAGCAGTCATTATTCCCTTAACCAAAAAGATCAATATGAAACCAAACACTGCTCTTGTGCTAACCTTTGAATCTGCTATCAGCGATGTTTTATGTATTGTTGGCACATTGACAATATTAAACATAATGATCTTGAAATCTTTCAGTTTCGGGGATGTTGTCCAAAAAATAGTGTATTCTTTCGGCATTGCTATCTTTATTGGAATAATTGGTGGTTTGTCCTGGGTAAAGCTTGAAAAAAGCATGGAAAAAATATCTAAGTCATACATGACAACAATTGCCGCCTTGATGTTATTGTACAGTTTTACTGAATTCCTGGAATCCAACGGCGCCATTGCGTGCCTAGCTTTCGGAATTATTGTGGGAAATTCAAAAAAGATATTTTCGTTTTTAGACCATAAGAGAGAATACAAGATGAGCCCGTCAGAAAAATTCTTTTTTTCAGAAATCTCTTTCTTTGTCAAGACCTTCTTTTTCTTTTATCTGGGTATGATAATTAACTTATCAGATATACCTTTAATTTTGTTAGGATTATTATTAACAATTATCTTGTTTTTAGTAAGGCCACTGGCTGTTTCAATAGCAAGTAGGAAACAAAAACTTAGCGATAAAGACCGTGTGTTTATGGAAATATTAACACCAAAAGGCTTGGCTGCTGCTGTTCTAGCACAATTACCCGCACAAACAGGAGTTGCGTATGGCGAGCAGTTTTCTACTATTGTTCTTTCTGTAATATTTTTCAGCATTTTAATAAGTACAATAGGTGTTTTTGTGACTGAAAGAGGAAAGTTTAAAGGACTTAAACGATTGTTGGATTTAAGGAAATTTAGAAGATGAAATTTAAGGAGTTTACCCTGGATAAGTTCCAGGTTGATGCAGTTAATAGCGTTGATAAAGGAAATTCTGTTGTTGTTTCTGCTGCAACCGGCACTGGTAAAACATTGATAGCTGATTATATAATAGACAAATTTCTTAAGAAGCATAAACGAATTATTTATACTGCGCCAATTAAAGCTTTATCAGGACAAAAATATCGTGATTTCAAGAAAGATTATGGTGAAGAAAATATTGGAATCATGACAGGTGATGTTGTTATAAATCCTGAAGCTCCTGTCTTGATAATGACAACAGAAATATATAGGAATATGTTATTATCAAAAGATGAAATAATAGAGCATGTTAGGTATGTTGTGTTTGATGAAATTCACTTTATAAATGATTTGGAGAGAGGCACAATATGGGAGGAATCTATCATCTTTTCACCGCCTCATATAAGGTTCTTATGTCTATCTGCAACCATACCCAATGCAAAAGATTTTGCTGCGTGGATACAAAATATTAAGAAACACAAAGTTGATGTTGTCAAGTATGATAAAAGGGCTGTCCCTTTAAAACATTTTATATATGATACTAAACTTGGAATAACAACAGTTGATGATGTTTTAAAAGATAGTTCATTCAAAGAATATTATCAAGTTTCAAGAAGAAGAAAAAAAAGGATAAAAGAAAAGCTACAGGCACCTTCTCATATTAATTTAGTTAATCAAATATCAGATAAACTGCCATGCATAATATTTAATTTTTCCAGAAAAGATTGCGAAAAAAAAGCTGTTGAACTTAGCAAAAAAAAGGATTTTCTCAACAACAAACATCGTTCTGAAATTATAAGTTTATGCAACAAGTTAATATCTGCTGAATATCGTTCACTAGAAAGTATCCAAAAGTTAAAAAAAGCTTTAAGCAAAGGAATTGCGTTTCACCATGCCGGTCTATTGCCGAAAGCCAAAGAATTAGTAGAGATATTATTTTCAAAAGGTATAATTAAAGTGTTGTATGCAACTGAAACCTTTGCAGTCGGCATTAACATGCCCGCTAAAACTGTATGTTTTGCTTCTTTAAACAAATTTGACGGTCTTAATTTCAGGCAGATAAATTCAAAAGAATATTTTCAGATGGGAGGCAGGGCTGGCAGGCGTGGCATTGACAAGATTGGATATGTAATTACTATCATAGATAGGTTTTATACTGATTTAATAAAATTAAAACAAATTTCTACAAAAGACGATATACCTATTCAATCTCAGTTCAAGCTAAGCTTTAACACAGTACTTAATTTGATAAAGAACCACAAACCTGAAGAACGCGAGCAGATATTGAAAATGAACTTTGATTATTTCTTGAAAAAACAAAAGAGCAATAAACAAATCAGAATAAAAGCTACTTACAATAATAAAGTAAAGACATTGAAAAGAATGGGTTATATACATAATGACTCATTAACAGAAAAAGGCCTGTTTGCTACCCGTATATATTCAAATGAGTTACTTGTAACAGAATTATTTTCAGGAGATTTATACAAACAATTAACAGATGCAGAAATAAATATTCTGATAGCAGCTATATTATATGAGCCAAGAAGAAAAGATTATTTTACACTAAAAGGGATAAACAAAAGTTATTCTAAAATAATGAGATTAATCTCCAATAAAAAATATGTAATGAAAAACCTAAATAAATTATTTGTCAAAAGAATGATTCGTGTTGTAGGAGATTTTAGTAATGGTTGTGAATTTAAAGATTTGCTTGATTTATGTTCATTAGATGAGGGCGATTTAATTAGAATGTTTAGACGTTTAATAGATATGATTAGACAGATAAGACATGCCACACAAGATTATGAATTAATTGAGAGATTACATGATGCCCAAGACAAAATATACAGGGATGTTATAAAGTTTGAGTTCTAAAAAAG
>CAZKFC010000009.1:0-34568 GCA_964552005.1 uncultured Methanosarcinales archaeon
TTAAGCCCTGTTAGTTTCTCCCGAATACTTGGAGGGATTGATTTTTAGTGCAACGTTCCCAAAGGGAAAAATTCAGAGTTCAGAAAAAGCCCGATAATTATATATATGTGGATACATTATCCAATTATTATGGGAGAACCAACAGATATCGGCAGTCCAATTAAAGATTATATCAGTTCTGCAATTGCACAAATTAAAGATGCTTTGCCAGAAGATGCAAGAGTAGATGGAATTGTAAATGTTGAAATGTCTACAGTTTTGCAAAAAGAAAAAGGTGGAGGAATTAGAATAGAAGTTCTAAACCTCGGTGCAAAAGTGTCAGAAAATCAAGTTCAAAAAATTACAATTCCCATTAGAATTCTAACTGAAGCTGGAAAAGCAGTTGAAGAAGCTATGAAAGCGGAAGCTGAGGCAAAAAAAGTGACTGCCGAAAAAATTAAAAGACAGATGCGTTAGGGCTTTTTCTGAATTGATTATAACATCGGCGTTTAGCCGAAGTTCTGAACAAAGTGAGGAATTTGGACGAAGAATTCTGCAAGAATTTGGAGTCGGCTAACGCCTGTTATACGCTTCCGATAGGAACAAGGTTTAGTGCAACGTCCCGAAGGGCAGGCGAAGAGTTGTGTTTTGAGGCAAATTTATTTAAACTATTTCTACTTTTCTATCTTAATAAGGTGATTTCAATGAAATTTAGAGTCATAATTGAACAAGATGAAGATGGAATGTTCACTGCTGAATGTCCCACACTACCTGGAGCTATTTCACAGGGTAAAAATAGAAGTGAAGCTGTTCTGAATATTAAAGATGCCATAAAAGGTTATCTAGAAAGCTTAAAGAAACATAATGAGCCAATACCTCCCTCTATTGATGAAGAAGTAGTGGATATTTATGCCTAAATTGCCTGTTCTTTCTGGAATTGACGTTGTTAAGGCTCTAAAAAAATTAGGATATAAATTAGATCACCAAACAGGTAGCCATCTCATCCTAAGACAAAACAAAGAGCCTTTCAGAAGAATTACAATCCCAAACCACAAAGAGATTGCAAAAGGTACTTTAAGAGCAATTATTAGGCAAACTGGTTTAACCCGTGATGAATTCTTTAAGATTATTTAATGCCTCAAAACACAATTGCGTATAACATCTATTCAGCGAAACGAGATGTTATTTACCTTATTTATGTCCAGTGGCTTTTCTGAGCCTTTCTGTAGCTATATTGAGCCAGTTAAGATGCTTCTTTGTTATGGAATCATAAATAGCCATTTTTCTGGCTCTGGTGTAGTTTTGATTGAGCAGCCATTTCATCATGCTGCTGTAGTTTAGCAATATGTATTCCACGTCTAGGATTCCAGTGTTAAGGAGTTTTTTATTCATTATTATTCACCTCAAATTTTTCCCTTATTTTATTAAAAAGGTTCTCATATGCTTTATTTTTTGAAAAAAGGAAAAGGATAATGAACGAACTTTGCTTAATTTTATGAATTTGAGGTGATATAAGTAAAAACACTAGACACACTGGACAATTTCACGTGAGATATTTATATGAGAAATAACTAACATAGTAGTATGAAATTAAGCTTTTACAACAAAACACCATTAGAAAATTTGGAAACAGAGCTAGTTTTAAGGGGTTACAGCAAGAAAACAATTGACTCATACTTGTATTACAATAAGCAATTTCTTAAATTTATAGGGAAAAGCCCGAAATATGTTCTTGAGAAAGACATTAAAACATATATTAAAAGTCTTATTGGTCTTGGCCTTGAAAAAAATACAATTAACCTGGCTATAAGTGCAATCTTATTTTATTACAAAAAGATCATGCACAGAAAATTCTTTATTCCCAGGCTAAAGAAAGACAAAAAATTATATCCTGTATTATCAAAGCAGGAGATAAGGCAGATTCTTGATATTATTAAAAATAAAAAACATAAACTTCTTATCCAGGCATTATACTCAACTGGATTAAGAGTGTCAGAGATTGCAAAATTAAAGATAACAGACATTGATATGGAAAGAAATGTTGGTTATGTAAGGCTAGGAAAAGGAAAAAAAGACAGATTATTCACGTTAAGCAATACTTTTGTTGAATCTTTGCAACAATATCTAAAGAAACATAATTCAGAATATATTTTCTCAACAGTAAAAGGCCGTTACTCAACTAGAACAATAGAGATTATATGCAAGAGATATGCTAAGTCAGCAAAAATAAAGAAAAATGTTACACCTCATACATTTAGAAGAAGTTTTGCGACTCATTTGATTGAAGCAGGCTATTCTTTGCTTATAGTTCAAAAGCTGCTGGGGCATTCTGATATTAAGACGACTCAAAGTTATATAAGAGGCTCAAAAGTTCCGATGCAGGCTATAATTAATCCTTTGGACAGTATTTAGCATGCAAAATAGTGTGTGCCCGCCACCTCAATTTTAGATAGGATGGCGGCTGGCTACAGTAAGTAAAATTATTATGACTAATTGATTAAGACAGCAAAAACTTTTTTAAGTTCGCAGGTTTATTCTTAATAAAATGGATATATTCCAAAAACATATTGTAAGAACAATTTCTAAAGTTGTTGGGAAAAAGATAGATAATGCATTATTAGAAGTGCCCCCTAATCCAGAGATGGGTGATTATGCGTTCCCGTGTTTTACTTTGTCAAAGAAATTAAAAAAAAGTCCTAATGAAATAGCGCAAGATATTGGCAAGAATATTGAACTAAATAAATATATAAGAGAAGTTAAGATAATAGGGCCTTATATAAATTTCTTTGTTAATAAAAAAACATTAGCTGAGATAGTTTTAAAAGAAATATTTTCTAAAAAAAGTAAGTATGGCTCTGCTAAAAAAAAAAGTTCCAAAGTAATGATAGAATCGCCAGGCCCTAACACTAATAAACCGTTGCATCTAGGCCATGTCAGGAATATGGTGCTGGGAAATTCCTTAGTCAATATATACAAATTTCTTGGTTATAAAACAATTAGAGTTGATATTGTTAATGACCGTGGCGTACATATTTGTAAGTCAATGTTAGCATATAAAAAATACGGCAAAAGTAAGTTGCCAAATAAAAAACCCGACCATTTTGTTGGCGATTTTTATGTGAAATATAATAAAGAACTGCCAAAACACCCTGAGTTTGAAGACGAAATAAAAGATATGCTAAGGAAATGGGAGGATAATGATCCTGAAATAAGGAAGTTATGGAAAAAGATGAATAACTGGGCTATCAAAGGCATACAAGAAACTTATATAAGGTATGGTGTTAAAATAGACAAAGCCTATTATGAAAGTAATCATTATAATGCAGGAAAAAATATTGTTCTTCAAGGTTTAAAAAAAGGTTTGTTTGAAAAAGACGAGAATGGTAATATAATAGTTGATTTAGAGAAAGATAAATTAGGCAGGAAAGTTATTTTAAGAGCAGACGGTACTTCTGTTTATATAACGCAAGACATTGCCCTTGCTAAATTACGTTATCAAGATTATAAAATGGATAAAATGATATATATAGTGGCAAATGAACAAAACCATCATTTTAAAGCATTGTTTAAATTATTTGAAATTTTAAAATACCCTTTTGCGAAAAACTGTTATCATCTGGCTTATGGAATGGTTTATCTGCCAGAAGGGAAGATGAAATCTCGAGAGGGAATTGTGGTTGATGCTGATAATTTAGCAGACCAGATACATAATTATGCAGAAAAAGAAATCAAGAAACGTTATAAAAAAATAACAAAGAAAGAACTTGAAAAAAGAGCTGAAACCATTGGCATGGGTGCTATTAAATTTTTCATATTAAAATATGATCCAATGAAAGACTTTGTTTTTAATCCAAAAGAATCATTGAGTTTTGATGGTGAAACAGGTCCTTATGTGCAATATACTCATGCAAGATGTAATTCTGTGTTAAAAAAATATAATAAACCTGTTACAATGAAAGTAGATTTCTCATTATTAAAAGAAGAGGAAGAAAGAATAATATTGAATTTACTTTACCAATTTCCAACTGTAATAGAAAAAGCAGCTGAATTCTACAAGCCGAGCTTAATAACTAGACATTTATTAGATTTAAGCCAGTCATTTAATGAATATTACCATAAGCATAAATTCATACAAGAAGATAAGGATTTAGAAAAAGCACGTATATTATTAGTCAGTTCTGTTAAACAAGTTCTTGAAATTGGTTTAAATTTATTGGGAATTAGTGCCCCCGACGTGATGTAAGGCAAAACTTTATAAAGTACTGGTTTTTCCATTGGTCTAAGATTCTTATGGCGAACAATGTTCCCCGATATTGACCGCAAGGTCACATAAAAGGAATCAAAGAGGATTAACAAAAATGGTCAGTATTTATGACGTTGAACCCCGAAAGTTAATTGAAGAGGCAGCTAAACAATTAGAAAAAATGCCGGAAATGGCCCCGCCTGAATGGGCAGCTTATGTAAAAACCGGCAGACATAGAGAAAGACCTCCTCAAGAAAATAATTGGTGGTATATAAGAAGTGCAGCTGTATTAAGATCTGTCTACAAATTAGGTCCAATTGGTGTATCAAAATTACGTACTAAATATGGCGGCCGTAAAAACAGAGGCCATAAGCCAGACAAGGTTTTTAAAGCTAGTGGCAATATTTTAAGAAAGATTCTACAAAAACTAGAATTAATTGGTTTTGTTAAACAAGCAGAAAAAGGTGTTCATAAAGGCCGTATTATTACTCCCAAGGGCAAATCTTTCATAGACAAAATTGTAGTTAAAATTAAAGAGCCTTATAAAGCAACTAAAAAATCTGTTAAATTAGAGAATGTTGCTCAAAAAGCAATAGAAAAGCCAAGAGAAGAGAAACCGGAGCCAAAGCCGAAAAAAGCTGAAAAAAAACCTGGTGAAAAGAAAGAAGTTGTTAAAGAAAAACCTGTTAAAGAGGAAAAGCCAAAGACAGAGTCTAAGAAAGAAGAAAAAAAGGAAACACAAAAGAAAAAAGAAACTAAAGATAAGAAAAAATGACACGCTATAAATCACCTGCAAAAAAGAACAGACTGGCAAAAAGGATTAAACAAAGTAGATGGGCGCCTTTCTGGACAGTTCCTAAAATATATGGTAAAAACAGGCGTGTTCATCCTGGCAGGCATACTAAAATAAAAAGGCAATGGCGCAGAGGCAGTAAAACCCGGGTATAAAAACAATGAAAAATTACAAAAATTTTTTGTGTACAAAAAATCACGGGGTGATTTTTTAGTATGGCAAAATTAGAACGAACTTATAATGTACCGTTAAGAAAAGGTTTTCAAAAAGCTCCTAGATATAAAAAAGCCAAGAAAGCTGTCAAGACATTAAAAGAATTTTTAGCCAGGCATATGAAAGTTGACATTAAAGATGTCAAGATAGGCCCTGTTGTCAATAAAAAGATTTGGGAACGCGGCATAAGAAAACCACCTCACCATGTAAAAGTTACTGCTGTTAAAGAAGATGACATAGTAAAAGCAGAATTATTCGGCCATAAATATGAAGCTTTGAAATTAGAAACAGAAGAAAAGAAGGAAGAGAAAAAAACAAAAGAAAAAGATGTCAAGGAACTTGAAAAAGAACTTGATGAAGTAGTTAAAAAGCCTAAAGAAAAGAAAGAAACTAAGAAACCTGCTAAGAAAAAAACAGTGGAAAAAGAAACAAAAGCAAAGCCAAAGAAAGCTCCTGTTAAAAAGAAGGATAAAGCAAAAAAAGCTGTAAAGAAAAAACTTGCTAAAAAAACAACTTCTAAGAAGAAATCTGCTAAGAAGAAAACTGTTAAAAAATCTAAAAAATAATATTCTAACTGGCTTATTTCACACAACTACTTAATATAGCCAGGAACCGCTGTGGTTCGTCGCCTCATAGGATAAGCAGCTTAATTTGGCGACTTAGAAAATACTAATAAAAATTCAATAGACTCATTTTATAACTTGTGATTCTATTTTTTTAAAGACGTCAGCTATGCAAACAAACAAATTGACTTCTGTTACTTCTGACTTATATGTTTTTTTGCCTTCTAAGGTTGCATTTATCTCATATTTATGTGATTTGGCGCCGTGCACCTTTTTTAGATGTAAAGTTAATTTTTTATAATCTTCTCCTAGAGCATCTGAAAACTTACGAGCATAATTACCTATAATCTTTTTTAAAACTATAAGTTCAGAAGTTTCCAGTTCGTCAAACCCTAATAACTCAATGTTCCCGCCAAGTTTCATGTGTAACAATAACTATTTATAATATTTAAGATAATGAAATATATAAAATTTATGATTTATATATCTACAACTGCCCGTATAACAACACCATCAGAAGTTTCTTTTATAGACATTTCATTGTAAGTAGGTGCTTTAATATCTCCGTGAGTATCATAATTTTTAGCAAAGTCGCCTGAAGCAGAACAAGATAGCTCATACTTATTATCTACTTTAGTAATTTTCATATTATCAAATTGGCTGAATAACATATGCTCTGTATCTAAATAGAATAACAGCTCGCCTAAGAAGTCAAACAATAGTTTTTCAAGTTTATCAGCCTTAACCTTAATCTCAAACTTTTTTACAGCTTTAACCTTTGTTATATCTGTTAATATATTGAACATAGCAAGAGCTACATTAGCAAAAGCTTCTTCCATATTTTTTCCGTAAGCTTCAAACATTGCGTCTGCAGTATGGTCTAAATACTTGAATTTCATGAGAATAAAGAAAAAATAAGAGCTTATTAATGTTTTCTAATAAAATATTGGTTTTATCTGTAAATCACTGTCTGAAGGTTCTTCGTCATCATCTGAATCAGTGTTTGTGGCTGGATTTTTAGTTGGTACTGGATTACTAAACAAATTAAATGCACCTGGAGATATATCAGATGTTTCAGATGTGTTGTCTTCATCAACAAACTTTTGCAAAAAATCTATTACTTTCTTTATATCTTCTTTAGAATTTCTTTTTAGGTCAACTTTTATTTCTACCATTAAAGTTATTATTTTTTCATGTGTTTTTATAGTTTTGTATTCCTGAAAGCATAAACTTTATAAACAATTCCTTAATCCAGGGTAATAGGTGTTTTATTATGGAAACCGCAAGACCATTAGACGCATTAAACAAGTTAAGAAATCAGCGTGTGTTAATAGACTTAAAAAACAATAAACAATTAGTTGGAAAATTGCAGGCATTTGACATACACATTAATGTTGTGTTGGAAGATGCTGAAGAACGGGTAGATAGCGAAGTAAAAAGAAAATTAGGCACTATCTTCATTCGTGGAGATACAATAATTATGATTTCTGGCGCATAAGTGAAGCAAAATGACAAAAGGAACTCCTTCTATGGGTAAGAAGTCCGGTAAAAAGACCCATATCAGATGTAGAAGATGCGGTAAACATGCTTACCATATAAGAAAGAAAAGATGCAGTTCCTGTGGTTTCGGCCTAACTAATAAAATAAGAAGTTATAAGTGGATGAAGAAAAAAACACTCGCACATTCTTAAATTGGTTTTTTTATAAATACAGTAAATTATTTAAACAAAATTAAAGTTCATAACGACTAAGCGGAGATGCGTTAAAATCGACACCGTCGATTCACTAATCTCCTTGTTCACCAAAAACACGTTCACGCGGAGATGCCGGAGCGGTCAAGCGTAAAAGCCATGGTTTTTACTGTGGTCCTTACGGACCAAACGGGACAGGCTTAGGTCATTTCAAAGGTGTGTTGAGCTTTATGCTGTGATGTGAAGACACCTGTTGGCTTAGTGCCTACGCAGGTTCGAATCCTGCTCTCCGCATCATAATCTTAAAATTACAGCAACCTTTATAAACAACCAAGGATTCTCATGCTATTAGAGAGAGAAAAAAACCGAAAAAAATAACATTTTTCTCGATTAAGTGGCGGAGATATGAAAGGAAAACCACTGTTGCCAACATTAAGAACAAAGAAAAGATATGTTGTCTATGAATATATATCTGATAAGAATATAAGCCACAACAACATAGTCAGTGCTGTGAAAAAGTCTTATAAAGAATGTTTCGGCACTTTTGGACTAAGTGAAGCTGGTTTAATGGACACTAAAATACATAATAAAAATAGAGGAATATTAAAGGTAAACCATAAATATCTGGACAAATTATGTGTGTCAATGGCAATGATAACTAATGTCAATGACCAAAACTTAGTTTTACACACTGTAGGTGTGTCTGGCATCTTAAAAAAAGCTAAAAACAAATACATGTCTGGATAAAAGGAGGGATAAAATGCAACCAATACAGCACCAAATGATGGGTTATGACAGGGCCATTACAATGTTTTCCCCTGACGGGAGATTATTGCAAGTAGAATACGCTAAAAAGACAGTAAGACAAGGCAGCACTGCTATTGGCATAAGTTGTAAAGATGGCGTTATTTTAGTAACTGATAAAAGAATTGTAGATAAATTAGTTGTTACAGATAGCGTTGAAAAAATCTGGAAAGTTGACGAGCATATTGGAGCAACTGCTTCCGGCATTATAAGTGATGCCCGTGTCCTAATAGAAAGGGCCCAGGTACTTGCACAACAACATAAATTCAACTATGATAGTCCTATTGACATAATACAAATAGTGAAAGATATCTGCAATTTAAAGCAGATAACAACACAATCAGGAGGCTATAGACCTTTTGGCGTCTCATTACTTATCGCGGGTGTTGATAACGGCCATCCAAAATTATTTGAGACAGACCCTACTGGAATATACTTCCAATATAAAGCAACTGTCATAGGAGAAGCCGAGCCAGAAATCGAAGAAATACTTTATAAGGAATACAAAGAGACAATGACAATTGAAGACGGCTTTAAATTAGCTGTAAATGCTTTAAAGAAAACCCTGGACAAGAATTTTAACCCTGACAGAATTGACGGAGCTTATGTCTCAATAACAGACAAAAAATTCATCAGGTTAACAAATGAGGAGATACTTGCATATTCAAAGAAATGAAATCTTTCAAAACATTTGACAAGGAACGGTTATCTGTAAACCTTGCTAAGCTGAAAAAATCTGGCGAGAATTTTGAGGTTATCATTAACCCTGACAAGATCCTTGAATATAGGAAAAACCAAGCGGATGTCCGTGAAGTGTTAAAATACGAAAAAATTTTTTCTGATGCCAAAAAAGGTTTTGAGGCTTCTGTTGAAAGATTAAAATCAGTATTTGGCACAGATAATGTGTTAGAATGTGCAAAAAATATCATTGAGAAAGGAGAAATCCAATTTACTCAAGAATATCGTGATCAAAAAAGAAAAGAAAAACAAAACAAGATCCTTGATATAATAACAAGGAACGCTGTTGATCCAAAGACAGGGCTGCCTCATCCCCGCGCTAGAATAGAAGCTGCAATGGATGAAGCAAAAGTAAAGATAGATTATTATAAAGATGCTGAAGATCAAGTTAATGATATAATAAAAGCATTACAACCTGTGTTGCCGATTAAATTTGCAGTGAAAGAAATTCAGGTCAAGATTGGCCCGTTATACGCGGGCAAAGCTTACTCAATAGTAGAAAGATATGGTAAAATCAAAATGGATAATTGGCAAACTGACGGGTCTTGGATATGCAGTGTTGAGATTCCTGCTGGAATGCAAAACGAGTTCTTTGATGAATTAAATAAATTAACTCACGGCAGCATGGAATCAAAAGTTTTGAGATAAAGAGTGATGAAAAAATGACAAATGAATTAAAAGTTAAAGATAAAAGTGTAGTTGTGCCCGGAGAAGTTATAGCAGAAGGTATGAATTATCTGCCTGGACCGGGCATGTATAGGAAAGGTAATGAGATAATAAGTTCTCAATTAGGCTTAATAAAGATAGAAGGTAAAGTCATTAAGATTATACCGTTATCAGGAAAATACCTGCCAAAAAGAGGCGATGTCATAATTGGCAGAGTGAGAGATGTTAATTTCTCTGGTTGGTCCATAGAAACAAATTCTGCTTATGGCGCCATGCTTTCCATGAAAGATGGCAGCAATGATTACATCAGAAGGGGGGCAGACCTTACAAAATATTTCAACATTGGGGATTATATTGTTACAAAAATCTATAATGTTACCAGCCAGAATTTGATAGACCTAACCATGAAAGGACCTGGCCTGAAAAAACTTGTTGGCGGTCGCATTATAAAAGTATCGCCATCGAAAGTCCCAAGAATAATTGGTAAGCAAGGTTCAATGGTCAGCATGATAAAAAGAGCCACTAATTGCAATATTATTGTTGGCCAGAACGGTATTGTCTGGATAAAAGGTGTTAATCCCGAAGATGAAATAATAACAGTTAAGACTATTAAAAAAATTGAAAAAGAGAGCCATGTTTCCGGACTTACAGAAAGAATAAGAACTTTTCTTAGTAAAAAAGGAAGAAAGGTTGCGGGTGAATGATTATGGTTTATAAAAAACGTATAGACGGAAGAAAATTTGATGAAACAAGAAAGATTGAAGCAAAGGTCGGTGTCATAAAAAACGCAGACGGTTCAGCTTTGTTTAAGATTGGAAAGACAACGGCGTACGCTGCTGTCTACGGACCTAAAGATTTATACCCAAGGTTCATGCAAAACCCTGAGAAAGGCCTGCTTAGATGTAACTATAACATGCTGCCCTTTTCCGGAAGTGGAGACAGGGTAAGGCCGGGACCTAGCAGGAGGAGCAAGGAAATCAGTTATGTGACGGAAAATGCTTTATTACCAGTAGTCAACTTAGACAATTTCCCGAACGCTGTTGTGGATGTTTTTATAGAACTGCCCCAGACAGACGCAGGCAGCCGGTGCGCGGGCATATGCGCGGCATCAATGGCACTGGCAGATGCTGGTATAGTAATGAAAGATTTGGTAGGTGCAGTGGCAGTTGGAATAGTGGATGGACAAGTTGTCGTTGACCTTAATTATGATGAAGAATCGTATGATAAAGGAGATGTTGCTGATATCCCTGTTGCAATTATACCGAGCACAGGCGAGTTTACATTATTACAGATGGATGGCAGAATTAAAAAGAAAGATTTTTTAAAAGCATTGGATGCTGCAAAAAAAATTGTTCCAAAAATAATTGAAGTGCAAAGAAAAGCTTTAAAAAATAAATTTGAGGTTAAAAATGACAAATAAAACAAGAATTCATTTGATTAATTATCTTAATAAAGACATCAGGTATGATGGTAGAAAAAAAGATCAGTATAGAGAGATAAGTGTTGAGACAGACGTCAGCAAGTCAGCTGAAGGCTCTGCAAGAGTAAAAATTGGTGACACAGAGGTAATGGCAGGTGTAAAATTTGAAGTTGGCCAGCCCTACCCAGATATACCTGAAGAAGGTACTATGATGGTTAACGCTGAGTTAATACCTTTGAGCAATCCTGAGTTTGAGCCTGGTCCGCCCAGCATACAGGCTATTGAACTGGCCCGTGTCGTTGACCGAGGCATTAGAGAGTCAAAAGCGATTGATACCAAGAAATTATGTATCAAGAAAGGGGAGCTTGTCTGGACAGTAATTATAGATTTAATTCCTATTAATGATGCAGGTAATTTATTTGACGCTTTTGCATTAGCAGCCATGCTGGCTATTAAACAAGCACGATTTCCTAAATTAAATGGAGATAAAATTGATTATAAAACATTAACAAACAAAAAATTACCATTAACAGCCGAACCTGTCTCTGTTACTGTATTAAAGATTGGGGAACATTTCATTGTTGATCCTATTACTGAGGAGGAAAAGGTTATGGACGCAAGGTTAACTGTTGCATTATTAAAAGATAATACGTTGTGCGCAATACAGAAAGGCGGTTCAATGCCTCTATCAAAGGAAGATATTGAAAAAATGATTGATATTGCAACAGAAAAAGCAAAGGAATTAAGGAAATATTTAAAATAGAGCTAGGATTCAAAAGGTGATAATATGTCAGAAATAACTCACACCAAATATGAAAAAGCCCGGATGATTGGAAGTAGAGCATTACAAATATCAATGGGCGCGCCTTATTTAATAAAATTAACAAAAAAACAGTTGGAAGAAATAAAATATAATCCGATTGAGATTGCAAAGCTTGAATATGAGAAAGGCGTTCTTCCTATTGCTATAAAAAGGCCTTACCCTGATACCAGAACAAAGGAAGCTTAAACAATAGTTTTTTATTTCTATTATTAATTTTTAATTTTATTATGAAAAGTTTAATAGTACACCATCAGCACATGTATGATGATTTTGTTAAAGAAGTAGAAAAATATCTTGATTCTAAAAATGTTAATCATGAAAGAGAAGACCGGGAATGTCTAACCAATAAATGTTATGAAAATATTGACTTAATTATTGTGATAGGTGGAGATGGTACTTTTCTTAGGGCAAGCCATCTTAATAAGGATGTTCCTATGTTAGGTATTAACCCTGATACCAGCAAAAAAGAAGGTTTCTTTATGCTGGCAGATAGAACCAATTATAAAAAAAAGATTGAAAAAATCCTGAAAAAAGATTATTCTATAATAAAATTGTTAAGATTGCAGATAGAGATTAACGGCAAAAAACTACCTCATTTAGCTTTAAACGATATATATGTGGGTGATGCTAAGCCCTATAATTTATTTAATTATAACATTAAAATTAATGGTGAAAAAGAATTTCAACGTGGTTCTGGTGTTGTAATTGGTACGCCAGCTGGAAGCACTGCCTGGTTAAAATCTTTAAATGGATATGTTATGGATCTGCAAGAAGAAAAGTTTCAATTTGTAGCACGTGAGTTATACATTGGAAGGTTGACCCCATCTTATTCATTAAAAAAAGGTTTGCTAAATAAAAATCAAGTTATAGAAATTACTTATTTAACATCTGGAATATTAGTAATTGATTCTATAACCCCTGAAATAAAGCTCAAAAAAGGCGGAAAAGTGAAAGTATCAGCTTCAAAATATAGACTAAATTTTATAAAAGTATAGTAAAATTTTAATAAACTAACTAACTTATGAAGGTAAATGTCAAAAAAACAAACTCTCGGTATAACAGTTTCAAAAGAAAAGAATTTCTCTGAATGGTATACTCAAGTCATACAAAAATCAGATATGGCTGACTATACATCAGTTAGTGGCTGTATTGTGTTCAGGCCATATTCATACGAGATCTGGGAAAAGATTCAAGAATTTTTCAATAAACGCATAAAAAGATCTGGAGTGAAAAACGCGTATTTTCCTTTATTGATACCAGAATCTTTGCTTAATAAAGAAAAGGAGCACGTTGAGGGCTTTACGCCAGAGGTTGCATGGGTGACTAAAACTGGGAATACTGAGCTAAATGAAAGGCTTGCTGTAAGACCAACATCAGAAACAATAATGTACGATTCATACAGTAAATGGATAAGATCTCATAATGATCTGCCATTAAGAATTAACCAGTGGAACTCTGTAGTTAGATGGGAGTTCAAATATGCAATTCCTTTTTTAAGGACGAGAGAGTTTTTATGGCAGGAAGGCCACACTGTATTTGCAACAAAAGAAGAAGCAGAAAAAGAAGTTTTAGAGATATTAGATTATTACGCACAGGTTCATGAAGATTTGCTTGCAATCCCTGTAATCAAAGGTAAAAAAACTGAGAAAGAAAAGTTTGCGGGTGCTGTATATACGACAAGCGTTGAAACGTTCCTACCAGTAAATAAAGCTATCCAGGCGGCAACCTCGCACTTCCTTGGCCAAAATTTCTCAAAACCTTTCAACATAACATTTCTTGATAAAGACAATAAGAAACAGTACGGATGGCAAAATTCGTGGGGGTTATCTACTAGAATACTTGGCACTATGATCATTATGCACGGCGATGACAAAGGCCTTGTACTGCCGCCGAAAGCCGCTCCTATCCAAGTAGTAATAATACCTATATTGTTTGAAAAAACAAAAGATAAGGTATTGAAAAAAGCCTTTGACATAAAAAAATTACTAAACAAACACAGAGTTCATCTTGACAACAGACAAGGTTATACCCCTGGCTGGAAATATAATGAATGGGAACTTAAAGGAGTACCTATAAGAATTGAACTAGGCCCAAAAGATCTTGAAAAAAAACAAGTTGTTGTTGTAAGAAGGGACAGTGGTAAAAAAGAAACTGTTAAATGGACTTCATTAAAAAGCAAGGTCAAGCATTTATTAACAAATATACAACAAAACCTGTTCAACACAGCAAAAACACGTATTTTAGAAAGGATTATCAGAGTAAAAACATGGTCTGATTTTCTTAAACAAACAAAAGCAAAAAAATGGGTTAAAGCAATGCACTGCGGCAACATCGAATGCGAAGAACTCATTAAAGATAAAACCCAGGGCGTAAAAACCAATTGTATACCGTTTAATCAGCCAGAAATTAAAGGGAAATGTGTGTATTGTGATAAACCAGCTAAGTATGAAGTTTTATTTGCGAAAAGTTATTAATGTCCTCTTAAGTTAATAGGAAAAATATTTAAAGGAGAATATATCCTATTATATAAACAGAGAGGGAGAATTTAATGGGTCAAGATAATCAAACAACTAAACAAGCTATTCCTGAACCGCCTAAGTTTAATGTTGAAGATTTGCCAGAACCGCCAAAATTAGAACCAGATTCATTTAATCCTGATAAAAAAAAGAAAGAGATGGACATACCTGATCCACCAGTTATGACGAATACAGAATCAGGAATAATACCACCACCGCCTGCTTTAGAAAATGAGGTGAAAACTGAGGAAAAATCGTCTTCTAACTTGGATAAACAAGATGTTGCTTCTGAACCTTTGTCAAATATGCCTAAACCGCCTAAAAAACAAGAAAAAAAAGGTTTCTTTTCAAAATTATTTAAGAAAAAAGAGAAAGAAGAAAAGATTGATTTGGAACCAAAAGTATCAGACTTACCCGAACCTTCTCCTTCTGTTGAAACACAAAAAGAAGAAAAGGTTGACCTTGGGCAGGTGAATGATTCAGATTTTGCTCCGCCAGGTATTACACAAGAAAAAGAAAAACTTGAAGAACCCGCACAGGAAGAATCTATGCCGGAAATGCCTGATTTTGAAAGTGATTCAGGAGATGATTGGGTCAAAGAAGCTGAGCCATTCTTAGAAAAAGAGCCAGTACAAAAAAATCCTGAAACAGAAGAAGCTTTACCAGAAATAGAAGAGAAAGCGGATGAAGATTGGGTTAAAGAAGCTGAGCCATTCTTAGAAAAAGAGTTGAAAGAAGAAGGTAGTGAACTACCGTTTGGAGATCAGGAGCTGAAAGAAGAAGAGGTGGAAGAACCTCCTATTATTGAAAAAAAGACTCCATTAAGTAAAGTAAAAGGTGTGGGTCCAAAAAGGGCAAAAAAATTAAAGAAAGCCGGGATAAAAACCGCGGAACATCTTGCTCAAGCGCACCATAAACACGTTGCAAAAAAAGCCAAGATACCAGAAAAACAAGCTAAAAAGATTGTAAAGCACGCTAAGAAAATCACTCAGATTAAAACAAGATTGAAAGCAACAAAAGCTAAGCAAAAATCAGATATTGCCAATGTTGTCAAACAACTTGAAGAAGAACGCCTTAATTTAGAAAGATTGCAGAAAAAAGGAAAATTGGATGAGGACAAGATAATTGAGCTAGAAGGTCATAAAGATCTTATTGAGGTTCTGCAGAAATTAGAGAAAAAAAGACAGGAATTAGTTGAACAAGAAGAAAAACTTGCAGAAAAAGAGATAAAATTATCTAAACATGAAAGCACTTATAAAAGAGACCTCGAACATATTGAAAATCTGAAAAGAAGGCTTGACCACGACATAAGAGAAAGAACTCAATATTTAATTAGTCTTGAAAAAGAATATTTCCAGAAAGCGCAGGACCTTGCAAAAAAACAGTCTGAAGTTAATATAAAAGAAAAAGCTCTGCTGGAACAAGAAAAGTTTCTGAAAGAAAAAGAAGACAATATTAAAAAAAGGTTGAGCGAGATAGAAGACCGCTCTATTACTTTAGAAACTAAAGAAAAGAAATTTGAAAAGATTATGAAAGACCTGGAAAAACAAGACCAGATCTTAAGAGAGAAAGAAGACAATTTAATGAAACGAGAAGAAGAATATTTAAAGAAACTGGATGCTTTAGAGGATCATGAAACTTCAATATTGAAAAACCTTGAAGAGAAACGCAAACGTTTAGAATTAAAAGAAAAAGAACTTGACGCTAAAGAAAAAAAGCTACATAAAAAAGAACGTAATATTGACAAAAAGAGTATTGCAACAGAATATGCTGAAAAAATTATGGAGACTGAAAAAAGTAAGTTATTAGATGACCAGTTTGAACAGTATTTAGCGGATCAGCTTGGCGGCTTAAAAACAACAGGCATTTCGTTTGATGATATGAACCTTGTTAAGAATATTTCTGTGCCAGAAATCGGCAGAAAACACGAGACAATATACCAGTTGATAGACACCTGTAAAGATCTTTTGAAAAAGAATAAAGTTAACGAGGCAAAAGTTTTCTATAACCAAATTAGGGAAAGATATTACGACCAGAAATTTGATAGTAATAGAGAAAAAGAAAGTGTTCATAATTTAATAAGAAGTTTGTATGATGAAATTAACTTGGCGGATATCGGCACTAACATGTAATTATATTTTCTTTAGTTTTAAATTTTACATTAAGAAATTTTTTTATTGTGTAAATATTAGTTTTGCAATGATCTGTGATTTCAGAAGTTTTTATACTGCCAGAAAACAATGCCATATACAACAGTAATTGGTCTGCCAGATATTTGTCAACGGCAGCCTTGCTTTTTATCTGCTTGATTAATCTCTCAGAAACTTCCTTGGCAATTATTTCAGATTTCTTTCCTTTCTTTCCGAGAGAATCAGCACCTAATATAATTGGATTGTTAAAGTTCATCTCATTAGTTGTTGAAAAAATTGCCCATAAGGTTATGCCGGAACCAACAGATAATGAATCCACATAATGAACATTAATCCTAACTGGAACATTTAATTTAGACAATAGATATTTAGCAGTACGGGCTTGCCTATCTGCAACATTGGCTTTCATTAATTCCTTAGAAGCATGTGATATTCCTTTGACAACTAATAACTTGCCTTGTTTGGTAAGATTAATTGGAGCAACATCTCCTTTAATAAACTTTAAAAGCTCACTAAAATTTTTGAAACTATAAATTGAATATTTCGGCTTGATTTTTAATATGAATCTACCATTGCCTTTTGGATAATAACCTCTTTTTTCAAGACTGGTTTCAAAATCCCCATATTTATTTAAATGCGGTAAAAACACATTTGTGAAATAATCAATCGGCTGGCTATATTTTGTATCAGTGCCTCCTGTAATTTTAACTGTAATTTTTTTATCTGAAAATATCAAAACAGGTAATAATGCTTGCAATAACAAAGTAATAGAACCTGCCGTGCCTATGTCTATGTTTAAGTTATGAAATTTTAGTTTCCTTGGTATATATTCTAAATAACTACTTTCTAATGAATCTCCTTTCGTAGATGCATTACACAATTCTTTTAAAACTTTGATTGCAGTTAAATGCTGATGCTTTAATCCGGGTTTGGACCTGCTCTTCCTTATATTGGTTATTTTAAACGGCTTACCAGTCAGCGTAGATAATGCTAAAGCTGTCCGAACTATTTGGCCGCCGCCTTCCAGATAACTGCCATTAATTTTAATCATAATAGAAAGAAAAGAGTAAAGGTTATTTATATAATTCGCTTATTCCTTTTATATTATTCTTATCTAAATCTCTTTTTTGGCCTCAGTTTCTGTTGTTAATTTATTTATATTCTTCAATAAATTTCCGCATTCTTCTTACATAAGAATCTGCTTTTTTATAATATTTCTCGTATTGGTTGCCTTTAATATCTTTTATTTCTCGATACTCGATTTTCTTGCTTAGATTATAAAAATACGATACTGTTCTGGAATATTTCTTTTCTATTAAACCTGTTTTAATTAGCTTATTATTAATCATATCAGCAACATGACTCGGACTTGGAGGAACTTCGTTTAACCTCATTAATGCGGCATGGCTTGCATCAATAACCGCCCAATATAAATCCATTACTGCAGATATCATCTTAAACTTAGAATTTTGCAGGTCTTGCGGTGCTTTATAATAATAATTCCAGACAGCTTCTTTGCTCGGCCTTATCCTGCCTTGGTATAATAATAATTGCAAGGGCCTGAAAAATTCCCTATCTACAATAGGCACACCATCCCTTAAAATATTAATTGCTATTGGATCTCCATTCCTAACAAATTCCCAAAATGACGTATACTTAAAAGTTGTTACATGCAATCTTTTAGATATTTTTGCAACTAAGTTTTGCACTATGATTCTGTATGTTTGGACAAATTCTTTGGTTAGATGTATAGAAATATCATCTAAAATAACTAAGATGTCGATGTCATGAGCAGGTTTTTTCTTTCTGGCATGGCTCCCAAACAAAATTACGCCCTTGACAAATTTGCCTACTTCTTTGGTTATTTCAGCAGAAAATCTATAAGCATAATCTAAATCATCTTTAGGATACTCATTTTTATTGTCAACTTTTTTTTCTTTTATTTCTGCTTCCATTATCATTAACCTTTGTTAAGATGATTTATTAATTTTTTGTTTTAATGGTTTATTCCAAACCTACACCTGTATAAAAAGGCGCGCCTTTGAAATCCTCGCTCGGTGCATAATCACCAACTATATATCGAGGCCCTTCAGTCCTGCCAAAATACGACCTATAAAAATTGCTCCATCCATGCTGGGGCGCAGATGACGGGTCTGTCCATCTGTCAGGCGTAATCCCAGGTATGTGTATTGAATAGACCGGGCTGTCAAAATGCATCCACGTATCTGGTAATGAGGTCATAGGGTTAAAACTCCCAGACTCAACAATAAACTCGTCAAATCCTTCTTTTTTAGCCTGGGCAATAAACTCTTTTATTGGTGAGTTACCATCGCCTGCTGTTAAATGTTCATCATGAAAACCAAAATTATCACTGACATGAATATGTCCTATAATGCCTTCCTTAAGCAAATCCTTGGTTTTTTTGAGCAGCCATTTATTGAAGCGTTTATCTCTCTGTTCTAAAGACTCTCCTGGCTTGGAAACAAAATATTTCCGCCATATGTTGGCATGGCCTATATCAAATGTTGCTTTAATATGTTGTTTAGCAAGTTTTTCAGCTTCCTTCTCTTTCATGCCATAATTAGATTTTAATCTTTTTACCATGGCTTTCCTACCTTCAATAACCAATTTTTTTAACTCGTCAGGATGGCTCCCGTATGTCTCAGGGAATAAATTTTCAGGAGCAACATATATAGGATTTTTAATGTCATAGTTAACTTTACCGTCTTTATAGTTTTTATGAGCTTTCTCTGTCATCCTCCACGCATATTCACCTATTTCTGCTATTGATTTCGCACTTTCCTTGACAGCATAGTCATGCGCTAACTGACTTCTCTTAACTGTGTCAAGGGTCTCACGAGCTGTTCTTCTGCCTTGCACAGCCAATTCTCTTGTGTATGATAGATTTCTATCTATGTCCCATAATTGTTCCTGTAACCATTTTACAGGATCGACATTTTTTGGCGGAATTAACCCCCACCTATCCAACTCTGCTTTTTTCTCAAACTGCCACCAATCTTCTTTTGGAACTTTTTTCTTAAGTTTTTTATAATAATTAAGAGCTTTAATAATCCTTTCCCTATCCTCCAAACCTTTTTTATACTGTTGTTCATGACCTATACCAAAATACAAATTATACTGGACTTGTAACAATTGCTGGAACTGAAAAAAATCTTTAACAATCTCTTCTTCATTAGGCCTTCGTCCAACTTTTTCTTCCCACTCTTTTATACGGCGCTTTTTCCACTCTTTAAAATCAATCATCTCTGTCTGGATGTTGCCTTTTTCGTCAAACTCATAAATTGGTATTCGGCCTTTATTTACTTTGTCATATTCTTTTAGCAACTCATCTTCAACAATATTGCCGTTTTCATCTTTAATATATTCTGGCTTGCCGTCTTTTCCATATTTGATTTTAGGGACAGCAACTCTATCATTTTCTCTAATAGGGCCAATAATCCTTCTAGTGACGGGGTCTGCTAAAAAATGCATTTCACGCTCTTCCTCTTCAGGGAACATTTTAAACAATGGCTTACCATCTTTATCCTGCCACCTGCTAATCATTGATCTAAATGCTTCGCCTGTATGAAAAACCACTGCACCGCCAGTAGTTGCCTCGGCCGCAAAATGAATAGCTCTCTTTATTTCGTCAATGCCTTCTTTTCTTGTTCTTTCATCAAAAGAATTCTGTTGCGGGTTAAACCCACTCAATCCTGATACGCCAACCGTAGCATGAGTTGTGGTCTGGACTTTGTTAAACTCAGCCAGTTCCCGCATGTCTTGTCTTTCTCTCTTGCCAAAACTTTCCGGCGTAGGCTGTTCTTTACGGCCTTTCTGCTGCCCAAAAAAAGCAAACTCTACTCTATTAGCGCCATGAAATATCCTAGCTTTAAGTGCATTAGTCTGATGTTCAAACGGATTTGTAGTAGTTCCCCATTCTTCTATTCCAACTTCTTTAGATTTATCAATATCTTTCATTTCCCTGCTACGGGGACTTAACTCAGGTTGCCCAGAAGAATAGTATTCGTTCATTTTTATTCAATCCAGTAAAGATTGCCACCTGGACCCATTTTATATCTATAATATGATTCCCAACACGCTTCAACTGCAAAATGTTTTGCCCTGTGTTCAGACTTTTCTTCCTTCCACAATTCTTTTGCTTTTTTTTTCTTTGGCTTTGGCGGTTTTTTTCCGCCTTTTTTTACAGGTGCGCCAGCAAACCCTTGAAATATTTCTCCAAATCCTTTAAAGATAGAAATAAATGGGTCTAATATGTCTGGATGTGTTACTCTTTTTTCTTCTTCCTTTTTAATTTCATCCCCTGGAAACGGTAAATCTTCACCTGCTTCTTTAAGATATTTTTTTAATTCATCTCCCATTGAATCCATGGCCTGTGCAACTGACTTGTCAATAGTAGACATCAAATCTAAATCTTCATGTTTCCTGTAATTAATGTAATTCTTGATTTCTTCATCATCCCAGGCATACGCCCTAATAGTAATATCTGCCATTCCTTGATATATAGGACCTTTATGCTGGTACTCATAGCTATGATAGGCTAATTCTGGCTTAACTCTATAAAATAAATGTAAAGATATAACAGCAGAATGACTTCCAAAGTCTTGCCTAATAAACAAAGTTTCTATCTCTATTATCTGTGTTTCAAATGCATTTATTATATTAGCGTCTGCCATATTTTTTTCATATAGCTGCAGTCTTCTGATGTTTTTCAAATATGGTTTGACCCATGCCATATATAATTTAATAGTGTCATAATGCTGTCTAAGATATTTAAGTTCAAACTGTCTTCTAACTTGTAATTCTTTTTTCGTGCGCCATTTCCACTCATAATATTGCCTCAACTTTCTCTTTAGAACCTCTTTGACTTTTTCATTGAATTTTAACTTATCAACTTCAGACTCAAGGCTCTTCCTATTCTTAATTTTAATCCTAAAAAATAAATCAGGCAGTATAGTAAATCCAACTGTCTGCGCCAATCCATAAATGGAAGCAGGATTTTTTGCGCCTCCTTCAACTTGGTCAATCCACAGCCCTTTCAACACAATCTCAGAACTTAACGAGCTCTCTTTAATACCTTCAGGATCACCATCGCTATCATAATAATATTGTAACCTTTCATCAATTATTCGCAACTCTCTCACTATCTGAAATAAGCCTTTCACCATCTCGCTAATTCCCTTTAGATACTGAGATGCCTGGGCTTGCTGAGCAGCCAGTCTTGTCTGTAGGTTAGCAAAATTACTGCTGGCAACACTGGACGCTAAAGTATCTATTATTTTTACTTTTTTTTCAAATCCCCACATTTCATTTAAAAACCTAAGAAACCAGTAATATGTGTTTTCAATATTGAAATTAGCATATTCCAACACTAATCTAAAGCGCCGGGCAGGCTCGGGAAAATCAGTTTTAACAATTCTGTGCTGATACTTTTCAAATGACTCTTGGCCAGTCCATCCAATAAATTTCTTCTTATCGTATTTTGGTTTGGCAAACCCAAATTCATAGAGCCTGCCTGCTATCGGATCCTTTTTTTTAATCTTATCAAACTCAGATTTTAACTCAAACTGGAGCTTACTTATTTCTTTTTTAATCTGCTCAGGAGTTTTTTTCTCCTCTTTTTTCATAAAGGGTAATTTCAAGGCCATTTTGTTTAATATACTATTCTCTATACTAACATACTTTTCTACAGTATCATGTGTATAAATACTTTTCGTTTATAAATATTTATTTTCTATATTGAAAATTATTTTTCATACAAAAATATAAAAATAATTAAGTCTTAGTTGTGGGAATAATGAATGAATTAGCAAAGAAGCTTCATCCGTTGGAGAGAAAAGTTCTTCCTCATATAAAAAATATTGTTTCTTTTGATGATTTAGCTAAAAAATCTGGGTTAAAAAAAGTTGAGGTCATGCGCGCCATCCAATGGTTAGAGAATAAAAACCTCGTTGTAATCAAAAAAGAGAAAAAAGACATTATAAGTTTAGATAAAAACGGCCTTTTATATAAAAAAAAAGGTTTGCCAGAAAAACGATTTCTAAATATAATAAAAGATAAGGAAATGAGTTTAACAGAGATTGATAATAAATCAGGGTTAAATAAAAATGAGATTAATATCTCAATTGGTATTTTAAGAAAAAAACAGGCTATCCAAACAAAAAAAGATAAAGAGCTCATTATTAATATAACAGCTCAAGGTAAAACTTTGTTGAAAAAAGAAAGTCATGAAGAAAGGTTTCTTAAGAAAAAGTTTCCTGTTGAGATAAGCAAATTAGATGATTCAGAGAAACACATTCTAAAAGAATTATTGAAAAGAAAACATATCTTAAAAAAAGATAAGTTAGTTAAAATTGACATCTCATTAACAGAGCTCGGAAAAAAATTAGCTAAGGAAAAAATCTCTGATAACGTTGCTGATAAGCTTACTCGAAAAATGCTTAAGAATGGCTCCTGGAAAAAAAAAGATTTCAGAAGGTATGATGTTGAAATTAATGTTCCAAAAATATATGGCGGCAGACGTCATTTCACTAACCAGGTTGTTGAATATATTAAAAGGATTTGGCTTGACTTGGGATTTAAGGAGATGACCGGGAATATTATACAGACAAGTTTCTGGGATATGGACGCGTTATTTGTGCCGCAGGATCATCCAGCAAGAGATATGCAGGACACATTTTATTTAAAGAAACCAAGAAAAGGCAAGCTACCGAAAAAAGATTTAGTTTTAAAAGTGAAGAAAACGCATGAAAACGGCTGGACAACCAATAGTAAAGGCTGGGGTGGTAATTGGAAAGAGGAAAATGCTAAAGAAAACCTACTTAGAACGCATACAACTGTGTTAAGTGCTCTGACAATATCAAAATTAAAAAAGCAAGATTTGCCTGCTAAATTCTTTGCAGTTGGCAAATGTTTTAGAAATGAAACCCTTGACTGGAAACATTTGTTTGAATTTTACCAAGTAGAAGGTATTGTTGTTGATACTGAAGTTAATTTCACTAATTTAATTGGGTATTTAAAAGAATTTTTCAAAAAAATGGGATATCCAAATGTCAGGGTTAGGCCAGGCCATTTCCCTTATACTGAACCAAGCGCTGAAATTGATGTGTGGCATCCTAAGAGAAAAGAATGGGTTGAACTTGGGGGAAGTGGCGTATTCAGGCCTGAAGTTACTAAACCGTTAATGGGCTTTGAATGTCCGGTTTTGGCTTGGGGTCTTGGCTTGGGCAGGCTAATATTAGACTATTGGGATCTAAAAGATATCCGGGATTTATATAAAAACAACCTAAAACAATTAAGAGAATTAAAAGCATGGTTAAAATAAGAATATGTCCAAAATGCAAAAGTCCGAATTTGAAACAAGAGGCTACGCACGGAATGGAATTCATTTCAGGATTTCAGCCGATTTACACATGCAAGAACTGCAATTACTCAGGAAGTTTTTTTCCTGAAATAAGTGAAAAAGAATTTAAAAAGCTACACAAAAAAAATGCCAACAATAAATATTAATAGAAAAATCTTAGAAAGAGTTATTGGTAAGAAATTATCAACTGAAGAATTAAAAGATCGTATATTTATGTTAGGCAGTGATTTAGAAAGTATTGATGATGATGAAATAATAACAGAAATTTTCCCTAACAGATCTGATTTGTTGTCAGAACAAGGTCTTGGTAGGGCCTTAAGATCTTTCATTGGTATAGAAACTGGATTAAGAAAATACAAAGTAAAATCTTCTGGTAATAAAGTATATGTCAGCAAAGGAATGGAAAATATTAGACCATATACTGTATGTGCCATTATTAAAAATTTGAAATTAGATGATGAAAAAATTCGTGAAATTATACAGATACAGGAAAAATTGCACATAACCTTCTGCAGAAAAAGGAAGAAAGCCGCTATCGGTATTTATCCCATTGAAAAAATCAAATTTCCAATTCATTTCACAGCTAGAAAACCTAAAGATATTGTTTTTAGGCCGTTAGAATGGAAAAAAGAGATTAATGCAAAACAAATCTTAGAACAACATCCAACAGGAATAGAATATAAACATTTAGTAAAAGGTTTGAAAAAATACGCTATTTTCCATGATGATAATAATGAAATTTTAAGTTTCACGCCCATAATAAATTCTCATCTAACTGGAAAAATAAATGACAGGACAAAAGAAGCTTTTTTGGAAGTAAGCGGGTTTGATTTACATACTGCTAATTATGTCCTAAACATATTGGTTACAGCATTGGCTGACATGGGCGCAGACATTTATAGTATGGAAGTTGTTTATCCTGATAAAACAATTGTAACTCCAGATTTATCACCTAAAAAAATGAAAGTTAATATTAATTATATAAATAAATGGCTGGGCCTAAATTTAAGTGAAAAAGAATTAAAAAAATGTCTAGAAAGAATGGGTTATGGTTATGAAAATAAAACTGCGTTAATACCTGCATACAGGCCAGATGTTATTCACCAGGTTGATTTGGCAGAGGATGTTGCCATTGGTTACGGATATGAAAACTTTAAATTAAAACTGCCAACCAAAGGAACTGTTGCAAAAGAAGATGACTTCTCTATATTCAGAAATAAAGTAGCTTATATATTAATAGGGTTAAACATGTTAGAAACAAGTTCTTATCATTTATCTAATAAAAATATTCAATTTAAAATGATGAATTTAACAACTGATAAATTTGTTGAAATTGCTAACTCACAGTCTAATGAATATAATATAATGAGATATTGGATGCTGCCAAATTTAATGCAGATATTAAAAGAAAATACGCATAATGAATATCCTCAGAATATTTTTGAATCTGGCACTGTATTTAAAATAGATGAAACTGCTGAAACTGGTGTTGCTGAATTTACTAGATTAGCTGTTGTTCTTTGCAATCAAGATGCAGATTATACAAAGATAAGGCAAGTATTAGATTATTTGTTAGCGCAATTAGGTCTTGAATATGAAGTTAAAGAAACAGAACATCCTTCTTTTATTAAAGGCAGGGTCGCCAGAGTTATTATAAAAGGCAAGAAAGTTGCATATATTGGCGAAATTAATCCTTCTGTGTTAAGTAATTTCGAGTTAGAAATGCCAGTGGCTGCGTTTGAACTGAATTTAAGTGATATATTTAAATTAATTTAACCAATGTAATTAACGTCTCTATATTCTCTGTAATCTCTTTTTCTCTTACTAAATTTACCTAAATCCTCTGCTATTTTAAGTTTTGATTCAAGCTCGTCAATTTCTTTGTCAAGATTCTTTAAATCAATTTTCAAATCTAAGTTTTTATTAAGAACTTTAAGAATTTCTCGCGAACCTTTCAAACCTAGATACATCGGATGACCTAATGTTTCAGCTAATAATGAAACTGCTTGGATTTTTCTTTTTTGAGCCAATCCTAGTAATAATCCAGACACGCCAATAATAGGGCCAACAACACCGTATATTTTAGTGCTCATCTTTGTATCTTTTTTATATTTTTTCACAATTTTTTTATCATTGCCAGTACAGTAGACTTTTGGGTTTTTTGGGATATCCCCAAGACCTATTCCACCCAGTGTAATAATTTCCAAACATTTATTTTTCTGGAAAAAATCCAGCAAAGTTTCGCAAAAACTATAAGTGCCAACCTCATCAATCGGCTGTGAATCGCCTGATAAAATCAATATTTTTTTCTTTTTTATCTTTTTAAAATATAATTTGATTTTTGGCAGCTCAACAAGATCATCTTCTCTGACAAAAACAGAATGCGGCATATAATATGAATAAAATTCACAGACTTTTTTTGCCTTAATTTCTTCTATTAGAAAATCCGCCACAATTTTTGCTACATTACCTATCCCTGGCAACCCAGTTATCAGGATTGCATCTTTTAAATTAGGTTTTTTTCCTGCAAGTTCTATTTTCCATGGGTTCATATTAAAACCTAAAGAGAACAAATTTAAATAGTTTTGTATATAATGGATAATATTTTCAAAGTTCTATATTTAATAGTTTTAAAGTAAGCCGTCTTTCTTCCACTGCTCTTCTTTAACCTTCCTTCTATACATGCCGTATTTATCTTCCGGGCTGTACTTTGGCGGTTTATTTTCAACAGCTTTCCCGCCACAACTGCACTTTACAGAAAGAGTATATTTACCGCATTTTTGGCATTTCAAAATATGTTTCATTTGTCCGTGAGTCTAAAACTATGAAAATTTATTTCCTTTTAAATTCGCCGTAACCGTTATTTTTTTGTATATAAGTTATTGCATCTTCTACAGCCTTCTTTAACTTTTGCTCTGCTTCTTTATACTCCTTAGCTTTAGCCATAACTTTATATTTTCCCCCGCCTAAATATCTTATAGAGATATCATCATTTTTTTCTGCTTCACCCAACGCATTCTGAATTATTTGCAGACCATTACCATCATAAGTAGATAATTTTAACACACCAGATATATCCACTATCTTTGGTTTAAACCTTTGTAAGATAAGCTCAGTAAGTTGATCAGTGATTTTTTTATCCAACCCTAATTTTTTTAAGTCAAAATGACCCGCCACCACATCTTCAAACGCATGATGGACATATTCATATTCTTTCAATAATTGTTTTGATATCTCTGTATAAAGTTTCTTTGTATCAATCTTGTTTTGTTTAGCAACATACTCAATTATTGATTCTGCTTTTTGCTCTAATTTGATACTATTTACCTTGTTACGACGCTGGCTATCAGTTACTCTTCTTAAAGATAAATCAACATGGCCCTTATCTTCATGCACCCTAAGAACTTTACAGACAACTTTTTTGCCTTCTTTAACATAATCTCTAATATTACGGATACGGCCGGCTGCAATTTCTGATATATGTATCATGCCTGATTTATTATAATCGTCTATATTAACGAAAACACTAGAATACTGTATCTTTGTAACTGTACACATTACAATATCAGATTCTTCTGGCAACCCAGATTTCTTGTAAAGCATTTATTCCAAAACCTCTAATATTCTTGCCTTAACCTTGATTTTGCCGCCTGTCGGCTCAGCAATAATTCTGTTACAAACCAGACATTTAACAACTGTTGCTGCTTTCCCAAAGACTATTTGTTCATTCTTACATTTAGGACATCTTACCTTAATGAACTTTGACGTTGGTTCTTTATTAATAGCCATAAATATTACCTCCACAATAAATGCTTGAGAAACTGGGATAATTTATAAATCTTTATGATAATTTCAATTTGTATTTATTATCTGCTATATTAACAAATTGTAAACTCGTAAATTTGCAGTTTAAGATAAATTCTTCTCTGCTAACGCTATGTCTTTATCCGTTACTGTTATTCTGTGGGCGTGTTCAGCATATTTAACAGCTAATTTTCCAATTTTAATTGCGTGCTCTTCTAAATACTCTGCCAAAAAAACTTTGGCTTCATAAGACACTCTCATACCAGTAGCTTTTTGCATAATCCTGCCAACAGGTTCATACGGAATAATATTTTGCCTAGCCATTTTAGAAAATGAGAGAAACGGAATGACCCCGTTTCAGCTCAAGATTAAAAACACCCCTTGTCTTTGTGTTTACTTTATTAAGTTAAGTTATCATTTAAATATTTTTTGGTTTAGTTTTTTTCAGCAAAGGAATCCAGAAAACTTTTTATATAATCCATAATTATGTAAAAAAGGGGTGGTGAAAGATTCCTGGCATTATAATAGTTGGAAGTCAATGGGGAGATGAAGGTAAAGGTAAAGTCACTGATTTAGTAGCAGAGAAAGCAGATTATGTTATAAGGTACCAAGGCGGCAATAACGCAGGCCACACTGTTGTTGTTAATGACGAAGTTTTCAAGTTACATTTACTGCCGTCCGGGATTGTGCATGGAAAAAAATGTATGATTGCAAATGGAGTTGTTCTTGATCCTAAAGTTTTATTAGAAGAGATTGATGAATTAGCAAAAAAAAATATTAAAGTTGATCTGGTTATAGATCCATTAACAACAATAATTTTGCCTTATCACAATGTTTTAGATGGTGTATCTGAAAAATCTTTGAAAGATAAGAAGATTGGCACTACTAAAAAAGGGATAGGTCCTGCTTACCTTGATAAATATGGCAGGACTGCTATTAGATTTATTGATTTACTTCACAAAGACATTTTTAAGAAAAAGTTGCATAATAATTTTTTAATAAAGAAAAAAATTGTAGAAAAGATATATGAACAAAAATTTGATTTGGACGAAGAAAAAATTTATTCTGAATACTGTAACTTAGCTGATAAATTAAGAAAATATTTAGGAGATGTTTCATTGTTTGTTTATAATAATTTCAACACGAAAAATATTGTTTTTGAATCTGCACAAGGCACTTTTCTGGATATTGCTTACGGCACATATCCTTTCGTGACAAGCTCCCACCCCATATCTGGCGCGGTTTTTAGCGAAGTAGGTTTCGGTCCACGGGAGTTACAAGTGATTGCAATTGTTAAGGCATACACAACTAGAGTTGGCAGCGGGCCTTTCCTGACTGAGTTGACTGGCAAGACTGGTGAAAAAATCCGAGAGATAGGGAAAGAATATGGCACTACTACAGGAAGACCAAGAAGATGTGGTTGGCTTGATCTTGTCATGTTAAAATATTCAAACAGGATAAATGGTTTTACATCATTGGCAATAACAAAACTTGACGTGTTATCTGGCCTTGATAAAATCAAAACAGCTATCAAATACACTTTAGATGGAAAAGAAGTAAACTTCCCATTAAGTTTAGAACAACTTGAAAAATGTAAAGTTGAATATAAAGAATTTCCTGGATTTAAAATTACTGGTAAGGAAAAAAGTTATGATAACTTACATGAAAATGCCCGTTCATATTTAGAATTTGTTGAGTGTTATCTTAACGTACCAATTTCCCTAATTTCAATAGGTCCTAAAAGAAGTGAAACAATAATTAAAGATAAGAGTTTAATATCATTTTAAAAATGTGTAAAGAATTAATTTCAATCTCTCCAATAGATGGAAGATATTTTGATAAAGTAAAAGAATTATCTGAATACTTCTCTGAATATGCTTTAATTAAAAAAAGGATTTTTGTTGAACTAGAATATTTGAAAGAATTAGGCAAAGGTGATTTTACAAAAATATTTGATGATTTTGATTTGAAAGAAGCAAAAACTGTTAAAAAAATTGAGCATACAATTAATCATGATGTAAAAGCTGTTGAATATTATATTAAAGACAAAGTTCCTGAAGAAGTAAAAGAATTTGTTCATTTTGGTCTAACTTCTGAAGATGTTAATAATTTAGCATACTCATTATTAATAAAAGGATTCCTGGAAAATGTTTTTTATGGAAAAATAAGTGAGTTATTGAAAAGGCTTGAATTCTTAAGTAAGCAAAATAAAGAGGTTGTAATGTTAGCTAGGACACACGGACAACCTGCTTCTCCCACAACATTAGGAAAGGAATTCTTTGTTTTTTTCAAAAGGTTAAAAGAACAGTATATAAAGTTGCAATTAAAAAAGTTAAAAGGAAAATTAAATGGGGCAACTGGTAATTATAATGCATTATATTTTGCACAACCCGATAAGGACTGGCTTAGTTTTAGCAGGGATTTTATTTCTAAATTAGGATTGCAACCAAATTTAGTAACAACTCAAATAGAACCAAAAGATTCTTTAGTGGAATTATTCCAAGTAGTAAAAAGAATAAATAATATTATCTTAAATTTAGATAAAGATATGTGGTTATACATTGCATTAGATTATTTTAATTTAGAAAAGAAAGAAGATGAAGTTGGCAGCAGCACAATGCCGCACAAGATAAACCCAATTGATTTTGAAAATTCTGAAGGCAATATCAAGATAGCAAATTCTTTATTTACTAGTTTTGAATCTTTACAGATATCAAGATTGCAACGCGATTTATCTGATAGTACAGTTATGCGTAATATAGGGACAGCTTTTGCCCATTCTGTATTAGCTTATGATTCAGCTTTAAAAGGACTGCACAAAATAACTCCAAATATTAAAAAAATTAATGAGGATTTAGAAAAACATCCAGAAGTGTTGACAGAGGCTATACAGGTTTTTCTAAAGAAAATTAATAAAAAAGATGCTTATGAAAAATTAAAGGGATTTTCACGTGGAAAAAAAATTTCACTTAAAAAATTGCATGACTTTATTGATAAACTGGACATTGACAAAAAAAGTAAAGATAAATTAAAAAAATTAAAAGTTAATGATTATATTGGATTGGCTAAACTTATAGTTGATTAATATCATGCGGGTGACTTTCTCTAACACCTGCTTGAGTTATTCTGACAAACTCAGCTTTTCCCCTTAACTCATGGATGCAAGTTGCGCCGCAATAGCTCATGCCAGACCTTAACCCGCCAAGCAAGGGTTTTATAACTTCAGTAACACTTCCTCTGTAAGGAACTAAAGCCTCAACTCCTTCAGGAGTATAATCTAAAACTTCATTACCATTATTATTGTCATTATTTTCTTTTGCATCTCTTCCTAATCGGGCACCATAAGAAGCCATGCCTCTATATACTTTAAACTTCTTCCCGTTTTTAATCAAGGGAAAACCAGGACTTTCGTCTGTACCTGCTAACAGACTTCCTAACATTACAGTAGAAGCACCTGCACCGATTGCTTTTGTTATATCTCCAGGGAATCTAATACCTCCGTCCGCTATAATTGGAATATTATATTTATCAGCTTCCTCAGCGCATTTAATTATGGCTGATAACTGAGGATAACCACTGCCTGTAACAATCCTGGTAGTGCATGCTGAGCCAGGCCCAACGCCAACTTTAACACAGTCAGCTCCTGCATCAATCAAATCTTTCACTCCGCTAGGAGTGGCAACATTACCAGCTATAACCGGTATAGTAGGAAATTTTTTCTTAACCTTCTTTAACATATTTATAGCTAAATCAGAATGGCCATGCGCAATATCAATTACAATAATATCAACACCAGCTTTTATTAAAGCATCCGTCCTTTTTATAGAGTCCTGTTTAACACCTATTGCCGCGCCGACCATTAACCTATCTTTTTTATCTACAGTAGCATCAGGAAATTTAGTTTTATTGTATATATCTTTACCAGTAATTAAGCCCATTAATGTCCAGTGTGCATCAATTATAGGCAATTTCTCAATTTTGTGCTTTAACATAATCTTTTTAGCTTCTTCTATGGTTATTTGTGTGTTTGCCACAACAAGTTTTTCTTTACTAGTCATCAAATCTTTGACCAGGGTGTTTTTTGGCGGATTAAATCTATAATCCCGTCTTGTCAAAATACCTATTAGTTTGTCATCTTCAACAACAAGGATACTAGTTACGCCGTGATTTTTCATGTGTTTTTTAGCTTCTTCTAAAGAGGCTTCCGGGCATATTGTAAGGGGCTTTTCAATTATTGCATTTCTATAACGCTTGACTTTTTTAACTTCTTCGACTTGCTGTTCAATAGTATTAAACCTGTGAATTATCCCAATACCTCCTAATTGAGCCATGCATATAGCCATATCCGCTTCTGTAACCGTGTCCATGTTAGAACTGATTATTGGTAGCTTAAGTTTGATATTCTTTGTTAGAAAAGTTTCTGTGGAAACGTCTTTTCTGGATTTTATAGAAGAACGTTTAGGAACAATGAGAACATCATCATAACTAAGAGCTAAATCCATGCATTACCCCAAAATAAAATAATAATATATAAATGTTATTAAAAAAATTATAAAAAAGAAAATTTACTGGCACTCAAAACATGGCCAGTTATTAATTTCAAAGCTCACTTCTTCTGAGACTATATCAGTGCCATCACTAACTGTAACTGTAACTGTTTTTACTCCGCCAGGTGTACCATATGGAATAGTCATCTCAGGCTCTTCCATATACCCTGAATATGTTATGGTTAACTCATCATCATCTGCATCAGAAGCTACAACATTTATCGAGACACTAACTTCATCTCCTGGTTTCTTTAATTCAACATATTCTGGAGTTACACTAACAGACTCTATCACTGGCGGTGTGTTCCTTTTCAAGACCTCAATTAAAACTTCTTGAGTAACTTCGTTAACACCATCACTTACAGTTATCTCAACCTCGTATGAACCAGCATCTCCTGCTTCAGTCTGCCATTCACCATTCTCATCTAACGGCTCTGAATAACTAACTGTAAGCTCGTCGCCGTCCGGATCATTTGTTTCAACTTCAACTTGTACTTGGTCGCCTTCTGTTACTTCAATCCTTGGCTCTGTAAGCAAGGTCAAGCTTGGCTCTCGGTTAACGTCATTTACTATTATTGATACGTCTTTCGAAACTCTGACAACACCGTCATCAGCTTTGATTGTAACTATATACTCACCGGCATCTTCAAATGTTGTTTGGTATGTTCTTGAAGACATCCATCCTGAATAAGTTACAACAACATCGTCACCGTCTTCATCTGTTATCAAAGGATCAATTTCAATAAAGTCGCCTTCATTAAACTCAAGTGTGTCTGCTATCCCGAAAACAGGCGGTTTATTTCTTACTAGAACTTTAACAGTCATTTGTTTTGTAACAAAAGAATCTTTACCATCTGTAGCTGTAACAATAACTGAGTAAAAACCTGCGTCTCCTTCTTTTGTCTGCCACATACCCTTTTCATCAAACGGAGATGTATATCCTAATGTAACTAGATCTCCGTCAGGATCCATTACATACGGTTTTAAATCAATTAAATCGCCTTCAAACGCGACAACATCAGCTTCACCTTCTAATTTTTCTTCAGTTGTTTCTTCAACCTCTTCTGGAATTTCCTCAACCTCTCCAAGCTCTTCCTCAGGAAGTTCTTCGGGAACTTCTTCTTCAGGAACTTCTTCTTCCAACTCTTCTTCAGGAAGCTCTTCAAGAGGTTCTTCCCCAGACACTTCTTCAGCCAAAGGTTCTTGAGAAACTTCTTCTGAAACCTCTGGCTCTGAAACAACTTCACCAGTTGGTGTTTCTTCATACGGCTTGTATTCATATGTCGTACAAGCGCTAATCATCAAAACTAATATTGTAACTAAAACAAATAAACTTTTTCTATTCATTAAAGACCCCTCCATTTTGTAGTAGCAAATAGTTGTTACTCTTATTAAATGTTAACTAATATAAATACTTTACGATAAAATACCATAATTTTAGTCAATGGAACTTTTAGATTATTACCTTGTTTTAAAAGGATTTAGTAAAGGGAAAAAAATAAAAACATACTAATAAGAAAATAATTACATGAAAAGACTTATTCCTTTATTATTTTTTTTAATATTAGTAACTCAAGTAATAGCACAAACAGACGATGTTTTTCTTGCACAAAGTTTATTATTAGATTTAACAATGGAATCTGATTTCACTTTAGAATCAAAAAGTGAAAATTCCAGAGTTGATTTTGTAAAAACGTATTTTTATTTCTTTCCAAAAGAAAGTTATCACCAAGACATTATTAATATTGACACTTCTCCGGAAGCTGAGATAACTGATGAATATTTTGAATTTTACTGGGATAATCCGAGCATAAAAAAACATTCTTTTACAATAGAATCTGAGATAAAGACTTTCAACAAATTTATGCAAGTAAAGAAAAAAATTCCTTTTCCAATAAAAATTAATGATCCTTTATTATTAAAATATATTGAACCAACAAAAAAAATTGACATAACAACTGATATTATTGAACAGGCTTCTGAATTGGCTGAAGGTGAAGATGATTTATTTCAAGTAGTTTTTAAACTAGCGTCATGGACAAAAGATAACATTGAATATGATTTAAACACTCTTACTGCTGAAGCATCCCAAAAAGCGTCTTGGGTGTTAGAAAACAAATACGGTGTTTGCGATGAATTAACTAATTTGTTTATTGCAATGACACGCTCACTAGGAATACCAGCTAGGTTTGTTTCCGGAATAAGTTATTCAAACCCAGAATTGTTTGAAGATCCAT
>CAZKFC010000010.1:0-31490 GCA_964552005.1 uncultured Methanosarcinales archaeon
ACGCTACATTTAAATATAAACTTTTTTCCCAGTTACTTATGTTAGATATAACTTTTGTAGATCCTACTTGTGAGTTCATGGATTGTTTTAGGGTTAGGGGAGAGGAAAAGTTCTTAATTCGAGTAGACAAATCTGGAAGTTATGGTGTTCCTATAGCAAGAGGAACATATAAAACTGTCAAGCCTGTTCTTGAAACCTTTCTTATGAAACTTGCTCATACTAATACCGCATTCAAAGAAGAGGAATTATCTGATTTATGTACTCAAAAACATGTTGAAGGAGAAATAATTTTAACTCCTGTCGGGAAAACTGGCCGTGCTTTCCTAGAACATGTTATAATGTATTTGCAAGGATACAATCTTGAACTTACAGAAGCATCTTCCCATGTGCCAACCTATTAAACATATCTGTTTAAATATTTCTTATTAAAATTATGACCCTTTTTTCATAAATAGTAAAATATTTTAAGCATGAGTTCTCTTTAATGTAAAAAGATGGTAAAAAAAGAGGATGCATTTGACGATGTAGAGCCGGAAGTGCCGTTGCCGCCTGAACATTTGAAAAAACCTTTCCTGAAGAAAAAGATTCTAAATAAACATCAAGAAAAACATCAAGAAGTTATTGATAAAGTAAGTTCTGCTAAATTTTCTTTGCCAACTGGATTATCAAATAAAAGCCCGATTGTTGTTCCTTATCTGTTATTTTTAATAGTTATAGTAATAGGGTATGCCTTGAATTTTTCAAAATTAAGTATAGACTCGCCGATTGCTTCTATTGGATTTAATTTAGGATTTTTACTTGCAATTATAATGCCGGCTTTTATTATTATAAAGCAGATGCAAGCTTAAGAATCCGTTAATTTACTTTTATAACATCTCCTTTATACGGGCTTTCCCGTAATTTATCTGCTAAATTAAGAACATCGTCTTCATATTTAAAAAAATAATCATAATTTCTTAAAACGCCAATCCTTCTTGAAAACAACCATTTTAGTATAGGGGTGTTTGGAAATCTATGCAGGAAAACTTCAATCCTGTGCACATCATTCAGGATAAGATTTTCTTGTAGAGTAACTCTTATTTCAATCCCTGTAGGTGAATCTTCTTCAATATGTAGCAAGTCAAGTACATATGTGCCGCATACCTCTGCAAATTCGCTTGGAGTTAAAATAGCACTGTAAACCTCTTTATGAAATGTATCCTTTTTATGCCAGTATTCAATATAATTAACAATGTCAACTATATCTGCGCCATCTAGCCTAGTCATTATTTACAGTAGTGTTTTTTTATATTTAAAACAGTGGGTTTTTTAAAAATAGATGTGTTCCACAAAGAAAAAATGACTATTTATTAAGATAAAGCCACACTCTTAAATATTAATTATTTTTACAAGCTATTAATGGGATATAAAAAATTTAAAATACAAGGTAAGTGGAATATTAATGATCACGCTGTTGTAAGGTTCAGGCAAAGAGTAGATCCAAATATAAAAAGAGGTCCCCGGAGAGATATTCAAAGAAAAATTGCATCTGCTCTAAATGCAGTGAATCCAGATGAAATAATTTATCAGAGTAGAGAAGTTATTTACCCAGTTTATTTTAGTTATAAAGGTAGGGATTATGGACCATATTATTGTGTTGCGCCATCTCATGAGCCAAATTCAATTGTTACCTTACTTTCTGAACTACGTATTAAGCCAGGTTCCAGATCCTTAGAAGACCGAATATAGTTTAAACCTTCTATTAGAGTTCTGGCTACACTAACTTTAAATATAAATTAGTATTAACAATAGCATGGATGCACTATATGTTTTTTATAATGAAAGAGCATTGGAATTGTTGCAAATTCTTGTAGAAGAGCATTGTAAATTAGACGGTGCCTATACACTTATTGGAGAAAAGATCATGTCAGAGATAGAACAGAATGTTGAGTTCTTAGGAAATAAAATATTAGAAGAAAAGTTAACCAGTAAAAGTTTAATAGATACATACACAATATGGCTCAGATTGGAAGATAGGGCAAGGCAGTGGCTCAATCCATTGAATTATCAAGCTGTTTATGTTAGAGATTGAATTTTTATCTTTTCTTTTCCTTTCTTATATCCAAGAATAATTAATACAGATACTAGATAACCCTCTGTGAACAGAAAAATTACATTTAAGATGTGTGTTATTAGTGATAATTTTTTATACTTTTTTTGAACGGATAGTGCAACTAAAACAGGTTCAGATTCTGGACGGGAATCTATGTAACTTTTAACACAATCGTAAGATTCTTGGCTGGAGTAATGCATGCAGAACTTAGTTGAGTCAAACTCACACGGCACAGGCATAAAAGGATTTATTGATTTCATAAAATTATGGGTAGGGAGTATATTATCTATATCTAGCCGTTCAGTTGATTCTTTTATTTTGTCAGATAACTCTCCTGCTTCTTTCATAAACTCTTCTTTTGCTTCTGTATCATTAGATGCAGCTACTTCATGGGATTTTGTGGCAAGAGTCATTTGATCACACACAAATTCATCCAATACATTTCCGATTTGAGAATAATAATTTACAAGAAAAATATAGATTATGAGTAAAATTACAGGAAGAATAAATTTTTTCCAATCAGGTTTTAAGAATTCTTTTGCATCCATTATTTAATTTATTGGAGCCAGAGTATTTATTTTTTACTGATATCTTTAAAAATTAATTTAATATACATATTTCTATGACAAAAATTAAAGAGCAAGGTGCAATTGAGTTACTTTACGAAATTCTTGAGCAATTCTTGAAAAATAATGTAATGCCAGGCGAATTTCTGCAGAGATTGGAGAAAAGGATTGATGAAGGAATTGATCAAATGCACGATATTATTTTCCGTGAGAAGGATGAAAACACTGTATTAGCAATAGATTTTCTAGTTTATCATACTATTCTGAGAGATAATTTTCGAGATTGGGTAACACTTGATGAATACAGAAGATGGTATCATGATTATTACACTGATAAGTTAATGGAGCCAAGGTTTAGGATTCTAGAACAGCCATCACATAAGGTTCATAATATCAATTATAATTGATTTTCTATAAGATTTAAATATAACTTTTTTTCCAATTAGAAATATGATTATTGATTTATTATACAAAGCCGGAAAGCTAGCTGGTCAGCTCTTGCTTTTAAAAAAATTTAACCATATCCCAAAAGTAGAAGGTGATATACCAGAAAGCGGTAGCCAAATCTTTGTTGCAAACCATCTTCCTGAATATAGGGGGCCCTTTGCCGCAGTTTCTGCCATACCTTACAGAATATACCCATGGGCGGGCGATGTCTGGATGGATAGAGATGACGCTATTAAACATGCTCAAGATGGCTTTTTTTTCAGACGGTATGGGGATTCTATTTTATCCAAAGTAGGCGGGTTTGCTTTGGGAAGTTTTTTAAGCTGGGCGTTAAATGCCTTTGAAGCCATTCCAGTTTACAGAGATAGAGAAACTGAGCATGGCACACGTAGAATAAATGAAACCTATATTCGTACAGCAATTAAACTGCATGAGCATAAACCTATCCTGGTATTCCCTGAATATACTTGTGGTGAACCTGATTCACATGGTTTATGGCCGTTTAAGTATGGCTTTACTAAGATACCTGAATACTATTTTGTTTTTGGAGAAGACAGTTTAGATTATTATGCAATGGGCATCTGCCACATAACGGGAAACGTAATGATAGCCCCTCGCTATACTGTGTATAAAGAAGATTTTATTATGGGGCATCCAAAAACAAGAGCTAATAGAAGACAATTAAAAGAAGATTTAGAGAATAAGATAAGGGATATGTGCTCAGAAATGAATTAATTTTAAATATAAGATGGTTATAACAAGGAAAAATGATAGATGAGATTGTTACTGAAGAGATTCAAGAACTTTTGTCATTGTTTAGGGAAAAGCTTGATGAGGGAGATTTCTGTGAAGCAGATAATTACAGAAGGAGAATATTATTGCATGATAATTATCTTGGCTTAAAGCAAAACCCAGAATTAATGTTGCGTTATCTTGACTATTCAATAGAATTCTATCAAACAATACCTGTTGAGGAAGAAAATCCAATCAGGATAAAAGTTGCCAATTTTTTAATAAGATGTAATATCAGGCAACTTAGAAATATGAGAAAAAAATATTCTAGATAGCTTTAAATATAAGATTTTTACACTCACAACATTATGAAAAGAATCTTACACCTGACAAGCTCAACTTTTCCCTTAATTGAAGAAGTTATGAATACAGTGCTTGAGGAACATTATGAAGTAGATATCCTGGGTACGCTTGAAGAAGCATTATTATGTGATTTAAGTCCTTATAATGCCATTGTTTTTGATATGAGGTTGAAGCGTGGCAATATAATCAGATTAGAAGATTTTGGTCTGTATTCTATACCTTTGTTAAATGACCCAACAGGTTCAGAGTTGTTTCCAGGGCTGGACCAGGATAATTATCTTTCTGATATGCGCATTTCTGATATTGTTAATGGCTGGGCTTTTGCGTGGTTAGCAAGAATACCTAAGAAATACAGGGGGCTTGAGTACAGGGGTGGGTTAATGACATTAACTGATATGCATTGGTCAGAAGTAAAAGCAATGTTTAATGAGATTGGATACGATGTTAAGACACATGATGAAAAAATATTGTTTCCACAAGATATTTTATATGTGAACAGTTTTCCAAAAGATGCTAGCCAAATGATTGCTGATATTCGTAGAGCTGTGAGTAGGGTTGCCAACATTCACTTCCCAGGACCTCTCAATGGAGAGTATATAGCTGGCTCAAATTTCAGTAGTAATTAAGAATTATTTCTCTGGATTTCTCTTTCAATGTCTTAATTAAGTTTTTTTATTTTTTCCTAGAATTTTTTTAATTTAACGAACTGTAGTCAGAGCTCTGTTAAATCTTACGAAAGGAGGAGAGCGACACTTAGATATTTTGAAAAACAATAAATTTATATATTTTGATATATTTTTTATATCAATTAGTATAAAATAAGGTGATAAAGATGCCAACATTAGTAAGAAATCCAAATTTAAGTACTGTGTTGATGGTAGAAGATATTCTTAAGAAAAATAAGGATGTGCCTATGAAACTTGCTGAACTAAAGCGAAAATTACCAAAACAGGTGATGCACCAGACATTAAAAAAAATAATGGTATATTTATTTAATAGCGGGAAGATAATGTATGGTCCTAAAGGTGTTCAATGGATATACAGAGAACCAGAACATATTAAAAAAATGTTAGGAGATTCATTGGAGATCTGAACATGTATTTTGGCAAGAAAGTTAGGGTAATTCTGAAGGGCCAAGCAAAGGAAAGTTATCTTGAGCTTAAGAAAAGGAATGATAAAGATTCAAGGACTTTATTGAAATCTATAGAACGGACTAGAGATATATTAAAAGAAAATCCTCAGTTTGGAATTCCCATACCAAAAAAACAAATCCCTGCAAAATTGATTGTAGAATATGATATCAAAAACCTGTATAGAGTTGAATTATCTAATTACTGGAGAATGTTGTATACCATAGAAGGTAACCAAGTAGAGATATTTTTGTTTGTTTTGAATATTGTAGATCATAAAGAATATAATAAGTTATTTGGGTATAAGTGATTTTATTTCTTTAAATTTTATTTTTAGTGTATTAATTAATTCAGGATTTTCTTTACTGTATAGATCTGGAATGTCTAAGCAGATAATCTGCTTTTTAATATATTCTTTTGGATATCTTTCTGATATGAATTTTCTTTGGTGAGGCTCCATAACTATAATTAAGTCTGCCCACTTAACTTTTTCTTTAAGGTTTTTCGCAGTATAAATTCCAACATAATCAGTTTCATCTCCATATAATTCTTTCCATAGTTTGGCAGCTGTTGGGCTTCTGTTCATGCCCATGTTGCAGACGAAGAGAACTTTCATAAATTAATTTAGAATAAGGTTATTTTTATAATTACCTAGATTTGTACTCTTTATATTTCTTTTCACATCGTTCTGAACATGTGTCATTCATGATGTCTATTAATTCTTTTTTACAAATAACACAATATAATTTATATTTAGGAGCAGTAAAACTAAAAGATTCAGGAAATCTTGTTACAGCCAATTTCCAAGCACAACTTTGGTCAAATGTAATTGAACCAGGTCTATCAGCTGGAATTTTTTTCTTACTTATAATACAATGTAGTCCCATAGTTTATATGAGAAAAGGCTTTGTTTTTATATTGTTATTTGTTTTTTTCTATATAGAAAATAAATAATAACTATTTTTATAGTAAAATTTATAATTTAACACCCACCAATTATATTTATGCCCTTATCTGAAAAAAAAACAAGAGAACAATTAATAGACAAACAGCTAAAGGAAAGAGGTTGGTTAAAAAAATACATTAAAGAAGAAGTTAATTCTGTAAAATCGGATTTTAAACTCAAAAAATATGTTTTTTACGATGGCAAACCAGAGAAAGATGTCGATAGGTTTATTGATTATCTTTTATTAGCAGAAGACTTAACACCTGTGGCAATAATTGAAGCTAAAAAATTCTCGGAGGATGAAGAAAAAGGAAGAATTCAGGCAAGAACCTATGTAAAGGATATTGAAAATCAAATCAAAGAAAAAATTCCAATTTTTCTTACCAATGGACATGTATGGAAGTTGATTGATCAACATGGAATTGAAAGGAGAGTAAGTGGACCTTTTAGCCAAGAAGATCTTAGTAGAAGAAGACAATTGTATAAAGGTGAGAGATTACCTGTTCAAATCAAAATAAATCCGAAAATTGTAGATAGACCAAAAAGCATTATTATTGTTAGGTTATTAAGTGAACATTTCTCAAAGAGACATAGATCTGCATTAATTCATATGGCTACTGGAACAGGAAAGACAAGAGTTGCTATGGCGTTAATTGATATTTTAATTAGGTGCAATTTTGTTAGAAATGTTCTATTTATTGCAGACAGAATTACGCTAATAAATCAGGCATAATTTTTCCTCTGGTGATATGCAAATCTATTGGATATTGGTCTGCTAAACCAACAACAGCTTCTATCTGTTTCTGGTCCCAGAATATTGAGCCGGATGAATAAAACACTTTTAATCTGTCAGAACCACCTTGTGCAAGTGGCAAAGGATCAGCTCCTACGTGCTGTACAGATTTTTCAGCTAATGGACCGTCAAAACCAGGCGTGCTATAAACAACATTTAACCATGGCGAATTCAAAATTAAAGGTATTTTATGTCCGTCTACTATACCTAACTTCTGTGTTTCAGCTTCAAACTCTCCCATAAACTGGCCGATTGCCGCTAGAATATCTTCGCCAGGCTTTTCTGGTGGAGGAGGGGAACTTTTCTCGTCAAAAAATCCAAGAATTCCATAAGGAATGCCTGTTTTCATGCTGATTAAAGGACTTGTCTTGCATAATGGATCAGATAAAATTACACTGATGTCATTCATCTGTATATAATCAAGACCTCTTTCATATGAATTAATTATAGATTCTGTGTTGAAGAAATTCATGAACTGATGTTCGCCCATGACAGCTTCAATACTTTCATCAGCTTTTCTTGGCCTGAAACCACCTAATCCAATATCTACAAAAGGAATTCTTTTTGATTCAACAAATTCTTTCACATAATCTCCTGAAAGAATTGCTACGTTGTGACCGCGTTCCTGTAATTCCTGCAATGTTTCCACTGTTCCGCCCCAGTCAATATGCCCGTACGATGCAAAGGCTATGTAGACAAAATTGTGTTTTTTCATAAAAATTGCTGAAAGTATCTTATATAAAAAAAACTATGTTTTTACGGCAAATAATTTATAAATATCTTTATTTACACCCTTACTAGAATGAGTAAAATTACAGTTAATGCGTTCATTTTTCATGAAAATAGATTATTATTAATTAATCATAAAAAGACTAAGATTTGGATGCATCCTGGCGGCCATGTTAAAGAAAACGAGTTTTTTGATGATGCTCTAAAAAGAGAAATTAAAGAAGAAGTAAACTTGGATGTTGATATAATAGGAGAAGATTTGTTTGGAAAAGAGACAAAATTTCTCGAATTAAAAAAACCTTTTTTCATACACGGAAATCCAAATAACAAAGATATTGCACTTGACTATGTTTGTGTTGCTAAAGAACCAATTAATATAAGATTAGATGAGACTGAACTTTCAGATTTTAAATGGGTTGCAGAAGAAGAGATTGATAAACAAGATATGCCGGATTTACTTAAAGATTTGATTAAAAAAGCTTTTCAATCATATAAATAAAAAAAAGAGGTGGTTACGGTGAAACCACCATGTCTTACGGAAAACTTGATGGCACAATTGTTTTAGGAGGTAGTTATGACCCTCTTCATTCAGGACATACTGATTATATTAATCAAGCAGCAACTCTTTTTCAGAATGTTTGTTTAGCAGTTTGGAATCCTTCTAAAGATCATTCTTATAAAAATATGCTGCTGACAGCTGAAGAAAGAGTTTCTATACTAAATAATTGGTTAGGAGGTCTGACAGATAGAGTACATACATCTATTATTCCCGGGCATGGAAATGATATTGGGATATACACAAGCGACATCTTTAAAGAATATACTGGCGTTAATTTGTTGGATAGAGGGAATGTGTTAGGGTTGACATTGAAATACCCTTCTTTGGATGTTGAACAAAGAAGGTTGATGCATTACGGCGGAAATACTTCACCTGATCAGATTAATGTTATATGGTTCATGAGAACTCATGATGCAAGTTTATCTTCTACAGGCATTAAACAGTTATTGATTGATGCAATAAAATTTGGAGGATATGAAAAATATCAGCATGTGCTTACAGAGTTTCTTGTGGAAGATACAATTCCAGGTTCAACGTATGATTTTTTTGTTGAAGAACATATGATACCAAGATTGTTGGAACATGAAAAAGAATTGGAAAGAAGAAAATGCCGAAAATAATTGTGTTCGAAGGTCCTGACGGTGGTGCAAAAACTGCTTTATCGAAATATCTGGCAGATTATTTTGGTTATCTAAGAATTTGGACTCCTGAAGAACCTTTCAGATCAATAAGGCATATCTTTGATAAATCAGATATGGATTATAAAGTTAGATTTGGTTTTTATTCTTCAAGCGTTCTTTTCACAAACAATCGTATTTTAAATGAACTTCAGGACCAAGAAGGAATACTTATTGATAGGTTTACAGCATCATTATGGGTTTATCATAATATAATGGATCCAGGAACAGATTATAAAGTATTAGTTGATTCTTTAGGGTTTTTACAGCCAGATTTAGAATTCATCATGACTGCAGACGACTCTGTTTTAATTGAAAGAATGCAAGAGAGGTATCAAAATTCTTCTATAGCTCATAGGGAACAAAACCCTGAATTTTTAGCAAAGGTTGCGCAATCATACAGAAACATAAAAGGAGATAATATAGTTCATATAGACACTTCTGGAAATGAACCCAAAGAACAGATTCTAAAAAGAGCAATAGGCTATATTAAAGAATTACGTTAAATAATAAGTAAGGCAAGTATCTCTTCTATTATCTAATAAATCCTCATCTATCATTATTTTATTGTTTCTATATTCACCTATGGGATCGGTGCACAACAGAAAAGCACATCCATATACTTTATCATCTGGAGTAAGAACAAACTTTGATTTTCCAGCAGGACAGAAACAATTGTTTTTGGCTAATTCCTCTCCTTTTGATCCTGGTCTTGGTCCAAAAGTGCCATGTAATTCAATTCTAACGTCATCTTCTGAGTATGATTCTCTGGCTTCTTGCACTAGATTAAAGAAATCTGAAATTTCCCCTGGTTTTAGAATATTTTCAGTAGGAAGGATTTTATTCCCTGTAGGTATGTACCTGATAAACATGATTCGTTCTGCACCCCAGTCATATGCTTGCTGACACATTTCAACAACATCTCTGTAATTACTAGAAGTAATTGTTGTTGCTATTCTTGTTTCAAACCCTCTGTCAACAGCTTCTTTTACTACCTTTTCAACTAAACTTGTGGGGACGCTGTTTAAATCATCATAGATTCCAAAATGTGCACTGAAATGTAATGTTTTGATATTATTTTCTTTTAACAAATTAAAAATACCTGGATTTTTTATGAACACAAGTCCATTGGTAAAAATCCAGTCTTGGTCTGATTGTTTTACAGCTTCAAGGTAATCAAGATTAACCAACAATTCACTACCTGTAACATTAACGTCAAAACCTTGGTCCTGTAATTGTATTACAATTTCAAGTGTTTCTTCTGGAGATCTTGAACCAGAATAAGGTATGAAACAATGTTCACAATCTGCATTGCATGATTTTTTATCATTGGCCATTACAGCAACAGTGGGTTTTTCATCCATGTTAAGGCAGGAGTATAATATGTTTATTTAAGAATGTTTAGATGAAAAATTTTTAATTAGTAAATTATTACCTAAAAAAATAAAATGCAAATTTTGTTCGTATGCCAATCCAATACTTTCAGAAGTGTTGCAGCTGAATATTATTTCAATAATTTATCAAAAAAGCACAGAGCTATAAGTGCAGGGTTAAAAGCTAATAAATTTCCAGGTCAAAAAATTGGCGAAGCTGTAAAAGACTATCCTGAAGCAGACTCAATATGGAGTAAATTAGATATTTCTAGATTTATGTATGATAAAATTCCTAAAAAACTTAATCAAGAGATGGTAGAGACTTCTGGTAAAATCATAATTCTTTTGGAAGATAAATCATTAATACCAGATTATCTTGCTAAATTAAATAAAGTTGAGTTCTGGAAGATACAAGACGGAGTTACAGGGTCTGGAAAACTTAAATCTTTATCAACCCACAAAAAAATTGTGAAACAGATAAAAAATAAAATCATTGAGTTAATCACGCAATTAGATTAACAATACCGATGATGTCATTAACTAGTTTCTTATTGATTATTGTTTTGCTGAAGAAATAACTTATTTTAAAGATTGGAATGCTTTATCTACTATGCGTTCATTGTAGTCTTCCTGAAGTAATCTTTTTTTAATACGGTCATCAGTATAATCCAAATCACGGCATTTTTTTATATAATTGATCAATTCTTCAGAAGGTTCATTTATAGATTTAACTTGAGCTATAATAATTAATGCTAATAAAACTACAAAAATTACAATACCAGCATATGGAACAACATTAATAGCAATACTCTTAATATCCATTTTTGGTTCTTCTACTACAGTTGGCTCTGCAACAGTTGGTTCATTTGTTACTTCTATCCAGCCTTCTACAGTATCATTAACTTCTGCTGTATTGTTTTCATCAATATCCTCTTTAATTATATCTGAACAATTACTTGTATTAATACCAGTATAAACAAAGTTGCAGTCATTATTGTCATGCCAGTTTAGACATTCTTTGCTATTATTAACACATTTAGTCCATGAATTACAGAACCAATCAGGTGTACATACAACATAACTACCACTGCTTCTTCTACTACTGCTTCCGCCGCTACTGCCGCCGTCATCAATATCAACTGTAAAACTAGCATCATAATCAGTTATTGCAATATTTCCCAAAGTATCATTACACCTAACATAATAATGCTTTACACCATTAGATAAACCAGATAACGATGCAGTATGGCTTGTTAAAGTTCCTGTCATAATATTTGGCATGCTTGCGTACGCAATACCAGCACTTGTAGAATAACGGCATTCACAATTTTCATTAGTATTAATAGTTAATGTTGTGCTACTTGTAGTTATTGTTCCTGTTGGAGAATGCGACATAACAATTGGAGGATCATTTTCATAATCTCCAAAACTTCCAAATATAGAAAACCCTGTAATATTACCAGAAGAAATTATGTTATTGGTAGTGTCAACTGTAGAACTATTAACAATAGACCAGTTACTAGTAGTATCATTATATTTGTAAACACGGATGCTGCTCTCATTCAATGAGGTAACCTCATTTTCTTCATACCTTAACTCAAAATCTATATGTCCACCACCCAAATCTGTAATATTGAAATAATCAGATAGATTTTTTGTCCCTGCCGGATTTTCCGGGCCAGTACTTAACTTGTCAATGGAGACATTATCTAAAGAAGTAATACTGATATTGTTATTATCAAGCACAACATCAGAAAATAAAATGTCAGAGGACTTTTTAACATATATCTCAGCACCATTTGTAGAATTTATTATGTTGCTGGTAAAATTAATATTATTGATTAGATATAGGTAAATTGCGTTGCTGTAACCTTTTGTTATAATTATGTTATTATAGAGAGACATACTATTAGAATCATATCCAATATATACACCATGTGAAGTATTTCCGTATGTAGTAATGTTATTGGAAAATATGTCCATATTGTTAATTTCATCATACATCTGTATACCGTCTGAGTTAGAACCCATTGTTATTATATTGTTTTCTACAATGGTAGCATTCTCATCTTCTCCAGAACCTGAAAAGATATTCATACCATAGGAATTAATGCCCGTTGTCAAAATTGTATTATTGGAAATTAAACCATTTTCAAAATAGGTAATCCTTATTCCATCAACAGAACTTCCATATCCAGTGATATTGTTCCCATATATGTAAGCAGACTCGTCGCAATTTGCAATCCCAGATGAACTATCACTAGTTATATTTATGAAATTATAATAAATTTTTGTGTCATATCCTCCACATGGAAAAATACCGAATGATCCTGTTTTATTTATGATTTGAATAATATTAGATATAATGCTTGTATTTTCTGACATCCAGATATCAATCCCATCGCTAAGTTTAGTGGTAATATTAAAGACATTATTTTCTATAAGAGTATCGTTAGCATAATAAATAACGACACCTATCGTTGAATTGCTTGCTTGAGTAATATTGTTGTTGGAAATAGTTGAATAGAGTGAGTAAAAAATTTCTATAGGATTATCGCCGGTATCTGTAGTCACGAACATATTATTTGAGACATTTGCATATAATGAAAACCAGATTTCTAGAAGAATTGAATCATTTGTGGTTGTCATTATGTTTGATGAAATTGTAGAATCTGTGACATCATACAAATAAATACCGCTATCTGCCCCTCCGGAAGTGCTGATGTTATTATCTATAATTTTAATATCAGAACTTACTTGTATATGCATGCCTTTCCTTTCATAGGCAGATGCTACAAGTGTTGAATTATAAATGCTTAAATTGGAAGATGAATCAATAAACATACCATAACTTTGAGGATCATGACCTTGGATTATTGTTGTGTTTTTTATAACTAAATTTTCAGTGCCATAAATACTTAAGCCGTGCGTAAAATTACTTATTCTTGCAAAGTTTTGGATAGTAATATTATCATGGCCTCCAAAATTATCAATACCATAGCTAGTGGCTGAAGTATTTCCATTTAAAGAATAGCCTTTTCCATCAATAATTAAATTAGAGGCATTTATCAAGATGCAATTTGACAATGACTGAGTAAAATTAGTATTATTATTGATTATATCACAATCTGTAACTAAGACCCAAAAAGGTATGTTTATATTTGTGTTACTATTATTAGCAGTAATCATGCCGTTATAAACACCAACAGAACTATTTGTTATGTTTATTATTAGGTTAAGACTGGTCTTGTTAAGGTTGTTAAGTTCAACATAATAATCATCAAGAGAAACATCTACATTTTCAAAACCGTATTTTAAAGAAACATTTAAAGAAACATTATAACTTGCATTAGATAATTCACTTAAATTAAACTCTACTGTAATATTTGACATTGGCTGGTTCAATTTTCCTATTGATAATGTGGCAGGCTCGCTAATAAAAGAAGTATTGATGGCTGCCAATGCTTGCAATCTGCCGCTGCCTTGTTCTGTAACATGCAGGCCCAAATCTTTACTTGTCCCTATTAAAGCAGATCTTATCTGATCATTAGTCCAATTAGGGTGGTATTGTTTTAATAAGGCAGCTGCACCTGCTACTAAAGGTGTGCTCATAGATGTGCCTGATCTAGACTCAGTACCCCCTCCAAGAGCAGTTGATATTATTTGATATCCTGGTGCTACAATTTCTGGTTTAATCTCAAAAGTTATTGTGTTAGGGCCTCTTGAAGACCAACTTATTAAACTATCTGTATCATTTGTAATACCTACAGTCAAGGCATTACTAGCAGATCCTGGCGAATTTATAGTGAAATTTGAAGGGCCATCATTGGCAGCAGCCACCACAACAATAGCCCCCTGTTGGAAAGCGTCATTGACAGCCTGGCTTAAAGCATCATTGGAATTGCCTGTAAAACCTAGCGATAAGCTAATAATATCATAATGATCACTGGTGTTAAAATCACCATTTGGATCAGTTGCTTGTTCAATTGCAGCAATCACATCAGATTCTAAACAGTTACCATCATTGTTGCAGACCTTAAATGCTACCAGTCTTGCATCAGGCGCCACCCCCACAACAGATCCATTTGCAGCTGCAATTCCTGCACAATGCGTTCCATGTCCATGGTCATCCATTGGATTACTATCATCATTTGTAAAATCATATCCATCCATCACTTTACAACTAGATCCGAAACAACCACCTAAATCCGGATGTGTATAATCAATGCCACTATCAATAATTGCTATTGTAATATTTCTGCCAGTAACATTTAAGTTGTTAGTATCATTCATCATCCAGACTTGTGTCGCATTAATTATCTGGACAGCATCACTCACTGTTATATTGCCGATTCTGTCATTTCTGACAGTATAACCTTGTTTTTTTAATTTAGGAATTTCTGACATGGGTACTTCCATTGCAACCCAGCCTGTTCTTTTTAGAACTCTTTTTACTTTTCCCTTGAACTTAATTTTTTTAGACTTAGTTTTATCATAAATAAAGTCTTGAGAAATAGATTTTTTTAACCTTTCTTGCTCCATTACAGTCGGTGCTTTTACCAATATCTTTACAGTTTTTTCTTTTGCAATATTTGGAGCTATAACAGTTTTTAAGACTAGGATAAACAATATAATAACTATTATATGCTTAATTTTCATTTAATTGTCTCCTCATAAATATCTCAACTTGTTTAGAAATTACCAGGCCGTTATCTCTACAATGCTTTGAGAATTTTGCATACACTTTTTCATCAATATTCAATGATATTATCTTCTTAGTCATTTAAGAACCTCTTCATAAATATCTCAACTTGTTTAGAAATTACATAGCCTTTTTCTTTACACAACTTAGAATACTCTGCATAAATTTCCATGTCAATACTTACTGTAATAATCTTTTTAGCCATATTTATATAAATTTATATAATTTTATATAAGAAGTATATTTAAATTTTTTTAATTAACAGAAAAGGTTTATTGAAATTCACAAGTTAAAGCACAAACTTGAATACATCCATCATCTAAATCACAAGCACTTCCACATTCATTAAGAATACCGCCCCTATTTTGACAATCTTGTATATAAGGATCAAGATTTTCAACAGATACTGTGGAATATACTATTTTATTATCAAACTCAGCTATAACCTCAATTTCTTCTGTTTCTGGAATCTCTGTCATAGTACATGCAGATATTAGAATCAGTCCAATTATTAGAAAGGTAAATTTTTGTTTCATATTTTAAATAAGTCACATTAAGTATATAAAAATATTTACAGTGTAAGATTACTATACCAATGATGGCTTTAACTAGTTTCTTATTAATTGTAATATTGATGTGGAAGAGAAAATAAGAAAATAAAAAAAATTAATATAATCTATTTATGCCTGTTAGATCTGGTTCAGCAAGTTCTAGTTTAGGATATCCTTGATAGATACCGTGCATCACTACATCTACACACGCATCTTCGTATACATCTCCTAGACCGGCTGCATGACCCATCTCATGCAAAACAACTGTATCTAGGTCATATGAACTTCCTGGATAGAAATAATCTGTATCATACAACACATCATACTCGTAGATTTTCTTACCTTGGTACCATATTCTTGTAGCGCCAATTACATTTCCATCAGGGTAATCTTCATAAGTGATCATGTTAACATAATCATATACACCCCAGGGATAATCTCCACTAACTCCAGAACCAAAGATAGCGTAATCTGCACCTGTGTTCCATACTGAAGTTGCCCATGCTGTTGAATCTCCTAAATAAGCATCATTATATACATAACCTTCCTGCCACTGCCATCTAGGTTTAGCACCAGCTAAAAATGTATAACATTCAGGTTCTTTGTCATTATCTTTTGGAGGTTTTCCTACACCGTCTGGTTTTTTGAACACGTCTGATCTTTTAACTTCCACACTGCCGTCATTATATCTGATAAATTCAACCATTTCAAGTTTAGCAGGTGTAAAGAAAGGTCTATCAGAAGCTGCCATCACTGTTGCTAGTAACAAAACACTCAGAAAAAATATCACAATTGCTTTTTTCATAATATCACCTACAGAATATTAATAAAACCTAATTTAAAAAAATTTTGTTTAAAAAAAGAAAAAAAATTAAATTGTGTTATACTCAAAAAGATAATATAAAAGTAAATTATTTATACTTTAAGATATTGGATTATTTATAGTGATATTAATGGTAAAAATTCTAATAGTGGATGACAACGAGGATGTAACTTACTCATTAAAAAAAAGCCTTGAATCTATAGATATGGATTATAATGTAACAACAGCTCACTCTGGTAAAGAATGTCTTGAACTTGTAAAAAAAGACAAGCCAGATATTGTGTTAATGGATATTATGATGCCTGAGATGGACGGCTTTGAAGTAGCAGACCAAATTAAAGACATACCTGTATTATTTATAACAGGCAAGGCCAATATGATTAGAGAAGCAAAATCTAGAAGAATTGACTTTTTAATGAAGCCCATTGATATGAAAGTTTTAAATGATCGTATCAAACAAATATTGAAATTGTGGTCAGAATGAAAGTACTGATAGTAGACGATAATAAAGACATTACTTATAGTATTAAGAAAGCATTAGAGGCTCTTAATCCAGAATATGAAATAACAGAAGCATGGTCTGGCAAACAATGCATGGAATTAGCGGAAACTGCTGATATAATATTATTAGATATTATGATGCCAGAGATGGACGGCTTTGAAGTGGCAGAACAAATTACTTCTAAACCAATTTTATTTATAACAGGAAAAGCAAATATGATAAGAGAAGCTAAAGCCCGTAATATTGAGTTTATGCAGAAACCAGTTGATATTAAGGAATTAGATAAGAAGATAAGAGAGATGCTGTTATGAAAGTAATAATTGTAGATGACAATAAGGATGTGACTTACAGCTTAAGAAAAGGTCTTTTATCTATTAGCGAGGATTATGAGATTAAGGAAGCAAATTCTGGTATGGAATGTCTTGAACTTGTAAAAAAAGACAAGCCCGACATAGTTTTATTAGATATTATGATGCCGAAAATGGACGGGTGGGCAGTTGCTGAAGTTTTAAAATCAAGGGGGATTCCTATATTGTTCATAACTGGCAAAGCCAATATGATAGAAGAAAGCAAGTTTAGGGATATTGAATATCTTCTTAAGCCAGTAGATATAAAAGAATTAGATGCAAGGATTAGAAAGATATTGAAAATCGGCTCTTGATATGAATAAGTAAATTATTTATACTTTTAATCTTAATAATATTATCATGATAAAGAAAGTCTTCTATTCCTTAATCTTAACTTTTGTTTTAATCATAGGCTTTTTTCTTTTACAAAGAAATCCGTTTTTTTTGATAGCTGCTTTCTTAGGATTATTATTTACTATATTAGGCATATATCTTATTTACTTGACAAAAAAATCCAAAATAAAAGAGAAATTGTTCTTATATATGACAGGCATATCAGCAGCTTCTATGTTGCCAGCTTCTATATTGCACAATGTTTTTTATGCACTTGCTATTTTATCAGGGAACATCTTAGTTTTAAAATATATATTTGAATTTCTGCATGCTGCTTTATTCTTAATAGGAATACCAATTGCTCCTGTTTTATTTATAGTTGGAATAATAGGAACATTAATTAAGAAACAATTATCTTCTTAACAACAACATCATAACAAGCACGAACAATCATATTATAAATGAAAAACCAAGTAAGTTTAAATTCACTATTGGACCAATTATTTCTGGCATATTTGGCATAATATAATGATAAACTGACTCACCTGTTATAGTATGAGATAAGAAATCTATTAAAGGGATAGCAATAGCAGCTCCCAATACGATTTTTTCAATAGGCGAATCTTTCATCTTCTATAAAGTGGTTTTGAAACTTTATCTGAACGATTTACTTGATATAACGGAGTTAGTCTTTCATCAGCACTTGTGCCGTATTTTTTTAATAATGAGCCGACAACTTCTGCAAGTTGTTTTTGCTGTCCATTTAATTCATCTGTGGAAATTTCCAGTTCTCCAAATAAATTTTTCCCAAAAATTCTATAATGATAAATGTATTTTACTGTGCTCTCGAATTTTTCATTTAGAATCGTGATACTGTAACCAGTAGGATTTCCATCATCAGTTTCTGGTTTAAAAATATAACCACGAATAAAACTAATATTTTGTTCAAGAACATATTTTTCCAGATCTCTTCCCAATAAATCTGTAAGTTCCTCCATCTATTGTCTTGGTTTTTTAATTTATATTTAAATTATTAGTAAAAAATTTAAACTAATATTCTACATTGTTAATATGAAAAAATATCTGTTCTTTCTATTATTGATTATAACTTCCTGTTCTCATCAAGAAACTTGTGAATTATTTAAGTATCCGCCTGTCAATCTGGAAAACATATCTTATGTTGTTCCCATGGGTTCTGTTAGTGGAGAGCATGTCGCACCCATAGACCATCAATATTATATAGCGAAAGATTTTTTCAATGAAACAATATCAATACCAATATATGCGCCTGCTTCTGGCATTGTAACAGATATACAACATATGGGTTCTTTTAAAGGAGAACATAATTATACGTTTGATGATTACAGGCTAATTATAAAACATGACTGCAATAAAGAAAGTGTCTTTATACATATAGATGAATTATCTCCCAAATTAAAACAAGTAGCTCCAAAATTTGGTGAATATACAACTACAAATGTTAATGTAAAAGCAGGAGAAATCATTGGCTATTATAAAGGCAGCCTTGATTATAATGTTGTTGATTCTAATATTGTTATAAATTTAGCTAACCCTGAAAGCTATAAAGATTTTGAGCAAAGACTGCATATTCAAGATCCTTTCTTGTATTTTAATGATACTATACGACAAAAATTGATAGTCAAATCTTTAAGAAAAGAAAAGCCAGAAGGCGGCTACATAGATGACACGCCCGGCACAATAATAGGGACTTGGTTTAAACAAGACACAAACGGATGGTTTGGTTTAGATAAAGAAAGGTATTGGGCTGATCATCTGGCAATAATATATCATCACCTTGACACAAACCATATTATTATTTCAATTGGCACGTATGAAGGCAAAGCACGGCAATTCGCAGTGAAAGGCAATAAGCCAGACATAAGCAGAATAAATAAATTTTCAGGCATAACTAAATATGAGTTAGTTAATTATGATTATTTCTTGAATAACATGCCTTGGGACAGAATTACATTTAGCCAAGATATTAAAATATGGAACAGCCCTCATGTTCAAGGAACCATATTATTAGAAATGCTGGATGAACAAAAACTAAAAGTAGAGATTTTCCCTAATAAAACAGCGTCTAACATTACAACCTTTACTAATAATGCAGTTATTTATGTAAGATAATTCTATATCTTTAAATATAAGTACAAGCTACTTTCCTAAATTATGTACAAAAACGAATTTTTTGGATTTGGGACAGATTATGATCCTTTATTAAGGAGCGAGGCTCAGAAAAGGATAAAAGCCATGGATGCTATTGATGAAAGGATTAAGTCAACTGACATTAATGTTCTAGAAAGATATGTACAATATGTTGATTTTGTTTATTCTAATATGAATCCTGTGCTAAGGTTTTTTGCTAGGCTTGATTCTGAGCTTTGTTTAGATTCTTATAGATACAGGACAGCAAAAGCTAAATTAGAGAAATAAGTTATACACTATCTTTAAATATAAATTTCCGCTACTTCTCTATAAAAAATGGCTGAAAGAACAAGACGCCCTCTAAAATCTGTAGATGATGTTATATTGAACATATTAGATGACCTTAAATGGCCGACACAAATGGAATTACCTTTAGTGAAAACTATTTTTTATGGGCCTGTTAATAATTATATGCAATATGACCCAAGAGATTTTGTTCCAAAAGAACAGATATATAAAGAAATTTGCCGTGTTTTAGAATTAGCAGGGTATAAGCATCATATCCATGATAAAAGAGAGTGGTGGCAAAAGCCCATTAACAAATATAAAAAATAAAATTTTTATAATCTCCTTATTCTTATAATACTATGCTGCTGCCTTTTAACAAACAAGAAATCAAGGAATGGGTAGAAAAATTCTATAATCAATTGGATAGATTAAATAAGAACCTTGAAAAAATAAATAAAAACCTTGAAAAAAATAATGATTGAACTTCTTATTTTAGAATTAAATGATGATAATTCTTATTTGTATGAGGACGGTACAAGAGTATTCCATGAAGAAGAACTTTACAATGCTTTTAACTGCCAATCATTAGAAGAAGTACGGAAAATTGGAGAAGAATTGATGGAAGAAGGCCATCTCTTTAAAATAAGACAATATGTTGTGGAAGATGGTGTTGCTACAGGTATTAGAGAACATAATTTTTACAGAACTACAAGAAAACTTATTCAAATAATGCAAGATACTGGCCATATCCCTCTTTCTTAAGATCATCCTTATGAATAAATTTAAGGCTGGCAGAATTAATACAGAATCTTGGCTGGCCATCTGGACCGTCGTCAAATACATGGCCCAAATGACTATCACTGTCTTTACTTTTTACTTCTATACGTATCATGCCGAAACTTTTATCTTCCTTTTCAATAATATTGCTATCATTTATCGGCTTAGCAAATGAAGGCCAGCCTGTCCCGGAATCAAATTTGTCTAAAGAACTGAATAACGGCTCACCAGAAACAACCACCTGCAAATGTAGCAACTTTCATATCTATATTAGGTTTTTCTGTTTGTCTTAATAGTACAACTAAATAAAAATAGTAAAAAAACAAAAAATTTCTTTAAAAAGATTAGGTTTAATACAAATGTTTATAAACAAAAGTATTCTTCAGATAATATTAATTTATATCAGAGGTTAAAAAAATAAATGGAAGGAACAGTTAAATGGTTCAACCCTAGAAAAGGATACGGCTTCATTGAAGGTGAAGACGGGAAAGACTATTTTTGTCATATGTCAGCTATTGCTGATGGCAGTTCTTTAGAAGACGGACAAAAAGTAACTTTCGATCCTGTTGAAGGAGATAGAGGACCACAAGCTAAGAACGTCAAGTAAAAATAATTCTAGCACTATATTAAAATAATAGCTTTAGCTATACTATTTCGACGTCAAATATCAATGTTTTTCCTGCTAGAGGATGGTTCATATCTAAAACAACAGTTTCTTTTTTAACTTCCTCTACTTTAACAGGGAGAGGATGGCCTTCAGGCGTCCTTAAATACAAGATAGTGCCTTTCTCAAGCTTCATTTCTTTCGGTATAGGTCCTTTTGGGATTTCCTTAATTAAATCTTTTTTTGGCTGGCCGTAAGCTTCTTCTGGTTTGACTTTAACAGATTTTTTATCGCCTTTCTTCATCTTAACCAAAGCTTTCTCAAGACCAGGAATAATCATCTTTTTGCCAGGCTCAAACTCTAAGGGAGCTCTACCTCTTGAACTATCAAACTGTTCACCATTTTCTAATCTGCCAGTATAATGAAATTTTATTGTTTTAGATTTTTTCTCTGCCATTATAACCACCTCATACAAGAACCAGCATTAATGCAGAACCCTGTATTATTCCCCTAAAATAATCTTAATATATAAATGTTTATGATATATCTTTAAATATAATATTTTTTAACTTTTCTAATATGGATGATTCATTAGATGATATAAATGAAATTGAAAAAAAAGATCTCTCTGCTGTATTAGCAGCAGGCACAGCATTATTTGTATTGGTTGATGCATGTTATATGTACTATACTCAAAAATACATGGGTGGTGCAAAATCTTTATTTCAAGAACTTAATTTAACTAATGAAACCAATTATGCTCCACAATTAGCTTTAGATATTTATTATATAGCCTTCTTTAGCGGAAAATCAATTTTTTACTGGTTGTGATCAATAACTGTAACCTTTTTAGTTATCTTATTACTGCTAGCAGCTTCCCAATATTCTACAGTTGAACATTGTTCCAATACACATATCTTGATTACTTCACCACTGCGTATATTTTGATTTAGATAATAACGTAAAACACCATTTTCATTTGTCTGTCTTATTTCCCAGGCAAAAGATCTAAGCATTGGTGTGTCCTTAACTTTAAATGATTCAACATTATAATTTTCATAAGTAATTGGATTACCTTCACTATCTAAAACAGTAAATTCTGCAATAATATCAACTTCTAATTTGTCATAATAATTCCAGGTGCAGCTTGTCAAGAATAATAATAAAATAAACAGTTTTCTCATTTCTTATCTTTTTTCTGGAACCATAATAAATATACTATTGGTAATATGCCAGCAGTATTTAATATCAACAAAGAAGTATACCATCCTTTTTGTTCATTTCTTGCAGATTTCCATAACGCAAGTCCTTTCCATATAATGCTCCATATTATTAATGGAATCAACCATAAATAAAATTGTTCAATTGTCATTTTTTCATTGCTATAACAAAAACTGCTATATACATAAACAAGCCGTAAACACAAGTCGGCAATCCTAGGCTGAAACTACACCCAGGACAGTTGAATAAATCTTGGTAGCTATAAAATAAAGAGAAAAAAATTCCAAATAAGGAAACTCCTTTTATAATTTTCATCAATTTAATTTTATCATATTTCTTTAAAATGACTAATAAAGATGATATTAAAATAGTTAAATACATGACAAGGCCGTATAAGCACGTAGGATACCCTAAAAAGTAAGGGCAAGATGTGTCAAGAGCACAACTTCCTGTGAATAATTTGCTTAAAGTTAGATAACCCGCGAACAATGTTCCCATTATCCCTAGAATAAAGATTGTTTTGATCTGGTTTTTCATCTTATGTTAAGATAATCCTAGATATTTATATTTTTTATAGTAATTAATAAAAATAAATTCTTTCTACCAAGTATAAAAATGGACAGGGTTCAGCAAATACGGGCTTTACTGGCTGGAGAAAATATACTTGTAAAAATTAAGAAAGCAGGTTCAGAATGGCATAATGGATTATTCCTTAAAAGAGGAAAATATTTGCCAGAATATAAATTTATATGGAGAGACAATGGTAATATAGGTACTGCCACTGTCTTAGAATCAGACAGACAATTTCAAATTAAGCAAAATACCAAGACCGGCTTGCTTCACGTAATCTATCAAATAGCGTATAATGAATTTATATTAAGACCAGATGACCCAGATTTTTCTGCTTTAAATGACTTATTAAATAATTATGATATTACTTCTTATTCATTATCTTGTATATAAATGTAAAAACTATTAATATTATACCTATTAAAACTAAAGCACCTCCATAGTAAATCATTAAATCTAGTATTGCAAAAACCAATGATGTTAGCAATCCTTCAAATAATGAAAATGATTCTGGAATAAATCTTCCTATATTATTTTTAAAGAAATAACTAATACCAAACATAACTAAGGCAACACCAAATAAATCAGCATCTATATATTCAGTCATTGCAATTACATTTTTTCTGTTCAAAATAATGATCATTATCATAAAGACAATACTTAATATTATGGAAGCAAGTAATATTTTTCTGAATAATGAAACAGCTTCTCTAACTTGCTGTAAAGCAGATAAATCAACCACATCACCAATATTAACAGCTGAGAATTCATTCGGATCAATCTGCTGATTTTCGTAAAGCATGTTCAAAAACTCAGTTGCATTCATATCTTCTGACACACATAGGTCTTCTAAAGGATCTTGGTTATTATCACAAACAGGCAAATCTGAAGCACGTTCCTCAAAAAAACTCTGCAAAGTATCATTAAAATTAATGGTTAGCTCAAGGTTGTCAACATCTCCCCTGATATAAGAAAGTGCATTTTTTATTAACTTGTTAACATTTGACTTAACAGCTTCTTTAACAAATATAGTACTTGGAATATAGCCTTTGGCTGCAATCTGCTCTTCTATATAATCATACATGTTGTTTTTTTCAAGGGCAGTTTTATATATTTCTGGAAATAATAATATCTGGACGCTTGAGCCGAATACTGCAATGAAGAGTGATATGTAGAGCATGGCAGAAATTACAACTAAAGTAAGTTTTTTCAAGACCATTATCTTATCTTTGGCAAGTGGGTTTTATAAATTTTTTTCATTATTGGTTAACTTCAACTCAAGTTAAAGTATAAGAAATGTATTTATAAGCGATATACTTTACTTATTGAAAGGTGATACTTATGAAGACGAGAACTGAAAATTTTTTGTTAATTACTGTATTTTTGTTTATAATAGCAATGGCATGTTCCGTTGTCTATATTCCTGAACAGGTTGTGACAAAAGAAGATAATCTGCCAAGATTTTCAAGTGGTGAAGAACTGATTAACGCTTTTAAAGAAGCTCAGAAACAAGGTAGCGGCGGGTGGTTTGGTAGTATTCGAACTTTTGCAAAATCAGGTGTTGCGGTCCAAGAGTCTGCCACAGCTGACGCATCTGCGCCAACTGCAGCAGGTGGTCGTGAATATTCTGATACCAATATCCAGGTAGAAGGTGTTGACGAGGCAGACATCATAAAAACAGACGGTGACTATATCTACACTATAGCACAAGGTAATTTAGTAATAATAAAAGCATATCCAGCAGATGAAGCTGAAATATTATCAACTACTAAATTAAAGAATTTTCATCCGCAGGAACTGTTCATACATAATGACAGATTATTAATATTTGGCACTGCAAATTACGAATATGAAGCAGAGCCAATGCCTGTTGGCGAGCCTGTTGAAAAAGGTGTTGCTGTTGACGAAATGATGATTGCACCAGATTATTATCCAAGATATATAAGTGTAATAGCAGTCAAATTATATGATATTTCAGATAAAAAAGATCCTGATTTACTTAGAACAGTTGATTTTGAAGGTTCTTACTTAACTTCAAGAAAAATCAAAGATGATGTTTATTTTGTTGTGAATTCATATCCAAGATGGTATAGGGAATATCCGCCTTGCACTGACATAGTTCCATTATATAGAGATATGAAAGCAGGCGAAGAACAAAAGGAAATGGAGCCTGTTGCTAAATGTACAGACATTGGTTATATACCACCAATACAAGCTCAAAACTTCATTACTGTTGCATCAATATCAATGACAGATGAAAATGCTGATATTGAAAAAGAAGTTATTGTGGGCAGCGGTCAAAATGTTTATGCATCTCTAAATAATTTATACATTGCGCAGACATCGTGGCCCCGCTATAATATATTGGGAGAAATAGCTTCTGATAGTAGTGAACAAACTGTAATTACCAAATTCAGTTTAGATGATGGTAAAATTAAATTTGAAAGTAAAGGCGAAGTCAAGGGCCATATTTTAAACCAATTTTCAATGGATGAATGGGACAATCATTTCAGGATTGCAACCACTGCAGGCAGTATGTGGGGCAGAAATCAATTATCTAGCAATAATGTTTATGTATTAGATGAAGACATGGATTTAGTTGGCGAGTTAGAAGATCTAGCTCCTGGAGAAAGAATCTATAGTGTGAGATTTATGGGTGAGAAAGGCTACGTTGTAACTTTCAAAAAAGTAGACCCATTATTCGTGATAGATTTAAGTGATCATGAAGATCCAACTGTATTAGGTAAATTAAAAATTCCAGGGTATAGTGATTATTTACATCCATATGATGAAACTCATATCATAGGAATAGGCAAAGATACTATAGAGGCTGATGAAGGCCTTATAGAGAATAGAGGCTTGGACTTTGCATGGTATCAAGGCTTAAAAATGGCTATCTTTGATGTTAGTGATGTGGAAAATCCAATAGAAATGCATAAAGTTATCATAGGAGATAGAGGTACAGATAGTGAAGCATTGCATAACCACAAAGCTTTCCTTTTTGATAGGGAACGTAATTTATTAGTTATTCCAATAACATTGGCAGAAATTCCTGAATCAATTAAAAAAGCTGATCAATCAGTAAGACCCCAGTATGGTGACTTTGTTTTCCAGGGAGCTTATGTCTATAATATAAATCTGGAAGATGGTTTTAAGTTAAGGGGAAGAGTTACTCATTATGATGATGATGAAGTCTTCAAGAAATCTGGATATTATTTCAGGGGCGACTATTCAATACGACGTAGCTTATATATTGAAGATGTATTATATACACTTTCAAGCTCCGGATTACAGTTAAATGACTTAGATAGTCTTGACAGATTAGAAGTATTAGAGTTTGAGAAAGGCCAAAATAGTCAAGGATATCCTGAAAGATATTATTAATTTATTTTTTTCTTATATTATCTTTTAATATAAGAAATTCCTGCTTTTATGATAGAATGGCAAATGAAGCGTAGGAGGCAGCCAGGGTATCATATTCATGGATTCCGCCATTTCAATAGAAGGTGCCAACAATGACTAGAAACTGGCTGCTATCATTACACCGGCGCCAAATCCAAGCATAACATCCAAAAGTTTTTTATCAACTTTTTTGAAGAAAATAACTGTTAATGCTCCTATGGCTGTCATAAACCAGCCAAATGTTGTCCCAATTAATGCCTGAACCACAGGATGTAATGAACTGAATTCCATGAGTGCATCAACTATAGAAACAATACCTCTTTCATAATAGAATAGAGAAGAATTTTGTTTATAAAATTTATGCATAATAAAAGATTTATTATGTATTTTTTTACATAACTATTTATCTTCCTCTTATCCAAATCCACCAATTTTCTGAGGCACTTTCATGGCTATGTGTCTCCTGTATAGCTTTATTGGTTCTGGCTGCTTTGTTCCCAGCAAGGGTGCTTCCTGGGTAAAGGCTTGATGTATAAATGTATCACTGCCTAGAGCAGATATTTCAGGATGTCTCACTTTGTAATCGTCTAAGAAATATTCAGATATTAATTCAATTTGGAATCTGCCGTCTTCTTTGAAATGCAATATGGCTCCAAAAGGAGCAGCTCCGCTATACTGTCTTCTCAATTCATAGCCGCTTTCACCTGCCATGCAACCTAGTATGGCGCCGAACTTGCCGTCTTTGACAGACATCTCAACAATATGATAATGTCCTCCGAAACCCATATCTAAAGGAGCAGATATGTCTCCCATGTTTCTCATCCAGCTGGTTATGTGTGAAGTGGGTCTTACGCTGTTGCCTTTTCCTGCACCTCTTTCAGAAAACTTGTGTGAATAAACAATATTATAACTATTAATCTGTCTGAATCCTATAGGAGCCCTTATTAGTTCACCTTTTTCATTATATATGAATTCAGGGACCTGTATATCTATATTGTGGTCTGTAGCTAAGCTATGTTCTCTAAGGGCACCTTCAAGCATCTCTAGACCAGATCCTCCAAAAGAAAGTCTGTCTGTATTCTCTTCATGGTTTCCTGTCACCATATCCCAGTATTTCACATGAGGCAGGCTGAAAAAAGGCCTCATTAAATTCACAACACCGCGCTGCATACTGGAAATAGTCAATCCACCAAGATAGGCATTTTCTATTGGCATCTCTCTGTAATTCCTGCCCTGTATTAAATCACCTATACACAGACCAAAAATAGCTTCCTGTTCAACAAAAGCATAATCTAAATAATTAAGAAAGTGCCACGGCCTCTCTGTTATGGAATTTGACTGCAGATCCTGTATTATTGCTACTTTTACCTCTTCCATACCTTGACCTTTTTTCTGGATTTCTTCCATTGTCTCGATAACTTTTGGAAAATATGGCTCTACAGTCATTATATCTCTAAAATCTCCTGATAATATCCAGCTGCCAGGTATGTTTATGTAATTGGCAATTGTAACTCTCTTGTGGACTCTGTCTGCTTTGGTTCTCTTGTGTTTTGGTATTGAAAAATTAGGATCAAAATATCTTTTATCATCGACCATATCAGGAACAAAAACTATAGCTCTGTTTCCCATTATCTTAAACATCTGAGTTGCCTGTCTTGTGTCAACAAGCATTTGTTCAGGAAGAATGTCTTCTATTGTGCCGTTTTCAGCCATCTTAGTTATTTCTTCCAAGGCAACACTTGGATTTTTGTACTGGGTAACATCAGAATATTGTGTATTTCCAGTTACTCTTAATGATAAATCACCAACCTGGTCCGAGAATTCAGTCTTTACTCTGAAAGATTCACTGTCTTCTAATGCATTAGGATTTATTAGTTTTGAATCAGCTGGTCTTAAAGGTTTTCCATCCCTTATTCTTCTGAATGCTGTGACTAATTCAACAATTCTTGAGTTCAAGCCTGCTTCATTATAGAAATGTGTGGCGTCTTTTCCTAAGCGTAGTAGATAAGGATATAAATACCTATCAATTATGTCCTGAGCATCATCATATCTGGAGTTTCTCTCTGTTCTTTGTTGGGATACTGTTAGACTGATGTTTTTATCTCCTTGCTCCCTTCTTCTCAGCTCCATTACATAACCTGAGAATAAGTCTTCACATATCTTGAGATCATTCTCTCCCATAACATAGATGACATTTCCATTGAATTTTTTTCTTACTCTCTTGAATTCTCTTAGCTGGGCATCTAAAGTGGGGAATTCAGGATCCAGCAGCATTCTTCTTGCATTTTCTCTGAAGAAGAAAGGACCATATATTGCTCCTCCCATGACAACAGTATCAACATTAGAATTATTTGCTATGTCAATATAGTCTTCTAATGTTTTCTCATCAGCATATGCGTAGCCGATACTCAAATTAGAGAGGAACATTAATCTTGAATCTTGTGAATCATTTACAAAGAATTCTAGGGGTGTCCTTTTCTTTGCTTCTTCTTTGTATTTGCTTAATCCCGGCACTCTTTTTGCACTAGGAACAATTTCTGAACTGTCTTTAGTTATCCAGACCCTCTCACCTGTTTTTGTGTCTCTTTGGCTATATATTACATCTGTTGCTTCCTCTTCAAGAAAAGAGATTACATTATCAAGACCATTCATAAGACTTGGTATATATGCTATGTCAATTTCAGTAACATCCTCTGATTTTATACCTTTCTCTTCAAGTATTTGTCTTAATCTGTTAATCCCAATATCTGTTGAAACATCTGCTCTGAAAGTATGAATGTGGAATCTTTGGTTAGATATTCTTATATTTCCAAGGAACATTGACCTGCTTAAACCTCTGTAAAGATTATCACTTGTCAAATAATGTGTATCAGGATTTTTATATATGCTTTCTAGAACACCATCAACAAACATGTCATAATTATGGTCTTGGGAAAGTTGTCCAGTTATACTGCTTACTGCTCTTTTGAACTTAAAGAAAAGCCTATCATCAAATTTATCTTCTGCTTTCTGCATTAAGATCTCTCTATGAAGTTGAGGATCATATTCTTTATCATGTAAGACAGCATCCAAAACATCAAAATCAGGAACACTAACCAAATCATCTTTTTCCAAGCCAAATAAGTCTAAGATATAATTATCTCTGCTTAATGGATTAAGCTGTGTTAACAGATATCTAAAATCAAAATTTTCATGATTCTGGTTTTTTCTATCAATTAATAGAAGATTTGGTCTTGAACCATAATTACTAGCAGCAATATTTGCGTATAGACTGAGAACAGCATCAGATCCACCAATATTTCCTATAAGAAAAGGATCTTTTACTCTGGAATACTTCTCTGCCAATTTCTTAACAGTTGACTCAAAAATATCTGTAGAGAAGAACTTTGTTTTTGCCTTTGTGAAGTCTTCCCCAGGTCTTTGACTAACTCCTTTTGAATTTTTTATGTAGAAATCCACATAGTGTTCATTCACTAATTTATCCAAACCCATAATAAAAATAAATTTAAACTAAGTAGTATATATTTAACCAACATATTACTATATAGTTTTAAAGACAGAAAAAACTCTATCGAATATGAAATAACTATATAGTTCTATATAGTAAATATTAAATATAGTTAATAAATATCTTTACTTTATAGTAATGCACAAAAGAAAAATACAATTTGTCGGGGGAACCACATACACAGTTTCTTTGCCTAAAGACTGGATTGTAAAAAATAATCTAAAGGAAAAAGAACTCCTCTATATATATGAAAATAATGATAGAAGTTTATTGATTTCTCCTAAGGTAAATAAGGAAAGAATGAATGAAAAAATAGTTGTTGATGCTGATAAGTATTCTAATATTGCTGACATATTATTTACTATATATTATATGGGATTTGAGGAAATTGAAATAAAATCTAATATGCTTTCAAAGAAGATAAAAAAACAAATCAGGAAAACTCTTGTAAGTATGAGTGGTACAGAAATTGTCTTTGAAAACGAGAAAAAGATAAGGATAAATGTTCTTTTGGATAAGTCAAAAATAAGAATTCCTGAACTACTATATAGAGTTGTCTTAATACTTGAGATGTCTATTTCTAACATTCTTGGTGATATTGATAAACAAGAGCTTGATATAAATGAAAGGGAAATTGACAGACTTTATCATTTAATGACAAAGATGCTCTCTATGTCTCTTGTGGATACAAATATTCTCCATTCCACAAAAATAAAGAACATTATAAAAATCCCTTATTTTTTTCTCATAAATAAAAAGCTTGAAACTATTGGAGATGAGTTGGTGAGGTTTTCAAGATATCTTCCGGATGAATCAGAGACACAGACTTACAGAGATATCTTAATAATATTAAAAGAGGAGTTAAACAGAGCTGTAAGTTACCTGCTTACAGATAAAAAAGAACTCTTTGAGAAAATAAATGAAGAAGAATATCAATCAATAAACAAACTAATGAGTAAAGTTGATGAGAAGACCCGTTATCTCTTTCTGAAAGATATAATGAGACATACAATTGATATTCAGGAAGCAATTGTCAAATTATCATATTATAAAACAACAAACAGGAAATTTGACCACATATAATTACATGATTCTGCTTATCTCTTCTAATGTATAATTTGTCTTGCAGGTCGCTGCTGTCCTGCTACTAAAACAAAGTATCCTTTCATAATAGAATAGAGAAGAATTTTGTTTATAAAATTTATGCATAATAAGGTAATGTCAAGTTATGTGAGTTTTTTGGGTAAGTCAATAGATCCTTACCTCTAAAAAATTTAGCAAAAAAA
>CAZKFC010000011.1:0-30430 GCA_964552005.1 uncultured Methanosarcinales archaeon
GTTGTTAATGCTGTTTTAATTACTTCTAAGTAGTTAAAAATAGAAAAATTTATAAAGGGTAATACCTTATTTTTAGAATATGGCTTCAATAGACGGTGAATTATACGTTACAAACCCTCTTAATTGGGCTGCTGAACAAAATAAAAAATTTCAACAGTTAGGAATGCCCTATGGTTACATAGTAGAAGTAGAAACCGGCACAGAGAGGTATATATCTTCTGGTCAGCAAATTATTCTTGACGCACATTACAGAATATATCATCCTGAATTATATAGAGAAAGAAGAATCTGGACGGATTTTGTAAAAGATAGAGATGATCCTGATAGTCTTGAAGAAATTGCGCATAATTGGGTAAAACCAATGACTGAAGCGCTTAACTTAGGATTAAGTGAAGGCGGAGATGCACTTAAAATTAAATCACCATTACAAAACAGATAACCTATTCTTTTAAATATAACTTATTTTTAGATTAATTTTGATGTTAGAGGGTATAGTGGGTGAAGTTAGTAGTAGAATGTTTGTTATGGACGAGGATCCTTCTGAAACAAAAAGCCGTTTGGGAACATATCTGGAAAAAGGCACAACTTTTGAAATTAAAAAATCTTTCATAATAAGAAGCGAAGTTATTGAAGATGAAAAAATTTTGTGGTATGAAATTATTGTAAAAGATAGATTATATTATGTATCACAGGACCAACTGCATATGAATTCTAAATATTAAACTAATCCTTTAAATATAACTTTTCCTTACTTTTATAAATGGCAACACCTAGCTGGAGAGATTTATTTAAGAGCTACGGAACAAGCAGACAGCTCTATCCTAGATTAAAAGAAATTGATAGAGGTATAGGACATTATACTTCTTCAATAGATGATGTAACTGATGAATTAATAGAAGCTGGAATTGTAGTTAAGCCTAACTTAGAAACAATAACCACAGAAGAAGCTAAATGGTATGAGGTAATGAAAGCATATAGAACTTTACGAAATAATCAAACCTTAATTATATCAGAAGAAATATTGCCGGGTTTGAGTGGTACTGAGTTAAGAAAACATGGTAAATTTGTAGAAGTCAGGTATGATGGAAAAACAGATAGTTTTGAAAAAGCTAGAGAAAAAGAAAAACAAGTGAAGTTAGGACAAATAAAAATTGGTATAAGGTTCAGGGGTGTTACTTATACAGACCAACTATTTAAAGCATATCAAGAAATTGATGTTATTAGAGCTCATATAATGAAATCAGCAAATGTTGTTTCTAACAGATATGTTGCAGTAGCAACCAAAAATGCCAGAGTTAGAGGTGCAACAGCCCGAATCTCTAGAATACCATCAATCGAAAGTCCTGGTACTTTCTATACTATAAATTTGAAAAACATAGCTGTCCAAGGATATAAATGGGAATTAACTCCTGATTTAAAAGAGGCAATTAGAAGAACATCTTATGATTTAATGGTACAACATACTTGTGACAGAATTACATGGGATTTACAAAATTTGAGAGATGAATTAGATAGAGAATTAAAAGGAACTCATGTTTGGCTAGATCATCATATTATTCTTGGATTATTAATGGTCAGACAAAAAATAGGTAAATGGTACAAAGTTATAACGCCGTTTGACAAACCCACTAATTTTGAATTTAGGTTATTCCAACTTATGCAAAGAAATACTTTAATAGAATACCAAGATGAAGATGGATATATAAGAAGAAAAGCTCCAAATTTAATACAGATGGAAGCAATGTTCTGGAATAATATAGCTTATGAAAACGCTCTTTAAACTAATTCATCGGAAAAAAATATGTCTGCATGCATCGGATCTTTAATTTGCTCTGGAGGTAGTAAGACATGTCTGGGACCTTCTGAATCAACAGCATATTCTAAACAAGGCTGTTGATAATCACAATAATTACAATGTGAGCCATACCTCGGTACAAATCTCTCATCTGCAACTGCTTTTTCATATTCCTCACATTTTCTTTCTAATGTATCTAAGTGGTGTGAAGTTCTTGTGGCTGGAAACAAGGCTTTTCTAATTCTTTGTTTTTGAGTTAGATTATCCCTTTTAGCAAGAGTCCTTAAGTGATAAATATACAAAGCAACATCACTCAATTCAACGTTTGTTCCAAAATTATAATCCCTTACTAATAAATCATAAATAGTTAACTGGGGTGTTGTTTGCAGAAAATGTTCGGAAGGTGCTTTTTTACTAGTCTTATAATCTGTTACAATTGCAAGTCCATCCGGCTTAATGTCTACTCTATCAATCCTGCCCATTAAACGATATCCACGAAAATCTGTTCTTAGAGTCTTTTCTATAATAGGTGATTCATTTCTATTATTATGAGCATTATAAAATGCACTTAATATAGACTCACCAAGTCTCCTATATCCAAAATAAGATCTAATTAAATCATTACCATACCATCTGATATGATTTCCAAATTTTTCTGTAACTTCATCACCATTTCTAGTTATCCATGTCCGCTCTTCCACTTCAAGCCTTTCATGTTCTTTTTTAGATATAAAAGTAGGATTGCCTGCCACAACTTGCCTCCACCTAAATTTAAATTTATTAACAAAAGTTTCCACGCTTTGAAAATTTTGCTTATACATAAGACTTAACAAGTAATGAATCTCTTTTCCAAATACTAAATGAACTGAGCTTGGCACATATAAATGCTCAATATATTTAAACCAAAATAGCAGCCCACATGTGTCCATGATATTTATCTTTGTAGGGCTAATCTCATCATTAACCATGTTTGGTGGTTATAATAATTTATATAAAAAGGTATATATTATAAATTATGGTTTTCATTAATATGATGATAAAAAAGATCTTTCAAACATTCCACGCTAAATACGGCAAGCAAAATTGGTGGCCTGTAACACAGAAAGGAGAAACCCAGCCAAAATATACAGGCGGGCCTAAAACAGTAAAGCAAAAACTTGAAGTAATATTTGGCGCTATTTTAACACAGAACACTTCCTGGAAAAACGTTGAGAAAGCAATTATTAATTTAAATAAAAAAAATTTAATTGATGTTGACAAGATTCTAAAAATTTCTAATGCAGAACTAGCTGAGCTAATAAAAAGCTCTGGCTATTTCAACCAGAAAGCAAAGAAATTAAAAAATATAGCTAAGTTTCTAAAAAAATTTTCTATCAATAGGCTAGGAAAATTAGAAACCAATAAATTAAAGACATTACTCTTACAAGTAAATGGTATTGGCCCAGAAACAGCTGACTCAATAATATTATATGCTTTCAACAAACCAATATTTGTAGTGGATGCATACACTAAAAGAATATTTTCAAGAATCGGCTTAGTCAAAAAGAAAGCAAAGTATGAAGAGATACAAGATTTCTTTCATAAAAATATAAAAAAAAATTCAAAACTATTTAACGAGTACCATGCTTTAATTGTAAGGCATGCTAAAAAATATTGCAGAAAAAAACCTTTTTGTAAGGAATGTATAATAAAAAATGTCTGTAATAAAATTGTTACTTAAACATAGTAGTAAAATTAATAAACAAATTATGAGTTCTTACTTTTTATGAATAAAAGACAAGGCAGTGGAATCATAATATATAACCCAGAATTAGATGCGTTCGTTATTCAATTGCGTGATATTCCTCCATTTGGCTGGGCTATTCTTGGAGGTTATGTTAAGAAAAATGAAACTCCTGATCAAGCCGCGGAAAGAGAGCTAAAAGAAGAACTTCAAAACATAGTATTTGATAGACAAAACCTTCAATACTTTAAATCATATGATGAGAGGCCAGATGGGTTTGTCCAGCACATTTATGAATATTTAACTTCTCAAAGATTTGAACCTTATGAAGGATTACCTGTATTAGTATGCGGCGAGGGTGCTGATATGAATTTAGTTACCAGAACTCAGATCTTACAAGCAAGATTAAAATCAGAAAGGGATATCTTGGATAACTTATATGATAGCATACCCAATCATCTCAAAAATTCAAAAGTTATGAGAGCATTCACAAGATATCTTGTAAAAAGAATATATACACCAGAACCACTTACTTTATTATGGAACTGTAAAAAGATCTTTAATGATTATTTTGTTAAAGAACATTAGTTCAAAAGATTATATAAATCACTTTAATTTCTTCGATTGTATGGAACTAACTGACAACTTAGTATTATTCTTTGGAGCCCTTGCAATAACTGTATTAATATTATTCAGCAGTTTTTATCCGTATCTAAAATGAAACTGGCAGCGTTATTTTCCGGGGGAAAAGATTCTACTTATGCAATGTATAAAGCTATGCAAGTACATGAAATAGTGTGTTTAATTACAATAAAATCTGAAAATCCTGACAGCTATATGTTTCATACTCCTAATATTAATTTAACAGAACTGCAGGCAGAAGCTCTTGGCTTACCTTCATTAAGTTTTAAAACAAAAGGTGAAAAAGAGCTTGAGTTAAAAGATTTGAAAAAGGCAATTAAACAAGCTAAAGATAAATATCATATAGAAGGTATTGTAACTGGCGCATTAAAATCTGAATATCAAGCAAGCAGAATTCAAAGAATATGTGATTCATTAGAATTAGAATGTATTAACCCGTTATGGCAGATGTCACAAGAACAAGAGATGCGTGATATAATAAAAGCAGGTTTCAAGTTTATGATAATAAGGATAGCTGCTTATGGCCTTAGTAAAGAATGGCTGGGAAAAGTAATTACAAATAAAGATATTGACAGGTTAGTTGAGTTAAACAAGAAATACCATATCAATATTGCATTTGAAGGCGGCGAGGCAGAATCTTTAATGATAGACGGTCCAATATTTAAGAAAAAATTAGTTGTGAAAAAAGCAGAAACAATAATGGAAAATGATTACACAGGAATTTACAGAATAAAAAAAATTGAATTAAATTAAAGATTGGATAGTTCAAAATAATTTTATTAATGAGCACTTCTTGCAAATATTTATAAAAGAGTTTTTAATCTAAATAAAGGGTGATTATATGTTACAAGAAGATAGAAATAAATTATCAGACAAAGTATTAGATCAAAAAAGAGCTATTGATTCGTTAAGAGAAGAAATTGAGGCTATTAATTTCTACCACCAAAGAGCAGAAGCCTGTACTGATTCAGAACTTAAAAAAATATTGCTTCATAATGCAAATGAAGAAAAAGAACATGCTGCAATGTTAATTGAATGGCTAAGAAGAAATGACAAAGAATTTGAGCATGAACTAAAAGATTGGTTATTCACAGATAAAGAAATGGACCATAAATAATATTAACAGGGAATGAAACAATCAACTAAATTTTATTTAACTTCTTTTTTAAAAAATCAAACTTATTTTACTCCTATTTTAATTCTATTTTTACAACTTAATCATCTTAATTACCAGCAAATATTCTGGATATTTACAATAGGCAGCATATTCAGTTTAATTATTGAAATACCAACTGGAATTTTTGCTGATCTTTATGGAAAAAGAAAAAGCATCATTATATCCAAATTTGGAATTTTTGTTTCATATGTTTTATTTGGTTTATCTAATAATTTCTGGATGTTCTTATTATCTCAGATAATTTTTGAACTGGGAAATTCTTTTAGAACAGGAACAGAGACTGCGTATGCTTTTGATTATCTGAAACAAAATTCAAAAACTAATCCAACATACACAGAAGTAAAAGGAAAACAAAAGTTCTGGGCACGTGTCTCTGAATCATTAGCTGCTCTGTTTGGAGGTTTTTTAGCAAAAATCCTAGGTTTTAACTGGGTCTTTTTAATAGCTGCAATCCCAGCATTCTTTAACTTTTTGTTAGCTATCAGCTGGGAAGAAATAAAAGAAAGGAAAAGTAAAAAAATCAAGATAAATGAATCATGGATGCATGCAAAAAATTCCATGTGTGAATTATGCAAAAAATCTAATTTGTTCAAGATAACAATGAATATCATGCTTTTTGCAGCTGTTATTGCAGCATTGCAAAAATTTATCCAGCCGTACATGGTAGATGCTAACCTGCCTATTGAACTTTTTGGAATAATATATTCAGTAGCATTAGGAATAACTGCAATTGTCGTCAGATATTCACATATTATTGAGAAAAAGTTTGGTACTATTAATACAATAAATACAATGTCTTTTTTAGGTATAGTTCCTTTAATTATTCTAGGTTTTGGCCAGGTATCATTAATAGGTGTTGCCTTATTTTTCCTTGTAATTATCATAGAAAATATAAGATCGCCAATAGCTAATAATGAGTTTCATAATTTAGTTAAATCAAAACAAAGAGCTACTTTAGGCTCAATAATGGAATTATTTAAATCACTAGGAAAAATATTAATATTGCCAATCATGGGTTATTTTGCAGACACATTTTCAATATATACTGCGATTTTAATCTTAGGCGGAATTTTAACAGTAAACTCTGTGTTTTTTTATATAAATAAAACTAGGCAGTAGAAAATAATTATTTCTTTTTCTCTTTTATTTTACATACATACATATCATTAGCTATTGAATAAGTTGAATATATTAATAATAATACACCTAATAGTTTTAATTCTAAGCCAAATAATGGGAAACTTGCAAAAACACTTGCCAATCCTAGATATGAAGCAATTGTTATTCCGCAGGCAGGACATCCTGAGACTTTGGTTTATGAAAGATAACTATTTATAGTAATTATTATATTATTATCATATGGAACCTATAACAATAGTTCTTTTAATTATAGCTGGTTTTATTTTAATATGGCTGGGCTTTAAACTAGGTGGGATTGTAAAAGATCAGGAATGGCAGTACAAATTACCAAAATTAAAGCAGGAAGCTGTTAAAAAAAGCCGTGAAGTATTGACTGGCCATTTTTCAGAGCAATTAGCACCGTATATGCCGGATTATCCTTATTCGCCAACAGAGACAAAGTTTTTGGGAAAACCAATAGATTTAATTGTCTTTAAAGGCCTGGATAAAAAAGAGCCAGAAGAAGTTGTGTTTGTTGAAGTGAAATCTGGAAATTCTAAATTAAGTACAGTTGAAAGAAAGTTGAGAGATGTTATAAAAGAAAAGAAAGTTAGATGGGTAGAGTATAGACATTAAGACATCTCTGCTACTAATTTAGCAGCTGTTATCACAGTTAAATTATTTATATCTTTATCAGGATTAACTTCTACCAAATCCCATAGCTTGATATTTTTCAAGTTTTTCAAACGCTGAATAAAATACAATAATTCTCTCGTAGACATCCCGCCAGGCTCAATATAACCTGTGCCAGGCGCAAACGCCGGGTCTAAAACATCAATATCTATAGAGATATACAATGCATCAAACCTTCTTGCAACCGACATTATCGCGTCTGTAGTTTCATTTTTTCCATTATTAGTAAATTCGTTCATGCTATAAATCTTAATTTTATTTTTTCTGGTAAATTCCAACTCATTAGAATGTACATTGCGAACACCTATGACAATAATATTTTCCTTTTTCAAATGGCCTTCCTCTATCAAAACTCTAAGATAATCTTCATGAGTAGGCGGACTAAAATTATTTTCACAGTCAAGATGGGCGTCAAAAACCAATAACCCGGGATTAGAATATTTTTTTGCAAATCCTTTGAAAGCACTATAAGTTAAAGAATGGTCCCCCCCTACTAAAACAGCGGGCATCATAAGCTCATTAACATGATTAAAGATATTTTTATTACTTTCATCAATATTAGAATTATTTATTTCAATTTCCTCAATATTGAAAAAGGGCAGTATCCCAGATTCCTTAAGATAAAAGTTTTTCAAATTCTGTATAATTAAATCAGGCGCTTTCTCAACACCCTTTTTTTTAGATAACGCTCCTGTGTTAAGGGGTATTTTAATTACTTTCATAAAAAAAAGAATAAATTAGTTATTTATTAATATAGGCAAAAATTAATATTGCAATGACAACAAACTGTATTGTTATAAAGACTGTTGTCCATAACAACCTTCTGTTTTGGTAATAAATTTCGTTAAGTTCCTCAAGTAAATCTGACTTAGTTACATAACCAACAATATCACCATTATCTATAACAGGCAGTTTACTTATTTTATGCTTTTTCATCAGAACGCCTGTTTCTCCTATGCTAGAAGTTGGCTTTATTGTTAATAGTCCTTTTGACATGATATCTTTAACTAAGATTTTAGTTGGATCTTTGCCTTTAAACATAACTTGTTTTAAGATATCTCCTTCACTAACCATCCCAACTGGATCATCGTTTTTATCACAAACAATCAACCCTGATATAGATTCTTTTGCCATTATGTTAATTGCTTTCTGGACTTTATCAGTATCCAATATTTTTTTCACATCTTTAACCATTATTTGTGAGATTGGTATTTCTGTTGCTAATTTATCTAAACTTTTCCAAAATTTGAATCTTTTCATTTTGACACCTCTACATCATATTTAAAAGAGTATAAATAACATTTAGGAATTGATAGGTTATTAACATATTGAATAATGGATCTCCGAAACTATGCACAATATTTTCCATCATATCAGGCTCTACCAAAGGAAAGATTGTGATATTTAATATCATTCTGACAACAAAAGTCAACATGAAAGCAACTGTAAATGAATAGTTTAAACTAGAAAATATTGCAGCTACAATACCACAGATACCCATCAAAAGTACATTGATTATAGTTTTTAATTTTATAAAAGATAATTTATATATACCATAAAAACCAAACAAAAGTCCAAATGCAAGCCCCATTTTCCAGCCCCATACATAGCCAAATAATGCTGCAGACGCTGATATTGTCTCAATAGAAATATGAGGGACCATCCTCGTAACTTTCAGACTAACTATACCTATAAAGCCAAATATAAGAAATAAAACAACAAATATAATATAATTATGGAATAATATTAAAGATATTATAGTGAGAAGCAAAATCTTGTGATGTGTTTTAAGTAACTCAATTATCTTGTTACGTTTCTTCATCCTCAGGAAATATTAATGAGTTAATAGCTTTTATAAATATTTTTCTAATAATAATCTTTATATAGTTGGTGTTTTTGCTTAAATGATTGAATGATACAGAAATTAAACTCATTTATAATTGAATGTAAGCGTGTACTTAAGGTTACAAAAAAACCTGACTCAGATGAATATAAAACCATAGTTAAAGTTGCTGGGCTAGGTATTTTGTTGATTGGAGCTGTAGGCTTCCTAATATTTATATTGAAAGAGATGATTAGTTGAGGATAAAAAATGTCTGAAGAAATGAACACAACAATATACGCATTAAGAACAACTGCTAATAGAGAAGATCAAGTTATGGAATTTGTCACGAGTAATGCGCAAAAAAAAAAGTTGGAAGTTTATTCTGTTATAAGGCCTCATGGCATGCGCGGCTATATATTTGTTGAGGCGGCTTCTAAATCAGATGCTGAGCAAGCTGCGTTTAATGTACCTTATGCCAGAGGTATATTACCAAAACCTGTTGAATATAAAGAAATAGAACATATGCTTGAGCAGGTTAAAAGAGAGATTAACATTCAAAAAAATGATATTGCAGAGATTATATCAGGACCTTTTAAGAGAGAAAAGGCCAAAATTGTCAGGATAGACAAAGCAAAAGAAGAGGTTGTTGTTGAGTTATTACAGGCAGCTGTGCCTATACCAATTACAGTTAAATTGGATGCTGTCAAAGTCATTAGGAGAGATACTGATGAAGAACCTATTGAAGATGTTGAGTAAGATTTTATTCTTGTTTTAATTATCTTGGTAAACCATATGTATGCAAAGAGTATTCTAAAAGTTTTGCAGTGGGTATTTCTTCTTTAACAGTATTAGTTGCGACTGCAGCTATAGTTGCTACAGAAGCAGGATTATAGGTTCTTGTTGAGTACATACATGTCTGCAAAAGTTGTATAGGTTCACCAGTTTCTGGATCAATTTGAACTATATCTAAATACAGTTCATGTCGATTCAAATCTTGTCTTATATTAAAACGAATACATATATCAGAAGGATCTACTTTTAATGCATTTTTCACCATATCAGTTTGTATTCTAACATCATCTGCAATTTGACCAATATCAGCTTTCATCATTTTAAATGCCGTAAAAATACTTTATATTTAAAACTATGGGGCGCAACTTTTATAATATGAAAACTAACTTTTATAATATGAAAACTGAAAGTTTTCAATTATAAATCTGTGAATATTTTGATATTCACAATATTTATAAATCACCTGAATTTCCTTGAGGAGGAGATGGCAAAAAAATCAGAAAAAACTCCAGTTGACGAGATAAAAAAGAATTTAAAAACTGATAGATTGGTTATTGGCACAGAAAAAACCCTTAAATTGCTAAAACTGGGCAAGCTGGCAAAAATTTTCATAGCAAAAAACACAGCTAAAATGATTGAAACTGATTTAAAGTATTATTCAAAAATCAACAATGTTGAATTATCAAAATTGGATATAGATAATGAGGGATTAGGTGTTTTGTGTAAAAAACCTTTTTCAATTTCAGTTATTGGATTAAAACATGTCTAAAATAACGTATAATGCCGACTTGCTAAAGATAATGTCCTTGTTTGAAAAGATAACACGGACCAGGTTAAAAGATTGTTTTATAGACAATAATAACTTGCTAACGTTTATTGTCCCAAGCTTCTATATTGGGAAAGCAGTCGGAAAAAATGCAGTTAATGTTAAAAAAATAGAAAATTTGCTTAAGAGAAAGATTAAAATAGTTGCATTTAATCCCTCTCCAATATTGTTCATGAAAAACCTCATTTATCCTGTAAAGGCCGAGGTTGAACAACAAGACAATAATATTATAATAAAAGCCTCTGACACAAAATCGCGAGCCTTTTTAATAGGGAGAAACCAGGCAAACTTAAAAAATAATTTGAAAATAATAAAAAAATATTTCAAAGATATTCAAGATATAAAGGTAACATAAATGGCAAAAAAAACAAAAGGGATTAACGCTGCTATTAAATTAATTAAAAGAAGAAATAAAGCCAGATGGCAAAAACCTAAATTTAAAAGGCAGGCCCTTAGATTAAAACAAAAATCTGATCCTCTCGGAGGGGTTTCACAGGCTAATGGTATTGTTTTAGAAAAAACTCAGATTGAAAGAAAGCAGCCTCATTCTGGCCTTATTAAATGTGTAAAAGTGCAGTTAATTAAGAACGGCAAACAAGTTTCTGCGTTTTTACCTGGAGACGGTGCAACAAAGTATGTGGATGAACACGATGAGGTCATGATAGAATGTATTGGCGGCGCAAAAGGCCGTTCAAAAGGAGACATACCAGGAATAAGATGGCAGGTCATTAAAGTCAATGACCAATCACTACAAGCATTATTATCAGGAAAACTTGAAAAGGCTAGAAAATAAAAATGGAACTAAAAGCATTCAACAGATGGTCTACAGAAGGTATCAAAGTTGATGATCCTGGACTGCAAAGATATATTAATTTAGAGCCGAGAATTATGCCGAAAACAGGCGCTAGATATGCTGGTTCAAGATTCCATAAATCTAAAATATTTATTGTTGAACGTTTAATTAATAAATTAATGGTCAGCGGTCATAAAGGTAAAAAACATTACCTTACATCTGGCAGGAACACCGGCAAATCACTTTCCGCATATCAGTTAGTTGAAAAAGCTTTCACAATCATTGAAAAACGGCTAAACAAAAATCCTGTTGAGGTTTTCGTCAAAGCATTGGAAAATGCCGCGCCCAGAGAAGAAATAATTACGATTGAATACGGCGGTGCTCGTTATCCGAAAGCAGTTGAAGTAGCTCCGCAAAGACGTATTGATTTGGCTTTAAGATATATGGTTCAAGGTGCATATCATAAATCTTTTGATAAAAAACGTAATTCAGTAAGTAATTTAGTTGATGAAATAATAAATGCATATCAAAAAACTTCTTCAAGTAATGCTATTGCAAAAAAGTTCGAGTTAGAAAGACAAGCTGACAGTTCTAGGTAAGCTGTTTTTGTTTTAATAGTTTTTCATGTATGCCTTTTCTATGCCTATGTTTAACCATGCCATATCCTCTAGAAGCTAAAAACTTGAACATTATTGGACTTATAATAGTGGTTACAAATGCCATAAATACAACAGCAGCGAAAATGTCCTGGCCAACTATGCCTTGGTTTCTTGCTATCAATAATGCAAACAACTCAGTTGCGCCTCTTGCGTTTAATCCCCAACCAACCAAAATACCTTCGCTTACTGGCTCATGACAAAAATAATTTCCTAACATGCTGCCAATAATTTTCCCAAAAATGGCCAACACACTTAAAATAATGCCGAATTCAAGGTTTGAAAATAATAAATCCAGATCTAATGATAGACCTATCCAGATAAAGATTAAGGGATGAAAAACCCCAAAATCAAACACTTCAATTGCTTCAACAATTTGATGTTCTTCATAATACATTTTATCCTGGATAAACTTGTCTTTCAATAATAAACCGGCAATCAATGCGCCAATAATATAGCTAAACCCTAATAGTTCTGAGGCAATAGTCATTGTCATTAATATAATGAATGCCACGCCAAAATACTCATACTTTCTAGCTTTCCTTACCGGTAATTTTAGTAGAGATTCAATAACAAAATACCTTACTAATATAATTACAACAATAAACAGGACAAGCTCAGATACGATTGTAAATATTTTTTCAGAATGAGTTATGGTTTTTGTCCTGATAAACAAGCCCAGCAATGCAATTGCCAATATCTCAAATATATCTCCTATAATGCCTGCCTCAATAATTAATTGGCCAACCCTTTTTCTTAATAAGTTTAATTCATCAAGAATTGCTATTGTCACTTCTTCGGCTGTTATTGCCAATGCTATCCCTACAAACAATGATTGAACAAAATTTCTTGTATATATATAAGTAGCAAATAATCCAAGGAAGAAAGGTATATGAGCAGCATTTAACGCCATAATTGAAGAATTTTTTGACAAATCCTTAATAAAATGAAAATCAACTTTCAGGCCGACATAGAACAACACTATAATAACGCCAAAATTAGCAAACAAACCTAAAACTTGTCTGAAATCCGGCAAAAAAGCCAGATAATTATTTAGTATAAGAAAATTAAGGATCAACCCTATTATCATAGGGGCAATAATTGAAGGTAACTGAAATTTTTTCAGCAACAAATTCAATATATAAGAACTAAACAGACAAAGTCCTAAAATTAAAACAATCTGTGTTTCTACATTAAAGGCCACCATCTTTTTTATTTTTTAGTTCCTTAAAATATAAAAAATATTCGTTTATGTAAACTTTTTAAACTAACCAAATTTTCCTTATTACATGAAACTCATGTTTGTTGAAACAAAATACAAAGGCAAAATAAAACTTCCTAGAAAAGTCATAGACAAACTTCCAGATACTGTTGGCTTGTTTTTTACTATACAATTTATTGATTCTTTAGAAGATGTAAAAAAAGATATAGAAAAAACAGGCAGAATTGTTAAATTAATGAAAGGCAAACATACTAAGTACAAAGGCCAAATATATGGCTGTAACTTAGAAAAATTTTCTGGCGTAGACGCGTTTTTATATATTGGTGATGGATTATTTCATCCAAAAGCTTTAGTATTAGGTAATAATAAAAAAGTTCATATTTGGGATCCTATTAACAAAAAATATTCTGTTGTAACAAAGAAACTAATTGAAACTGAAATAAAAAGGCAGAAAGCTGCATACACCAAATTTTTAATGAGTAAAAAAATAGGCGTTCTTGTAAGTACAAAACCCGGCCAGAGTTATTTCAAGCAAGCATTAAAATTAAAACAGAAATATAAAGACAAAGAGTTTTATTATATTGCCATGAACACAATTAATTTTGATAGCCTAGAAGATTTTCCTTTCATTGAAGTCTGGATAAATACTGCCTGTCCCCGTATAGGTTGGGACGATACTAAACGTACTACTAGACCAATGCTGGATTTAGGCAGTGTGTTGTAAAATCCTAATCTCTTGCTAACGGCAATACCTTTAATCCATTATAGGTTCTATGGCCTTGTGGATTAAATAGAAAATATCCCTCTTGAATTGGTGGTGCATTTAATTGAGACCACATTTCTAAAAACTTATTAATTGTATTTCCATTGTTTACAGTTTCATCTATCATAACCGGACTACGTAGATAACTTAAATTTGTATCTTCTTCTATAATATCAACGTCAATGTTTTCTTCACTGAAACTTAATATATATCCCTTAAATTTATCAACAAAATATTTTGCACCTGTAATTAAAATATTTGAGTTAGGAATAGCAATTTTCATTGCAGGTATCAAACCAACTGCTGAAGAATAAGCTTCAAATACCAGGTCGTGCTCCTAAATTATTTTCCTTATACCCTGTTCAAAATATAAATTGACTTGGTCGTACCCAACTCTCTCTAATTGTGCTAATTTTGCTCCGTCATAATTATATCCTATTAAAGTACTTGCGTAATTCCTTACTACTTGACATAACATAGATTCATCATGAATTTGGTTTGCTATTTTCTCTCGCAATGCTTTTTGAGAACCTTGATTTGATAAAAATCTAAATATTAAATAAAATGCATAATTCAAGAACCCATTTGATAATAACGAATTTATTTCATCTCGATGAAATTGTTTTGGCCTATATTTTAAAGCATACAACACAGTAAAAGGTGAGCTTTTCTGAGTGATGTCATTTTCTCTTAGATTTAAAAATTATATATAAATATTTAGAAAATAATTTAAATCATAGCCTATTCAACTTTCTAGATAATGGTTGATTTAAAACTACCTAAAAAAAGGTCTATGTTAACAAAAGCAAGCCCTTGGAAAAGAATTTTTTCTTTTATTCTAGACTTATTTATAATTAACATATTCATAATAGGACCGTTCACCACAATCCTGCAAAACAGCTTTCCTAGCAGTGCTGATATCATGGAGAATTATAATTATCTATATTCAAACCCTGATATTATAAATTCTTTATATATGGTTTTTGGAACCATCTTTATCCTAACTTATGCATATTTTGTGCTGTTTGAATATAAGTTAAGGCAGACACCAGGCAAAATGGTTTTTAATCTGTATTTAGCACCTATGAAAAAGAAAGATCCTATTAAAATATTACAAATATTATTAAGAAATTTGGCTGCATTCCCCATTTTTCCTTTTTCCTTACTATGGATTGTTGATCCATTATATTTGATATTTACCGGCAGAAGATTGTCAGATGTATTTTCAAAAACAATTTACGTGGAGGAAATTAGTTTATGAAATTAAAACAAAAGTTAGTTTTATCATTAAAAATCATAGGGATGTTATGGATAATTAGTAGTGTTATTGCAATGTTTTTTTCTGTAGATACAGACTTTGCTAGTGGTAATGTTGCTGTTATTCCTATATATGGCGTAATCACAACAACTCGAGAAAATAGTTTTAGTTCTGGCGTTGTTACAAGCGATGATATTATTGAAAGCCTGGATAAGGCAGACAATAATCCTGCTATAAAAGCAATTTTATTGGATATTAACTCGCCTGGCGGAAGCGGAGTTGCTGCTGATGAAATCGGCCAGAAAATCAAATCATTAAATAAAACAACTATCAGCGTAATAAGAGACGTTGGAGCAAGTGCCGCATACTGGATAGCCAGCACAACAGATTATATTTTTGCAAACAAATTATCTTTTACTGGAAGTATAGGCGCAACCGGTTCATACTTAGAATTTTCAAAATTTTTACAAGAATATAATATATCATATCAAAGATTTGTTTCTGGCGAATTAAAAGATATGGGCTCTGCATTAAAAGAACCAACTGAAACTGAAAGGGAAATATATCAAAAAATCATTGACGATGCAAAAGATATTTTTGTTGAAGAAGTTGCTTTAAATAGAAACCTAACAATAGAAGCTGTTGATGAAATGGCCACTGGCCAGATATATTTGGGTAAAGACGCTCTTGGACTAAAATTAATAGATGAACTTGGTACTAAACAAGACGCTTTGACATATATTGAAGAAAATTTAAATATAACAGCCAACCTTGTAGAATATAAACAAAAGAAAAGTTTCTCAGATTTATTGACAGATTTCAGGTCTTCATTAACACCTAAAATCGGAAAATTTATAAATCCTGCTCCTCTAATTTTACAATAGGTTAAAATGTGGGGCAGAAAAATAAATATGTTCGAGAAATTATTACTACCTGTGGGTGTTGGGTTAACCTTCTTCGGATTTTATCTGATTTTAATGGCGGATAAAGCAAATACATTACTAGCTTGGTTTAGATTATCAACGGTTTTTACATGGATGATGCTGCTCTTCCTGATCATTGTTACTGCCACCACTGAAGACATGAAAGAAGAACTTGCTTTAATTCAAAAAGAACATGTGACTGAAATAAAAATACTAAGAGAAATAGTACATGACCAACTTCAAGAAATTAAGTTGCTTAGGAAAGACCTTGTTCATAAAAAATAACACTCATGGACTCACTTGTTTCAAAAGTAAAACAAACTATCGAAAAAAAGGCTAGACTTTGCGTTATCTGTGAAGAGAAGGAAGCCAGGTTCTGTGTTAAAGGTATTAAAAAGAATTGTTATTGTAAAGAGTGTGCATTGCAGCAGTTCGGCGATCTGGGATTATTGGAAAAACTCTAAAATATATTTTATATTATCTATTTTAATGTCTCAAAATCTTTAAATATAAATTTCATAATTAAATACAATATTACAATATATTGTGTGTCTGATTAAATAAATATACTACTTGTTGTGTACACTCAATAGTTGTAAATATATAGATATATTAGTGATAGCATGAACGGATATAATGAATTTATTGATTCTTTACCTGAGAAAGATAAATTAAATTTAAGCGATAACCAGTTAAGGATAATTTATGCAAAATATCTAAAGAGAGATAGTAGCGGTAGGGTAATTGAAACCCCTGTTGAGATGTTTAAAAGAATAGCAAAAGAAATTTCCCGGCCAGAAAAGATGTATAAATCCGCAGAAGAGGCTGAGAAGCTTGAGCAAGATTTTTTTAATATGATGGTCAACTTGGAATTTCTGCCCGGGGGAAGAACTATTGCAAACGCCGGCACCCCTGTTAAAAATTTAGCTAATTGTTTTGTCATACCAGTGGAAGATAGTATGGAAGGTATTTTTGAAGCCGTGAAAAAGGCTGCCCTTATCCAAAAACGTGGCGGCGGTGTCGGTTATTGTTTCTCTACTTTAAGGCCGAACGGCAGCTGGGTCTCTGGATGTTCTGGAATAGCTTCTGGCCCGTTGTCTTTCATGAGGGTTTTTGACGTGATGTGCTCAACAATAATGCAGGGCAACAGAAGGGGAGCGCAGATGGCAACTTTCCATGTATGGCATCCTGATATTGAAGATTTTATATCATCAAAAGACGACCTAACACAATTTACTAATTTTAATATATCTGTGTTGTTAGATGATAAGTTTATGCGGGCTGTTGAAAATAATGATGATTATAATCTAATAGATCCTCATAGCGGCAAGACAATAAGAACTGTAAAAGCCAGAAAATTATTTGACAAGATTGCATATCATGCATGGAAAACAGGCGAGCCGGGCGTATTATTTATTGACACAGCCAACAAAAGCAATACTATACCCCACCTAGGAGAGTTTAAAGCTACTAACCCGTGTGCTGAAATATGGTTACTAGATTATGAAGTTTGTAATCTTGGCAGCATTAACCTGGACAGGATGGTTAAGATTGTAAAGGGAAAAGCTCAAGTGGACTGGGACAAAATTAAAAAAACTGCAAAAAAAGGCATACATTTTCTTGATAATGTAATAGATGCTGGCGAGTATCCCGCTCCTGAGATAAGTTTAATGGCAAAAAAAACCCGCAGAATCGGTCTTGGGGTGATGGGTTTTGCTGACATGCTCTACCAATTAGGAATACCTTATACAAGCAAAGAAGCGCAAGATCTCGCAGAGAAAATAATGAAAGCTATTGAAGAGTCTGGTTGGGAAAAAAGCCGCGAGTTGGCAAAGGAAAAAGGCACATTCCCTGCCTGGAAAGGTTCTAAATTTGAAAAAAAGAATGATAAAGTCAGGAATTGTGCAATCACTGCCATAGCTCCCACTGGAACTTTAAGCATGGTAGCTGATACAAGCGGAGGATGCGAGCCAAACTTTGCGCTTGCTTTCATAAAAAACAGCCATTCAATAAAAGAAACCTTCACATACGTCAATAAACATTTTAAAAAAGTTGCTAAAGAGCATGGTTTCTATTCTGAAGAACTTATGAAAAAGATTGCTGAACAAGGCACATTAGACAATATAAAGGAAGTGCCGGAAGACATAAAGAAAATTTTTGAAGTGGCGTTTAATGTTAGTCCGGAAGCCCATATAAAGATCCAGGCAGCCTTTCAGAAACATACAAGCAATGCAGTTTCAAAAACAATAAATTTCCCAAAATCTGCCTCTATCGAAGATGTAAAAAACGGTTATATGCTGGCTTGGAAATCTGGTTGCAAAGGCTGTACTGTGTACAGAGACGGGAGCAGAGATAACCAGGTTTTGAATATAAAAGAAGTTAAGAAACAACATGATAAAACCAAAAAAAATGTAGCTGATAATAATTATGAAGGAACACCATCTGAGGAACAGTTGATGATAATGACTTCAGTAGATGGTAGTGTTAATGCAGTCAATGCATCATCTTCTGTAAGCAATTTAAAACAATTGCAACATTGTCCGGAGTGTAATATTAAATTAATAAAACAAGAAGGTTGCATTTTATGCCCGGACTGTGGGTTTAGCGCGTGCGACGTTTGAAAAAATTCATGAGCAAAAAATTCAATTTTTGAATTTTGATGTTTAACAAAGTTTTAAAAATAACAAGTTATTCTCGAATATAAGGGGTAAGATGGGTATTTCTAAGATAAGGAAAAGAGACGGTACAATAGTTAAGTTCAAACTTTCTAAAATTGCAACAGCAATTGAAAAGGCAATGCTGGCAGTTGGTATTGACGATGATTTGCTTCCAAGAAGATTGGCAGATACTGTAATAACCGAGTTAAATAAGAAACATCCTGATGAATATATTCCTAATGTGGAAGAGGTCCAAGACATAGTTGAAAAAACCCTAATAAATAAAGGCCATGCTAAAATGGCCAAGGCCTATATATTGTACAGGCAAAAGCGCACAGAAATAAGAAAACTCAAACAAAACATCTTAGGAAAGCTAGATGATTCTAAGCTAAATGTAAACGGATTATTAATTGCACAGTCCCGTTATTTACTAAAAGATAAAGAGATTGAAACTCCTAAAGAAATGTTTAGAAGAGTGGCAAAACATGTTGCGTCAGCAGAAAAACTTTACAGTAAATCTGGTAAAAAGATTGCTGAAATTGAAGAACAATTCTTTGATATGATATCTGCACTGGAATTTGTACCTGGAGGAAGGATATTGGCAAATGCAGGTACTAATCATAACATGCTGTACAATATATTTGTCATTCCGATAGAAGATAGTATGAAAGGCATATTTAAGGCATTATACCATAAAGCCCTTATCCAAAGGTACGGTGGCGGCACAGGATTTTCTTTCTCAAAGTTGCGGCCGAAAGGAAAAAAACTGGAAACAACAAAAGCGTATGCCTCTGGACCTGTTGCCTTTATTAAATTATTTGACCATGCATCAGATTTAACAGTACAGATAGGAAACAGAAAAGCAGCTAACATGGGCTCTTTATCTGTAGAGCATCCTGATATTGTCGAGTTTATAACTATGAAAGAACGCGGTGAGATAAAGAATTTTAATATTTCAGTTGAGATAACAGATGAGTTTATGACAGCGGTCAAAGAAAATAAAAAGTATAACCTTAAAAACCCAAGCACAGGAGAAATAATAGACACAATAGACGCTAACAACATCTTTTATTTAATCGTGACGATGGCATGGAAGACAGGCGATCCCGGCCTGTTATTTATAGATAGAATTAACGAGTCAAACCCTTTACCAAGTATAGCCCGCATCGAAACAACAGATCCTTGCGGAGACCAGTTGTTGCTGCCTTATGACGGTAGTCCGTTAGGCGCAATAAATCTAAGCAAATTTGTCCGTAACAAAAAGATTAAGTGGAAACATCTTGAAACTGTTACAAAATTAGGTGTTAGGTTCTTAGATAATACTGTAGACAAAAGCAAATTCCCTGTCAAAAAGGTTGAAGAAACCGTTAAAAACGGCAGACGAATCGGTCTTGGGGTGATGGGTTTTGCTGACATGCTCTATAAGTTAGGAATCCCTTACAATAGTGAAAAAGCCTTAGAGACAGCAGAAAAGGTCATGAAATATATAGCCGGTGTTGCTTTTAAGATGTCTGAAGAACTGGCAGTTGAAAAAGGTGTTTTCCCTTTATGGAACAAAAGCATATATAAGGACAAAATAAAGTTAAGGAACTGCGCTTTACTAGCCATCTCACCTACAGGCTCAAGAAGCATTTTGGCTGATACGAGCCCGGCAATTGAACCTAATTTCGCCCTTGGCTATACAAGGAAAGTTTTAGGCGTAACTGAAATACTGCAGATAAATAAAGTTCTGGAAGAGGTGTTGAAAGAGCATAACTTATACTCTGAAGAGATTATCAGGAGCATAATCAAAAATAGAACTTTGGCAAGCATCAATCTTCCTGAAGATATTAAAAAAATTTTTGTGACTGCGCATGATATTAGTCCAGAATGGCATATTAAAATGCAGGCCATCTTCCAGAAATATATAGATAATGCAATTTCAAAGACAATTAATTTTACAAAAGATGCAACAATTGAAGATATTAAAAAAGCGTTTATCATGGCATATGACCTTGGATGCAAAGGCATCACTGTGTACAGGGAAGGCAGTTTAGCTGAAGAGGTGATCAGTTTTGTCAAATAATCTGTGGGACTTTTGCAAAGCAAAACGTCGCACGTGTTTCCCTCAAGGCTTTCTTAAAGGCTTGGAGGTGATCAGTTTTGCCAGGTAAAAAAATATATACAAGAACCGGTGATAATGGTGAAACTTCTCTTTGCAACGGTTCCAGGACCTCTAAAGATAGTCTACGTGTGGAAGCTTACGGCAGCATTGACGAGCTTAACTCATTTTTAGGATTGTGTATTGTAAAACTAAAACATAAAGATATTAGAGAACACTTAATGAGTATTCAACATGACCTACTGTCTGTTGGAGCAAACCTTGCATACCCCGGTGATTTAACCCAGTCAGTAATAAAAGGAAGTGCTGTCGCTAAAAAAATCCCAAGAATAACTGATGAAAATATTATACAATTAGAAAAATGGATGGACTTTTATGACAAAGAACTGCCTGAATTAAATAATTTTATCATGAGCGGAGGCAGTACTGAGACATCTGCTTTATTACACGTTGCCAGGACTGTATGCAGAAGAGCAGAACGGCAAATCATAAAACTAAAAAAAGACGAAGAAGTTCACAAAAATGTCTTAAAATATATGAACAGGCTATCAGATTATTTATTTGTGGCTGCTCGTTTAACAAGCCAGAGAGATGGTCAAGGAGATTTAAAATGGACCCCAAAATTAAACACATTTTTTAAAAGAAAAAAGGTGAAATAATGAAAATAAAAAGAGTTGATGTTTTAGATAAAGGTTTTGTTGAATTATTAAACACTATGCCCACTGATAAAATGGATTTAGCTGTTGTTTCAGCTGCCCGGGTTTCATATCTAAAAGATATTGGCGATGAAAAACGCGATAAATTACTTATAGATTTTTTGATGCAGCACGGCCATACAAGTCCGTTTGAGATGGTCGAGTTTAAGTTTAGAGTTAAAGCTCCAGTAGTAGTATGGTGGCAATGGGTTCGGCATAGGATTGCAGAGTACAACGCTCAGTCCGGCCGATACACTAAATATGATGATACTGAATATTATTTGCCAAGCAAATTAAGAAAACCATCAAAACATAACAGGCAGGCATCTGACCCAGATTTATTTATTGAGAACCAATCATCTCTTATTAAAAAGATGGAAGAGCATTATAAAAACGGCATAAGATTGTATAATGAATTGCTTGAAAAAGGAGTAGCAAGGGAAGAAGCCCGCTTAGTGTTGCCAGGATTTGCAATGTACCATACTTTTATTGTTAAGATGAACGGTCACGCCTTAATGAATTTTATTAACAAAAGAAATCATAGAGATGCGCAATGGGAGATAAGGCAGTACGCTGCTATCCTTGAAGATTTTTTTAAAGAAAAAATGCCCTGGAGCTATGAATCTTATAAAAGATGGTATAAAGGCGTGGATAAAAATATTTAACAAAACTTTTTTATATCTTGTCTAATTAGTTTGCATAAATGGATGTCCAAGAGTTAAAACAAAAAGCCAAAGAGATCAGAAAAAACATAATTCTAATGCTAAACAAAGCAGGTAGCGGTCATACAGGCGGTTCTTTAGGAATGGCAGACGTGTTTACTGCTTTATATTTTAAAGTGTTTGATGATTCTATACATACTAGTAAGGAAGATAGAACTAGGTTTATACTAAGCAATGGTCATATTAATCCTGTTTGGTATGCAACATTGGCAGAGAAAGGTTTTATAAAAAAAGAAGAGTTAATGACATTAAGACAGATAAATTCTAGATTGCAAGGTCATCCTGCTAATAAAGAATTGCCTTTAGTTGAAATATCAACAGGATCTTTAGGCCAAGGTTTCCCGGCTGCAGTTGGTCTTGCCTTAGGTTATAAGATGGATAATAAGAAAAGTAAAGTTTATGTTGGTTTGGGAGATGGCGAGCTAGATGAAGGATCAACTTGGGAAAGTTTTATGGCTGCCTCTCACTACAAATTAAATAATTTGATTGCGTTTGTCGATCGTAACTTAGTGCAGCAGTCTGGCAGGACAGAGGAAATGATGGCTCTTGAACCTTTAAAACAGAAATTACAGGCTTTCAACTGGACAGTTTTTGAAGCTACTGGTCATGATTTTTCCGAGATAATTAATGCCTTCGAAGAAGCTAAAAAAAACACAAAAAGTCCTTCCATAATAATATTTCACACTCACATGGGATATCCTGTATCTTTTATAATGGATAATTATAACTGGCACGGCCTTGCTCCAAATGATGAGCAAAAAGAACAAGCTTTAAGAGAGATTGAAGAACATGTATAATCTAAATAATGAAACAAAACTTGCTACAAGAGATGGTTTTGGCAATGCTATTGTTCAATTGGGAACCAACCAAAAAATAATTGTTTTGAGTGCTGGTGTCGGTGATTCAACTCGAGCATTTAAATTTAAAGAGAAATATCCTAAACAATATGTTGAATGCGGCATTGCTGAACAAAGCATGATTGGTATAGCAAGTGGTCTGGCATTGGCAGGCAAAATCCCTTTTTCAACGTCGTTTGCAACTTTTTTACCAGGAAGGTGTTACGACCATATCAGACAAAGCGTGTGTTATTCTAACCTTAATGTGAAATTAGTGGCAACGCATGCCGGACTTACTGTTGGTGCTGATGGCGCGACCCACCAGATGATGGAAGATATTGCAATGATGAGAGCCCTGCCAGATTTAAAGATTATAGTGCCTTGTGATGCATTAGAAGCAGAGAAAGCAACTAAAGCTATAGCAAATATAGAAGGACCCTTTTATTTAAGATTAGGCAGGGAAAAAATACCTGTATTTACAAATGATGAAACTCCTTTTGAAATCGGTAAGGCTGTCACATTAAAAGATGGCTCTGATGTAACCATTATAGCTACTGGATTAATGGTTTATTATTCTTTAATAGCGGCTGAAGCTCTTGAAAAAGAGAATATTTCTTGCAGAGTAATAAACATGCACACTATAAAGCCTATAGACAAAGATGCCATTATTAAGGCTGCGAATGAGACAAAAGCAATTGTTACAGTTGAAGAGCACCAGATTTATGGCGGGCTTGGTAGTGCGGTAAGTGAAGTTGTTTCTCAAAATTCACCAATTAAAATGAAGATTATTGGAATGCCAGATACCTTTGGCGAGTCTGGAAAACCCCTAAACCTATTAAAGAAATACGGCCTTACAGATAAAGAGATTGTAAATGCAGTAAAAGAGTTAAAAAAATAAACATTTTTAAATTTCTCTGGATTTGTTCCATTGTTATGGGCTCATAGCTCAGCCGTGGCAATCCTTATCAGCATTGATGGGGATCATGCGACATGCGCTTTGCTTAGTCCCATAGAAAACGGGCTCATAGCTCAGCCTGGCCAGAGCGAACGGCTCTTAATTTAAGTAAGGGTCACCGTTAGGTCGGGGGTTCGAAACAAGCTTTTAACCATTCGCAAAAGCTTATTGAAAGCTTGAGCAAAACACGGCGAATATTAAGCTAGCGCTTAAATTCACCTTGGTTAATGTTTGACGAAAGTCCCTCTGGGCCCATCCATTTCAACCTTTTAAGAAAACGTTGGCGAAAACAGGTACTACTCAACTATGTTGAGTAGGATTTGTGATGAGTACTATCGCAGATAGTACAAAGTGTTTTCATGAATGTTTTTTTAAAAGATTCGCCTCTGTGGTGTAGCCGCGGCAAATGGTTACGCTCATTTGAGACGCAACATCCGGTGCTATTTTCATAGAAATAGCACGTCATAAACATTAAGCCTCTGTGGTGTAGTCCGGTAACTGGTTACGCTCGGTTAACACGCAAAAGGCGACTCCTAGTGTTTCAACCGGAGTCCCCTGCCAAACTAGCATAATGGTTGGACAATCAATCATACGGCCCTCTCGACCATAAGGGAAGAAAGGCTGTGACCCGGGTTCGAATTAACCTTTTAACCGTTCGCTGACGCTCACTAAAACGTTAACGAAAACATGGCGAAGATCAAGCTAAAGCTTGAATTCACCTCGGTTAGGGTTTACGAAAGTCCCGGCAGAGGCATCCAAATTTAATAGAAATTAATCAAAACCATTAGTATATGTTTTCATCATTTCATATAAAGTCATACCATTTGGTCTTCCAGACACTCTAGATCCTGCGTTTGGCGGTAACAACCTAGGTAAACAATATCTTGCTGGATCTTCAGGATATACTGTGTTTTCTTTAATAAATCTGATATTTCCACCAAAAGCAGCTTCTATTCCATAATTCTTTAATTCATGTCCCCAAACAGGACATGCTTCAAATGGCCAAGAAAGAACTTTTACATTTATTCCTAGTCTGTTTTCAATTTCTTGTTTAGATTGTAAAATATCGTCTAAACCTTTCTCCAAAGTGAATGTACTAAAATCACCATGGCTTTCAGTATGAGTGCCAAAACTGTATACTCCTGATTTCAGTGCATCTTCAAATGTTTTCCAACAACTATCATACTTACACTTTGAAGTCTCGCTTTCTAGCATGTTTCTTGTCCATATTAAACTAATAAAATGCATTCCTGTGTATTGCAACACTGGAATCATCCTTGGAAGTGATTCTAAAGAAGTGTTCCCTGAATCAGTAGTTAAGATAACTGACCGAGCAGGCATATTCATTGTTCCATCCAAATAACCTATTAACTCATCTTGGTTCAGAGACCATACTTCGTTATTCTTAAACCAGTTCATCATCCATTCAAATGTGTTTGGATTCATAGTATAAGCTCCATCATACATGTTATAATTATCTCCATGAAATTCTAATGATAATATCTTAGTTGCTACACCATACTTCTCTATTCTTTGTAGTCTTTCAAGCTCTCTTGGTGTATAACTTGGAGTTGGTTCTGGAGTATTAGTTGGTGGTTCGTGAGTTGGTTCTGGAGTGTTTGTTGGAGGGTTTGGTGTACTAGTTGAGGGAATATAGGGTGTACTAATAGGTGTCAATATTTTTTGTACAATTTTTGGAGCACAAGCAGTTATTAGTAGTGATGCACCGTATAACTGGAATAATTTTCTAAATTCAAATCTCGTTAATTTCTCATTATCTGACACAATATCACCCACCCAAACTTATATATTAATAATCCCATTAATATCTTATATTTAAATGTTAGTGATTTATAATTTATTAAATAATATATAGCCCGGCAGAGGCGGTTAACATTTTTGTAATACTTTTTCATGTTTTTTCTACGAAAGACAGGTCATAAGTTTTTTACAGTTGTTTTAATTATCTTTACTTTATTTTCAATTTTTTCGCTGGCAGGCGGTAAAGAAATATTTAGACCAGACATTCAAATATAATAAGGAAAAAGAAAAGTTAAGAAAAAAATAATCACCTCTTTTTTCTTGTTTAATTAAGCCTCTGCTTTGGCTTTGCCTTTCATGACTTTTTCCATGTAGCTTGCAGGTTTTAAATCAGTAATAACTGTTTTGTGTATTACCCATTTTCCATAATATTTAAAAATAACATACTAACTTTTCTTCATAATGACTCCTGTTATGCAAGGTTTTGAATCTGATGACATTGCCACTTTAGTAGTGCATCTGATGTGCAACGGAGATAAAGCAGATGAAGAATATATACTGTTATTGGAAGGAGAGACTGAACAATACAAGAAAATAGAAATTACATTACGTGACACTGGTTATATTGAAAGCTCATCTTTACAATGTATAATATGTGAAGAGGATAATAAAGAAGAGAATGAAAAGAATGGAGAGTTAGATGTTATTAAATTAGAGATTACCGGTTTAAACAGCCAAAACACTAAGTGCGGCGTTAGAAGGTTAGGCACTTATTTTCGTGGTGATCATGATTCATTTAGGTCAGCTATTGCAGAAATTGCCCATGCGCTTGACGTTGCGTACGATGGTCTTTGCTATAAACCTTTGGTTTTCAGAAATTCAAGGTAAATTTTTTATATCCAATTAACCTTAATAGTAATATGACATTAACAGGTTCTAATTATGATAAATTAAGACATGGCGATACTGCTCCTGATTTCGAATTAAAAGGTACAGATAAGAAAATGTATAAATTAAATGATATTAAAGGAGAAAAAGCCACTTTAATAGTATTCATATGCAATCATTGTCCTTATGTAAAGCCAAAATTAAAAGAGCTTAATAGGATAGCGGATGATTACTTAGCAAAAGGTTTAACTGTTATAGGCATTAATTCTAATGAATCTATAAATTATCCTGAAGATAGTTTCATAAAAATGCAGGAAATGGTTAAATATGGTAAAATTAAGTTCTTATATCTGCATGATGAAACACAAGAAACTGCAAAAGCTTATGGAGCTGTCTGCACACCTGATCCATTCTTGTTTGATGCAAATTTAAAGTTAATATTTCACAGCAGAATTGATAATACTCATGGAGCTATTCCCGCTTTCAAACACGAATTATATGAAGCTATAGGCGAGTTCTTACAAACTGGGAAAATAACCAAAGAAGAAAAACCTAGCATGGGCTGCAGTATTAAGTGGAGAAGTTAAATTTGTATACTGTACACGGGGAGAAAACAGGGTGTTATATCTAATTTAGGAAACCAATCATTCTATTCTTTTTTATCGATGTAAAAAATAGTGCATACCTGACACTTCCCAACCTTTGAGTGGTCGAAAATTCTTAAATAAGTCATCATCTTTGATATCTTTTGGGACAATATATGTCATAGGATACATATATGAAGCATAGTTACGTGCCTTTTCAATTGCATCTGCTAATTGTCCTAATGTTCTTATTGGCTCATCAATATTTGGATTTAATGTAACAGTTTCTCCTTTTATTTGATTAACTAAAGCAACATGATATGTCGGTTCTCTGGGATTATCACTTACTTCTGCAAAACAATAAATTTCAAAAATAGTTGAAGTTGTTTCTTTTAAACTAAGTAAGGTTTCAAGTACTGCAATATTTGGATTTGCCATTATATTCTAAATAAAAAGATTTTATATTTAAATCTATGCCCGGGGAGAAGAATCAAAAACGTTAAACTAAATTTTAACAAAAACAAAACATTTATATTTCTAACAAACTAACTACGTAATTAAGGATGGGATAATTTCTTTTTCTACAAAAGATTTGTCTCATTCTGGCCTTTTTTTCTTAGTGAAAAAGATACCTTTATAGTCGAGAATATACCTTGAGCTTTTTTGTTGAATGAAAATCTTTAAAAGGGCGCAATTTATATATTACATTGTGCCTGTATTTTAATTCATTTAGGTACAAGGCCAGAATGGGAATTAGAAAGATATGACAGTAATAATCTGGACTTTCTTTCTCACAATAAAAAAATAATAGGTGATACAAAATGTATGAACTATTAATAATAGTAGGAGTAATTGCCATCTTTGGTGGTTACGGAGGAGTCCTAAGTTTTGCTTATAAGGGATTTAGATTAGCCGGCACTATGGGTGGGGTACTGTTATTATTAGGTATTTTAGCATTGAATTTGTTAAAATAAAGGTAAAGGTGAAAACATGGGAAAAGATGATGGAAAAGCATTTTGGATAGTTGTAGCAATAGCACTTGGCGTAGTCATTTTATATTTTTTATCAAAAATGGCATATGTTTTTGGAATAGTTGGTTTATTTATTGGATTTGTGCTACTTATTTTAGGTATAATAGCTAAAAGTGAAAAATTAGCAATTGTTAGTATTATAACAATTGTTGTTGCATTAGGTTTAATTTTTATTGGAAAATTCGGAATAAATTTTTTTGAAGAAAATGAAGTTGGTAGTGGTTTGCTAAATAGCAGCGAAGATATAGTTGATGCTGGAGCTCAGGTTGCTAATGTTGTTGCAGATGTATATGAAACCGTTGATCAAGTAGAAAAAACTACAAACCAAGCATTAGAACAAAGTTTAACTAGTTGATTAAGATATTTCCCCCTCTAAAAATACGTAAACTTTATATAACACTGCTTTTTCCTCTGACAAGGTGTATAAATGAAACGAAGCTCTCGAAGATGGAAAAAGAAACGTCAGATGAGATGGAAGTGGCAACGTAAACGCATGAAAAAGGAAAAGCGTAAACGTGCACAGAAATAATAATATTTATATACCGAGAATAATTTCATAATAACTGCTAGTAAAAATACATCAGCTCCAATATTAAATTAAGCAGTTTCTCATTAGCAGAAAAATATGTGTGTGAGATTCATCAATCTTATACGAAGAAGGCATTAAGTTATGTATGCGAACCTAATAATTACGACCGTACTAAAAAATACAACAGGATTAATGGATGCGGCTAATAATAAAACATCCATAATAAATACCCGTTGATCCTGCGGGAGGTCGCTGCTATCAGAATTCGATTTAGCTAAGCTAGTTCAGGGGCTCTTCGGAGCACCGGCAGACAGTTCCGTAACACGTCGTTAATCTAACCTTAGGTCTGGGATAACCTTGGGAAACTGAGGCTAATACCGGATATGAGACTGAGGCTGGAATGCGCTTTCTCTGAAAGATTACGCCTAAGGATGAGACGGCGGCCGATTAGGTTGTTGGTGGGGTAATGGCCCACCAAGCCGACGATCGGTAGGGGCCTTGAAAGAGGTAGCCTCGAGGAGGACACTGAGATAAGGGTCCTGACTCCACGGAGTATAGCAAGCGCGAAAACTTTACAATACACGAAAGTGTGATAAGGGGATTCTGAGTGCTCATGTATTGCATGGGCTTTTGCCGAGTGTAAATAGCTCGGAGAATAAGTGGTGGGCAAGACTGGTGCCAGCAGCCGCGGTAACACCAGCGCCACAAGTGGGGACCAGTATTATTGGGCCTAAAGCGTCTGTAGCTGGATCAGTAAATCCTTTGTGAAATTGTTGGGCTTAACCTAACAGCGTGCAGAGGACACTGCTGATCTTGAGACCGGGAGGGGTTAGAGGTATGCATGGGGTAGCGGTAAAATGCAATAATCCCATGTGGACCACCTGTGGCGAAGGCGTCTAACCAGAACGGGTCTGACAGTGAGAGACGAAAGCTGGGGGAGCGATCCGGATTAGATACCCGAGTAGTCCCAGCTGTAAACGCTGCGAGCTAGGTGTTGCATATTCTACGGGAATATGCAGTGTCGGAGCGAAGGCGTTAAGCTCGCCGCCTGGGTAGTACGGTCGCAAGACTGAAACTTAAAGGAATTGGCGGGGGAGCACAACAAGGGGTGCGGCGTGCGGTTTAATCCAACTCAACGCGGAGAATCTCACCAGAGGCGACAGCAGGATGAAAGTCAGACTGAAGGTCTTACTCAACAGGCTAAGAGGTGGTGCATGGCCGTCGTCAGCTCGTGCTGTGTCTGGTCATCGGCTAGATCAGCAGCAAAAGTGTCCTGTTAACCTCGTAAGGTATCTGGAACGAGCCTTGCGAGTGACAGAGAGTCAGGCAACGAGCGAGACCTGTACCTACAATTGCCAGCAACATCTTTAGATGGATTGGGCACATTGTAGGAACTGCCTTGGAAACAAGGAGGAAGGTGCAGGCAACGGTAGGTCTGTATGCCCCGAATCCTCTGGGCTACAC
>CAZKFC010000012.1:0-29686 GCA_964552005.1 uncultured Methanosarcinales archaeon
TAAATTTTAGAAGGAATTCTTATTTTATTTGAATGATAGCTCTGTATTTTGTAGTAATATTTAAAAATATCAGTAATTGCCTTTGGAAATCTAACTTGAAATTTTTTGTGATTATAATATGGCTTAAATTCACCAAAACAATTTTTTAATTTAGTTACAAATTGTTTTAAATTCAATTTATTCTTTTGATAGTATGAAGGTGTAAATTCCCCTGCATGACCATCTCCAAATATGTGAAAAATAATACTCTCAAATTCTGGAATTATAAGAATAGGTAGTTTTGGTTGAAAAATTAGATTGCCTCTCCCTCCTGACCTATAAGCTAATATATTGTTATGAACTTCATTCAATGGAACTTTTGAAAGATTAATTAATTCAAATATGATCCAAAGTGGAATTGATTTCAAATGAATTTTGTTAGTTCTGTTATCTCTTCTTTTTCCTAGTTGAAAGAAAAAAATATCTCCTCCATTTAATTTAGAGTTAAGCCCATATTTTGATGATTGTTTATTAATATAAGAAGCCAAATCATAATTTTTATTTGTTTTAAGTTTAATTTTTGAAAGGTAAATTAACTTAGTTCTTAGTTTTTTATTCAGAAGAACATAGATTTTTCTGCTAGGAAAATCAGTGATATTTATTTGATTATAATAATTAAAATTCATTTTTATTATATTAATAAGTTTCTTGCCAAAAATGATGTTAATTTATTCAATATTAAATATCTCACACGAGAATGTCCAGTGTGTCCACTAAGAAATAATTCATTTAATTAAGAAAAAAACACAAGAATTAAAAAAGTGAACTTCATAGAGTTTATTATTCAATTGAAAACCGTGTAACCACATTTACCGCAGTGTGTTCTATTACTGTGCTCAGCCATAATTACGCCGGCACCACATTTAGGACAGAATTTACTTTTTATTTTACCTTGATCATATTTTTCATGGATTTTGACAATCCTACGATTTTTACGCTTTTCTTTCTTTTTAGCCATAATTATTCACTTTTTTCTGGTTTTTCCGTTTGAGTTTCCTCAACAGGTTTTTCTTCAGCAGCTGACGCCTCTTTCACAGGTTCAGCAACTGAATGTTTTTCTACAATCTCAGCTTCAACTGGTGCTTCTTCCCCAAAAGGTTTTTCTCCTCCCTGCATTGGTTTAGGAGGTTTTTCTTGCACTTCTTTAGTAACAGATTCTCCCCTATGCTTTTTTAAAAGATCTTCATGTTCGAACAATTCCATTTTTTTCTTGTCTTTGTAAATATTAACTATTAACTTTGTTTTGCGTTTGCCATACTGTGAATAAATGTGTTTTATAACAACTAGTTCTGGTTTTGTCTTGAACTTTTCAGCTACTGCATCCAATAAGTCCAGCCTGGAAGGCGTAGCACCTTCATTATTAATCATCAAAGTAATTCTTTTTCTAGATAATAATTTCATGTCCTTTTCTTTTAATATTTCAAATTCCATTTTTTTACCTTATCTTTATAGCATACTTGCCTTTTTCCTTTATACCTATCTTTTCTGCAATATAAGATTTGTTTGCATCCAGAATATATAATTTTCCTTGGTATACATTTGTGAACTGGTTGCTTTTACAAACCGGACAGACATTGCCTTCTACAAATAATTTACAGTTTTTGCAGACTTTGTCTTTTGCCATTATGCGCTCATAACCTCAATAACATCCTTGGCTGTTACAATACCAACTAATTTACCTTTCTTAACAACTAACAGTCTTCTAAAATTATTTTCTGACATTAATCTGGTAGCCTCTAATATACTAGCATTATATTCTATTGTGATAGGATCTTTAGTCATGATATCTCCAACAGTTTTTTTGTCAATATCAATCTCTTTTGCGAGTACCCTGCGCAAAATGTCGCGTTCTGTTATCACACCTATAGGTTTATCATTTTCCACGACCGGCAGAACTCCTATATTATTCTCATCCATAATTTTAATGGCTTTCCTCATGGATATGTTTTTTGTAACACTTTTTACAGGCTTGGACATCCAGTCATCTATCTTTATTATTTTTACCACCCTTTTTTGGATTTAAATCGTCAGTAATCCAGTCTAACCTGCCTAACCCTTTCTGTCTCATTGTTAAACCAAATTTCGGGTTAGTCAAATCCTTATAACTGACTGCAATAACACGTGCTCGACACTTGTCACCTATCTTTAAGGTTTTTTTAGATTCTTTCCCAAGTAAGACCTTATCTTTACTAAATGAAACAAAATCGTCCATTGTCTGACTGATATGTATCATCCCTTCTATCGGACCTAAATTAATAAATGCACCAAAATCTGCCATATCTTTAATTGTACCGGGGACAACTTCATGCAGTTCTGGTTTAAATGTCAACAAGGTAAAGATTGTTTCATAATATGAAGCGCCATCTCCCGGAATAATAATGCCTTCGCTTATAGATTCAATTGAACTTACATCAATTATAACGCCCATTTCACTTGATATATATCCGTCATAATCTGTTGTTATCTGCTGTAACAATGCCTCTTTTACTGGCATATTAAATAATTTGGGTGGCACTCTTATATGATCCTTGACCTTTGTTTTATAAAACATTTTTATAGTAACTCCACGTTTATAGTAACTCCACGTACTTTTTATTTCTTAAAATTATCGTTTTTATTTTTTTAAGAGCCAATTTTTTTCTCAACTCTTTATCTTGAGTTGCAATTATCGTGTTTTTATCAGATATTTCAAGTAAAATATCGTCTACAATATGCTCATCGAAATCTGGATTCATATATAAGCTTTTTTGTTTTACGTCTATAACTTTTATGCTTTTTTGTTTTATTAGTTGCAGGGCGATTTTCGCGTATGTTTTATATTTGCCTTTCTGATTTTCAATTATGTTGTTAAGCTCTTGAAAGGTTTTATCAACAACATATAATTCATAAGGCTCATCAATGATTCTATCTATTTCTGAGAAAATATCAACTTTTAAGCTTCCTGGGATAAGTAAAAAGTTCGTGTCAAAAATTATCTTTAACATTCTTCTTTTTGGAAGAGCCAACCATTTAAATATGTTTTTTAAGGTATTCTTCAATCTTATAAGTTCCTAAAGTAGGTGCTTTTATCCATCCTTCAAACGCGGCTTCTGCCAATCTGCCGTTCTCCAACCAATAGAATAACCAATCATTTGCAAAATCAGGGTCTTCCTGGACAAATCCACTCCCTATATGCTGCAACCATTCCCTGTTAAAATTTTCATGGGATCCTATTGGCGGAGCAATTATGACTGGAAAGCCAAGCGCTGTATAGAAAGACATCTCGCTAGGCTTTGTCCATATGATATCAGTTGCGCGCAGTGTCTTATTAAATTTCTCAAAATATCCTTTTTTGGATAAGGCAAACACAATGTTTATTCCTTTTCCTAACTGAGTTTTTAAATTAAGATCTTCAATCTCTTTTTTGAAATAAGATATTACATCAAGACGGATGCCTGCAACCAAATTTATCCTGACTTGTTTATTAATTATTTTGTCTTTTAATGATTTTACTATCTTAATACCAATCTCTGCTTGGGCACCAGCACCACCAACCATGAACGCAATTGTTAATGGCCGTGAACTTTTCAAAGGTCTGCCTAATTTTTTTTGAAGAATGTCTTTATGCGATTTAATAAAAACTTTATTTGGATCAAGATTTACAATCCTTTCGCAAATATCTTTTTTCAAAATTGAATAATTTTTGCCGCCGATGTTTTCCTTTGGTAACGGAAAACCCGTAAATATAATTTTGTCTTCTTGAACACCGTATTCTCTTAATCTTACAGAGGCATGTACTGTTGGCGAAAAATAGGTTATAGTATTTTTTTCAGGCTTATCAATCACCCATGCACGATGCAAATCTGTGTCTGTTACAACACAATAAATCTTTTTCAAGCCATGGTAATGAGCAGCTATCGCTGGCACGGGATGAGTTGCAATAAAAGGAATATCCTTTTTCTTAACATAGTCAATCAAGCTTTTTGACAATCCTTGTTTAATGGCATTTTTTAAAAAAAAAACGCCCATGACAGGTTTTGATAAATCTCTAAACGGGAAAAAAGGAGATATTGACAATGATACAGTGTCAAATATCTTATGTAATGAAGCTCCAATAACTGGGATTGTTTTAAGTCTTGAGATTGATTCATAAAACCCTTTAGTACGTTGCCATAACCCTTTTTCTTTCTCAGAGATAATTTTGTCACTGTTTGCCGTAATAATTCTTTCATATGCAATATCTTTTAACGGGTAGGCAGCTCTCTGATGGCCGTAGCCCATATCAACCGAGATAACCCAGGCTTGAACATTGGACATTTTACTGTATTTGAGATAATCAGATATAAAAATATAACGCTAGTTTTTTTCGCAACCTATATAAAGTTTAACCATCACGGTATTTATAAGAATGGAATTGTTTAACTACACGTTTAATATAAATAATAAGATAGGTTTGTACAGTTTTCTTTCTTTTATTGTTTTGTTAATATTATATTTCATGCGGCCAAAGCCCTTTAAAAAAGTCATACCCAGCTTAATCTTTCTAGAATCTGGCCGTAAACAGTTAACAATGACAGCTTTTTTCAGAAAATTTGTCAAGGACTGGATCATCATTGTGCAGATGTTTCTTTTACTTGTGTTGTGCTTAGCTACCCTTAATTTATCAACAAATATATATTTCAGGCAGATTAGCAAAGACGTTGTTTTTATCATAGATGCGTCCGCAAGTTCAAAAGCAATTGACAACAATAAATTGTTGTTTGACAAATATAAAGCAATTGCCAGAAAAAAAATAGGGATAAGGAATACAATCATTTTAATAAAAAACACTCCAGAGATATTGGCAAAACAAACAAATCCTGCTAACGCTCTGAGGATATTATCAACTATAAAGCCAAGTGATTCTTTAAGCAACATTTGGGATGCGATGATGGTTGCTTCTGACATAAGTTTGCCCAGTTCTAAAGTTATTGTGCTGAGCGATTTTATTGATTCAAGCAACAAAGATTTAAGCACTGCAAAAAGAATCCTTGAAGCAAAAGGATTAACCGTAGAACTCATTAATCCAAAACAAAATGATTTAACAAACATTGGCATTATAAAATACACGATTAATGGAAACAATGCAATTATTGATGTGAAAAATTTTGACCCTGTTGAAAGGTCTTTTGAGATCCAAAATAAAGAAGTCATTAGGATATTACCCTTTGGAGTTGAACAGTTCTCAGTTGTATTAGAAGAAGGTATTAATGAGATTGAGATTAAAACAAAAGATGATTTCAGTATAGATAATAAAATTAACATTATCATCCCAAAAGTATCAGACACTGAAGTTCTATTTATCACAAACAAAAAAAACACTTTCTTGAGAAGCGCATTTGAATCTATTAAATCTTTAAAAATAAAAAAACAAGAACCTCCTATAGTATCTGTCGGAAACCAAAAACTTATTGTTTTGGACAATGTAAATTATAACTCATTGTTACCTGGAACATTAGACGAAATTAAAGACAAGGTTAAGAAGGGATCTTCTTTAATAATAACTGCCCAGGACAACATAGGTAAAGAGATGCTGAAAGACTTTTTACCGGTTGAGATTAACCAAGAATCAGACGTGTCTGTTGAGATTATGAACACTGGAAGTATTAAAAAGTTCAAAGAATATGATTTTGGGCTTTCATCGAGATATTTCATAGCAAAGTTGAGCAATAATAACAGTATTATAATAGCAGAAGCGAGCGATAAGGATAGAAGTCCTGTCATTGTCTTAACTAAATACGGTCAGGGCAATGTTTTATTTTATGGTATTTTTGACGAATATAATCCATTCAGACTAAACACACAATATCCCTTATTTTGGATTAACATGATTGAGTTATTGGCGCAGAAAGATAGTGTGAAAGACGTTAATCTAAAGATTAATGATATAATTTACGGAGAGCAGATCAAAGATCCCAGCGGTAAAAGTGTTAATGAATACACATTAACTGATAAAACTGGCATATATAAGCTGAGGAATAAGCAAATTGCAGTTAACCTTCTCAATAACATTGAATCAGATATTAACAGGCAGATTAAGTTAAGCAAAGAAACTAATTATAGTGAAAATAAGTCAAGGCAAACACTTGATTTAACCCCCATATTAATTATGTTAGCTATAATAATATCATTTTTAGAGATATATTTCCTTAAAAAAAGGGGCGATATTTAATGATGCTGCATTATGGCAATTTTGTTATTGACCAGCTAGAATATTTTTATGCATTAATACCTCTTGTTATTTTATTATTATATTTGTTAAGGAAAAGATACGTTAAAGAAGATCAAAGACTGTTCAAAAGCAAAGGCAAAAAAACCATAATCTTCTTTTTAAGGCTGTTGTTTTTTGCAATGTTAATCTTGGTTATTGCGAACCCGCATTACGAGTTTGCAGAGAACTATGCCAACATAACCAAAGTTAAGGTTATTATAGACGAATCTTACTCCACTAAGTTATATGATTTGGATGAAATTGAAGCAACCTTAAATGCTATCAATAAAAAAGGAATATCTCTTGATTTAGAAAAAGCTGATTTACAAGATTATTCAAGTATTGGCAATGTCATTCTTAACAATCTAGCGCCTGAAGAAAATATTTTATTAGTTAGTGATGGTCAAAACAATTTTGGTTCTTCTCTTGAAGATGTTGCGTTGTTTGCTTCATCAATAAACTCTAAAATTTTTAGTATAAAACTTAACGTGGATAATGACGATGCTGGTATCTATGTAGAGGGACCCTCAAAAGTAGTGTCTGGAGTTGAAAATACATATACAATTGTAGTAAACGAAGTCGGTAGCGTAGGCAAAAAGGTTGTGCGATTGTACGTAGATGATAAAGTTGTGTATGATGGCAGATATTTTAAAGAGATAGAAATAAAAAGGTTCTTTCAGACTGGCACTCATATAATAAAAGCTGAGCTGGAAGTTGGCGAAAAAGATTATTTTAAAGAAAATAATGTTTATTATAAAACAATTACTGTATATCCAAAACCAAAAATATTGTTTGTTTCAGAAGTTAGCAGTCCCTTACATCAGTTATATTTTCCTTTATATGATGTTGATTTGGTTGATAACCTAGACACAGGGCTAGATAAGTATTATGCTGTTATTTTGAATAATATTGATGCTAATCAATTAAGTGACGATGATGTTGACAAACTTGAAGAATATGTTAGTGATGGAAACGGTTTATTGGTTATTGGCGGAAAAAATTCATATGATTATGGTAACTATAATAAATCTCTTTTAATAAACATGCTACCGGTTTTAATAGGCAAAGCAAAGAAAAAACAAGACGTGACAAACAATTTTATTTTAATGGATACTGGCGCTTCTAGCAGCGACATCCTAACTAAGGACATAACATATTTTGATGTTCAGAAATCCGCGGTTGCCGACATGATAAAGTCTATGAACGACAATCATAAAGTAGGTGTTATTGAAGCTAATTATTACCTCAACACAGTATCAGAATTATCTGAAGTTGGCCCGAAACGCCAGACATTAATAAATGCCATAAGTTTGTTAAAACCGCAGGGGTTCAGCGAGTTAAGATATGCATATCAAAAAGCTTACGACACTTTGAGATTGGTTAGAGGGAGTAAATCTATTTTTATTGTTACGGACGGCAAGTTAATCCCGGCTGATCAGGCAGTTACATTACAATACGTTGATAGGGCAAGAAAAAATTCTGTTAAAACTTTCATTGTTACAGTTGGTCAACAGGCTGATGAAGATTTCCTGAAAGCTGTCAAGGAAAAAGGTGGCGGTGAAATATTAAAAATAGATGAAAAAAACAAAATAAAGCTATATTTGGGAAACCCTGATGACATACCTCCTGATGATTTAGTTGTTTTTGTGTATGATTCTAACCATTTCATCACAAAAGGGTTAAGCGAGTTGGGCCATATTTATGGTTACAATCAAGTATACCCAAAGTCAACTTCAAGGTTGTTATTAACAACATCATCTGGAGATCCTGTCTTAACAGTATGGAATTATGGTCTTGGCAGAGTTGCTACCTTAAGCAGTGATGACGGTTCTTTATGGCTCCCTGATTTATTGAAAAAGGAAAATTCCCAGGTCTTAATAAGGACATTAAACTGGCTGATTGAAGACCCTGAGCGAAAAAATAATCTTATCATAGACATCCCTGAGCTAAGACTTGGAGAAAATAGCATTATAACAGTAAAATATGACAAATATCCCACCTCAAATAAAATTAATTTTTACGAGATAGACAATAATTTATATCAGGGGAATTATTTCCCTAATCAAACTGGACTGGGAGATATTTTAGGACTGCCAGTTGCAGTAAATTATAAAAAGGAATATTTGAATTTAGGTATTAACAAGGATTTTAAGAATATATTAAAGATAAGCGGCGGCAAAATCATAGATAATGACGCTGACACAATTATCCAAACATTAAAGTCATCGGCAAATGTTGAAAGCCTAAGAACTGTTGATTTAAGATGGATTTTTATTATTGCTGCCATTATTATATATTTAACAGAGATATTAATAAGACGAATATATGAATTAAATTTACACCAATAAAATGCCATACGTAAAAAAACACACTACATTAGTATTATTTTTCCTGGTGATATTAAGCATATCAGTTTTAACTATTACTATAATCCATTACCAGCGTTCATTAACAGAATTGAATGATTTGATAACAGAGAAACAAGAACTGGCAAATTCACTATCTATTGAAGTAAATAAACTAAATTCTGAGGTTAATAATTTAAACAGAATATTAAACCTCAAAGAAAAAAGAGAAGAAAATTTAAGCGGCCAGTATACATCTTTAAAAGTTGAGAAAGAGGAAATTAAAGAGGAGAAAGCTTATCTTGAGCTTGACTTAAATCAAACAAGAGCAGAGCTAGAAGATGCAAAAGACCAGATAGATGAGTTACAAGACGATTTAATTAATATAAGGGAAGATTACGATGACCTTAACCAGACATATTATATAGTTCTTGATGATGTTGAGGATATATGTAATAAAGCTTCTGCTTTAAATATTTCTGAATGCGGAGATTACACATGAATATAAAAAGAATGTATCGTGAACTGCAAACAACCAGTGTAATTCTAAATATTTTTGACTCTTTTTTAACGGCATTAACAGTTTTCAGCATAGGATATTTCATAGTATATTTTTACAGGATAAATTATATTGTTGCAATCGTGATTGCGATGCTGTTTTTCATGCGTTCTTTGGTAAAAAAGATAAAAGAAAACAAGATTTTGTTATTAGAAAAAAAAAATCCTGACTTGCGCGAAAGATTACGCACATCCTATGATTACCAAGAATTATCTAACCCTATAATAGATGACTTGCACAGGGATATTGTCAAAATAATGCGCCAAGTTGACGTTAATGCATTTCTTAATTCTGGTAGTTTGTTTTTGAAAGGGATTGTTATATGTAGCGTGTTATTTGGGACTTTTTATTTATCCTCTCTAGGATATGATGTATTAGATGTGACAAAAGCAATAACTAACTCTCAGATATACAGAACAACAGCAGATTTCGCCAAGGATTTATTTGACCAGAATAGAGAAGAAACTAAAAATAGGCCTTTATTGGAAGATCCTAGGTTAATAGGATTGGGAGATGAACAGCTTAACTTGAGTTTAGATACACTAAGCACTGAACTAGATATTTCTGAGATAAGTAACGATGATAAGAATGATTTTGGCGGTAAATATCCTATAGAAATAGCAGGCTATGCTCAAGAAACCTATGAAGAAAAAATTCCTGAAGAGCATAAAGAAGTTGTTAAAGAGTATTTTAAGAAGATTAATGAGTAAAAATATAAAACAGTTCCTTTTTCTTTTAAATTATGGCAAAGATGCTTATTAATGATAAAAATAAAAAGTTTATAGTAAAAGATGATGCTGATGAATTGCATACTAATTATGGCTTGATTAAAAATTTGAAAAAAGCCAAATTAAATAGTAAAGTAAAGAGTAATACCGGCCATGAATTTACTTTGATTAAGGCAGATTTTATTGATTTATATAGGAAAATAAAGAGAAAAGCCCAGATTATACCATTGAAAGATATTGGTCTTATAATAACAGAAACAGGTCTTAATAAAGATTCTATTGTAATAGAAGCAGGTGCTGGTTCTGGTGCACTTGGATGTTTTCTTGCAAAAATATGCAGTAAAGTGTATTCATACGAGATAAGAGAAGATTTCTATAATGTGGTTAAGAAAAATATTGAACATCTCGGCATAGAAAAATTAGTTTTAAAAAACAAAGATGCAAAGAAAGGTTTTAATGAGAAAGATGTTGATGTTGTAATATTAGATCTGCCAGATCCTTGGGAATTAATTAATGTAGCAAAAAAATCTTTGAAAATTGGCGGCTTTTTAGTCTCATATAGCCCGACTGTGCCTCAAGTAATGGATTTTGTCAATAAATTAGGTGATGGATTCTTACATTTAAAAACTGCTGAGATTATAGAGAGAGAATGGGATATTAAAGATAGAAAGGTAAGACCTAAATCACAAGCCATTGGGCATTCTGGGTTTTTGACATTTACTAGAAAGATTAAATAATTACTTTTCAGTAGTAAAAATAGAAGTATTTATAAAGAATTCTGATTATCTATAGTGTATGGAGTTAACTGATGTTTTAATTGGAGAGATGTGGTTTGATAGACTTTCTGACAATCTTGATAATTATAAGTATAATATGTTGCTTAGTGATTTATCAGGAATAAGAAATTACGTTAATACAGTAACTCACACAAGAGAAAAAAGACTCAAAGATAGGTTTGCTTTTATAGATATTAGAAATGATCTTATTGAGTTTACACAATATTTGGATGAGTTAATGGAAAATGTTGAAGCCTTGTATCAAGAAGCTTTAGATATATATAAGCAATATGGTAGGAATTCTAGAGAATATGTCAAAGCTGCTAGGTCTTATGGGTTAACGCTGCATTGTATCGGAGATTCAGCACTTCAAGAATTTAATAAAATATTAGGTATGTCAAGGGAATATGTGGAAAAGAAACCAGAATCTGCTATAACTTTAAGAACCCTTGAATATTGCTCTTCTGTATGAAATCCCAAATTAGAATTCTCGGCATAGATGATGCTGCCTTTAACAAATTCAAAGATAAGGAAGTTATTGTTATTGGCACTGTATTCAGAGGCGGAGATTTTATGGACGGTGTCATGACCACTAAAGTAAAAGTAGATGGTGATGACGCCACTAACAAAGTTATTGAAATGATTAATAAAAGCAAATTTAAAACACAGTTTAGAGCTATTATAACAGATGGTATTGCTGTTGCTGGATTTAATATTTTTGATGTTCCTTTATTATATGAAAAAACAAGAATTCCTGTTATTGTAGTAATGAGAAATTATCCTGATTTAAAGAAAATAAGAGGCGCTTTAACTAAATTAAATATGAAAAATAAAATTGCTTTATTAGAAAAAGCTGGTGATATTCATAAATATAAAGAAATTTATTTTCAAGTCTATGGCATGGAAAAAGAAGATGCTATTGAGATATTAAATATTAGTTGTACTCATTCTTATATTCCAGAACCAATAAGGATAGCTCATTTAATTGGTGCTGGTTTAGTATTTGGAGAGAGTAAGGGAAGGGCTTAGGAAAATTATTTAAATTCCATAACCAAAAACAATATTAAAACTGTACTAGGTGATAAAATGGCTTTAAAATCTTTTGGTGAATTATTTAACGAAGCATTTAATGCGTACAAAAAACACTTTTCTTTATTCTTAAAAGTATCATTTATACTTTATTTTATACCCACACTTATTTTTGGTGGAGTATATGTATGGTATGCAATAACAAATCCTGATAACACGTTAATGATAGAATTACTTGACAATATAAGTGGCATAGTTTCAGCAATTTTTTCTATGCTATTAACATTCACTGTCATTAAAATATTGTTGGTTAAAAGAACAAAACAAGAACTTAGTGTTGGAGAAGCCCTAATAGAGGGTTCAAAACACTTTGGGGAAGGAATCTTACTCTCTATAATATTAAGTATTGCCTTGCTATTTTTATATGTATTACTTATTATCCCAGGAATAATTTTTTCTATATACTGGGCTTTTGCTTATTATGCTTTAATAACAGACAATGTTGGTTTTACTAAAGCAATGTCACATAGTAAAGATCTAGTTAAAGGAAGATGGTGGACGGTCTTTGGATATAATTTGCTACAAGGATTAATTGTCGGCGGTGTCAGTATGATTATACTTGTTCCTGTCTATATTATTACAATCATATTAGGAGTTTTTGCAAATAATTTACATCTTATGGCTGCAATTACTTTGATAATGACTGCTCTGGTCCAAATGATAATATTGCCTTTTTCATTAACATTTATGGAGAAGTTTTATTTATCATTAAAAGAATCTACACCCTCTGTTGAAAGTACAGCAGAAGTAAAACCAGAACAACCAACCGTAGAAAAAGCTCCTGAACCTGCTGCATAATTATTTTCTTTTTTTTATATAATACCCTACAATAATCAATAAAACACTCTTTAATACTGTCCTTAAAACAATAGCTATACCTATGTCCTGAAAAAATTCATCTGGAAACAAAGCTTTCATATTACTAACAGCAGGATTAAAAGAATAGTTGCCAATGAAAAATAATTCGTGGAATTTAATAAACAAAAAGTCAAAGCCAGTTACAAAATATATTAAAGCAAATATTATGAATATAGATATGGAAAATATACCTAAGTAAAATAATAGATTAGAGAAAAATTTCACTATCTCTTTTCTATTTAGTATATAATAAGAAATTAATATTCCCCAAAAAATCATTAGACTAAAAATATAGATTATGTTTGCCTTTCCTATAAGAATTTTAACATCATTCAAATGACTTTTTTCTCTTTCATTATAGAAATTATTTAATTCATTTTGCGATTTAAAAAATCCAAATAAATTTGTTGTTGCGTTCTTTGCTTCCTCTTTTGTAAATCTATCATAGACATTATACTGCTGATATTTTTTTTCATAGTAATTTAAGTTATAGATAAAGGAAAATAATGATGAAAATAATATTATGAAGAAAACACTTAATATTGTAATACTTAATAAAAGTTTACGCGTAATAGTATTTTCCTTTGCTTTTTTGTTCACGATCTTTAACACTTCCTAATTTGTTAATACGAGGCCTACCTGATGTTTCATCTCTTCTCAAAGTAATTTCTAATTCTTTTAATAAGGAATTCATTCCCTTTTCCATTTGAAAAGGACCTTCCACTTTACCATGGACTGCAGGTTCTCCTGTGAATACAAGCAACCTGTCAGACAAATAATCTAAAAACAATAAGTCGTGGTCCACAATCAAGGCAGATATTTTCCTATTTTCAACAATATTCGTGATTATCTTTGACACGTTTAAACGTTGTTCTACATCTAGATATGCAGATGGCTCGTCTAATAACAATAACTCTGCGTCTGTTGACAGGCATAATGCTATTGCAACTTTCTGTAGTTCTCCTCCTGACAATTCGTTAATTTTTTTAAAGAACAAAGATTTGATATCTAAAGGCCTTATTATTTCAACCTCATATTTATTTATAGCTTCTTTTAAAACATTCATGACAAGTTCATCAGAGTCTTGGTTAAGGTATTGAGGCTTATATGCAACTTTGACATTTAGCTCGAGTTTTGTATTATCAGGCTTGATTTCACCTGCTAATATTTTCACAAAAGTTGTTTTACCTATGCCATTTTCCCCTAAAACACCGGCTTTCTCATTCATCATAAGTTCGCCTTCCTTACTCTCAAGCTCAAAATTACCTAATTTTTTATTAATAGCAGGCCATTTTGTTAAGAATTGAGTTTCTGTTGCTTTAACAGGTGCTTTAACATGAAACTTAATTTTATGATCTCTAAATCTGACATTTTCTTCTTTCAGATAACCATCAAGATATGTGTTAATACCGTTCTTAGTAGGTCTTAATTGAGAAACAACGCCAAAAACGCCTTTGCTACCGTACATTATATGAATTAAATCAGTCATGTAGTCTAGGGCAATTAAATCGTGTTCTATTACAATAACAGCTGTATTTTTATCTGGCAGTTCTCTAATATATTTGGCAATTTTTAATCTTTGTTTTATATCTAGATATGAAGTTATTTCGTCAAATATATACAAGTTAGCATCTCTTAAGAAAGTAGCTGCAACAGCTAATCTTTGTAATTCACCCCCTGATATGTTTTTAATATCTCTATCCATTATTTTAGTTAACTCAAATTTTTCTGCTATTTCATTTAATTTATTACGTTCATCTACTTTTTTTAGTAATTCTTTAACAGTTCCTTTGTATTGTTTTGGTAATAAATCAACATGCTGCGGTTTATATGCAACTTTAATATCGCCTTTCCTTACTTTTTCAAAATATGATTGTGCTTCACTGCCCTTAAAATATTCAATCAAATCATTAATAGAAGCTTCTTTTCCAAATTCTCCAAAATTTGGTTTCAAAACATTAGCTAATATTTTTATTGCTGTACTTTTACCTATTCCGTTAACACCAATAATGCCAACAACTTTGCCAAAAACAGGTATTGGTAAATTATATAGGGCAAACTGATTTTTTCCATACCTGTGGATAGGTTGTTTTTCCAAAGCTTCGGGCAGATTAATGATTTTAATAGCATCTGGAGCCTCTTTCGGACAGATGCCGCAACCAATGCATAGAGATTCATCTATCAGAAGCTTGTTACCATCAAAGTAAATACAATCATCGCCTTTCCTGTTAATAGGACATAAACTCTGGATATGCTTCTTTTTCTGCATATCCTTTAACTTTGTATTGTCCACAACAGCTATTCTTTTTGCCATAATAGAAATTGAAGTAAAGGGATTTATTTAAATGATTTGGTACTTATAAAGAATCTGACCACAATTCATGTACTGTGTAAATAATCTTATTTTTATTAAGATATTCAATAATTGGTTTTCTATTTTCCATAGGTATTATAAAAACAGATTTAGCAATTTTTTTTCCGTTATTTTTGTCTATTAATCCCTTTATTAAGTAGGTTTTTTTACCAACTTTTTGTTTATATCCGTATAATTTTCTCCAAATTTTTACTTGGTTTGATGGTTTTTTTTTATAAATATCCTTAATTTTAATCAATAAATAATAGGATAATTCATCAGGCAATTCGCTATATTTTCCATATAATAATATACCTGAACTAATTACTTCCCTTCTTAATTTCCATTCTTTTAATTTTCCAACTTTAATTGAGATTTCGTTAGTTATTCCTTTTTGAATCCAAATTTCATGCTGTTTTGATTCTTGAAATAAGTTAAGATATTTATCCACTAGCTTTTCAAGGTTTTTTTCTGTATCTATAAATATATCAATATCACTATCTTCATTATAATCTCCTCTTGCAACAGATCCAAACAAAATAATTTTATTAATATTTTTTCCAAAAGGAGTATCAAGTAAAAAAGAACAAAAACTCAATGAATAACTGATTAGTGATTCTTTGCTTACCATTTTATAACTTCTTTAAACTTATTTTCAAGCCTTTGGAATAAATTCAAAGCTTTTTTAATCTCCTCAACTGTTTTTGGAGCTCCATAAGATAATTTTTCACATATCTTCTCTAATTCTATCATCTTGTTTAAAATAAATTTTTTATTATTAAACTCTGGTAACCTATTAAAGATTTTTTCTGACTTAAACCATGTATGATTTAATTGAAAGCCCTCTTCAACCTTGTTTTCTTGATGAAGATATGCTGATAAAAGTTCAACAATAGCTTTAGAAGCATTATCCCCAATAATCCTTTGAGAATTCTCAATACCTCTAACCTCAATACCCCACTTATAAATTGTTTCCTTTCTCTCTTTAAATGCTTCAATATGATCTTTTTGTTTCATGTTATAAGAATATGTTAGTTAATATATAAATTTTTTGTTAGTTAATGACATATGTTAGTCAATATATAAATATTATGTTAGTAAGTGACAAAAAACATAGTAAAATATTATCAACAACAGCTATTCTCTTTGCCATAGTAGAAAATGGAGTTAAGAGATTTATTTAAATGATTTGGTAAACTTTCATTACCTTTATAAATTCCATTTTCTTTTTTTATACATATGAAAGGTTTTATTGTATATCCAACTTACAGAATAATTGAAGATAAAGCCTATGTGTATTTATTTGGCTCTTTAGAAAATGGCGAATCTTTTCTTACAATAAACCATTTCAGACCTTATTTCTACATAAGAACTAAAGATAAATCAAAACTAAAAAAAATTAAAACAGATCTAAAATATGATATTGAAGACACTTCTATGAAGACTTTTTTTGAAGATAAAGTAAGTAAAATTACTTTGAATATGCCCCGAGATGTTCCAGTTCTAAGAGACATGTGCAATAAAGAAGATATTGTAACGTATGAAGCAGATATCAGATTTACATACAGATTTATGATGGACAAAGGCATAAAAGGCAGTACAGATATAAAAGGCAACTATAAGAAAGGCAATTATGTTAACAGGATTTATGAAGAGCCAGAATTATATCCTATAGAATTTAAACCAAAGTTAAAAGTCCTCTCAATAGATATTGAAACATCATCTGACTTAAAAAATTTATACGCAGTATCCTTAGTCTCAAAAGATTTCGGTAAAGTCTTAATAATATCTGATAAAAAACTTAACAGAGCTGAATCATTTAAGACAGAACCTGAATTATTAGAGAGATTTAAAGAAATTATACATAATTACGATCCGGACATTATTACCGGATGGAACCTTATTGATTTTGATTTAAAGATATTAAAAGAAAAATTTGATGAGCATAAAATTCCTTTTGTTTTAGGGAGAGCAGAATGGCCCGGCACAATAAAGACATATAATTCTTTTTTTAAAAGCTCAACTGCGGATATTGCGGGCAGGATGGTTTTAGATGCTATGCATTTGCTAAGGAGTTCGTTTATTAGTTTAACAGATTATAAGTTACAGACAGCCGCTGAAGAAATACTTGGAGAGTCTAAACTAGATTTATTTAAAAACATTAACAAAGGCCAGGAGATAGAACGTTTATTTAAAGAAGAACCACAAAAATTAGTTAATTATAATTTAAAAGATTCTCAGCTCGTAATAGAAATATTAGAAAAGAAAGGATTGATTGATTTAACTGTTCAGCGTTCCTTGTTAACAGGAATGCAATTAGATAGAGTTAAAGGTTCTATAGCGTCTCTGGATAACTTATATATTAGAGAAACAATGAAAAAAGGTTATGTCTGCCCAACAGGCAAATATAAAGAAAGGTCTGCGAGAATAAAAGGCGGTTTTGTCAAAGAATCTATTCCTGGAATATATGATTACATTATTGTATTAGATTTCAAAAGCCTATATCCAAGCATAATAAGGACATTTAACATTGATCCATTGTCATTTATACCAAAAGAATTCCATAATAAATACAAAAAAACTGATGTAATTGAAGCTCCTAATGGTACATGGTTTAAAAAAGAATATGGTATATTGCCTATGTTAATTCAAAGGTTGTGGGAGCAACGAGATAAAGCTAAAAAAAGAAATAACAAAGAAGAAAGTTATGCTATCAAAATTACTATGAATTCGTTTTTTGGTGTTTTGGCAAATCCAATGTGCAGGTTCTATAATATTGATATTGCAAATGCCATAACTCATTTTGGGCAATTTATTGTTAAGAAGACAGCTGAGCTCGTTGAGAAAAAAGGATATAAAGTAATATATGGTGACAGCGTAGGAAAAGATACTGAAATTGTTATTCAAAAAAATAACAAACCTCCTGAATATGTTAAAATACAGGATTTATTCAAAAAACAAGATAAAAAAATTGGTGAAAAAGAGTATAATCTAAAAACTAATATAAAAGTTTTAACTTTAGATAAAAAAGGAAAATCTGTCTTCAAAAATATCAAATATGTTATGAGACATAAGGCAGATAAAAAAATATACAGAATATCTTTCACAAATTCATGGTATATTGATGTAACAGAAGACCATTCATTAATTGGTTATATTAATAAACAAAAAAATAATAGAATTCCTGATTTAAATAGGTTAATAGAATTAAAACCAAAAGAAATTGGGGATAAAGCAAAATCTATAATTACTATAAAAAAGATTCCTTCAGGAAAAATAAATTCTAAAAAATATCCTAAAGAATTTTATGAATTCTTAGGATTTTTTATTGGGGATGGTTCTTTTAATAGTCAAAACAAAAATAATTATTACTTACACCTTGCAGGGGGAATAGATTCTAAAGAAATCATTAGTAAAATTATTGTTCCATTACAAAAAAAAGGATTTATTAAAAATTATTGGAAAAAGAAAAAAGGAGATATATGTGTTAATGGATTAAAATTAATCAATATATTAAACAAAGATTGCAGAAATAATAAACAAAAAATAATCCCTAGTTTCTTATTTAGTGAAAACAATGAAAATATAGCTGCTTTTTTAAGAGGTTTATTTTCAGCTGATGGAACAGTAATAATTAGAAATTCCAAACCAATTATAAGATTCACAAATACTAGAGAAGATTTCATACAACAAACAACTAGATTATTATTAAAAATAGGGATAGCTAATTCATTTTTTAAAGAGAATAAAAAAAATAAGTATAAGGGAAAAGAAAACAATACTGTATCTAATCATATATATATCAAATCACAAGAAGAATTTGCAAGAAAAATCAGTTTTATTCAAAAAAGAAAAAAAGAAAGACTTAAACTTATATCAGAAAATTCCACCCATAAAAGAACAATAAAAAAATACGATTTTGATTTATCTAAAGTAATAAAGGTTAAAGAACTTGAATATGATGATTATGTTTATGATATTGAAGTTGAAAATGTTCATAGGTTCTTTGCAAATAATGTTTTAGTCCATAACACTGATAGCATATTCTTAGAAACAAAGGTTAATACAATAAAAAAATCAGAATCTGTTGGCAGAGAGATTCAAGATTATATAAACCTTTTTTGGCAGGATTATATTAAAAAAGAGTATGGTGTAAAAAATTTTCTTGAATTGGAATTTGAAAAAACATACATAAGATTTATGATGCCTCGAATCAGAGGTACTGAAAAAGGTGCAAAAAAAAGATACGCTGGATTATTAATAAAAGACGGCAATAAGAAAATTGACTTTACAGGCCTAGAATTTGTCAGAAGAGACTGGACAGATTTATCAAAAAAATTCCAGTTAGAATTACTTGATAGGATTTTTAATAAAAAAGAAGTTGTTGATTATATAAAAGATTTTGTTAAAAACTTGAAAAAGGGTAAATATGATAACCTGTTAATATATAGAAAAGCTATAAGAAAGAACTTGAAAGAATATGTAAAAACAACACCGCCACATGTTAAAGCTGCTCGTAAATTAAAAAAATTAACTTCCAATATAATTACTTATGTGATGACCACTGATGGTCCTGAACCAACTCAAGCACAAAAACATAACCTTGATTATGAACATTATATTGATAAGCAATTAAAGCCAATAGCAGATTCTATCCTTGTATTTTATAATAAAAAATTTGATGATTTACTTAAAAATTCTAAACAAACAAGTTTGTTTGGTTTTAGTTAAGAAAAGTTTATATAGCAGAAAATTGCTTTTTATTATAATGAATTTTATAAGGCTTGTTATATGAATCATAAAAAAATTATTTTGTGGTTTTTATTTATAATATTATTACAAGTAATTATGTTTAATAATGTTTCTGCTTACTGTGAAAATCCTTGTTCTTCTTGCAGAAATTATGGAGAAATTGATGAAGAACGAAATAGAATTTGTGATGAATCTAGAGGTTTTAACTATGCATGTAATACAAATCCTGAAACGTGTTGCGACGATCCAAGCATATGTGCATGGCGTTCTCTTGGACCAATAGGTCCTATCTGCGGAAATGGTAATATTGAAACTGGAGAAGAATGTGATGATGGCAATAGAGTAACTGAAACTTGTGATTATGGTGAACTAAATTGTCAAGTATGTGATGCAAGCTGTCAGCTAATATCTGGTGAAACTTTCTACTGTGGCGATGGAACCATTAATTCAAACTTTGGTGAAGAGTGTGATGACGGTAATACTATAACAGAACAATGTAATTATGGTGAACTAAATTGTCAAGTATGTGATGCAAGCTGTCAGCTAATATCTGGTGAAACTTTCTACTGTGGCGATGGTGTTATTAATACTCAATATGGAGAAGAATGCGATGATCAAAATACTAATGATATTGATTGCTGCAGTAATTCATGTAAATTAGTAGATGCACCTGACGCCTCCAAAACTGAGGGTGTGTGCCAGGGACAAGTTAAATTATGTGTAGATGGCAACTGGGAAGATCCTAATTTCACTACAATAACTTCTTACCAGGAAACAGAAACATTGTGTGATAATAAAGATAATGATTGTGACGGTCTAATAGATGAAGGATTAACATCTGTTTATTACCTTGATTTGGATGGAGACGGCTATGGTGATATTAACTCAGAGATTTATCAATTATGTACAGAAACTAATTCTGCTGCTAACAATAATTTAGATTGTGATGATAATAACAATACAATTCATCCAAATGCAAATGAGATATGTGGAAATAACATAGACGAAGATTGCTCTGGCACCCCTGATGATAATTGTCCGTGTTTACAAGGTGATGCTTATTGTAATAACCGACAGGGTGTTTGTAGTGGTTATCAACAGATTTGTGGTTCAGACGGTAAAATTCCTGTCTGTGACTGGTCATCTATTGAGAACTATGAGCAAAATGAAATTAGCTGTGATTCACTGGATAATGATTGTGACGGTCTAATAGATGAAGGATGTGATGATGATAAAGATGGATATGCTGATTCTTCAATGCGATGCCATCTTAGTTTTATTGATGGTAATAAAAACCAAAAATATTGTTCGGGTCATGAAAATGATTGTGATGACTTACTTTCCAAAGTTCACCCGGGTTATCCCGAAATATGTGATGGTATAGATAATAACTGCGATAATATCATAGACAATGTCCCTGAAGAAGAAACACCTTTTTGCCATGAAGTTATGTCTGTATATAATAATGTTGGTGTTTGCGAAAATAAAAAAGCCACTTGTAATTACCAAAGATATAAAGGCTGGTATTGTCCTTTAAATGAATTTTTTTCTACTGAAATCTGCAGTGATAAATTAGACAATGATTGTAACGGTCTAATAGATGAAGGTTGCGCTTGTAACTCAGGTGAAGAAAGAATTTGTGGCTCTGATCTTGGTGAATGTAAGCAAGGTATACAAAAATGTGTTAATAGCAGATGGGGTGACTGTGAAGATTCAATTAATCCAAGTGATGAGATATGTGACAATTTAGATAATGATTGTGACGGTCTAATAGATGAAGATATTACTAAAGAATGTACTTCTAATGAAGGTTGTTCTGGCATTCAAAAATGTTATTTAGGCAGTTGGTTAGAATGTGAAGCTACATGTGATAATCTTATCAAGATAGAATTGAATAACGATGATTTTGGTAAATTTGTAATTGAAGCTAAACTTGACAAAGAAGATGTAAAAAATTCTTTAGAAACATTAGAGGTTGTTAACCAGAGTTTAACTTTTTCATCAAGTGGAAACACAATTAATTTAAAAAATACAATAAATCCAAAAAACGAGTTAAAAGATTTTGATTATAATCTTTATATACCAAAATGTTTAACTCCATATTTAGAACAGATAGAATTTGAGAATAAAGATTATAAAATAATAAAAGAGGATCCGCTGATAGCGTGGCATTTTGCTAATGTTAATGATAAAATTAACTTAAATTATAAAGTAAAAGGACAGATTGACGAATCCTGTTTAGAACAAATAAAAGGATTGCCAATTGCAAAGGTAATTGGAGCTGAGCTCGGCAAGACAAACCAAGTTAGAACTAAATTAATTAAATTCATTGTTATAATGTGGTTAATCTTTTTATCTGCGTCTTCTGTAATATATATTGGCAAAAGAAATCCTGCTACTGCCAAAAAAACAGAACAGGACTATGAAAAAGAGTTCATAGAAAGAGAAAAAAATATTTTATTGAAAAAAATCAAGGCAATGAAGTTTAAGAGTAAAGAACAAGCAAAACATCATATGGAAAATTTAGGAATAAGTGATGAAATTAAAGAGTGGATTTTGAAAAAGCTCTAGATAAAGAAAAACACAGGTTCTGCTATAGTCGTAAATAACAAGACATTGAAAAGAATATTTGTAATAACAAAAATCAAATATTTGGGTAAGTAACCTGGGCTAGTTAATGCTGTAAATATAACATTGTTAAGATTAATACCAATAGTTATTGTAATTCCTAATGTTACAATACTTATTTGTGGTAAAAATCCTGCTATTAAAGCTGCAACACAATAAGCTGGAATAACCCACAACACATAATTTCCTAGAAAGCCGCCTGCAACCATATGATATGTAATTAAAATAAAAGTAATTATTAAAGCAGGCAATGGTCCGTATTTCCAGCCTGTTAAAACTGCAATAAATGTTACTAACTCAATCCCTAAATTCCTTATAGGGAAATTATTTACCAGAAAACTAACAGCCAGACTTAAACCAAACAAAACAAATAATACAAAAACTCCTTTAAATATGGCAAATAATAAAAGAAAAATTGCTATTAATTTAATGTAAGAAAAATAAGTTTTTTTAAGGATTTTTTTCATGTCCCTTCCTGCCAACTGCTCAAATATTTTTTTTGTTCTTCTGTTAATTCATCTATTTTAATGCCCATTGCTTCTAATTGGATACCGGCAATATAATCATCAATTTCAGTAGGCAACATTATTACTCCTATAGGAATATTACCTTTATTTTTAACTAAATATTCAACAGCTAAAGCTTGGCCGCAGAAACTTGTGCTCATTACTTCACTTGGATGTCCTTCAGCAGCTGCTAAATTTACTAGACGACCTTCACCAGAAACAAAGATTTTTTTATTGTTAGGCAAAACATACTCATCTAAAAACGGCCTTACTCTTCTGGTTGATTTTGCCATCTGTTTTAAACCCTTTATATCAATCTCAACATCAAAATGACCGCTATTGGCTAAGATTACACCATTTTTCATAACTTTCATATGTTCTGGCCTAATTACGTTTATATCTCCTGTGACTGTAACAAAGATGTCTCCAAGATGAGCAGCTTCTGACATTGGCATAACTCTGAAACCATCATATGCAGCCTGTAACGCCCTAAATCTGTCAACTTCTGTAACTATAACGTTAGCACCCATGCCTTTAGCACGTAATGAAACACCTTTACCGCAACTACCATAACCGGCAACAACTACTGTCTTTCCAGAAATTAATATGTTGGAAGCTCTTAAAATCCCGTCCCATGTACTTTGACCAGTGCCGTAATAATTATCTAGTAAATGTTTGGTTTTATTATCATTAACTGCAATAACCGGATATTTTAGAGCGCCGTCTTTATTCATTGCCTTTAACCTTATTATTCCTGTTGTTGTTTCTTCACACCCGCCTATTATTTCTGATATAAGTTCAGGATGTTTTTTATGAATTTCTGTAACAAGATCCATGCCATCATCTATCGTTATATGGGGCTTGAAATTAATTACATTAGTTATATAACGATAATAATCTTCAGTTGATTCGCCTTTATATGCCCATACTTTGACATTTTCTTCTGCAAGAGCTGCGGCAACATCATCTTGAGTTGATAAAGGATTGCATCCTGTAATAGCAACATCAGCACCGCCTGCTATTAATGTCCTAACTAAAACTGCAGTTTCTTTTGTGACATGCAGTGCTAAACCAACTCTTATACCTTGCAAAGGTTTTTCTTTTTCAAACCTTTCTTTAATTTTCATTAGAGCAGACATGTTAAGTTCTGCTAACTCAATATTCATCTTGCCTTGTTCTGCTAATTTAATATCTTTAACTTCATAATTTTCAGATTTATCCATTTTCTAACCTCCTTATTCTTTCATAAGTTAATTCTGATATTTTTTGTAATTGTAAATCTGCCATGCTATGATCCTGGTGTTTAGTATATGGGTCTTGGATTGATATTACATACATATTAGCTTTCTTAGCTGCTATTATTCCAAGCATTGCATCTTCAACAACCACACATTCTTTTGGTTTAAAATTTAAGCCACAAGCAGCTTTAATAAATATCTCTGGCTCAGGTTTGGCTCTTTTAACTTCGTCACCCGCAATAACAAAATCAAAATATTTTTTTATATTTAACCTTGTCAAATAATCAAGGGCCATTTCTTTTAATGCTCCGGTTGCCAGAGCAATTTTATAATTTTTCTTTAACCTTGTTAAAGTTTCAACAGCACCTGATTTCAAAGTAACTTTATGTTTCAACTTATCATGATTTTCCATGATTTCTTTTAACACCTTCTCAGGATCTGCATTAACATTATTTTTGTTAAGAAAAACTTCGGTAAAATGTATAGCACTATGACCAAGATTTTCCGCAAAATCTTTTTTTGATATACTAACATTAAAATTTTTTTCAAAAACACTATTCCAATTTTCATAATAAACATCGTGAGAATCTACAATTACGCCATCCATATCAAAAATGATTCCCTTAATCATTTTTGGACTTCTCCTCCGTCAAAGTGTCAAAAATAATGCCTCGAATCAAAGATTCTCACCTTTATTTTTGGACTTACCTACTCGGTAAGTGTCAAATATAATTCCTTTAATCATAGTTTCTTAATCATCTCCACGTTTAAATCATCTATTTTTTGTATGACTAAATCTGCTTCTTTTAATTTTTCAACTTTTTCTGTTGTGGCAACTGCAATAACCTTCATGCCTGCTTTTGTTGCAGCATCAATACCAATGCTCGCATCCTCAACAACCACACATTCTTTTGGTTTTAAATTAAGATTTTCTGCGTTCTTTAGAAATATGTCCGGGGCAGGCTTGCCATGCACAACATCGTCGAAGGTTACAATACTTGAGAACTTATGTTTAATATTCAAACTTTCCAACATCTTTTCAATAGTTCTTCTACTACCATTACTTCCAATTGCAGTTTTAATATTTGCATATTTAAGTTCGTCGAGAAGTCTTAATACACCTGGGAATAGTTTAACATATTGAGCTAAATTGGTATAATATTCATATCTTCCTTTATCTTTTACTTTGTTAATCTGCTCTTCAGTTATGTCAATATTTCTTTCCTTTGCAAGAAGTTCCATTCTTTTTTCAAATCTCATACCTGGGTTTTTAGCAAAATCTTCTTCTCTGATATTTAAACCAAGATCCTTATTAATTAAATCTGTAAACAATTTATTAATAGTTTCATGAGAATCTACTAATACGCCATCAAAATCAAAAATAACTAATTTAATCATCTAATAGCAGAAAAACTTGTGTTTTAAATATCTATTTGTTATGAACAATCTCTATGACATCTTGATGTTTAAGTTTCTGGTCTTTTTTCAATGCCAATTTTGTTTTGACGTCAATAGCTCTTATGAAATTATTACCAATAGTAGTGTGAACTTTATATGCAAAATCTAAAGCAGTAATTCCTTTTGGAACTAAATAACAATCTGGCAATATTTTACCATCTGCATCCATTAATTTATTATTGGGAACTGGATATACAGCTATATAATTCAATAGTTTGAACACTGCTCCGTTAATAACATCTTGGACACCTGTAGATTTAAATTTATCTAACATATTGTTTTTTATAAAAGTTAGAGCTTGTTTTTGTTTTTCATTTAGTTTGTCTTCATTTGTTATTTTGAAATCTTTATCTCCTGGTATGTATTCAATTAAGTTATAACGTGAAGCTTCTTTCAATGCTAACTCAGACTCTGCTGAACAAGGTATAATAATGTAATTGGGGAATTCTTGTTTTAATCTTTCATAATTGTCTATAGCACCTGATATATCAACTTTATTGGCTGCTATTATTATCGGCTTAGTTTCTTTTCTTAATTCAGTAGTTAATTTCTTTAAATCATCTTCACTCCACTTAATTATTAATTTATCATGTAAGTTTAGTTTTTTTAGTAATTTTTTAACTAAGTTTTCAGTTACTTTTAATCCGGAAAATTGTTTTGCAATTGCTTTTACAACATCTTCTTTGTTTTGGTTAACAGCGTTAGAAAACTTTTTCCAGGCTTTCTGGAATATTTGGTAGTACCACATATCTAATTCATGTTCTAAAAATTTAATATCATTAGCTGGGTCATAACTTCCTTTTGCAACAGGCTCGCCTTTCTCGTTTAAGCTGCCAGACACATCTACAATATGTATCAAAGCATCGGCTTGGCTTAAATCATTGAGAAATTCTAATCCTAATCCTTTACCTTCATGTGCTCCAGGAACAAGGCCAGCAACATCAACTACCTGTACTGGAATAAATCTCTTATGGTTAATACAATATCCTTCTCTTGGATTACATAATGTTTTGAAATGTTCGTCCATGCAATTTATTTTAACAAAACCGACACCAGAATTAGGTTTTATTGTTGTAAATGGATAATTGGCTATTGCAACGTCCATTAATGTAAGTGCCTTAAAAAAAGTAGATTTACCTGCAGATGGTTTTCCCACTAGTCCAATAAACATGTAAAAAAAGAATAATCATGAGAATTATAAAGGTTTTTGTAAATAGGAAATGAAGAGGGTATAAACTTAGAGAAAGATTTATAAAATCAATTTCCCAGTAAGTATTAATTGTAGTAATAAAGGGAAGGAAAGGCAGGATTTAAGTAAGTTACTAAAGAGAACTATATCAGAGAAAAATATCCTGCCTAAACAATTGTGAAAAACAATATAAGAATCAAGATAATTTATCTAATATTAAGTTTAATAATTATCAGTTCATTGTTAGTTCTAAAATATCATGGTCTTCTAGGTGGACATGTTTTTAATATACAATCTGATCCTAAATTAGTATTATATTTACCTTTTGACAATGATATTAAGGATTATAGTGGCTTAGAGAATCATGGGATAAACAAAGGTGCTGTGCCAAAACCAAGCCAAGGAAAAATTAATGGTGCGTATGAGTTTAAAAATAATCAATATATTGAAATTCCCTATTCAGATAAATTACTTACGGATGAGGCGTTTACAGTTGAAACCTGGGTGAAATATACTGACATACAAAACATATCTTGTTGTGCAGATTATCCCTTAATCAATAAAATTGAACGATGGGATAAAAAATCCTGGAGCTTACGGTTTACATGGAACCAAGACCCTTCCTTTACTATATACGACTCAGATAATAATGAGTATGATGTACATAAGTATAACTGGAAGCTGGAAAAGAATAAATGGTACCATGTTGTTGGTATTTATAACGGAACTCACCCTAAATTATATATAAATGGGGTTGAAATACAAAAAAAAATTCCTGCCCTTGATAAAATCAATGTTTTAAATTTTTCTATTTTAATCGGAGACCAACGGTATTATTGTTGTGGAAATTTCACTATGCTTCTTGATGAGGTTAGAATCTATAATTACCCATTAAGTCTATCAGAAATTCAAAACCACTATAATCTAAATTATGAAGAAATAAGTGAACCTCCACCCAAACAATGTGTTGAAGATTGGCAATGTAGTGATTGGTCAATATGCACAAATAATGAACAAACAAGAGCTTGTACTGATAATAACGCATGTGGCACTATTACAAATAAACCTGTTGAACAACAAAGTTGTATAATAAATGAAACTTGTGTTGAATCATGGGAGTGTGATGAATGGGGAGATTGCATAAATAACTTACAAACCCGTACTTGCAATGATATAAACAATTGTGGAACAGAATTTGATAAGCCAATTTTGCAAAAACCTTGTATTATTGAATGTGTAGAAGAATGGAAATGTGTTGAATGGTCTGATTGTTCTAACAACAAACAAACAAGAACCTGTTTTGATATTAATGACTGTGGCACTTTTAACAAAAAACCAAGTGAAGAAAAAAGTTGCGAAAAAACATGTGTAGAAGATTGGTCTTGTAGTGAGTGGCAGGAATGCTATCAAGGTGTACAAAAAAGAGAATGTACAGATAATAACTATTGCGGGACACAAATTAATAGGCCGCTTCATCAACGTGATTGTGAATGTGTTCTTGAAAAAGCTTATTGGACAAAAACAGAAGCTAGAAATCGTGAAACAGTTAAACTGGTGATTGAAAATCATGATTGTAAAGGCAAATTAGCAAATATTGAGATTATTGAAACTGATGGTATGTTTGGAAGTAAAGCTATATATCAGAAAGAAGTTATTATTGATAATAATAAATTATCTGTTGAATGGGAAGCTGTATGGGAAGATGATAATCCATTACCTTTCTTTAAAGGTGATCCTGAATATATTTTCAAAGTTAATGTTAATCCTGAAATAATTTCTCAAAATATTCTTACAGTTTATGAAGAAACATTGCCTTTATTAGAAGATGCTGGAATTGCCTTAACTCCAAGCGAATCTGCAGCAGTTATACAAATAACAACAGATGTTCTTTCTAATGCAACTGTTAGATATGGGTTATCTCCAAGTTTAGGAAGTGAAGTTATTGACACTGTTTTTAGCTCAGAACACACATTAATATTAGCACCGTTACAACCTGAAACAACATATTATTATCAAATTGAAGCATGTGACAATATTGAATGTGAAGTTTTACCTGTTAGAACATTTACAACTGAAAAGTATGAAAGTACGGCTTTAATCATTGACCATACAGCTATTGAAGAATTTGACCAAATCCCTGAAGAATATATTACAGATATTTATAATATAAAGTTCCATCATTCAGGAAGATCTCATAGCAGACAAATTAATGAAGGATTAAAATTATTGGAATTAAGTGACTCAAGATATAATGTTGGGATTAATGAATATGCATGGGACATACAAAATCCTGAATGGTCAATCGAAAACAATGCTTTGAAGTTTACTTGGATACATTCTTATCTGCCCGATTATTCGACTTATGTTTCCAGGCTAGCTGATGCTAATTATTCTATGTTTACTTGGTGTGGTGAGGGAACTGCTGATACCTGGGAACAGACATTTAATGATTATATCACAATAATGGAAAACTTAGAACAACAACATCCGGATACTACGTTTATTTATACAACAATGAATGCAGAAGCTAACTGCTGGCAAAACCAAGGATTGAACAGACACAATTTTAATGAGCGTATTAGACAATATGTTAGAGATAATGACAAAATCTTGTTTGATTTTGCTGATATTGAAAGTTATGGTTCTGACAACATAATAAATACATTGACTTGTAATAGTACAAACATTCTGTTTCGAGATGATGAGTATAATGTTGCAAACGGTTGCCCTGGTCGGGAAGAGTGTGGTCCTACATGTCAGTTAACTCACAGTAATAACCCAAACTGTGAAAGAAAAGGAAAAGCTATCTGGTATATGTTAGCAAGGCTAAGTGATTGGGATGGGACAACAGCCGGGGTTTGCACAGATGCTGACAATGACGGTTATTCAGTAGAAGGCGGTTCCTGCGGCCCTATAGATTGTAATGATAATAACAATAT
>CAZKFC010000013.1:0-28221 GCA_964552005.1 uncultured Methanosarcinales archaeon
TGAAAGTAGAGAAAAAAGACGAAAGAAAAGAAGAAGACAAGAAAAAAGGAAGATACAGGCTAGAAAGAAGTTATAGTGGGTTTTACAGGTTCATAGCTCTTCCAGAGAATGTGGACGCAAATAAAATCAACGCATCCTATAAGAATGGCGTCTTAGAATTAAGGATGCCTAAAGTAGAGAAAGAAAAAAGAAAAGGAAGAGAAATAAAAGTCAACTAAGTGCATTTTTTGTTTTTTTGGATCCCAATATCATGAAAATCACATTATTGGATTTTCAGGATGCCAAAAAAGTAAATTACTTTTTTGAGCACATGGTGGAAGTCTTCTAGTTTGAAGACTTCCTACCAACATACAACGAGGTGATAACAATGCATGATGTTGTTTCACAATTTGATCAGGCAAGAAAAAGTATGTTGGTAAGCCAGTTTGCTACAAATGATTGGAATGGAGCATATGATTACGGGAACAAAAAAACTCAAAATTATCCTTACAGTAATGATTACAATGATATTCAGATTGCTGAAAAATCTGATAAAATAGAAGTAAAGGCAGTGTTGCCAATAGTTAGAGACTCAATAAATGTATTTCCTGAAAGCACATTTTTGATTATTCAGGGAAACAAACAAGATGGCAAACAAGTCACTGAATTCATCAGTCTCCCAAGAAGAATTGAACCAGATTCAGTAGAATGTTGTGTTGAGAAAGATTCAATAATTATTACTGCTCGTGTTGAAGAAAGTATAAACCCATGGATTAAAGATAAGCAGATAGGTAAAGTAAAGGCTACATAAAGACAGGAGATAAAAGAACAGCATTAACTTCATTTTTTAAAAAATTTGAGGTGATGCAAAATGAAATTCCTAAAAAAATTCAGAAAAAAACTCAAACAAAAGATCCAGAATAACAAAATTCCATTTATCATAGTGATGTTTACTTTGCTCTTAATCATTAGCATATCAACAGCATATAACATAGGACTAAAAAAAGCGCAAAAAAAACAAGAATATAGTGTAGAAGATATATTTTCAAAAATAGATCCAATATCAACAGACCCTTATACAAAAATGAATCAAATGAGTTTAAGAATGGAGCAGTTGTTTGATGAGGTGTGGGATGATCCTTTTTCAACATACAGCTTTGACTTTCCGTCAGCACCCTTCCCAATGACTATAACAAATCTTGGCAATTTTCAGAGAGTTGCTTTTGACTATTACACACAAGACAATGAAATTGTGATCAAGGCACAACTGCCTGTTGAAGAAGAAGCACAAGTGGATGTTTCAATAACTGAACAGGGAGTAACAATAAAATCAGTAAAGGAATATAAAACAGGAAAATCAACAATGGAGGGTGAAGTAGAAGAATACCGAAACCAGCAGTTTTACAGGTATCTTGCGCTGCCTGAAAATGCAGACACCACAAAAGTCAGGCAAACTTTCAAAGACGGAACCCTTGAAATAAGAATACCAATCAAAGGAATAGAGGAAACAGGCTGAACTTAAGATTAATCAGCGAGAACTCTTAGAGAGACTGAAATGTGTTGAGTATGAAATAATAACTAAAAAAATAGGAGGAAAAGAAAATGACTGAAATAAACAATGAAATCAAGCTTAAAGTTACAGAAGCGCTGCAAGATGATGTGGGAAGATCAATCGCTAGAGTGCCCTCATACATTATGGATAAACTACAACTAGATCCTGGAGATTTCATAGAAATTAAAGGAAAGAATCGTGCAGTTGTATCTGTAAGAAGGCATAACCCAGAAGATGAAAATTCAGGAATAATAAGGTTGGATGGGAACGCTAGGTTTAATGCTGGTGTATCGCTTGGTGATGAGATTGCAATAAAAAAAGCAGAGTGGCTAGATGCAAAAGAAGTAACACTTTCACCAGTAGAACAAATCCAGTTCAGCGGTGATCCAACTTCATATTTCCACAACAAATTGCTTGATAAGCCTATAATAAAAGGCCAAAAGATTGAGATTGATGTTATGGGAACAACACTATATTATGTTGTAACAAAAGTTATCCCTAATAAGATTGTAAAGATAACACCACAAACTGTTTTGTTCATATCAGATAAAGTTATCAAAGCAGAATCGCTTAGGATTCCAGAAGTTACTTATGAAGATATAGGCGGCCTAAAAGAAGAAGTGGATCTTGTTAGGGAAATGGTAGAGATACCTATGAAGCATCCTGAAGTATTCCAGAAAATGGGTATTGGTGCACCAAAAGGTGTTCTGTTGGTTGGTCCGCCAGGTACTGGGAAAACTCTTCTAGCAAAAGCTGTTGCAAGTGAGACAGAGTCACATTTCTTTTCAATAGCAGGTCCTGAAATAATAAATAAATATTATGGTGAATCAGAAAAACAGCTGAGGGATATCTTTGAGGAAGCATCAAAAAATGCACCTTCCATAATATTTATTGATGAGATTGATGCTATCGCTCCTAAAAGAGGAGAAGCTCGTGGTGAGTTAGAAAGAAGGGTTGTTTCACAGCTGCTTACTCTGATGGATGGGTTGAAATCTAGAGGTCAAGTAGTTGTCATGGCAGCAACAAATAGGGCTGATGATCTTGATCCTGCACTAAGAAGACCTGGAAGATTTGATAGAGAAATCAAAATCAATCCTCCTAGTAGAGACGGCAGGAAAGAAATATTACAGATACATACAAGGGGAATGCCCCTTGCAAAAGATGTTGACCTAGATCTGATTGCAGATAAAACATTGGGTTATACTGGCGCAGACATTGAAGTATTGTGCAAAGAAGCTGCTATGAAATCACTCAAGCCATACATGAAAAGCCTCAGAACTATAGAAGATAAGGTTCCTGCAAATGTGCTTGATAAGATGGCTATTAAAAAAGAGCATTTTATGCATGCTTTAAGGATGGTTGAGCCTTCAGCTATGCGTGAAGTCCTGATTACAAAACCTAAGACCAAATGGGATGACATTGGTGGCCTTGAAGAAGTAAAGAAGCAAATAATTGAGACTGTTGAGTGGCCTCTTAAGGATCCAGACAGCTTTAAGGAATACGGCATTAAGCCCCCTAAGGGAATATTGCTATATGGCCCTCCAGGAACTGGAAAGACTCTCCTTGCCAAGGCTGTAGCAAATGAAGCTGAAGCTAATTTCATTGCTGTTAAAGGTCCTGAATTAATTTCTAAATGGGTTGGCGAATCTGAAAAACATATCAGGGAGATCTTTAGCAAAGCTAGACAGGTTGCACCGTCAATAATCTTTTTTGATGAATTTGATTCAATATCAAAAGTAAGAGGCTCATCTTTGACAGATGCAACTGAAAGGATGGTCAATCAGCTCTTGACAGAAATTGATGGAGTAGAAGAGCTTGAAAAAGTAGTTATAATAGCAGCTACGAACAGGCCTGATCTGATAGATCCTTCACTCTTAAGGCCTGGAAGAATTGACTTAAAAATTGAGATTCCAATGCCTGACGAAAAATCAAGGCTTGAGATATTTAAAGTCCACACAAGAAATATGCCTCTTTCAAAAGATGTGAACCTTGAAGACTGGTCTAAAAAAACTGACAAATGGACTGGCGCAGAAATTGAAGCAATGTGCAGGGAAGCAGGTCTACAAGCAATGAGAGAGAACAAACAGTCAAAATCTAAAGAAAAAAAGGTAAAGAAAAGGCATTTTGAATTTGCATTTGATAAAATTAAGGAGCAGAAGACTCTAAAAAAAGGGGGTGGTGCAAATGTATGAGGGCTTATATGGCACCATCATTTCAAGGGATGAAATCTAAAGAATACAAGAATAGGAGATTCAGGAAAGAGGATTACTAAAAGCAGTGTTGTAAGGTGATTAGAAATGCAATCCTTTGCTGAGATTGGTTTTGAATTAAGTATTATGTTATTTTTTGCACTGCTTGGGTCTTTGATAGTGTCTAGATTTAGGCAGTCTTTAGTTATTGGTGAAATTCTAGCTGGTTTTATATTAGGACCCAGTATCCTAGGTCTGCTTCATTATAATGAAACCTTACAAGGATTAGCTTATTTAGGATCTGTTTTATTACTATTTACTGTAGGTATGGAATGTAAACTTCATGAAATATATACAAAGAAAAATATTGTGCTTGGGACATTAGGTGTGATAGTGCCCTGGATATTTGGATGTGTGTTTGGAATGCTTATAGGAGATTTTAGAACTTCTGTATTAATTGGAACTGCTCTAACTGCAACAAGTGTAGCTATTACCGCAAATGTCTTAAAAGAAACAGGACACCTAAATGCTGAATTTGCAAAAACTATTATGGGTGCTGCAGTTGTAGATGATATATTATCACTATTAATCTTATCAATTGTTACTTCTCAGTTTAGTGGAAATTTCAATCCTATACAAATGGCAGTGAAAATTATTGTATCCATATTATTCATAGTGGTTGGAATTATTGTTGGTTTTAGACTTAATTCATTTACACATAAAGTTAATGAATTTGCTAAGCACCACAATTCTCCCAAATTGCCTTTGATGTTTGCTTTACTTGTGGCACTTACTTATTCCTTCATTGCAGAGTTGGTTGGATTATCAGCAATTGTTGGTGCATTTATCGCAGGAGTTGCTATGAGTGAGCAAAAGGTAAAATCACTAATTGAAGGTGTTAATTACCTTGAAATGATATTCTCTTCAATATTTTTTGTTACACTGGGAATATTAATTGAAATTGAATCCATTGCAACAGTTCTGCCACTTATACTTGGTCTAACTATTATTGCATTACTTTCAAAATTATTGGGACTATATCTTCCTGCAAGAAAATTAGGAGCATCAAGAAAAGATTCTTTGCTCATTAGTTTAGGTATGGTTCCAAGGGGAGAGGTTGCTATGATTGTTGGAGTAATAGGTATGCAAGCAGGTCTAATTTCCAAAGACATTTACGCTGCAATCCTTTTAATGAGCCTAATTACAAGTATCGTTGTTCCTATTTTTATGAGAAAAATGCTGCACGAAAACATTTGTTTTTTAGACAATCTGAGCGTTGATTTTTCAAAAATATCTCCAAAGATTGCCTTAAGTAAGAGGTGATTGAAATGGCTTATAACATTTGCAATATTGAAATGAGGGAAACAACAAACCTTATGTTTGAGCAAATTAAGAAACTTACCCTAAATTGTAATAGGGATAATAGTCTAGTTTACCAGATATTTCAAAATTAGGGTGAGGTATATGGTAAAGACAATAATTGCAAAGGATATTATGGATAACAAATACAAAAAAGTGTATGAAGATCAATTTTTGTCTGAAATATTGCCTTTATTTGATACAAGTACAGATGTTGTTTTGGTCTTTGATAAACAAGATAAATATAAAGGAATCATTACAGAAAGAGATATTCTCAGGTCTGGACTTAAAAGAGAAAAAACAAAAGCCAAAGCTATTGTTAATACTGCTCCAAAAATTACCCGAAACCATAAAATTACAGAATGTGCAAGGCTGATGATTGAGAATGATGTTATGAACCTACCTGTGTTTGATGGGAAAAAGGTTGTTGGTGTTATAAATGACTCAGCTCTTCTAAATTCAGTAGCGCTAAAGGAGTTTGGCAATAGAAAGGCTAGTGAGTTTATGACTGAAGATATGATAATTGTCTCTCCAGAAGATAAGATTTCTACAGTATTAAGGATGTTTAGGGAATTTCATATTTCAAGATTGCCTGTAATTGAATATGGCAATTTAATCGGGATTATTACATTACATGATATTATTGAAAAGTTCATGCTATCTTCTGATTTTGTTGGTGATAAATTTGTTCTTGATGAAAAAAATTCACTATTTGATTTGAGTGTTGTTGATATTATGACAGCTAATGTAATCACAGTTAAGCCAGATGAACCTGTAAAAAAAGTTATTAATCTTATGATTAATAATTTAATAAATAGTGTTCTGGTAGTAGATAATAATGATAAATTAATAGGAATAATATCAAGAAAAGATTTGCTAAGACCAATATCTGAAATTAATAGAGATCCAAAATTATCAAGATTGCAGATTAGTTCAAAGATTGAAGATCTTGATAAACCTTTAATTGAGTCAATAATATCGAAATTTGTTAAAAAGATAGAACCTAGAATAAAAAATCCATTCATCTATCTTCATCTAAAAAAACACAAAGAAATCCAGAACGGAGAATACCTAATATACGCAAACCTAAGATTGCATTCACCAGGAAATAAAATTTCTGTAAATGCTGAAGGTTGGGGAGTAGAAAATACTGTGAAAAATGCTGTTCTGAAAATAGAAAAAAAATTAAGGAAAAAGTTAGCTCCAAAAACAATATCAGAAAAGAGAAAATTTATGGAATATGTTGAAATAGAAAGTCTTACTTAGAGTGTTATGAGGTGAAAAAATAATGAATAAAGAAATTAAAGCTCTTAATGATAAATCTGAAAAATATGCAGAAACACTTTCTAAGGTAAAAAAAGAAATTTCTAAGGTAATTGTTGGGCATGATGAAATTATTGAAAAATTATTGATTGCCTTAATATCAAACGGCCATATCCTTATAGAAGGAGTTCCGGGACTAGCAAAAACTCTTATGATTAAGACGCTTTCAGAATGCCTTGATTGCGGTTTTGTAAGATTGCAATTTACGCCAGATTTATTGCCTGCAGACATTACTGGAACCAAGATATATGATCATAATACTGCTTCATTCAAAACAATGAAAGGACCAATATTTACTAATTTTATCTTAGCTGATGAAATCAATAGGGCTCCTCCAAAAGTGCAGTCAGCTTTGCTTGAAGCAATGCAGGAAAGACAAGTAAGCATACAAGGAGATACTTCAAAATTACCTTCTCCTTTTATGGTATTAGCTACGCAAAACCCTATTGAATCAGAAGGTACATATAAACTACCTGAAGCACAAGTTGACAGATTCATGTTTAAGATATTGATCGGATATCCTTTAAAGGAAGATGAGATTGTTATTATGGATAGGTTCACTGAAGGAATTAAGCTAAAAATCTCAAAACTACTTTCTTCTAAAAAAATTATTGAGATGCAGGAATTCAACCAAAAAATATATGCTGATAAAAAGATTAAGGAGTATGTTGCTGAAATTGTCGACGCAACAAGAAACCCTGACAAATATGGTCTTGATATAAATGGGCAAATTGAATATGGCGCAAGCCCAAGAGCATCTTTGTGGTTGATTCTTGCTGGAAAAGCTCATGCAATGATGAATGGTAGAGGGTATGTAACGCCTGAAGATATAAAATCAGTTGCTTATGAGGTTCTAAGACATAGGATCCTGTTGACTTATGAGGCAGAGGCAGAGCAAAAGACAAGCGATGAAATCATTACAAAAATACTGGAAAAAATAAGGGTTCCATAAAGATGGGCAGAAAAAGTATTGTTCTGGGCATAGTATACTTTATCATTGGCTTTGTTTTTGCCAGTGCTTTCTATACTCATCTGATGCTTTTTACAGATGTGTTCCCAATGCAAGATTGCTCCAGCCAAGATATTGAAAAAAGCACAAATTATCTTGATGATGAGCAAACTAACGATAACAAAATCATAATCAGATCAGTTCCAATAGTTGCAGTAAGCAGTTATGAAGAAAAAGGTGTTGTTGGAACGCTAACAGTCAGGCTTATACCTGGAAATGCTAATGTGCTCATTGACACAAATCCTTTCTTGGAAACAGATCTTCAATATTCAGCAAATATTGCTGTTACTGTAGCAAAACTGAGAAGCGAAAATTATGCAGCAGACAAAGATTTCATATTAAGCTATGAGATAGAAAGTAATGTTATTGGCGGTGAATCAGCTGGAGCAGCAACAGCTATTGCTGTAATGGCTGCTTTGCAAAACAAGAGCATAAAAGATGATATTGCCATAACAGGCGCAATAAATCATAACGGAACCATAGGAAGAGTTGGCGGGATTCTTGAAAAGGCAAAAGCAGCTGCTGATGCAGGATATAAAATATTCCTTGTTCCGAAAGGCCAAACAAAAATTAAGTATTATGAAAAGGTTATAGAAGAAGAGCCATATGGCTTCGGATTCAGGCTGTTAAACACTAGATATGTTCCAAGGATTATTGATATTGCACAAGAGGCAAAAAAAGAATGGGGCATAGAGATAAAAGAAGTCTCAACTATTGAAGAAGCTTTTGCATATATGGTTGAATAAAAATGCAGGAGATAAAGAAGGTTATTAAACAAGTAAGAAAAATAGAGATTGCAACAAAACACTTGGTTGATGGAATCATTGCAGGAAATTATCATTCAATATTCAAAGGCCAAGGGATTGAATTTTCAGAAATAAGGGAGTATAGGCTAGGAGATGACATAAGGGCAATAGATTGGAAAGTTACTGCCAGGTTTAACAAGCCATTCATAAAAGAATTTATTGAAGAAAGGGATTTGCGGGTTTATTTTGCTTTTGACTTCTCTGCTTCAGGAAGTTTTGGAAATACTGTTGAAAAAAAAAGAAAAGCAATAGAATTAACAGCTACTTTGATGTTTTCAGCTTTAAGGAACAATGATAATGTTGGATTATTTATTTTTACAGATTTTGTTGAAAAATATATTCCTGCAAGAAAAGGAAGAAAGCATGTTTTAAAGTTAATAAGCAGCCTTATAACTCATAAACCAAAATCAAAGGCAACTAACCTAAATAATTCCCTCTCATTTATATCAAATGTCATAAAGAAAAGAAGTATCTTATTCATTATTTCAGATTTCTATTCTGAAGATTTTAGTAAACCATTAGCTATTTTAAAGAACAGGCACGATGTTATAGCTATTAAGGTTCAAGATAGTAGAGAATTTAACATTCCTGATATTGGATTAATACAATTAGAGGATGAGGAAACAGGTGAACAGATACTAATAAATACTTCTGACCCTGAATTTAGAAAAAATTATGCAAAAGTTATGAAAAAACAATCTAATAATATAAATGCTTTATTCAAGAAATACAAAATAGACACAATAAGTATAACAACAGATGAGCCTTATGAAGTGCCACTAAGAAAATTCTTTAGGTTAAGGAAAAAAAAGGTGATTAGCTGATGGCAGGGTTTGAAGACCCATGGGTTTTAGTATTTTTACTTGCAGTTCCTTTATTATTTTATTTTTATAAAAAAATAATTGAGAAAAAAAAGAAAGATGCAATAAAGTTCAGCAATATCGGGTTTATTAAATCTGCGTTAGGTGATAAAAAGAAATGCAGAAGAGACGAGATATTGTTCTATTTAGCATTATTAGTTCTTGTTTTGATGATTATAGGATTTGCAAATCCACACATACCCTTAAATCAGACAAAAGAAGGTGTTAATGTGGTCTTGGTGCTTGATGTTTCTGGAAGCATGCAGGCAACTGATTACAAGCCAAACAGGCTGGAAGCTATGAAGAAAGCTGCTGAGATACTTATTAAAGACCTGAAAGAAAAAGACCATGTCGGCATAGTTATTTTTGAATCAGGAGCAACAACAGCAGCCTATCTGAGCCCATACAAGGATAAAGTGATTGAAAAACTAAGGAGCATCACACTAAGGGAAGGAAGAACTGCGATAGGAGATGGCCTTGCTATGGGTATTGATATGGCAACATCTATCCCTAATAAAAAAAAAGTGATAATCTTGTTGAGTGATGGTGTAAATAATGCAGGTGTCATAAACCCAGCAGAAGCAGTTGCTTTTGCAAAATCAAATAATATTCAGGTTCATACTGTGGGCATGGGTTCTGAAGAAAAAGTTGTACAGGGTTATGATTGGTTTGGCAATCCACAGTATGCAGAATTTGACGCAGAAACCTTAAAAGCCATAGCTAAGGAGACAGGAGGAAAATATTTTGAGTCAGTTGATGAGAATACTCTTGAAAAGATATATAAAAACTTAGGCAAGGAAATCAAAAGAGAAAAAGAAGAGACAAACATCAAGGAATGGTTTTTCCTTGCTGCGTTATTAGTGTTTTTAATTTATCTTTATCTTCAATATGGCGGAAAGAGGATTATAAAATGAAAAGAGCATTATTCCTATTAATTTTAATTTCAATAATGGTTCCCGTAGCCCATGCTAAAGATATAATTTTGTCATTGGACCAAAAAGAATATTATTTTAAAATTGGAGAAGATGCAATAATAAATTTAAACTCAGATAATTCTTATAAAGAGAATATTAATGGGTTGCTGACTTATACAATAACACAGTCAATAAATCAAGGAAATTTCCAATATTCAAGCACTAATACACAGTCAAAATCTTTTTTATTAGAAAAAGGAAAAACAAATATTCCTCTTAATTTTGGGACGTCTGACACTCCAATGACCTTGTCAGTTAAATTAAAGTTTTCTTATACAAAAGACGAGGCAAGAGAGGTTATTCTTGATGACATAAAAATACATTTTGTTAGTGATGAATCACAGAAAAATAACCAGCAAAATCAAATCAGTAGCTCATCTCAAAAAGCAAGCCAGTTTGTTCAGCAGCAACAAGATCCGTTTGCACAGCAAGAACAAAGAATGCAGCAGATGATAAACCAAATGTTTGGTAATCAGCAGCAAATACAATCCCAAGATCCTCAAAAAAGACTTCAAAATAACCAAATGTCGCAAGACAGCAATGCTTTAAAACAGCAGATTCAAAACCAACTGCAACATAAACAAAGAATGCAGAAAGAATTTCAAAAAGAATTGGGAAAAAACCAGGAATTCATGAAAGAGCATCAAAAATTATTGCAGCAAGGATATAATTTGACAGGAGGAAGTCTTAATCCTGAATCTAACAACACAGGCAGTTTTGAGTTAAATTATGAGAATGAAGAAGGAGAGCAAGCACAGCTTAAAGGAGAATTGGATAAAGGTAATTTAAAGAACTTCATAAAAGATACTCCGCAAAGCAGGCAGAAAATGCTTGAAGAACTGCAGAAAAATCCTGAGTTCCAAAAATATAATGAGGAGTTAAAAAAAGAAGGCTTTAACCAACAAAATACACAATACACAATAGAACAAAATAATAGTCTGATGAATATTAATTATATAAATAATAAAAACCAAACAGCAACAATTAAAGCTGAGTTTGTCAATAATACAGTTGAAAAAGTTGAACTAGTTAAATCCAATAAAAAAAAGAGATTCTATTTATGGTTTATACCCATATTGTTAGTTTGTGGTTTACTCTATTACCTATACACAAAATACTTCAAGAAAAATAAGTTAGAAGAAGAGATAAAGAAAAAAGAAGTAGAAAAACCATTTGACTATAAAAAAGAGGCAAAAAGACTGCTAAATAAATCAAGACAGTTATTTGAAAAGAAAAAGTATAAAGATGCTTACGGAACAGCTGCACAATCACTAAGATTATATTTAAGTTATGAAAATGGGTTGCAAAAGGAATTAACCAATGATGATTTGATCAAATATCTTAAAGAGCATAAAAAAAATTATAAAGAAATCAAAGAGTGCTTTGATTTTTGCTCATTAGTAGAATTTGCAAAATACCAGCCAAATAAAAAAGATTTTGAGAAAATAGTTAGAATTGTTGAGAAAAGAATAAATTAAATTCCGTAGGCTCTAACCTATGGAACATGACGATTAGTCATTATCCACTCTAGGAGCCAATATAAAAGACAGCATTAACTTGTCAGTTGTCTTGTATTCTAATTTCAAAGGATAGTCACTGCTGAATCTGACAATAACATCTGATGATAATTTACTTCCTTGTATCATTTTCTTAAGATATTCTATAGAATACTTTGCCTTTACTATGTCGTCGCCTTCTTTAGTTATGACAGTGTTTTTGTCACTTTTCATTTCAACTTTTGCCTGGCTTAGATCGCCTTCTGCACTTACTGTAAATTTATTTTTATCACAGATAAACTGTACAGATTCTGCCACAATAGAAACGTCTTCAATTGCCTCATTCAACAAAGCAGTGTCTAATTTAATTGATAATGGGAAATTAAGTGAGGGTATCTTTTGTTCTTTTTCTTCTAACTCAATAATTGGCAGGTAAAAAGTACGAGTGGTTCCAGATTGTATAGTTACTTTAAACTTGTTTTCCATTAATTCTAAAGAAAGAACATCGCTTGGGCCGGCCCTTCTCAAAACTTGTTTCAAATTATCTAAGTTTAAAGCTATCTTGACGTCTTTTTCAACAGTGTATTCTGTAAAACTTGAGCTAAGCAATTTAAAAATGACCATGGCAACGTTTGCAGGGTCCATTGCCACCAAGTCAATAGAATCTTTTGTAACATTAAAACGTGCTTCAGTAACTAAATCAGATATAATTGCAACGCTATCTTTCAATAATTTTGGATCAGCTAAAGTTAATTTCATTTAAACACCCCCTATATTATAGAAAAATTGAAATTTAATTTATTTATAAAAGTTCTTATTATAATTCAAGTGTCTGAGAGTCTTCCATGACATGAACTGTCTTATTATCATAGCCAAGTTTTTCTGCTAATCTTGCTAAGTAAATTGTTCTTTCTGGGCCTGCATGCCCTGGTATAACATGTTTTGGTTTTAATAATCTAATTAATTTTTTATGATCTTCTTGCCTGCCATGTCCGCTTTGATGAACATCTCTAAATATTTGTACATTTGACTGCATTAAACTTCTTTCTAGGGCTTGTCTATTAAGCTTATTTATAGGGCTTGGTATAACGTTGCAGGAAAATATAATTATGTCTTTTTGTTTAAGTTTAAAGTCAAGGTTATTGCCTGCTATCCTCGACATTACTGAGTTGGGTTCGCCTTGGTGTCCAGTAGCCACTATCAAAAATTTATCACGACCTATCTTGTCAATTTGTTTAAGTTTCTTGTTAATCTTTTTTCTGTAGGGGACTATCTCAACAGTATCTGAAAAATTAACCAGGCCAATGTCTTCAGCTGCATAAACATATTTGGACAGGCTTCTGCCTAGAAATACTATTTTCCTGTTCATTTGTTTGCCAAACTCTATTATGGATTTCAATCTGGCTATTTGGCTTGAAAATGTAGTTACAATAACAGCTTTGCCCTTGCTATTGGTATTGAGCATAACATCTTTTAACATTGCTCTGGCAACACTCTCACTTGGTGTATGTCCGGGCATGTGTGAATATAATGAGTCAATGATTAATGCTTTTACATTTCCATTATTTCCAAGTTCTTTTAACCTTGCATAATTTGGCTTGTTGCCAATGACAGGAGTATCATCTAGCTTGAAGTCCAATGCATAAACAATTTGACCTTCTGGCGTATGAACAACAACTGTTGCTGTATCAGGTATACTGTGAGTCATTTCCACGAATTCAATTGTTATTGAATCAGAAAGTTTTGTTTTATTATTATTTTCCAGGATAACAATATCGTTTGGCATCTTAATTTTTTTGTCTTTCATGATAGCTTTCAAAACAGAAGCAGTGTACGGCGTACAAATAATAGGGGAATCATATTTTTGCGCTAGATACGGAATGGCTCCTATATGGTCCAGGTGGCCGTGACTGGGAATAATGGCAATAACCTTATTTCTAATATCATTAATAACAGAATCATTGGGAACAGCATCCGCTGCTATCAAGTCTTTTGCGCTGAAATATTTTTCATCATCATCGTCATCATCCTTAAAATTAATAAAATTTTCGAGATGGACACCCATATCGCATATAATAACTTCGTCTTTATACTGTATAGCAGTCATGTTTCTGCCAACTTCTGAATAACCTCCTATTGCTTTTATTTTTAGCATCTATTACCTTACCTAGACTATTATTTATAAAATTTTGGTTAAGTATAAAAATAGCATTTCCATTCTTTACGTATCATGACCAAATCTGATATTGAAGATATGAAACAAAGATTTTCTGCTTTCTTAAAAGAAAGAGACTGGGAAAAATTCCATAATCCAAAAGATATAGCAATAGCAATTTCTATAGAGGCGAATGAATTATTGGAACATTTTCAATGGAAAAGTGAAGAAGAAGTAAAAAAAGTTATGGAAGATAAAAAAGATGAGATTGCCTCTGAAGTTGCAGATATAATGCATTTTCTTATAGCATTTAGTAATGCAACAGGGATTGACTTGTATAAAGAATTTTTAAAGAAATTGGACTATAATAATAAAAGGTATCCAAAAGAATTAGTAAAAGGTAAAGCACACAAATATACTTATTATCAAGGAGAAAAAAAGAAAAAGGGGTGAGAAATTTTTTCTTTATGGAGGCCCTTTATTTTTACAAGAAATGTTGCACAGGCCTTTCACAGTTCTTGTGTCTTTCATTCTTTTTCCACCTCTTTACATTGTAACAGCTTTGTTATTTATTAATTCATTAATCTTAGGTAGATCAAATTGTATTTCCCAAAAATTAGCTCGATGTTGTTTGAAATTATTATCCATTTTCCATCACCTTACCTTTATTTATGATGAAAGTTGCTTATAAACAATATTAAAGAAAAATCAAGATTTTAAATTCATAAAATTTAAAAATAGTAATTAGTGTTTTTTAAGTAATGGCCACACTATATTCTGTTGACTTTCCCTTCTTGGTATTTGTTATATTTTTCCAGTTATTTTTTGCTTTTATAACTTTCTTGATATCTTATTTCTCATTTAAGGTATATCGTCTTACGCATCAGGAACAGTCCCGTTCATTGTTAATAGCATTCCTGCTGATATTTTTTTCATATGCCATACAAACAGCATTTAATCTTTTAATATTATTAGAGATAAACCCAGAATTTTATGTTATGTTCGGCATACACCCGTTGAGCGTTTTTTATAACCAGGGCTTGTTTTTGCACGTGTTTTTTATGACCATGGGCATAACCTTTTTATTGTTTACAACTTTTAAGATCAAAAGTAAGAAATTAATTTTGGTATTGCTGTTCCCGACTTTATTAGTTTTGATATTTGCCAAAAGACTTTTGTTATTGGGCTTTTTCATGATAACTTCTTTCTACTTATTTTTTGTTTTTCACCATTCTTTCTTAAATTATTTGGAACATAAAAAAAAGAAACCTCTTTTAATAATGTTAGCTTTCTTTTTTTTGTTGTTAGCACAGCTAATTTTTCTTTTCATGGGCGCCAACCCAAACATATATTTTACAGCTCATGTGTTTAATTTCATAGCATATAGCTTAATATTGTTTAATTTAATCTTAATAATAAAATGAGTAAAAAGCGCGATAAGTTAGAAATAATTAAAGATATTCTTGAAATTCTTCGAGAAAAAGGCGAGAAAGTTAAGCCAACCCATATAATGTATAAAGCTAATTTATCACATGTTATGCTGAAAGAATATACAACTGAATTAGTTAAAAAAAAATTGATTGAAGAAAAATTAACTAAAAAAGGTAAGAAACGTTATATATTAACAAAAAAAGGATATAATTATTTGAAAGATTATTCTATCATTAGGGGATTTGTGGATAGTTATGGTTTAGAATAATGCGGAGTGCAGGATTTGAACCTGCGTAGGCACTAAGCCAACAGATGGCTCACGGGAGTATTTCATTGATTTCTTATGGAAACCTCATTACTCTATGACTTGAGTATGGACGTCTAATGCCACTGGGACATAAAACTCTGTCCCGTTTGGTCCGTAAGGACCACAGTAAAAACCATGGCTTTTACGCTTGACCACTCCGGCAACTCCGCATGAAGTAAGGAGTTGAGGATTTGAAAATTTCTAATTTTCATAACCGGCAACTCCGCGTCAGAAACCAAGAAAACATGTAATTCTTTTAAATTTTATCCCAGTTTATATTCTTTCACAACAGACCATTTTTCAGGGATATCTCCGCTAGTAACTAAATGTATTTTATTAACTTTAAATTCAACTGATAAATCTCCTAGTTCATTTACTATCTTTTGTTTAATCTCTTCAGAAAAATTTCCATATAATAAACTTAAGTGAGGTATGTATTCTCTTTTATTGTAATCAGTAAATAATTCTCTGGCGGTTTTTGCAGCTTCCATTATTTCTTTGTTTGGTTCTGCTAATGCTAACACACACCTGTAATAGTCAAACATGTAAGAAGCTTTTATTATTTTTATAGTAAAAGGTTTAATCTTTTTACTTAATAGAGAAGTTTTTTCAAAAACATCTTTGTCTTTAATAGTTCCAATTAAAGTAACATGCGGTTCAAATGTTGGAGAATTATATTTTTTGGCAAGATCTTTTATTATATTTTCATATTTATGATAAATTTTGCCAGTTGGCATGAACCATAGTGAATAGTTTTCTTCCATAAAAATAATAAATAAAATAGAAATATTTATAATTAATCCCCTTAATAAAAATAATATGGAAAAACAAAATAGGTTGTTTATATATGCTTTTGTTTATACATTAGGCGTGTTACTTTTTTTCTTGGGAAGCTCAATCACAGGAAATGTTGTCCAGACAGGTTATTGTGATGATACAAGGTGTTATGATTATTGTAAAACTAATTCTGATTGTTCTTTAAATGAAGTCTGTTGCCAGGAAAAGGATTTTGGTATTTGTAAAACTGAATGTGAAGCTGAGTTTGTTTTTCAGCCAGATGTTGATGTGCAATATCCATTGCCAGAATTAGAACAGCCTTTAAGGCCAGATTATACATTGTTATACGTATTCTTATTAATTTTAACAGCTGTAATAGGCGGTTTATATTTCTTAGCAGGGAAGAAAGTTCATATTAAAGTACGGTAGCCGGGACTCGAACCCGGATCGCCACCTCTCTCCAAAAACCTAAGTGGGCTTGACGAACGAAGTGAGGAAACTCACCTGTTTTGCTCAAGCTTTTCTAAAAAGCTTGGGAGGGTGGAGTCTTGCCACTAGACCACTACCGTTTTCTTATTTCATAACTTGACCATTCTTTGTTGACCATAACAATAAATCAAGCTCATCCATATTGATGTTTATTTTATTACTGAAATCAATATATTTCTGTTCAATTTCCAAATATCTGTTTTTGTTCATAGATTTAGGGATTTCTTTTATAACAGCAAATTCATGTAACGATTTTAATATGTGCTTATCTAAAATGGCTAACCCAAAGATGCCAACATTCCTTAAAAAATGGCTAGCTTCTTTATAACCCAGGCCTTTGACATTAGTAACTAAAAACTCCCTTACTTTATTTTTGCTATGGCTCTCAATTAAGTTTTTCAAATCAAGGTTTTTATTATGGGCCTCAACAATATATTCAGCTCTTTTGTTTGGAAATCTATAACCTGCTCGTTTCAATCCTTTTTTTATGTCTTCAAGATTTCCAGAAAATAAAACATCTCTAACACCGTCAACAGCTTTCATGGCCATTACAGCAGAAGTGTTTGCAGTAAGCAGACAAAAGACCAGTTCTTCAAAAAATCTTTCATTGTCTGTCTTTTTAACATTTTTTAATACCATTTCATTATTATCATAAAACCAGGAAACCGGTTTTTCATAAAACTGTTTGAAGTCATTTAACCTGTTTTTAATAAGGTCTTTTTTAATTTTATATGTCGTCTGAAGTTTACTTAGCATTTTTCTTACCCTTATTACCTTTAATCTGTTTCCAAATCAATCCCATATTAATTCCAAAATAAAGCAGGGCAGAACTGCCAATTACTGTCCTTATAATATCTTTCATCCTGACAAGAAGGCTAATAGATAGCCCGATTGCTTTGTTTTGTCTTAACAAACCTAAAGCGCTTATCTGAGAAACTTCTAAAACACCGAGCGCCATCGGCACAGGCAACGAATATGATAAAGCAACACCGCCCATCACAATGAGGGTTGTGAATATACTTGGTTTGAAGCCAAATAACATGGCAGCAGTGCTATACTCAACAAACATCAACACATACAAAAACAAGTTAATGATAATTATTCTGATAAAATAATTGAAATGTTTTACATAAAACACATGGAGAGTGTTTTCAACTTCAATAATATCTTCTCTCAGTTTTTTTAACTTATTGTTTTTTTTTAAGAATCTTAAGCTTAAGATAGCGCTAAAGAAAGGTTTCTTCTTTATCATGCAATAAAAATAAAATCCTAGCAATGATATAGCTGCGGTTATAAACCCAAAAATTAAAAACTCTATCCTGCGCGAGATTGAGAAGTGAAGAAATAAGGCAGATGCTCCAACAAAAGCAAACAACAAATCAGTCGTAAGCTGCATTGACTTATCTATTAGAACAGAGCTTATTCCCTGTTTAAATTTTATATTGTGTCTTTTTAATAATAAGGCTCTGACTGGCTCTCCGCCGATATGTGCCTGCGGGCTTAGGTAACCAACTGCGTAACCTGACATTTTATAAAGAAAAAGGTTATGAAACGGAACCTTTAATTTAAAGGCTTTTAACACAGTGTTCCACCTGATTACCAAGAAAATTTCAATCAAGGTTACTGCCGTGATATATATTAAAAACCTTTTTAGAGAGAAATGTTTGAATGTTTCAACAACATTAACTATGCCTAAATTTGAATAAGTGAAATATAATATTGATAAACCAATCACAGTTGTTAAAACAAACGCTTTTGTCCTGTTCTTCATTCAAAGCCAGGTGAAAATGGTTATATTTAAAATTATTTTGATACGGACCAGGGAGGATTTGAACCCCCGACCTCTACCTGGCTCCTTAGTAAATAGGAGGGTATTGCTCTGTCCAAGCTGAGCTACTGGTCCATTTTTTTCTAGGCCTCAGTTAACTCTCTTACTCTTACTATGAAGTAAGACTACTCCAAGGATCGTCATCGGCTGTCTAGATAAGGTATGGGAAAATTGTGCCTTTTTAAAAACTTTTTACTGGTTGTACCAAAAACTATATAATGAAGTAACTTACTATTAATGCTTAATGAAAAAGAGGTCGCAGATATCTGTAGAATATATCTTAATTATTACGTTAGCTTTGATGATTCTCTTACCTGGAATATATTTGTTTAGAAACTATGCTTTAGAGTCTAATGACAAGATTATTGAAAGGAGATTAGCAGAAATAACTAACCAGATCTTTGTTAAAGCCAGAGAAATGTATTATTACGGGCCGCCAAGCAAATCAGTTGTTACAGTTGAGCTGCCATCTCAAATTAATTTAGTGTATATATTATCTATTCCAAGCAATGATGAATATTACCTTGTGTTTGATGTTTTGACTACAAATGGTCAGAAAGAATTCACCTTTGAATCTGAAGTGCCATTAGAAAATGATTTTCCTAATTGTAATCCTAGTACTAATTGTAACCAAGGTTTTTGCAAGTGTTTTCCTGAACGTTTTTATAGTGCAGGTATTAAGAATTTTGAAGTTCAAGCATCTGAAAACTGTCAGGCAACTGTTACATGTGTTAAGATAGATGAAGTTTCTTAATAAAATGAGGAAAAGTCAAATAATCAGCATGGATTTTATCATGACTTTTATAGTATATTTATTTGCTCTTTCTGTATTTTTCTTTTCATTAAGGAATGTTATTTCAACAGACGATTCTGGGTTAGATGTTTCAGGAGAATTATTGTTTGATAGGATAGACCAAATTTATGATGAGGAATATGATTTTTTAGATAATGCAAAATTAGATTTAACAAAATTTGACTATTTTTTTTCTTTGGATAGTATAGATGTTTACAATTATTTATTCAAAGATTTTGAAAATATTGCTTTATTTACAAAAATAGATTATTGTGTTTATTTGGTAGATAGGGCTGGTACAATAATACGGAATTATAAAGTTAATAGCCAAGATAATTATCCAATTTTATTAGTAGAAAAAGATACAGAATTGCCTGCAGTTGCCTGCGGAACAAATCCGCCATTACAATATCCAAATCATAGACCAGACTGCCCTGGTAAAACAGAAAGTATTGTTTTATCAAAACCTGTCTTACATAATTATGAAATATATGATTTGAAAGTTTTTATTTGCGCTGAAAAAAGATGATTTCCTTACTTAAAACAAAAAAAGCATATTTTTTTCTTATGGATGCAATATTTGCCGTTGTAATTTTAACAATTGGTTATCTATTGATATCTTCTAACACACCTAAAGTTACAACAGAAGTTCCTTTGACAATGTATCTAGATAATACAATGGAATTACTTTCCACAATAAAAGTTGATGATTTATGTATAGATTATTCAACATGTGCATGTTCCAATCCAAAATTAAGTGAATATTGTAATAATAATTTGATATTAAATGCTAACCAAACATTATTAGATTATTTTGGTGAATTGTATAATACAAGTAATACAGAAGAAGCAAAAGAATTATTTTATAATTTAACAGTGGAAAATAATTTGTTTAGGCAAGACATTTTTGGCATTGAATTTAATATTAATGGTGAAAGAATCTATTCAAATACAGATACGTATGCAAGCAAAGAACAAAGTAGAAAATTAATTTCATCAAGGAAATTAATAATGGGTTATTATGAATTACCAAATACAGGAGAAGTAAAATTTTGGGGCCCTTACATTGCTGAGGTGAATGTATGGGAATAAATCGTAAAGGAATATTTTTTTCCATTGTTAGCATCTTCATTGTAATTTTATTTACAGCTACAACTGAATTAGCATCAGAATTTTCAATAAAAGAAACTGAGATGGACGTAACTCGAACTCGCGTTAAGATAATGAATTCTTTGGTTAATGATATGGAAAACATTTATTTTGAAAAGTTCATTTATATTGCAGCCAAGAATTCTCTCATTGGCCTGTCAAAATATTATTATGACAATGATTTTGATAATATTGAATATGATTTTAGAACTATATTAAGAAGAGTGATAAAAGAAGGTATTTATGATCCTAATCCTTCTACTTATGTAAATCTAACTAAAGTAGGTTGTTGGAATACAGAGCCCTGTATAAAGCAAGAATATACTATAAGTGGATTACAAAATAATTTGGAAAGTGTTTATGAAAGGTTAGGAGTTGATATTAGAGAATTTACAATTACAATAACAGATGTTAGGCAAGAAAACCCTTGGGAAATTATTATTGAGGCAGATATAGAATATGATTTTAAGGATAGTACAAATATTGCAAGCTGGAAAGGTTCTGCTCACAAAAAAGTTAAAGTTTCTGTTATTGGATTATATGCTTTTGACACATTAGGTAATGAAGACAGAATAACAAATGAATGGATTGTAGATAGGCCGCCTTATACAGAACCATCTACTGTAAATAAATTAGGTGCAATTGGTGTTAGGGGCAATGGATTATGCCATCCAGATTATAATAAGAACGGTATGAATTGTTCAAATGACAGCTAATAAAAGATCACAAATATCAGTAGAATTCATTATTATATTTTCATTAGTAATATTTGCCTTGATTGGCTTTATCTATATTATGAATATTAGATTGTCAGATATCAGCGAGAGACAAGAATTACTCTTAATGAGGAACTTAGCTAATAATATTAAGGAGGAGGTTATTATTGCTAGCTCTGTCAATAATAATTATTTGCGCAGGTTTAATATACCAACCAAAATAAAAGGTAAAGATTATAACATGAGCATAGAGAATGACGAATTAATAATAAAATTAATAGAAAATAATCAAGTTGTTAAAGAATATTTTACTGTATTTCCAGTGCCTGTTAAAGGCAGTTTTGTTGAAGATATTAATTATGAAAATACAGATCATTGCATAACCAAAAATGATTTTGACGGTATTAGAATAGCCCGTAACCAATTAAGTTTGGACACTAATTCTACGAGATTTAGTCCGGGCGATGTTTTTAATGTGTTAGTCAGCTTAAACTGTGTTGAAGATATTAGAAGTGTGCAATTTACTATAAAATATGATCCAAATAAAACTAGGTTAATAAGAAATACTGTTGAGCCTGTTACAAGGCACAATTATCCAAATTTTAATCCTTTGTTTAGTGATGTTTTGTCTATAACACCTTATGCCGGAAAGATATCTCAGCTTATTGGCTTAAAATTTGTAGATGATACTAATGGAAGATTTACTTATGGTTATATTGCAAGAGAATGCGCTTCTGGCTCTGGTAATATAGCTAAGATGAGTTTTGAAGTTCTTCCAACAGCTGCCGGAAGAGCAACAATTGAATTTGACCCAGATTTTAAAGAACGTAATTTAATTGTTTTGGATTGTTATACTAATGCAGAAACAAGGGAAAGTGTTCCGAACTCTAGAAAAAACCTTAATTTACAGATAATTTAATTTCGAAAAGTTTATATAGCTGGGTTGGGACAAATTAAGTAAATAAAAGCAAGGGGATTTTGTATGAAGATGAAATGGAAATTGTTATTGATTCTTTTTGGTTCTTTAGTTTTTCTATTAACTATTTTAACATTTGTTTCTGCAGTTGATTGTGGGTGTAGTAGTAATTATCCACATTGTGTTAGAGGTGGTCCATCTGGTGCAGAAGACGCTGCAGTTTGTTTGTGTTATATTGGCGAACCAGGAACAGCATGTGTTGATCTTGGCCCGAGGAGAGGTAATAATAATGAGTTGAATTGGTATGGTTATAGAAATGATGATTGTAGCCCTGGTTCATGTTGTTCAACAAGATGGAGTTGGACAGATCAATATAGATGTGAAGCAGGGGATTATTCAACACGACAAAGATTGGAAACATGTAATCCTTGTTGTGGTAGTAGTCCAAGGTGGAGAGATGCACTTTGTCCGGTTGATCAACATTGTGAAGGTCCAGGTTTATGTGTAAATAACTGCGGTGACGGTTTATTAGATACAGATGGTTCAGATGGTTGGAGCGAGGAATGTGATTCTAATGTTGATACATGCGGCAATTTTGCGGAATCTTGTGACGCTGTATCATGCGGCTGTTCATATTATCCCGGTAATTTAACTGTTGATGTTACACCAGTCTGCCTAAATAATACAAACAGCAAGGATTTTATTGTAAGTGGCACTTCTGGTTATTGTGGCGACATAACAATAACAGTTGATTATGGTTCTTCTACAGACCAATATGTTTTTGACACCCAGACATTTGAAGATTATACTTTCAGCCATACTTTTACTTTGCCAGATACTATTTCTATTCCACTAACAGACCCGATTTTAATACAAGTTAGAGGTAATCGAAACTCGTTAAAAGATATTAAAGATGAAGATAGTTATAATTGCGGCCAGGACCTAACTTTAATAGTTGGGTATCAAAATTTCTATTATTTTCCAGAGCCGGGGAGAACTTTTCATCCAGATTATGATGTTTATTTGGAGGATAGTTATTATGATTTTTATAATGACGGTACATTATTAGACTGGGATGAAAAAAAGAGTGATGTAACTATCTGGACATGTGCAGATCAAGCAACAGACTGTGTTGATAATTCTGCTCAAAGTATTGATGTCGGCACATTATTGGATGCTGATGATGACGATGAATATGAATTATGTTACTCACAAGATGGCATCCAAGGCGGTTGGCTTGACTTAGATGTTGATGAAGCAAGATGTGCTTTATTAGATGGCAAATTCAATAGAGAAACTGAATGGTTTGATTGTAACCCAAGTAATGAATGTTTTTACGGCAAAGACGACTTCGCTCCTAATAAACAAGGGTTATGTTGTGGCGACGATTATGGTGAAATAGTCCATCATACCAGATCAAAATTTGATACAGATTCTGATTATTTAAGAGACAATGGTGGTTTACTATTAACATATGATGCCTGTTGTGAAGAACAAGGCACGCATAGCTGTGTTGATGAACGAGGAATATGTAGACAATCAGGTTATGATTATTGTTTAAGCAGTGGAGGTGTTAAAGCAACATGTGTCGCTGTGCCCGGTGGACTAGGTGAATGGGAACTTACTATTCAAGAAGATTGTATTAGCAGTTGTGAACTTTGTGATGTTAATGATGATGGCATTGTAGATATTACTGATACAACTGCTATTAGTAATAATTTTAATGATAGCACAGATGAAAATAATCCTTATAATGTGGATGGAAACACAGTTGTTGATATAAATGATGTTGAATTTTGTAATCCTTACATTGGAGAAGTTTGTTTTGGCTGCGGCGATAATTCTTTAGATGCAGAAGAAGGTTGTGAGTTTATTAATAATAATTACCAATTTAACTGTCCTCAAACAACATGCGATGGTAATGTTAAACTAACGAGAAATGATAATTCATGTACTCCAATTTGTAGTTGTGAATATACAAGAAGCTGCGATGTTGGTGTTTGTGGTGGTTGTGCCTCTGATAATGATTGTGGACAGTACGAATACTGTGATTTAAACAGTTGTTCTTGTGAACCAAGTTTGTGTCCGCCAGGCACAACATTATGCCAGGACGGTACATGTAGCGAAGATTGTGAAAGCACAGATGGTGGTAACCAGGGTTGTATTGAGGATGCTAATGGTGTGTGTGAAGAAGGTGAAGGTTGTGCCTGTCCAGATTGTTTAGCAGAACAAGATAGTTGTATGCCTGGTGCTATTTGTGGAAGCGATGAATTATGCGGATGTGCTCCTGGTACAACTTTATGTGAGGATGGCACATGCAGTGCTGACTGTGATGATACAGATGGCAATAACCAAGGCTGTATAAATGATAATGGTCAGTGTGATATAGGTGAAGGTTGTGCCTGTGAAGACTGTGATGGTTTACAAGATAGTTGTGTTAATGGCACAATGTGTAATTATTATACAGAATTATGCGAATATAAATGTATAGCAACAGAAAATCCTGAAGTAACATTAGATGATGGTGTTGACAATGATTGTGATGATTTAGTAGATGAACCGCCTTTTGATGACATGTATGGAGTCTATATATGGGAAGCTAATTGTGATTATTATTTATGTGCCAATGCCAAAGATGGTTTTGACCATGAAACTACAGGAGATTTATCAGCAGATGAATATGAAATTGAAAATGTAAAGGATATTGACTGGGAATCTAATGATATTTACCAATTAAGTCCTGATAATAAAGATATGTCTTTTAGATCTTTAATTTATAATGATAAAGATTGTTTACAATATAATTCAGATACATTAATAGAATACGATTTGAATTTAAATGGATCTTCAGATGTTGATAATATTTATCTCGGACAGGACTCAGTTAATCCATTATCAAACCCATTCATGTTTGCCAGTCCGGAATGTTCATTAACATGTACAGATCCGGCTGATTGTGGTGATGGAGGTACTTGTACATATGAAGAATGTATTTTTGACTGTGGTGGCTATTGGGTCGATGGAGAACACATATTAGCTCCCCTGTTTCCGGGAATAGGAGATAGTTGTGAAGAATGTAAAGATGATATGGAATGTTCTGATTATAATAATGAGCCAAGTTGTCACTACGATCCATGTGGAGGAGCAGTAAGTCATTTTGGTTGTTCATGGAATGAAGATTCTGAAGAATGTGAAGATGCATTAAATGAATGTATGCCAGGTACAACTTTATGTCAAGACGGAACTTGCAGTGATGATTGTGATGATACTGATGACGGTAACCAAGGCTGTATAAATGATAACAATGAATGCGATCTTGGTGAGGGTTGTGCATGCGATGATTGTCTTGGTGAGCAAGATAGTTGCACAGAAGGCGCTATTTGTGGTGAAGACGAGTTGTGCGGGTGTCCAGAAGGTACAACTTTATGTCAAGACGGAACTTGCAGTGAAGACTGTGAAGAAACAGATGACGGACCTGCAGGATGTATAAATAATAATGGTAAGTGTGATTTGGGCGAGGGTTGTGCATGCAAAGATTGTGACGGCTACCAAGACAGTTGTGTGGAAGGAACTGTGTGTAATTTTTATGAGACAGAATGTGTTGACTTTAACTATGGCGATTGTCCGCCAGGCACTACTTTATGCAATAATTTAATGTGTGACGATACATGTGAAGATCATGGTGGCAAACGTGGTTGTATAGGTGAAGAAAATGATAGATGTGAAACTGGAGAAGGTTGTGCTTGTCTAGACTGTCATAATAAAAGAGATAGTTGCGAGCGAGGCGCAGTATGTAACTATGATTACGAGTTATGTGAAGAAGTTTATGGTGGCGGTGGCAGCGATGGTTACGATCAATGCCACGACTTTGACGATGATGGTTACTATGATATAGATGAGGATTGTATAGGTAGCGATGATTGTGATGATAATAATTTTAATATAAACCCCGGTGCATTAGAAATCTGCAACAATATAGATGATGACTGTGACGGTAAAATAGATGATAATTGTATTAACCAAGACTTTGCTTTAGATTTAAGTTTAGATTTAACATATAAACTAAGAATTTTGGACACTTTCAGAATTAAAACTAATATAAAAAATAATCTTGACAAAGACTTTTCAGATTTAATGATAATGTTAGAAGTACCTCCAAAGTTTAAAGTCAATCAAAGATCTATTAAAATTGATAAAATTGGTGCATTGGAAACTAAAGAAATATACTTTGAAGGTTTAATTTATGATTATGATAAAGAAAGTGCAATCTTCACATTGAAAGCAAAGTTGCCTGACTCAGACATTATTACTAGAGAAATTCCTGTTTTCATAGAAATCCCGGAGTTTTTAATAGCTGTAGAACCCAGATATGATTACACGGGTGTAAAATGCCTAGACTTTTATTATGCGATAAACAAGCCAAACTTGTATGAACCAGTTGACATTGAATTTGATGTGAATAAGCCAAGCTCAATATTCGGAAAAAGTGTTGTAGTAGATTATATATCATCACTTCAGCCAGAAGGCAATATTATAGTAAGGCCAATGATATCAAATCCGTATTGTCTGCCAAAAGGGAATTATGAAACAAAAGGCTATCTATACAAGGCAGGTCCTTACTTTATTGATACAATAGGTGAAAGCGCACAAACATTAACAATAAGCTAAAAGTTTAAATAGGGAATTTATTTTAATACTTAAAGAGGTGTGTTAAACATGTTCGTATTTGGAGTAAATTTACCATTACCAGAAATATTTTTTATATTGGTAATATTTTTCTTAATATTTTTAATCTTGATTTTAAACCAGTTGCAGAAATTGCAAAAGATGACTGCTGAAGAAAGAGCAGAGTTGGCGGATCTTGAAAAGCTTGCTCAGGAAGAGAAAAAAGATTTGGATGAAATTAAAACATTCGAGCAAATGGAATCAACTGATCTAAGTAAGTTTGAAAAAGACATAATGGAATTAGAATCTGAAACAGATACATTATACTTAAAAAAGCTTGCTCCAGATTTGTATAAAGTCCAGAATTATGTGTTGTGGGCTTTGCAAAAAGGAATGTCGCCAGAACAGATTAAAGATAACTTATTAAAAAAAGGCTGGAAAGATGATAAATTAGTGGAAATGATTATTGACGATACCTTGAAATATAAAGGTTATTATGTCAAGAAAAAAGGTAAAGTTGAAGTTCCTCATGTTAAAGTTGAAGAAACTACCAAAGTTATTAAGCCTGTAAAGATAATCCAAGTAGAGAAACGTGTTGAAAAAACTAATGAGAAAAAAGTTGAAACAGAGAAACCTAAGAAACCTAAAAAAACAGTCAAGAAAAAACCCGCAAAAAAGAAATCTAAAAAGAAAAAGTCTAAGAAGAAATCTAAGAAAGATGAATTTTCAGATGTTGAAAAAGAATTATCTAGATTAGAGAAAGATTTGGAGAAAGAAGAAAAGAAGAAATCAACTAAAACAGAATCAACAAAAAAGAAATCTTCTAAAAAAGCAACAAAGAAATCTAAAACAAAGAAAGCGACGGCATCTACAAAAAAAGCAAAGAAAGCTGTAAAAACAAAATCAAAGAAGAAATCTAAAACAAAAAAACCAAAGAAAAAAGGTAATTCCTCTACAGCTGCAGTTGTTTTAGAAGCCGATAAAGGCGTTGACGTCCACGTTAAATATAAGTAAATTCTTTTTTTTTATGTTATTGGAGTTCCATTAGCTATATCTTTTCCAACTGTCAATAATACACATTCACTTTCATCATTTTTTTCTGCACACAACAACATTCCTTCTGATAATTCACCACGGAACTTCATAGGTTTTAAATTTGTTAAAACAACTATTTTATGATCTTGTAATTCTTCTTCTTTATAATAAGGAACTAAACTAGTTACTATTTGGATATTTTTATCACCAATGTCTACTTGTAACTTGTATAATTTTTCAGTATTTGGTACACGTTCAACTTTTGTTATCTGGCCAACCTTCATCTGTAGTTTTTTAAAATCACCATATTCAATTTCTTGCATAATATCACCTTTTTCATAGAATAAAATAATGATTTATATTTTTTCTTAGAAAAAAGTTTAAATATAACATTTGCTTATCTATATATATGA
>CAZKFC010000014.1:0-26853 GCA_964552005.1 uncultured Methanosarcinales archaeon
CCAGTGAAAGTTAAGTTTAAATATAAGATAAATTAACTTTGTAGATGGGGTGATCTTATCTATAAACAACCTAATCCAGATGACATTGGCACAATTTGTCTTGTAGATCCTAAGTATAAATACAACTCAGAACGCATGCCTGGAATGATAGCTCAGCCATTTAATGGAAAGAGACCAGTTTTAATCTACTTTACTCAAGATGGAGATATATTTGAGTGTTATGAGTGTATAGAAAATTGGAGACCAATTGGCTGGGAAAAACTTCCTGTCATAAGTCCACTTGAAGTATTGGCAGGTGAAAGTTATCAGGTTGTCAAGCATCCTACTCAAAGAAGACATTATGTAAAACAATTAGAAGAACAAATACTGGAATTTAGTAAACATGGTATAAGATTACCAAAGTTTATTTAATCAACTTCCCTTGCTTTTCAAACTTCTCTCCTTTTAATAACTTACAAAGAACTTTCTTTAAATCTTCAATTTTTACTCTAATCTGTTTTGTTGTATCTCTATCTCTAATTGTAACAGATTTATCATCTAGACTGTCAAAATCATATGTTATTGTATATGGTATACCAATTTCATCGGCCCTAGCATATCTTCTTCCAATACTACCGCTACGGTCCCATTTACAAACAAAATCTTTTTTTAACATCAAATATACTTTTAGAGCATGTTCATCCAATTTATTAACTAATGGAAATACCGCTATTTTAATTGGTGCTATCTGTGAGTTTAATTTTAGAACAACATTACCTCCTTTCTTATCAGATTCATAAGCATCATATAAAAAAGTCAAGAAAGCCCTGTCTACTCCAAATGAAGGTTCAATGACCTTTGGTATTAATCTTTGCTTAGTTTGCTCGTCAAAAATTTCCATTGATTTTCCCGAAAATTTCATATGCTGCTTTAAATCATATTGGCCTCGGTTAGCATTACCATACAACTCTTTCCAGCCAAACGGAAAATTATAGTCAATATCAAAAGTACCTAATGAATAATGGCTCAATTCTTGTTTAGTATGTTCTCTTATGCGTAAATTTTTTTCTTTAATTCCCAAGTCAATAAACCATAAATAAGATTCTGCCAGCCAGTACGCGTGCCATTCTCCCAATAATTTTTTATTTATTAAAGAAGACATCTTAACTTTCTTATGCTTTCTTTTTTTAACTTGATCTTGTTCAGATAAAAATTGAAATTCTAATTGCAACTGTCTTTTACTAAGTAAGGGACATTTTTTTTCTTTTGGCCTTATAAAATATTCAATCTCCATTTGTTCAAATTCCCTTGTCCTGAATAAAAAGTTTCTTGGACTAATTTCATTTCTAAATGCTTTACCAATCTGTGCAATGCCAAAAGGTAACTTAACTCTAGAAGAATCAACCACGTTCTTAAAAACAGAAAAGATTAGTTGTGCAGTTTCTCCTCTTAAATATGCTATATTGTCTTTTGATGTGCCCACTTGCACAGGAAACATCAAGTTAAAGCTTTTAATTTCTTTTAAACTGCTTTTACAATCGGGACATTTAATATTATTGTCTTTAATAAGTTTATTTAAAGCATTAGCGTCCAACCCTTCAACATTCATTGCTAATTTATCTTCAATTAAATGATCTGCTCTATGGTTATTTTTGCATTTACTACATTCCACTATTAAATCAGCAAAACTTGTTAAATGACCAGAAGCTTCCCATATTTTCTTGCTAGAAATAATACTGCCGTCAATACCAAAAATATCATCTCTATTCTGCACGAAAGTTTTCCACCAATTACTTTTAAGATTATTTTTTAGTTCTACACCAAGAGGACCATAGTCATAAAACCCAGCAAACCCTCCATAGATTTCATTGCTAGGATAAACAAAACCTTTCTTTTTAGCAAAAACAGTTAAATCTTCAATGGATATTGACACAAAACCACCTTTACACAGATAAGAGTAAGAATTAGTATATATTATTTTTTATTGGTTATTTCTAAAGTATTCACTACTTAAATATAGTAAAAAACGAAAGATTTATATAATAGTTATTACTATATAATAGTAAAAAGGGTGAAATAATAAATGTCTTTAGAAGAACTAACTAAGGCAGAAAAAACTTCTAGTGAAGCCAAAAAATTGGCTGAAGAAGAAAAAATTGAAGAGTATTATTCATAATAAAAGCACCTCCGTGCTTTTCAAATTAATACGTGGAGAGGCGATAATTCTTATTTTATCAACCCACCCATCACCCCTCTTTTCCTCTCCACTATTATTTTCTCAAAATTTTATTATAATTAACTTAACTACAGTAAGAAAAAATTAAAAATACTTAACTAACCAAATAAGCTACTTCTTCTTTATTGAAATCAAAATACTTACTTAATTTATTTGCCATATTAGCATTTCTCTTGTATATTAACTTAACATAAGGTAGAGTGTCTTGTATTACTCTTTTTGAAGAAGTATGTGTCTTTTCTGCTATTTTAGCTGCAATTGCTTTTCTCTTAGCATTCTTCTGGTTGAACATCCATAATTTTAATATTCTTGTTGTTCTTGTATATTTATTAAAACCACTATATTTCTCTTTTTTAGCTAATGCAATACCTGCAGTGAGCAGATTATTTATATAAACAAGGAAACGCCAGTGCTGTCTTCTCTTTATTCTACCTCTAAACACATCTGCTAAACTCAAATTATCATATGCCCTGGCCAAATCATCGGCTTTCTTATACTCTTTAGGTAGATTCTCATCTATCCACAGAAACACCTGGTCAATTTCTTCATCAACATTATTAAGAGCCGGCAGCGCAACATCTGGATTTGTTGTTTTGAAAATCCTCATCAAGGCATTAATCATTGTTTCTTTTTGCCTTCTTCCAGAAAGCTCGTCAACATCTTCCTTATTCAATAATTTAGTATGTTCTGACAATGTCTGTAGGTCATTTATAGCGCCTCTTAAATCACCGCCTACTCTCCTGGCTATTGAAGTAAGAGCAGTTTCATCATATCTAATAGATTCATTATCAGCTATATTTTTCAGCACAGAATGCACTGTAAGGTAAGATAATGTCCGGAACTCAATCATCTCAGATTTTTTCCTTATTGTTGAGAATTTCTTGTCCCAAGGATCATTCGCCGTTATTATAATAGGAAAATGTGTTTTATCAATTAATTTTGCTAATTCAGATAAACCGCCACGATCAGCATTACCCGCAATGCCGTCCACCTCATCTACTAATATTAACTTGCCTTTTGAAAATAATGATCTTTGACTAATAGCCGGTCTCAGTTTTTTATGTAAAGAATCTTTGTTTCTAACGTCAGAAGCATTCACTTCAATTAATTCTAAATTAAATTCTGTTCCAACAGCATATACAGAAGAGGTTTTTCCGCAACCGGGCGGGCCATATATCAAGGCAGCTTTTTTCTTGCCTGGAAAATTCTTAATAAACTCATTTAATTGTGCAATAGCTTTATTCTGCCCCTTTATTTTTGAAGAAGAGTTTGGCTGATACTTAATAGACCAAGGTTTCATTATTTTAAAGAAAAGAAATTAATTTATATTTATTGTGTGTAAATAGGAAGGGCAAACTTAAACGTTGAGCCTTTTCCCAATCCGGGTGATTCTGCCCAGATCTTACCATGGTGTAGCTCTACTATCCTTTTACATATAGACAAGCCTAAGCCTGAACTATGTTCGTGCCTGCTGGGATCTGCCTTATAAAACTCTTCAAATATCTTTTTTAGATGTTTTTCTTCAATACCTATGCCATTATCTTTCACGCTAACAATAAGATATTTATCACTATAAATATAGGCGTCAAACGACAATAACTTTTCTTTTTTATCCATAAATTTAATTGCGTTTGTAATTAAATTATCAAACAACTCGCGCATCCTCATCTTGTCAACATTAACTTTTGGCAAATCTTTTTTTACAGTGTTGATTATTTTTATATTTCCGTCTTTGAACACATCTTCGTGCGAATCAATAACTTCTTTAACAATATCATATAATGAATAAGGCTTTAAATCAAGTTTTAACTTGCCAGTATCTAGCCTAGATATGCTCAATGTACTGGTAACTATATTGGATAGATATTCAGCGCTGCCAATTACTCGTGTCATCATTTCATCCAAATCTTTTTTTAATTTTTTGTCCTTTATAGCTGCTATTTCATCTCTCATAATAGGAAGTAAGGTTAATAAAGGAGTTAATGGAGTGCGCAAATCATGGCTAACCTGATTAACGAACCGTGTCTTCAAATCCAGTAATCTTTTTATGCGGACATTTGCTTCTACTAATTCTGCGGTTCTTTCTTGTACTCTTTTTTCAAGTTCTTCGTTAAAGTTAAGCACGCCTTTTGCTATATCCGTAGATTCTTTTATAAGATATTTGGCTGGCTCTGTTATTGTTTTTGAGACAAAAAAGGCAATTATGCTGAATAAGATTAGTAAAGCTGCTGTGACCAAATAAAAAATAGTGCTATAACCATAATTTATACTAACATAGCTAATTATAACTATAGATATTGATAACATTGTTAAAGTCATCAAAAGCAATTTATAAATTATTCTCATTTTTTTATGCCTTATATATTGGCAGGGTAAATTTAAATGTGCTTCCTTTTCCTAATCCGGGTGATTCTGCCCAGATCCTGCCTCCGTGTTTCTCAATAATTCTTTTGCATATAGACAAGCCTAAGCCTGAGCTATGTTCGTGCCTGCTGGGGTCTGCCTTATAAAACTCTTCAAATATCTTCACAACTAAGTCCGGTCTTATACCTATACCAGTGTCTTTCACGCTAACAGTAACAAAATCAGAGTCTGAACTTGCGCTGAAAATGATTTCTTTCCTTTTTTCCATAAACTTAATTGCGTTTGATATTAAATTATTAATAACTTCCCTAATTCTCATTTTGTCAATATTAACCTTTGGCAAATCTTTGCTAATGTTATTTACAACTTTAATATTTTCGTCTTTAAACACTATACTATTGTCAGATATAATCTCCTCAACTATATTATAAATATTGTAAGGCCTCATGTTTAACTTGACCTTGCCAGTATCTAGCCTAGATATGCTCAAGGTGTCTGTTACAATATTAGAAAGATACTCTGCATTCCCAATTACTTTATCAATCATCTCTGTTAAATCTTTCTGCAGTTTCTCATCATAAATATTTGTCAACTCATTTTTAATTAAAGGCAGTAGCGTCATAATAGGTGTTAAAGGTGTTCTCAAATCATGGCTAACCTGATTAACAAACTGGTCTTTTACTTCTAATAGTTTCTTAATATCTTCATTTGCTTTAACTAATTCAGCTGTCCGTTCTTTAACTTTTTCTTCTAAGGCAACATTAAATTCTTTTAACTTTGCTTCTGCTTTTTGTAATTCTTCATTACTTTTTTGTAAGGCGGCCTGTTTCTTCTTGAGCTCTTCCTCGCTTTCCCTCAACTGTGTCAGTATTGTTTTAAGGCTTTTAGCAAGGCTCTTTTCCCCGGATATCTCTTCTTTAAGGTCTTGTGTTGCTCTTTCAATGGCTTTTTGTTGCTCTTCATGTTTTTTCTTTTCAGCCTCGCTCATTTTAACTTGGTATGTGCCAAGTTCTTCAACAATATTCGCATATTTCCTTACTAATTCGCCTGTTTCATCCTCAGCAACATCCAATAACCCAACATCATAGTTACCCCTGCTGTATTTATCATATATCCTTTCTAATTGTTGAAAAGGCTTTGTAACTCCTCTAGCTATAAAACTCGCTAACAACAAAACCAAAAATATAGAAACAAGTGTAAATATCATTAATATAAAAAAGGTTGTTCTCAGCACAGTATTCATCTCTTTTAAAGAATAATCAACCCGTAATATGCCGATCTTATCAGGGATATAAATAGGATATGCAATCTGCAACAAATCCTTGTTAATTTCAACAACTTTCTCCTTGGTATTTAAATTATCATCTGTAAACCTATCTTCAAATATAGGCGCATATGCAGAACCCTGTTTCATACCAGCCCATAAAGTCCTGCCATCATTAAACCTTACATGGACTGTATTAATATTTGGCGTTTCATTCAATAATTGAAATAAAGCTATTAAAGAATCAGGATCTCCTTGTTGTAACACAAGCTCTACCTCATCAAGGAGATTAGTTGCTAATGAAAAAGCATTATTTTTGTAATGCTGTATTAATAAAGAGCGTGCTCCTGCATAAAAAAGAGTAGAATTAACAATGATAGCTATAATTACAGGCAGAATAATAATAAGTGATACTTTGCGCCGTGATAATAAATTAACCATCAATATCCTCTTTTTTTAGAAATCCGTATCTGTTAATAGGGTTATAAATATTTCGTTTTATCTATTTAATATTCTTCTTATTCTCATATCTAAATCTTTAATATCTATTGGTTTTACTATGTAATCTTCGACACTCATTGTCCCTACCACTTGGCTAATCTCGTCGGCTTTACCTGTTATGAAAATAATTGGTATATTAGAGTATGTTTTATCAGTATGCAACTTCTCAACGACTGTCCAACCGTCCATGTCCGGCATTATAATATCTAGCAAAATAATATCTGGCTTGTGCTGTTGCACATTTACTAAACAATCTCTGCCACTGTGTGCTTGATATATTTCATACTGGCTACTTATTGATTTAAGACCTTTTTCAAGGCTATACGTGATACTCGAATTATCGTCCACGATAAGAACCTTTATCCTGTACGCCATTTTAATTAAGATTTAGTACTTAACTTCTTCCTGAATTTTTTAAACCCAAGAAAAACAATCACCAAAATGATTAAGATGATGAGCCTGTCAATAAGATATACAGGCAGATATTGTACCTGCGACCTTAAAACAAAATAAAATATATTAAGAATTGAGCTAAATAATAATAAGGCTATACAAAAATATATCAGGATAAATACAATATGTTTCCTTGTAATATTAATGAATTTGTATAAATCTAATGAAATAATTAAAATAAGTATTGCTGTTAAAGAATTTATAATTAAAAACACATATTCTGTATTACTTGAGATATTGAAACCTTCCATAAAAGCTGCTGTATTAAAGCTTAGCAATATGAATAATATTGCTGATATTAAACGTTTCATCCTTTTTTTTGTGCTATCTGTGACAAAGTATCTTTGATACGCTTGTCAAGTTCTTGAATGTTAACGGGCTTTACAATATAATCTTCCACACCTAATTTCGCCATTCCCTTGCTGACAGCATCATCTTTAGCTGTCAAAAAGATAATAGGAACTTCTTTTATTTGGTCATTCTCCCTTACTTTAGCTACAACGTCCCAGCCGTCCATGTCCGGCATCATAATATCTAATAATATTAAATCAGGTTTTTCTTGGTTAAGCAACTGGACACATTCCTGACCACCGCCCGCGCCAATTACTTCATATCCCTTGTTAAGTGATTCTAGACCTTTTTTTACAGCAAAAATTATGTCTGGGTTATCGTCAACAACCATTACTTTTACCATTTTCATCACACCTCTTATAAGAGTTTAATACTTTTAGAACTAAACTACTACTTAAAACTTTCTATCTTTTATAGTTAAAAAAATCGAAAATTATAAATTATGTATTAGCTTATCAGTCAATAAAAAAATGCGCAACAACCATGATTTGCTCTCAAAATTGTTTGAAATAATGATAGGTGTCATCTCAAGATCAACATCTCAAGCGTATGCAGTCATAACAATAACTAATGTTATAAAAAACCAGACATTAGAGTTTCCTTTCTTGAACTATATTACCTTGGGAACGCCGTCGACAGGCACTAGCTTATATATAAAAATTGACGAACAAATAAACACAGTAGAGCAACATTTCGTTGGCAAATTTATAACTAAGCTTATCAATGCTGTGTTTGTTGCGGATTCTGTTAAACAAGTCATAACTAAAGAGATGAAAAGAAATGACCCGCAATTAGTTGAGGAATTAGAAAGTTTAGGAGTGATAATATAATGCATACTAATAAAGAAATATTGACAAAATTTATTGCCAGTATAGTCAAAGTGGTCACAAGAGGAACTAGTGAAAAATATGCTGTCATGATATTAAAAAGATTCATTAAAGACCAGAAAACTAAATATGAATTTTTAGAATATATTGACTTAACTTCGCTGAACAATGCCGGAAGCGTGAAAATTGGAGAGGAGATTAACGCTGCAGAACCCAAAGAAGTTGGTAAATTCATAGACGAAATGATTGATTCTTTATTCTCTGACCTGTTCAAACAATTATTGAGCAGAGAAATTAGCCCAGCTTTATTAGTAGATTTAAAGATGTTGGGCGTTGACCTTTCAATATAATTATTTCTTTTTTATTACATAAATGCAATGATCTTTTTCAAACGGATCTAAAATTTTATAGTCAACAACAGTTATGTTTTTTTCTAGTATATTACGAATTTCTTGGTAAACTTGTCTAGGTTTTTTTGATATGTCAACAGAACGCGCCTTTACTGCCAATAATCCAAAGCCGCCTTTTTTCAAATATAAATTGCAGTTTTTCAGGAAGATTTCTGCTTGGTTTCTTTGTGCCACATCTTGATAAACAATATCAACATTGGTTATCCTTGCTTTATAAGTAAGAGGCTGGTTGGCATCTGCTAGTATTGGTACAATATTATTACGTTTTTCACTTAAAAAAACTAAATCTCTAATAACTCTGGGAGCAAACTCAACAGCATAAATAAAGCCCCTATCTTTTATAATATCTGACAAAAAGCTTGGTGTATAACCGTGGCTAGCCCCTAAATATAAAATGTATGAATCTTCTTTTATACCAGTTTGAGAAATTCCTTTTAAAATTGCGGCTGCTAATTTACTTCTTCTTGCGTCAAAAAACCTGTATTCTTTACCTCCTATTTTAAGAATATCCTCTTCAAAAAACTTAATTCCTGGAGTAGAATTAATTGTATACAACTGTATTCTTCCTCTATTATCTTTTTTAAAGTAAATGTTTGGGAATTTTTTATTGTATAATCTCATTTAAACCTCTTTTCTAAATCTTTTTTTAACTTATCACCAATAAACTCGCCTTTGAAATAATCAACTTTGACAGCAATACCAATTTTATCTGCTAATGCTCTCGCTACTTTACCTCTATTGGCCTTTTTAGCTTTTTGCAATAATTCATGTTGCAAAATTAAACCGTGTTTAGGCGGTTTTGCTTTTTTGTTGATCATATGTCGAAACAAAGCTTTCTCAGCTCCCAGTAATTGTATTGTGGAAGCAGGCATCATTACAAGATTTCTCAAAGACCCTGCACGAGCAATCAACTGTGCACCTACTAAATATCCTGCTACCTTAGTTAAATTAGGACAGGTTTTCTGCATAAGTTTTTCTAAATATGCTTCTTTTTTCTCTTTTTGCTTGTATAAATCAAGTATTAATGATGATAAACTCAATAAAACAGACATATCTTCTTTTTTCAAGTCAGTACCCATTGTATCTTTTATTTTGTACTTTTTCATTAATTCATTTTTTGGTTTAGAAACTAACTGAGCAAATTGTTTATGATTTTCAATCCTATCTTCTAATTCAGGTAGCACATAGAGATACCATTCCCTCAGCCTTTTAACTAGAATATTAATGCTTTTGTTCAAGTCAAGGATAGAATTTGACGCTTGTATTATTAGAGAAGATTCTGTAATAGTATCCCTAACCTGTTTTTTTGTTATAATTAAGTTAGAAGAATGAAATTCTTTCTTATATTGCTTTAATATATTGTTAATTTTTTCCAAGGCTTTTTCATCTTTATCTATACGTAGATTTTTTATGTTCTTGAATTTTTTTAAGAACTTTTTTTCTGTATCCAATATCTCATTACTATCAAACTTTTCTTTAATTTTGAACAGTTCAGAATATTTAAACAAAACTTTTTCTCTTATCTGAAAATTCTGATTAAATACAAACGTCCCTATAATGTTTGAATACAAATACATATTGCCTAGAAAAATAATTTGTTTTAAATTGTTTTCCACAAATTATATATATCAGATTAACCTTTTTTAAGGTTATATGCCTCAGGATGCACAAACAACAAAATTGCCTAGCTTATCTGACCTAGAATTTAAAGAAAGTCCTGTTAACAAACCTCAACAACCTTCTCAGGAAACAACACAAAGCAGTAAAAAACCTCCTGTGGTTGAAAAGAAAGCTTTAAGTGAAGCTTCCATTAAACCTCCTAAGCAAAACACACCAACTAAGTTAAATTCTGTTACTTATAACCAAAAATTAAAAACAGAAGTTGAGCATTACCAAAAATTATTTGACGAACTAAGATATGAAGTAAGTAAAGTTGTTGTTGGCCAGACAGATATTCTTAACGCAATGCTTGAAGCTGTTATTGCAAATGGACATTGTTTAGTAGAGGGTATTCCAGGCATTGCAAAAACTTTGTTATTAAGATGTCTATCAACTGTAACAGGGTGTGATTTCAAAAGAATTCAGTTCACACCAGACTTATTACCGACAGATATTATAGGTGTAACTGCGTATGAAGAAGATAAAGGTTTTTACACTGTCAAAGGACCTATATTTGCCAATTTTGTTTTGGGGGATGAGATTAACAGAGCACCGCCGAAAGTGCAGTCTGCTCTGTTAGAAGGTATGCAGGAAAAACAGGTTACTATTGGTAAAACTTCTTTTCCGTTACCACACCCGTTCTTTGTCATGGCCACACAAAATCCTATTGAACAGATGGGTACTTATCCATTACCGGAAGCTCAAATTGACAGATTTATTTATAAAATCGTCATGACATATCCCACCATGGAAGATGAACAAAAAATTATGAAACAAAACATTAGTTTAAAGAGATTTGAGGATTTCCATCTCGCGCCTGTTATGAAGCCTGAAGATCTTGTTATTTTACAGAACGATGTTAAAAAAATATACCTTGACCCTAAGATAGAGAAATATATTGTTAGATTAGTAGACGCAACAAGAAATCCAAAAAGGTACAATCTTGAACTTGGTAAGTACATTGAATTTGGTAGCTCGCCAAGAGCTAGCATCGCATTATTTATTGCATCAAAGGCGCATGCGTTAATAGCCGGGAAAACATATGTAACACCCCAAGATATTAAGAGCGTTGCGCACAACATTTTCAGGCATAGAATGATTCTTAACTATGAAGGACAGGCAGAAGGTATAAAAACTGACGATATTGTAAAAGAATTACTAAGTAAAGTGCCTGTTGTCTAGATTCTACCGTAACGTTTAAATAGCCTTTCATCTAAGAATAAGATATGCCGTTAAAAGAGTTTAAAGCAAAACTTATCCCGGAAATTAAAGAACTTAATGTTTATGCTAGAAAAAATTTACTTTCTACTGCAATGGCCGGCGAAATTATGTCTACTTTAAAAGGTCGTGGTATTGAATTTGAAGATTATCGTGATTATACTGTGCAAGATGACGCGCAACGTATTGACTGGCGCGCTTCTAAGAGATCACAACGTTTATTAGTAAGAGAATATAAGCTAGAGATTAATTTCAATGTTTTCTTCTTAATAGATGTTAGCGAAAGCATGTTATTTGCTTCTACCAACAAATTAAAATGTGAGTATGCTGCCGAATTAATAACATCGTTATATTATGGGATATTGCAGACAGGTAATTCTATTGGTTTTGGTTTATTTAATGAAGCTCTGTTTGAAATAGTTAAGCCGGCTTTAGGAAAAAAACAGTTTTATATGTTCACGAAAGTAATATCGACAGCCGCTAACTACGGCGGTGAAAAAAATTTAGCAAAAGCACTGCAACAAACTTTATCCGTATTAGATAAAAGAGCCTTAATCTTTATTGTGAGCGATTTTTTAACTCCAGACGATAACTGGATTGATTTTCTTAAAATATTGGCAGAACGTCACGAGGTAATTGGGTTAATGATAAGAGACCCTAGAGACATGCATATCCCAAAAGACACAGGCCAGTTTATATTGCAAGATCCTTTCTCAAATGAAAAGATTTACATTGACTCTAACCAGTATTATAATATTTATGAAGAGTTTAATATTAAGCAGTTAAATTTGCTGAGATCTATGTTCAAACATTACAGGTCTGATTTATTGGAATTGACAACTGACAAGCCGTTTATAGATCCTATCTTAAAGTTTTTCAGGAAAAGGGGCGGAAGATGGAGATAGTTTTTAAGACACCGTATATGTTGTTGTTACTTTTATTAATCCCCTTATTAATTGTTCTGCATTATTACTTTTTTGAGCACAATAAGAAAAAAGCCATGAAGTTCGCTAATTTTACAGCATTAAAAAGAGTTACTGGGACGCATTTAATAACTAAAAACACTGCCCAGTTAATATTAAGAGTTATCATTGTTATACTTATTATATTAAGTTCTGCACAGCCTGTTATCTGGCATAAAGGTAAAGAAAGTATAACAGATTATGTTATTGCGATTGACGCTTCTGCCAGCATGATATCTGATGATGTGCTTCCAGACAGGTTAACAGTGGCAAAACAAGCAGCTTCTTCTTTTATAAACAGTTTAGATGCCCAAACAAAAGTTGGTTTAATATCCTTTGCAGGTGTATCGTTTGTTAAATCACCTTTAACAACTGATTTAAGGCAGGTCCAAGAATCTTTAAACAATATAGACATTGAACTAGCAGGGGGTACTGATATTGGCGCTGCTTTAGTTACTGCTACTAATTTATTAAATCCTGGAAAAAAATCCAAGGCAATAATTCTTATAACAGACGGGTCTGACACGGCCGGTACTTTTGTTGAAGAAAGTCTAAATACAGCACTTAACTATGTTGCGAACAACCAAATTATTGTATATACGATTGGTATTGGCACAGGCTCTGCCAAGGCAGGTTATCTAGGAGATACAAATTTAAGAGCTACTGTCAACAAAGATACTTTTGAAACTATAAGTACAAGAACAGGCGGAAAATATTATGAAATAAAAAACACGGCAGAAATTGCCGCGGCCTTTCAAAACATTGAAAATTTAAGTGAAGAAGCAGAAGTTGCCTTTGACTCATCTTTTTTATTATTAGCTATTGCTTTTATTTTATTGTTTGTAGAATGGGGATTGCTTAACACAAAATTTAGACCGATTCCATAACCTCTCCAGTAACACTTCTTAGCATATGACTGGTTATTTTAAGATTAACAAATTTTTTCAATGGCAACCTGTGTTTTATTCCAACAATTAAGGGATATGTACCAATTTGCCTGCTAAAAGTTGTTTTGCCATCATAAATTTCCGTGTAAACGTTTCTAAGAATGGTCCCTGTTGGTACTAACCTTCTTAACATTGGCAGGTCAATTTCTTTTCTAATTTGGTTACGCCATTTCCAATAATGTTTTTTGTTTTTCCTAAGATATTTACTTCCATATTTTTTTTCTAACATTGTATTTGGTAATATTGCTACTTGTCTTATGTTAATACGACGTATCAACCATCCCTTATCATAGATTTTTTTTAATGCATTAATATTATGTTCGTGCGTTTTTTTAGTTTCATAGCCTAATCCAAAGATAATATTTATACCAGGCAAAAATTTCGGCATGCCGTTATTACCTCTCTCACTTCCATATTTGTTAAGAATTTCAATAGCTTTTAATGCAATATTTGGTTTACAGTTTAATGTGTTTTCTTTTACAACAGCAGGGTCAAAACTTTCTATACCGAAAGCAGCAACATTGCCTTCTGTACAATATTTAACAATGGCTTTTGTTATCTCATGATTTTTATCAGCCACTACAAAAACAGGGTTAACATTATCTATATGTAATACTTTAATATCAGGACATTTTTCTCTGATAGTTTTTAACAATCTCACAGGATCTTCAATAGAATAAAAATCACTTTGTTTGCCTAATCTAAAATATCTGCAACCTAATTTATAATAAGATTTAACTTCTTCTATTATGTCATCAGTTTTCCTGTTAACAAATTTATTTTTCAACGGCTCTGTGCAAAAACTGCACTTACCAACATTGCAGCCGCGTCCAGTCTCTATTTCTATAATCCTGTAATCTGGTATCTGCTTTATTATTTCACAGCCATTAATTGCGTATTTTTGTAATTTAGCAAAGTTGCCGAACTCAAATCCAAACTGTTTTGTTTCATAATTTATTTTTTCTGAGAATTTACCGCCTTCTAACTGCGTTCCGAAAACAGCCGGACCTGTTAAAATTTTTTTAAAATTAAAATTTTTTAATAACATATGAAGTTCTTTTAATGTGCCTGGTAGTGCAGAAAGATATTTTCCTGGAACATGCACACCTAAAATAATAATCATAATATCTGTCTTTTTCAGTATTCCATCCACATCATTGTTAGTTCTGTTATATATTCTAATGTTAGTTTTGTCTTTTTCTGTTACCTCTTTAATTTTATTATGATAAAAAACATTCAACCTTAAATCATCTATTGTTATGTAATTAGGATTACTGCCTTGTTGTTTCAACATACCATATATGTAGCGGGGATATGTTCCTAAATAAGGCGGAACACCTAATCCAGCAGGTTCATCTGTGTAGCAATCTAAAATAGTATAATTCATTAATCATGGGAAAACATAGATAGTTTTATAATTTGTTGTGAAAATTACTTATACATGATATCAATTGTTATTCCAACTTACAATGAAGAAAAATATCTTCCTATCTTATTAAAAAGTATTAAGAAACAATCTTACAAAGATTATGAGATTATAGTTTCAGATAATAATTCTAAAGATAAGACAAGAAAAATAGCTAAAAAATTTAAGTGTAAGGTTGTTAATGGAGGTTATCCGCCTATTGCCAGAAATAATGGCGCGAAGCATGCTAAATATAACTTGCTTTTTTTAGATGCTGACGTAATTCTAAAGAACAATGACTTTCTAGAAAAATTTCTAGGCAAGATAAAACAAAATAAACTTGAAATTACTACATGCAAGGTATTACCAGATTCAAAAAAGATATCTCACAAGATATATTATTTTATTAAGAATTATGGTAATAAATATAGTTTTAAAAAACACGTTTCCGGCCAGTGTTTATTTATTACAAAAAAATTATTTAAAAAAATCAATGGATATGATGAATCTTTATTATTAGGAGAAGAACATGATTTGGCGCAGAGAGCTATTAAACATGGTGGAAAATTTGGTTTTTATATGGATTTGCATGTGCATAATTACCCAAGAAGGCTTGAAAAAGAAGGCACTATTATTGTGTTATTAAAAAGCGCATATTCTGAACTTTACAGGTTATTTATTGGAAAAATAAAAAAACCCATCTATAAGTATGAATTTGGTAATTATGATTAAAACAAAAGTATAAATAAAGTATTAACATTACTCATTATATGTTTGTCCAAAATATCAATCCTGATTTAATTACAATAGGTCCTTTATCTATAAGATTTTACGGGATTGTATATGCATTAGGATTTTTATTAGTAGCATATATATTGTCAAAAAAATCTAACAAAATAAAGAATCTTGACAAAGACAAAGCCTTTGACATAGTTATTTACGGCATGTTTTTTGGGTTAATAGGAGCGAGAATATTTCATGTAATAAGCGATTTTCATTTATATCAAAATAATTTACTCGGAGTTTTTGCTATATGGAACGGAGGTCTTGGTTTCCAAGGAGGTTTAATAGGCGCTTTAATAGCTGTATATTTTTATTGTAAAAAGCACTCTATAAACATGTTTAAAGTTCTTGACACAGTTGTTGTTCCCTTACCTTTGATCTTAGCGTTTGGCAGGATAGCTAATTTCATTAACAGTGAACATCTTGGTTTTGTAACAAATGTTCCATGGTGTGTTATTTTCCAGAAAGTTGATAATCTATGTAGGCATCCTGCTCAATTATATCAGGCATTATCACAGTTATTTTTATTTATAGTACTTGTATTTCTAAGTAAAAGAAAATGGAGTAAAAAAACAGGAACTTTAACATGGTCTTTTATAACAGGATATGGTTTTATTAGGTTAGTAACAGATTTTTTCAGGTCAGACCTTACTAAACTCTTTTTAGGATTAAGCCACACACAAATTATCAATTTAATAATGATAGTTATCGGTGTTTATTACTTATACAGAATAAATCAATCATCAAAGAAATGATGGGGTACTATTTCTGGAAAACCTTCTTTTTTATATTTATAGAATGATATCATGATAACAGCAGATATAAACATTGTTTCTACAAAAGTTGTGAATGGAAATTGTCTATAGTTTAAATTAAATCTAATAAACAAAAAAGGTAAAATAAGTGATAATGCACATAATAAATAAAACATAGTTTGAGGGATTCTTCCTTCAATTGACGCTAACCCTAATATTAATCCGGTAACAAATCCAGAAATAATTAGAATTGCTATCTCCACATAAGTTAATAAGACAAGGCTCGGCCTGTTAACTTCATAAATAGTAAAACTAAACAAAATCAATACTGCAGATGCTGTCATCAAAAAATGGCTGAATTCTTGGTGAAAAAATTCATTTGTTTTCCATATACGATGTTCTCTTAAACTTTTCATATGTTTTGACAAAACTACTGATACTGCATGTATGCCATTTCCTAAGATAAGAAAATACAACAATATAAGAAAAATAAGTTCTGACACATGCTTTGGAAAAGTAATTGTACTTGTGTAAGGGTTTGAATCAATTATCTGTTTAAAAAAATAAAATATTGGTATTATTAATAATGGTGAGAAGAATAAGTTAATAAATTGTAAAATGTCAAACTTGCCTTTATGCAGTTTCTTTTTGGAAAAATAAGGTATTAAATAAAGTATTGCAAAAAAGACGCCTGCAATTGTCAATGTTAAACATAATGTGACAATACGGTTCATAGAAAAAGTTATTTAAAAGACATATATAAAATTTTACTCTAAAAGTAAAAGAGATAACATAACTACTATACCAAGAATAATTGCTAGTAATTGTAATCCAGATTTCTTAGGATCAGTTTCTTTATGTAATTCAGGTATTAAATCTGAAGATGCAATATAAATGAAACCACCTGCTGTAAACGGCAATAATAATTCAATAAAAGCGGCAGAACCTTGACCTATAATTAAAGTTACTATTGCTCCAAAAATAGCTGTTAATGCTGATAAAAAGTTATAAAACAAAGCTTTGTATTTAGACATTCCGGCATGGATTAAAACTCCAAAATCTCCTATTTCTTGTGGTATTTCATGTAATATAACTGCAAGAGTTGTTACAAGACCTAATTTAAAATCCACTAAATAACTACCTGCTATTATCATTCCATCAATAAAATTATGTAAGCCGTCTCCAACTAAGTTCATAAATGCAAGGGGATGTGGATGTTTCTCAGAAGTAAGGATGTGGCAATGTCGCCAATGTATAAATTTTTCCAGTACAAAAAATATTAATATTCCTCCCAACAAAGATAATGAAATCCTTAACTCAAATGGACATTGTTCCAATAACTCAGGAATTAAATGTATAAACGCACCGCCAAGTAATGCCCCTGTTGAAAAACTAACTAGAAACAGAATGATTTTCTGCAAATTCTTCATTTTAATAAAAAGTGTAAATAATCCAACAAATGCTAACAAACTTACTATAAATACACTAAATAAAGTGTAAATCCATGTCTGTAACATACTTTTCTAGAAAACAAGATGTGATATAAAAGTCTATCTTTTTTCTGCCCAATCACTCATTAAAGATAATTTGTCTAATCCAAACAACAATTCTCTTATCTTTCTAAGATTATTTTTATCTCTGTTTTTCTTTAAGTAATAATCAACATCTATAATACAACTATATTCAGTGCCTTTTTTATCTAAGACAAATATTTTCTGTACCATGGGCAACTGAAATCCTCTAAAAAAAACATTCCTACATTTATATCTGCCTGTCTTAAAACTTATACTTTTAATTTGCTTCCACATCAGATATTTGTTATTTATTTTAATGCCAGTAGTATATAATAAGAAATCTGATTTTTTTGTTAAAGAGAAAAAAGTTGTTCTGCAAACAGGCCATAAAATCATATTTAAAAGCAATATTGGAAGTGAAGTTAGCCAAACAACAATTGGTAAATTAATATTGAACTTGATTAATAATATGACAAAATAGTAAAGATAAAGTATGGTTATCATAACTACAAACCCTGTAACTATTAATATTGGTATGCCCCAATTAACATTATTTCTATGAACTAATCTCTTTTTCATTTATTATAATCAACTTATTGTGTTATTTAAGTTTTGTCAAAAAAAAACGTAATATATATTAATACAATATTTTTCATGCAAAAAAGATGAAATGTGATATATGCAGCAAGGAATTTTCCTTTCTATATTTTATTGGGAAGGATAACGTCTGCAACAAATGTATAGCAAAGCATACTGTGTTTAAAGAGGTCAGGCATAGTGAAGATGCTTTATTGAGAAAAGCAATGCGCGCTTTTGAAATAAAAAATTTTGACGAGTTGAAAAAAATAACTAATTACCAGCTTGATGAACTTGAAATTGGTCATATAAAAGAAAAAAAAATCAAGACGTTCAAATATAAGAAAAATAAAGCAAGCGCTGTTAAAGTTGATGCTGGTGATTATTTAGATTATCAGACAGAATTAGATCTCGGATCTTAGATATGCTTTTCTCTTCTTTTCATCAAATTTTTCTATGGCATACCTTAGCATTGTACGGGGCATTTTTTTGTAATATTTTTTAAGAAATTTTTCCTCTGCTTTCTGATCTCTTTTGCCTATTTCTCTCAACATCCAGCCGACTGCTTTATGAATCAAGTCATGTTTGTCATTTAACAAAATCTCTGATATTTTTAGTGCATCTTTAAAGTCATTATTTTTTATGAAATAAAATGTTGAGATTATAGAAATCCTTTTCTCCCACAAATCATTTGACCTGGCCAGATTATACAATAAGGTTCTATCTTTATCTAATAAGTAATGTCCCAATATTTTATGCGCTGTTAAATCAACTAGATCCCAGTTATTGATGTTTTTAGTATTGGCTAGATAAAAATCAACTATCTCTTTATTATTAGATTTTTCATATTTATCAACTAGAATAAGTAAACCAACTAACCTGTGCTCATGTATTTTTGAATCAAGTAATTTTTGGATATCTAGCAAAGATAATTCTTTGTATTTCTCTGCTATTTTCCTGGTTTCCGGAACTTTTTAGACCAAGAAAAACATCTCCTTCACCGTATTCACCTTTTCCTGTCTTAAAAAACCTTTGCAGTATTTTAGCTTTTTCAGGGCTGGCGTATGATTGTAGGTCTTCTTTTATTTCTTGTAGGGTCATTTTCCTTTATTCCTTCCCCTAAGTTCTACTTGCTGAAACCTTTTCATTATCTGTTTATAATTTCTAACATTAGCCTTGTACCCTTCAAGTACTAATTTAAACGCCTTTTCATATACTTTATAATGCTTGCTTTCCAAAGCCTGTCTTAATAAATGCAAGTCAACAGCTTTATCTTCAACTTTTTCTGAAAAGAAACTTAAGCCAAAGTCGATGAAATATACTTTTTTATCATAAATCATATTTGATGTAGTCAAATCACCATGGATTATGCCAGAATTATGCATTAGAGCTATTTTACTGCCTATTTCTCGGCATATCTTTATATTTGTGTCGAGAACATCCCTTACTTTTTTTCCTTTAATAAAAGACATCTCTATTTCCATGTTTTTATCATCCATTTTTAGTAAAGCAGGAGCAGGTATTTCTTTTGGTAATTTTTGTATAATTTTAGCCTCTCTTCTTGTTCTGGATTTTCTTAATGGCACATCTAATTCTTTTATTCTGTAACGTTTAGAAATCCTTTTCTTAATGACTTTATCTTTATCTAAATATAATTCTGCTTCTGCACCTTTGCCAATTAATTTCATTTAATAAAAGAATCTTGCCAGATATAAAAAAATATTTATAGTCTTAATTCTAAAAAAGATATAATGTTTAAACTTTTCAAAAAGAGGATTAACCCATCAAAAATAATAAAAAAATATTATTCTACTCAAGAACCAGCTTATAAAATCCTAATTAAACATTCCGAGCAAGTAAAAGAAAAAGCATTAGAAGTAGCAAAAAGAGTTCCTGAACTAAAACCTGATTTAAAATTTATTGAAGAGGCTGCTATGCTGCATGATATTGGCATTAAATTTTGCAAAGCTCCTGAACTTGGATGTAATGGCAATAATCCTTATATTGCGCATGGTGATATCGGCCGTAATATATTGGTAAAAGAAGGCTATCCTAAACATGCCCGTGTTTGCGAGCGTCATACTGGTGTAGGCATTACATTAAAAGAAATTAATAAAAATCAGTTACCTTTACAAAAAAAAGATTTAATTCCAGAAACAGTTGAAGAAAAAATAATATGTTTTGCTGACAAGTTTTATACAAAAATCCCTGAAAAAAGTAGCGTAGAATTAACCATCCCTGATATAAAGAAAAGTTTAGCAAAACATGGCAAAGATAAAGTAAAGAAGTTTGAAGAATGGCTTGTATTATTCAAAGAGGTTCATGGTAAGGGTCCCACCCGTGGAACCAAACAAACAAACCCATAAGAAAAAAACCAGTACTGCCAAAAACTAGTTCTAGTGTACCTGTTTTCAAGAACAGATATCTGTATATGAAAACTAAAGGAGAAATTATCATTATTGCAATACCTAAATATTTAACAGGATGAAATTTTAATATATATTTATAATATTCAATATAATGATGGATTTTTCTTTCCATACTAATTAAATAATTTAGAAATATTTATTAATTCCTAAAATTAAATAGTTTTATGGAAAAAATTCAAGTTGCTAACCCTACATTTGAAAGTATTGATAATCCCGTGCCGTTTAAAGTTGAGATAGACAACGGTGTTTCTTTAGGATTTAAAATAGCAGTTGGTTTCTGGCTGTTTTCATCAGTGTTTTTTATACTGCTTATAATATTACTGAAATTGCTTGGCGTATCATTTATATTGGGGCCAAGCCTATATTCATAACTTGATGATTTTAGCAGAATTCTTTCCTAAATCATATATAGCAATGCTTGGCTTAGTCCATTTTTTATTGCCTTCTATTAAACACCCGGGATTAATTAATAGTGTAAAATCATTTTTCTTAATTTCTGCAACGTGACTATGCCCATATAGTAGAATATCGTATTTCTGACTTTCAAACAATGCAACAACTCTTTCATACGGATCTCCATGTGTAATAGCTATTTTCTTACCTTCAAACTCATCCACATAAAATTTGTCAAAAAAAGCTAGATTACCTGGTTTATTAGCTAATAATTTGAATATATCAGAGTCATTATTACCAAAGACAGCTTTTACACTGCACTCTAATTCCTCATATAATTTTAATGTAAAAGGACTGCAGAAATCTCCTAAATGATATACTAAAACAACTTTTTCTTTCTTGAATTTTTTTATCGCTTTTTTAATATTGTCTATTTGGTCGTGTGTATCAGAAATAATGCCGATTTTCATACATTAAATTATTTAATAGAACATATATAATTATTGCGGTTTTTTGAATTTCTCATAATTCTCTTCTAACGCTTTTATTCCTGGTAAAACATTACCAGATATTAATTCTAAAGCAGCGCCGCCTCCTGTTGAAACATGAGTCATCTTATCTTGTAATTTAAAAAATTCAATCGCTGCTGCAGATTCACCACCGCCAATAATCTTAGTTATATCTAACTCAGCTAAGTTACGTGCAATGTCCCATGTTCCCCGTCTAAATTTTTCATATTCAAACACACCAATTGGACCAGCCCAAAAAACAGTCTTTGCCTTATTTAATATTTTTATATAACCAGATATAGTATAAGGCCCTATATCCAAGATCATCCAACTGTCAATGTTATCTTTAATGCCTGCTACTCTGGCTTCGGCATCTTCAGAGAATTTATTTCCTATAATAAAATCAACTGGCACTGCTATTTTATTAGGATATTTCTCTATTAACTGTTTAGCATGCTCTATAAATTCATTTGAAAATTTTGATTTTCCTATATTAAACCCTTTTGCTTTCAAAAAAGTGTTTGCCAAAACACCTCCTACAATTAACATATCGACTTTTTCAAGCAAAACATCAATTACTTTTTCTTTATCAGTTTTCGCGCCGCCTATTATAGCCACATAAGGTTTCTCTGGTTTTGATAAAGTATCCCGTAAATAAGAAATTTCCCTTTCCAATAACAAACCGGCACAGCTTGGAATATATTTTGGCACCCCAACTATAGAAGCATGATTCCTATGAACAGCTCCAAAAGCATCTAAAACAAAAACATCAGCAAACCCTGCTAATTTATGTGCAAAGAAATCATCATTATCTATTTCAACATTATCAAACCTTAGATTTTCTAACATAACAATTTTTTCATCTGGCACTCCTGTCAGATTATTAATACGGGGATTAGTCTCAAAATGTATTTTTTGGCCTAATAACTTTTGTAAATGTTCTGCCACTGGTTTTAAAGAAAGTTCTGGACTATATTCACCTTTAGGCCTGCCCAAATGAGATATAATAATTAGCTGGTGAGGCTTTTTGTCAAGAATAGCTTTTATCGTAGGAATAGATTTTCTGATTCTAGAATCATTTGTTATTTCATTATTTTGTATAGGAACGTTTAAATCTGCCCTTAATAATATACGCTTTTCTTTAAAATCATAATCTTCCAGCTTAGAAAACATTCATTTACCTCTTTTTTAATATTAACTAATATAAAGAGGTTTAAATATTTTTTTAAACAAACTTTATATAATTCTTTTTTCTTTATTATTTTATTATGCACGAAGCCCTATTTTATGAGAAAGTTGATAATTATTTAAAATGCAGTCTGTGCCCTCATTACTGCCATATCTTAAAAGGAAATGTGGGCGCTTGCGCTGTCAGAAAAAATGTTGACAATAAATTATACACTTTAGTATATGGAAAAGCAATAGCATATCATGTTGATCCAATAGAAAAAAAGCCATTGTTTCATTTTATGCCTGGAAGTAAAATATACTCATTTGCCACAGCCGGCTGTAATTTTAAATGCGATTTCTGCCAGAACTGGGACATCAGCCAAATTTCTAAAGGAGAATCTGGCCAGATAATTGGTACTTATAAACCACCAAAACAAATAGTTAAAGAAGCTTTAATGTATGGTTGCAACAGTATAGCAGCAACATATGTCGAGCCAACTATATTCTATGAGTATGCTTACGACACTTTTAAAGAAGCTAAAAAACACAATTTATATACTGTGTTTGTGTCTAATGGATATATAAACAAAAAACCAATAGATAAAATACAGCCTTATCTGGATGCAATTAATATTGATTTAAAATCTTTTTCGGATGAGTTTTATAAAAACGTGTGTGGCGGCCGTTTGCAACCTGTATTAGATTCAATAAAATATTATCATAAGAAAGGTGTTTGGGTTGAAATAACCACTCTAATTATACCTGGTGAAAATGATTCAAATGCTGAACTACAAAAAATAGCTGAGTTTATTGCGTCTGTTGATATTAATATGCCATGGCACATCTCAAAGTTCCATCCTGATTATAAAATGACCAATAAAGCATGGACTCCCTTACACACATTACATAGAGCCTACAAAATAGGTAAGAAAGCCGGTCTAAAATATATCTATGTAGGAAATGTTATAGGAAATAAATACGAACACACCTATTGTCCTGAATGTAATAACTTACTAATAAAAAGATGGGGTTTTACAATAGTAGAAAATCATATTGAAAACAATAAATGTAGATTTTGTAATGCCAAAATAGCTGGTGTTTTCTAATCAAAAATTTAATAAACTTATAAAAAATAAAGTGTTAGTATGGAAGACAAAGACATACTAGAAGAAGAAGGCGATTGGAAAGACGAGTTCGGGTTTGAAGATATGGAAGACAGAGATGAAGATTAACTTCCAAACTCTTCTTCTAGCGCATTAACATCATATCCTGTTACAATACGTTTTATTTCTCCATTTTCAACAACTTTCCATACCGGAACACCTGTCTGGCCACTTTCTTCTATCATCTTTTTAGCAGCTTCCTGGTCTTCCGCAACATTAATGTCTTTAAAATTAACATTATGTTCAGTTAGCCATTCTTTTGTTTTCTTACAATAAGGACAAGTTGGCGTTGAATAAACAATAACTTCTTTTGACATTTATAATTACCTTTACTCTTTAAATCAAATAGAAATATAAAAAAGTTTAGTTTAAGGATTTAATCTATTAACATATCTTCTTCAACTTTTGAAAAGAGAGAAATAAGTATTATTATTTGCTTTAATAAAAACATAAATTCAAAAAAATATTATACAAAGACCTGCTCAATTTTTTGTTTTAAAGAATCTTTTGGTAATGCGCCAATTATTTTACCAACCAATTGGCCTTTCTTAAACATTAACAAAGTAGGAATACTTCTTATCTCAAATTTGGCGGATGTTTGCTGGTTATTATCAACGTTTAATTTAAAGAATTTTACATCTTTTATTTCAGTTGACAATTCTTCAAGCCTTGGACCTAAGATTCTGCAAGGACCGCACCATTCAGCCCAGAAATCAACTATTGCTTTATCTGCTTTTAAAACTTCTGTTTCAAAGTTACCATCATTCACTTCTACAATCATAATATCACCTTAAGTTTCTTTAAGCTTATTTGGACTAATAAATAGTATATAAATTTATGCTTAAATCTCTTGTTTAAATAGTTAGAAAAAATCTTTAATAAAGGCAATAAAATCTTTAATAAAACCTTTGCCATGGATGGGTCTGAACAAGAAAATTTCATCCGGATGAGCTTCTTTATGAATTTCTTTTTTACGTAGATTTTTAAGAATCTCAATCATAGTATCCAGTTCAGTAATTGCCCCATACAACTGGTGCTGTTTTTCTAATGGTAGTTCGTCTGTGTAATTATTAAGATAAGTAATTAATTTACCTTTTCTATCATTAAGAAAATTAGTCAGGCTGGATATCATATAGAGCAGTAAAGAAATGAATGAATTATTAAACTTTTCTAAAAAAAGAAACAAATAAATATCAATTATGTATAACAATATTAAAAATGACTGATAGTGAAAAAGAGGGTCCTGATTCTAATATAAAAGAATATATTGTTAATGCCAGAAAAAATGGTTTTCCTGATTCAAAAATAATTGAGAATCTAAAAAAAACAAACTGGCCTGATGACATTATAGAAAGTGCTATTGGAGAGGCTGATAAGATCATTCCTGCAGTGTCTGAAGAAGAACAGCCTACAGAAGAAGATAAAGAAGAGCCAAAAGAAGTAGAACCTAAAGAGTATAAAAAGGAAGATGATGCAAAAGAAGTTGCATCAGAACCTGACAAAAAAGAAAGTGCACCTAAAGAAAGTGAAGAGAAAAAAAATGAGCCTAGTAGTAATTTATTAACAAAACCACCAGAAGGTATCTTTCCAGATAAAAAAGAAGGTACTGCTCAAGAACCTGTTAAGAAAAAATTCTCTTTCTTGGCATTATTATCCTTATTACTGTCGCTAATACCTTTTATTGGATTAGGAGTGGCAATGGCTGCTATTGATAATATAAGAAAGAACAATAAATCTGGAACTATACTTGCAATAATAGCCTTAATTATAAATGTTATAATTATACTAGGAATAATTTACATAATATTTCAGATATTTACTCTTGAACCTGACAAATTACCAGGGTTTGCAAAATATGTCAATGATAAGCTAAATTTAGTATGATTATGCTTCTGCTTTAACTTCGTCTATCTCATTATTAAGGAAATTTAAGTTTTCTATTAATTCTTTATAGCTATTACGAACTGTAACTTCTGTGACATCTGCAACTTTTGCTATTTCTGCCTGTGTTCTTTTCTCATTGTGTATTTTTGATGCAATGTATAGAGCGCCTGCTGCAATTCCTTTAGGAGATCTACCAGAAGTAATCTCTTCCTTGACAGCTGTTTGCACAATATCAAGAGCTTTGGTCTGTGTCTTTGGCTGTAATTTAAGTTCAGAAGCAAATCTTGCCACATAATTCATAGGATCAATTGGTAGAGTCCTTATATTCAAATTACGAGACACATACTTGAAATTTTTAGCTACCTTTTTCTTGTCTATGCCTGTCACTTCACTTACTTCATTCAAGGTGCGAGGAACATCATACATCCTTAAGACAGCGTAAACAACACCCGCAACAACAGCCTCTGTGCTGTGTCCTCTAACAAGGCCGCGTTGTACAGCTTCTGTATAGATGCGGGCTATTTCTTCTTCAACATAATTTGGCAGTCCTAAAACAGACACTATCCTTTTTATCTCAGATAACGCCAGTCTTAAATTACTTTCAATAGCTGTAGAAACTCTACGTTGCCATAATCTTAATCTATAGAACTTACCTTTATCTTTAGCAGATAATTTATGGAGGTCTGATTTTGTCCCTATAGTGGTTCCCAGGCCCCTGTCCTCTTGTGTATATGTTAATGGTGCGCCTGTTCTACGCCTGTTCTGCGCTGTATCATTGTCAAATTCCCTCCACTCCTGTCCGAAATCAACTAGTTTGTCGTCTATAACAAGACCGCATGACTTACATGCCACCTCCCCTTTTTCCTTGTTCCAGTGTAAATTTTCATCGCCGCATTCTGGGCATTTTTTATATTGAATATCTTTCATTTTTCCCTCCCGGATTATATAGTGCTCTTTCTACTATCTCTATCACCCCTATAAGTTAGAAAGACACTGTAATTAATGCAATCGTGAGCTTGTTATGAACAGGTTGTATTTAAATGTTTCGGTTTATCTTAAACATAATGTTTAAGTTATAGAGAACAACTGTTATCTTATAAC
>CAZKFC010000015.1:0-24385 GCA_964552005.1 uncultured Methanosarcinales archaeon
TGTACTGCTGGGGAGTCTTGCTCATCCTGTTCTATTGATTGTGGTGCTTGTGAAACTGGTGGCGGTGGTAGCAGTAGAAGAGGCGGTGGAGGTTCTGTGTATATACCACCAGAAGAAGAGCCTGAGAATCTAACGTGTACTCCTGACTGGATATGTTCTGCATGGCTTGAATGCGTTAATGGAAGACAGAAAAGAGTATGTGCCGATAATAATCAATGCGGCACAGAAGAAGGAAAACCTGAGGAAGTGAAAGATTGTGTTGTTGAAGGAACTGTAGTAAAACAGGCACCAAAATTACCAGGTGGTGAGCCTATACCTGAAGAAGAAGGCCTTGGCGGCATAACCGGACAAGTGATCAGCTTTGTGGGCGGTTCTGGTAACTTTCTAATCTTGATAGTGGTCTTAATCTTGTTATTCTTGTTTTTCAAGAGAAGAAAGAAAAAGGACGAGCCAGAATTCGAAGTGCATTAATTTTTTTTACTTTTTTAATCTTATTCTTAAACATTCTTTAACAAACTCAGGAATGTCTTTGTAAGATAATTTTGAATGGCCATATTTTCTATCCGGGAAAGTTGTTGGTATTTCTATTATCTTTGCTTTATTCTTAATAGCAGAATTCAATAAACTTAGTTGAAATGCATATCCCTTGGAATATAATTTATCAGTAACCAATTTCTTTAACAAGTTAACTGTAATAGCTTTATACCCGGATGTAATGTCGTTTATATTAATACCTGTAATAATTCTAGCAACATAATTACCTCCCTTACTGATAATTTTCCTGAACAAATTAAACCCAACATAACCATGTTTAACATATCTAGAAGCCAATACATAATCATATCCTTGCTCAATATAACCAAGAAACTCAGGTATTTGCTTGTAATCATGAGATAAATCAGCATCCATCATTATAATTGCATTAAATTTATAGTGCTTTAAAACATATCTAAAGGCCCTTAAATAAGCATTTCCTAATCCTTTTTTCTCCCCTTCTATTAGAAATAAATTATTATACTTCTTTTTATACTTTTTAACAACATTAGCAGTACCATCCGGACTATTGTCATCCACAACCAAAATAGAAAATTTATGCTTCTTTACTTGTTTAAAAAAACTCTGTAACCTAGGTATTAAAATCTCAATATTTTTTTTTTCATTGTAAGTTGGCAATATTATAATAGATTTCATAACGAATCCTGTAAATTATTTATTTAGTATAAATCTTTCTAATTATCTATACTGTATATAATTTAACTTTATCATATTTTATTTTTTAAAACAATATCCACAGTGTCGAACATATCTTGGAAGATGTGAGCACTGGTTGCAAAAACACCTATTGATCCTCCTTCAAGGTTAAGTTTATCAGCAACATATTTCTGCAAAGAATATATTTGGTAGATATTGGCTGGCCAGCCAAAAAACAAGTCACTGCTCCTAATCATAGCTGTTAAATTCAATTTTTTATCTTTTACTTTTAAATCTATTGTGACCATTGAAGGAATATCTTTGTTATCAATATTCCCGTCTTTTAACGGGTCCCAAAACGTAACAACGGCTCTCTTACTGGAAAGATTTTGTTTCAGTAAAGGAATAATGAAATCATCTATCTGGTTAAACTGGTCTTGAAATGAAAACAATCTTGGGCCTGTTGCATAACTATATAGAGGTGCCTTTTTTTTAAGCATCATTGATGAAATCTCGCTTAATGGCGGGTAAAACCATTGCTTAAAATTTTGCAGTGTCTCTATAGGTTTTGTAACATCCTCTTTTGGACTTTTAATTTCTATGTATAAATTTAATATTTCTCTATATACTCTTTTGTCATCATCTACTATATCATTACCTTTATTTTTAACTATTCTTAAAGCTTTTTTCCATGCTTCCAATGTTGTTTTTTCTTTTATATACATTTTCACATAAACCTTGTAAGTTTTATTTCTGTACCAGATATTGAGCTGAAATCATAACATAACAACGGCAGATTATAACTTGTCAATAAATAATTAATTTCCCTATATATATCCTTCAGGTCAATATTTCCTTTTCTATTGATTTTTATTCGCTCGCCACCTGAAAATATTGAGAATAATTTTTCTTTATAAGACAATATTTCCTTAACATGATCTGAATATAAATCCTTTAATTCCTTAATTTCAATTTTAAAAAAATTTTCTCCTGTAATAAAAGAATCTTGTTTAAGCCCGCTAAGTGCAGATGAAAAGGCTATTCTAAATCTTGTTGGGATACCACAGCTTTTATAGATATTTTCTTCAACAATGCAAAACCTTTTAATTTCTTGTTTTGTATCTTCGAGAAGACTAAAAATCATGTCTTTTGTGTATATTTTATCTTCCCAAACATAATTCCAAAACCTCACAAAATTCCTACTGTAACTAAACAATATTTGTGGTTTTTCTGTCAACCACAATATTGGCTTAAAATACTCTTCAGCTCTCCTTCTCTGCAATGAATTTGCAGAAAGCAAGGACATCGCTGTTTTTCCTACAAAAATCTTGAAGGCATCAACATTTTTTAATTCCCTCAAGCTATTTTTTACATCAATCGCAATTGTTGATTGTGAACATACAATACCATAACTATTTAATTGCACGGCTTTATTATAAATCTCCCATTCAGTCTCATTAAAAGTATATACGCCTGCTCTACCAATTAAATAAGGGGCTTTTACTAAATCTTTGTTTTGGAGATATAGTTTCAATCTGTTAGAAGCAAAGATATCAATAATACTTGTCAAATATGACTCTTCCTCTTTTAACCATTTATTATTGACCATAAAAATAAAATATGATTTATTATGAATCTGTTCACAGTAATATCTTAGTAGATCAATTAATTTATTTTTATCTAATAGTGTCTGCAAATCTATTATAAAATTCAGTTTTTTTCCATAATCATCCGCTTCAGAGGTTATTTTTTTAATAATGTTCTTAATATCTACTATCTTGTTATTATTTAACACATATTCAAAATTGTTAAAACCAACAACATCATTTACAGATGAAAAGCACTTGATAATTGCCTTATCTATCTCAGAAATTTTGTTTAAATTCATGCATTCTAGTAGAAGTGAATTAACCCTATCAATCCAGGTGGCTGTCTCAAACTTTGTAATCAAACCTTTTTTCTCATGTCCTTCAAGCGGCATGGCTGGGATTAGTGGTTTGTATATAGTAATCTTTTTCTTTCTTTTTTCTAGGCTTAATTGTTCACCTTTTTCTAATACCAACATAAAATATTTTTCTCCTTTATCACCTTCCCTTGAAACTTTAATTATATCTTCTCCAACCAACTTATTTAAGTGATATAAAATTCTTTTATGTAAGGTTGCTCTGTCCCTTTTAGCTTGTTGAACTTCTGATTTATCTTTAAAAGGAGTATTTAAAATATTATTAATTTCATTATATTTATCGAGGAAAACCTTTTTGACAAGCTCAGAAGTAGAAACCTCAATCTCTGGATTATCTTTAAACATTTGTAAAATCGCATATTCAATTTTATGCATTTTACCATTATACAGTAATTAATTTATTTATAAATCTTTTTGTTTCAGGATTTTTCTGAAACATTCAAACATCATTCAGAAACAACATTTATATTATTACTGCAATATTAATTATTAATTTTAGGGGTGACAACACTGAAAACCAAAGATCTCAAAATAATAGCCCATTTAAGGGAAGACAGTAGAATGTCTCTCACCACAATGAGCAGGAAAACCAATATCCCTGTATCAACAATCTTTGACAGGTTGAAAGCAAATGAAGACGATCTTATTATCAAACATACTACATTAATTAATTTTGAAAAACTGGGGTTTCACACAAGGGCTAATATCCTAATTAAAGTTGATAGAGATAATAGACTGAATCTCAAAGATTATTTAACTAAACATAAAAATGTTAATTCTGTTTTTAGAATCAACAATAATTTTGATTATATGTTTGAGGCAATATTTAAAAATATAAAAGAACTGGAAGATTTTTTGGAGAATATTGATGTTAAGTTCAATATACAAAATAAAGAAGTTTTTTATATAATTGAAGATATTAAAAAAGAATCTTTCTTGTCTGAACCTTACTTCATAGATTGCCTGCTTAACCAAGACTAGTCTAGCATGTATTTCTTTAACTTATCAATAGAACTTTTATATTTCTCGAGCTCTCTGCTCTTTTGTTTTAAATTTTCCAGTTGAGAAAAATAATGCTGCTTAAGCTTGTCAAGGTCCTCTTTACCTTTGAGCAGCTCTTGCTCAGCCTTTTTCAACATATTCTCTCTTTTTTCTATAGCCTTTGTTTTTTCTCTTAACTTATGAGACTGTTTCTCGCGCATTATCTCTAATTTATGCACTTGCTGTCTCAGTTCGTAAATCTGTTGCTCCTCCTCACGTCTCATTTCCATTATCTTATTCAGGTCATGGGCCAACTTATCTTTTGTATTTTTAAACTCTATCTGCTCTTTAACAAAGCCATGCTCCTTTTTTGACACTGAGTCAAGCTTCTTTGAAATCTCTGCCTCTAAATCATCAAACTTTTTTTTCATGGCAAGAAATTCCTTTTTCTTTTGCTCAATTTTATCTTCTATCTTGAGTAATTCTTTTTTCCTGTTATTATATAGGATATCTGCCTTTTCAATTAAACTCTTGTTCTTTTTAAGCAAAGCCTCTTGTTTCTGGATTTCATTAAGTTTAGCAGCCATTTCACGCTCTTTTTCCATTAACTTTTGTTCTTTTTTTGACAACCTGCTCTCTAACTTGTTTAACTGTAACTCTACAGAGTCAAGCTCTTTCTGCTTTTTGTTAAGATTTATCTGTGTCAGTGTATTTTTTTCCTTTTCAGCAGCTAATTCAATCTTTTCTTTGTTAAGAGAATTTTCAAGCAGTTCAAGCCTTTTTTCTTTTGCATTAACTAATACCTCGGCTGCTTTTGCATTATCCTCCCTTATCTTAAGATCATACTCAACCTTATCAAGATAAGAATGCTTATTACTTAGCTGAGACTCAAACTCTTTCAATGACTTTTCCTTGACATATAATGCACTATTTTTCAGTTCCAGTTCCTGCTTTTTTGAATTCAATTCTTTTTCTAATTTTTTTAGTTCAGCTTCTTTTTCACGTACCTTACGGGTTTCTTCAAGAATTTTGTCATCAGCCTTATCAATTAAGTCAAGCTTGGCTTTCACGACCTCTTCTTTTTTCAGCAATTTCTTTTCTTTCTCAACCAAATTAGTGTCATAATTTTTTAGGGCCTGTTCCTTCTCATCTAACTTTTTTTCATAACTTTGTAAATCAATTTTTTTATTAGCTAGGGTTTTAACTGTTTTTTCAAGATGCAGTTTTTCTCTTGATAAATTTATAATTTCTTTTCTAAGATTTTCTACCTCTTTTTTAACTTCAGACTCTTTTTTAGTTAATTTATATAAAGTTTGGGCAATCTTTTTTTGTTTTGCTTCTAAATCAGAATCTTTTTTATTTAACAATGATTCAAAATCATTCAGGTCTTTCTCATGCGCTGACAGCACCTTTTCTTTCTTGTTAAGATCATCTTCCTTCTCAGACAATTTCTTTTCCAGTTTTGCAAGATCTTTTCTTTTATTTTTAATCTCTATATTGAAATCTAGGATTGCGCTTTGCTTTTTCTTCAATATTTTTCTATCTTCCTCTATATCTTTTTTTTCCTCTATTAACTTTTTTTTCTCACTATATACAATCTCTTTTTCTTTCATCAAACGCGCCATCTCTTTTTTAAAATCTGCTTTATGTTTTTTATAATCATTAACGCTCTTTTCATATCTAAGCCGTTCTTTAACCAAAGTTCTAAATCTCTTATTTAGAGCAAGTTCTTTTTTCTTTATTAAACTAAGCTTAGCATCGATTTTTTTCTGCAAAGCTTCCAACCTTATTTCTTTACTATCCAACTTTTTTTCTTTAGCACTCATTAACTGTTCTTTTACAATAAGTTCTTTACCACGATCATCATAATCTTTAGAAATTTTATCAAAATGAGCTTTATCTTTCTCATACTGTTTCAATTTTTTCTTTAATAAAACACGGTTTTTTTCGTATTCTTCGACTTTTGCAGTTATGTCTATGGTTTTTTCTTTCAACTTAGAAGTTTCCTTATCAAGCTTTTCTTTTTTCTTTAATAACTCATGTTCAAGGTTATTTAATGCAACTTCTTTCCTTTTTATAGTTAGTTCTCGCCTCTGGTTTCTCATTTCAGCTATTTTCAGTTCTTCCTCACGGGCTTTCAGCTCGCTTTTCATTACTTTTATTTTTAGTAATTCATGTTCAAGGTTAATTTTCTCGCTATAACTTGGTTTTTTAGACATAAAACGTTCTCCCTACTTTAACAGACTTTTCTTCAATATCTTCTTCTTTTTTAACTTCTTTGTGTTCAATAGGACCTGGTTCTTTTGCTTGCAACGGTTTTTCCTTATGAAGAGGTTTATAAACAGGAGGCAATTCAAGCTCTTTTTTTGTAGGTTTTTTAATTATAGGCTTAACTATCGGCTTTGGTGTTTTAACTGCAACAGGTTTTTTGTAAGATTTTTTAGCTGATTTTTCCGGTTTCGGTTTTTTCTTTTTTACAACTCTTTTTATTTTTTTACTTTCCAGTTTTATTTTACTTAAATCGATTTTGGGCGGCTCCCTTATATATTCTTTTTCAGGCACTTCTATTTTTGAGATAGCCTCCACAGCCTTATCTTTCTCAAGTTCGCCACGAGCTTTAAACAGCATTTTCTGCTCTTTTTCAAACAGCACACGCTTCTGTTCAAAAACAGCCTCAATTTCTTTAAACGCTTTTTTCTTATTTTCAAACTCTAACAATTTCTTTTCAAGCTCCATTTTAGATTTCTCTAATTCAACCATCTCCTGCATAATCATTTTTCTCTGTTTTTCAAAACTTTGCTCTTTATGATCAATGTCATACTTGTGTTTTTCAAGCAGTTTTTTATAGCTTTCCAATGCATTTTTATCTTCCTTAATTTTCTTTTTTTCTTCTTCAATACTTGCATAAAGCATGCTTTCTTTTTCATTTAATTCCTGCAACTTCTCATCAAAAGCAAGGTTTTTCTTTTCCAACTCTTCCTCTTTTATTTTAAGGTTGTTTTCTATACGGGCTTCTCTTTTAGATATTTCAGCCTGTAAATTTTCAAGCTCGGCTTTTGACTCTTCCAATAAACGCGCTTTTTCTGATAATTCCTTTTCATATTTCATTAACTCATCTTTCTTCTGCTCAAGAGCCTGGCTGAACTGGGCATCTTCTTCCTTTTTCTTTTCAAGATGTTCAAGGTATTCATCAATTTCCATTTCTTTTTTATTCAATAATACTTCTTTTTGTTTTAGTTCAGCTTCTTTTGTGCTAATCTCCGCAAGCAAAGACTCATTTTCAGAAACATGTTCAGTTATTGAGTTTATTCTTTCATTAAGCTCTTCTTTCTGCATCTGCAACTGCTTTTCACGCGCTTCAAGGCTTGCCTGATCTTTTAACATGTCTGCTTTTACTTTTTCTAATTGCAGCTTTAGCTTTGACATTTCAATCTCTTGATTTTCCAAGACTTTTTCTTTCTGCTCAATCTTTTCTTTTCTTTTTTCAAGCTCAGCCATTGTCTCGGAAACACGTTTATATTCAGCCTCTATTGTTTCTTTGGTCTCCTTTATTTTCTGTTGCGCCTTTTCAACTTGCAACTGCTTTTTGTTAAGCTCAACCTCTTTTTTATCTAAAGAAGATTCTTTTTCATGCAGCTGTTTCATCAAAGCCTCATTCTCAGAAATTTGGTTTGCGACATTCTCTATCCTAATGTCAAGTTCTTCATGGTGCTTCTTAAGCTCCTTTTCTTTATTGTCAAGCTCAGCCTTTTCATTTGCAAGGTTTGTTTTCAAAAACTTAAGTTCTGAGTTAAGTTTTTCCAAATCAGATTTGGTTTTGTTAAGAGAATTTTCCTTCACCTGCAGTTCTTTTTCCTTATTTTTCAAGTCAATTTCATACTGTGAAAGTTTTTGTGCCTTGTTTTCCAATTCAAGCTCTCTTTTTTTAACATCTTCAACTAAATTCTGGCTCTCTAACAGTTTTTTGTTGACTTCAGCTTCTCTCACATCAAAAGAGTTTTGTTTTTTTTCAAAATTCTTCACTTTCTTCTGCAATTCCCGGGTCTTTTTTGCAATGCTCTTCTCAAGTTGTTTCAATTGCTTTTCTTTTTCTTTAAACGTCTCAGCTTTTTTCATCAACTTTTCCAGCATCTTTTTTTTCTTTTTTATTTCATTCAAATCTTTCTTATGCTGGATTTCTAATGTGAGAAGCTCTTTCCTTCTGAGGTTCATTCTTATCTCTGTTGCCTTGATAATATTCTTATCATTCTCAATCTTCTTCTGCAGGTCTTGTTTAGCCAGTCTTTCCTTGACTATCATCATTGCCCGCTTTTTAATGGCACTTTCTTTTAAAGAAAGGGATTTTTTTATAGAATCTAACTTAACAGATTTCGCGTTTAGGATTTGTTCAAGGTTTTCAAGATTTTTTTTCTTTTCCTGTAACTCAGTTTTGTCTCTCAATAACTTTTGTTTCTCAGAATTAAATTGTGTTTTCTCTTTCTTTAATTGTGTCTGCTTTTCCAATAATTTAGCTTCCATGTCAGAAAGCTCTTTTTCTTTTCTAAGTAATCTAGCCTTAATATCCTCATTACTTTTTTCTTTAAGCTCGAGCTCGGTTTTCTTGCCATCCAATTCTCTTGACAATTGCTCAAGTGATTTTTCCTTGTTAGAAAGCTCTTTCTTAAGTTTTTCTAGGTTTAATTTTAATAATTGCAAAGGCTTTTCATTTTGTTCAACCCAGACTTCTGTTTTATGCAGCTCAATCTTTTTCCTTGTAATTTCTTTACCAAGTTCTTTTAACCTGGCCTCGCTCTGCTCTAATTCCGATTTTCTTTTATTATACTCAGTTATTGTTTCTTGTAAGAGCCTTTCTGTATTCTGTATCTTCTTATCTTTTGATTTAATTAACGAATCTTTAAGTTCAGAGGTTTTTTTATGCAGTTCTGCTAACTTCTGTTGCTTGTCCAGTTCTAACTTTATCTTGTCAAGCTTGTCAAAATCATTTTTCTTACTTTCAAACTCTTTTTTTAATGTAATATATTGTATATTTACTTGATTTAGTTGCTGCTGTTTCTGGTTAAGCTTCTGCTTCATATTATCTAACTTAACCTTCATCTGTTCCAATTGGCTCTCCCTCAAAATTAATTTACTTTGTAATGAAGACTCTGTTTTTGGAACTGCTTTAACCGGCTTTTTAGGTTTTTTTACTTTCGGCTGTTTTTTAATCTTGATCTGCTTTTTAGCTTTAGTTTTATGAAACTTGTTTTTTTCAATTTCCAACAATGAAGCAACATCGTCTTTGTTAAAATATCCGTATTTGCTTAACTTATCAAGAAAAGACAACCAATCATCATGTGTATAGCGAGCTTTATGTTTTTTTACAAAGCTTCTGCACAAGTTGACTAACTTTGATTTTGATATTATTTTAGTTTCGTATTTTCTAGCGTAATATACTTCACGCCTTTTTTCAAGCATATTACCCAGCTCGGGCTCTGATAAGTTATAACCTTTCTTCTTAACTTCATCAACAAGAACTAGCCAGTCATCATGGTTCCATGAAGCATGTTTATCTTTTACAAAGCTATCAAGTAGTTTCACCAACTCTTTTTTTGAACCCATCTTTCCCCCGGTTATATTAAAAAAATGGATATAGACGACTTTAAATATATTTCGATTTATTTAAATTTTTTCTATCTTTTCTGCAATAATTTCTTTTTCATCATTATATTCAGAAACTTTTCCGAAAATCTTAACAACCTCGCCTTTACTCAAATTAATGTTTGAAAAAACAATTACCTTAATATCAGATTCCTGACTAATAACTAAAACAGTTGTGTTTCCTTTAGTATTAATTTCCTTTACAATACCGTTAACAACAACCTTTCCTTCAATTTCTTCATTAGTGATTTTTTCAATAGTTGTGTCATCAACCACAACATTTCTAGATATCATATATAACAAAATAAGGCCTAATACAGAAATCAATAATACAAGTTTCAGTAAGAATTTTTCGTTCATTCAACGATTTCCCTAGTTAGGTCTGGATTATATTTATAGATTTTGCCTTCTTTTTCATCCAAAGTTTTTTTATGAGAACCGTCGCAAAAAGGTCTATTTTTTGAGAGACCGCATTGGCATACCCATTTTCCATTAATTTCTATAGGAGCTTTTTCTTCATGCAAAACAATTCTTGACATGAAATATCACCTGCTTTTCTTTTTAATCTGGTTTAAAATTCTTTGTTTGCCGTTCCAATCAAGCGATTTTTCAAGAACTTCAATTATATTATCAACTGGAATAACTTTGATCTTTGACAACTTATTTTTTGATATAACTATGTCCCTTAAATTATTCCTAGGGACTATGACATAGTTTAAGCCAGCTTCAATTGCAGCTTCTACCTTGCTTGTAACACCGCCAACCGGCAATACTTCTCCTCTGACAGATAATGAGCCTGTCATTGCAAAATCTTGTTTAACAGGAATGTTTTTTAAAGCAGATATAACACTAGTGGCAACCGCAATACTTGCAGAATCACCTTCAACCCCTTCATACGTCTGTAAAAACTGGATATAAATATCATATTTTCCAGAAATATCTTCCCCAAAATATTTTTTTACAATCGCAGTTACATTTTTAACAGCTTCTTTTGCGATTTCGCCAAGTTTGCCTGTGGCTATGACCTTTGAATCTTTGCTTCCTAATGTAACTTCTGCCTCAATCGGCAATATTATCCCTGAAAAAGCAGCGCCCCCGCCAATAACAGCTAATCCGTTAACTCTGCCGACTTGTTTTCCTTTTGTACGGATGACCTCGTATTCTTTTTTTCTTTCAATATATTTATCAGCTATCTGCTGTTCTAATGTTCTAGCAATCTGTTTAGCCCTTTTAACATGATCTGCTTCAACCAGCTTCTTTTTCTCTTCTTTTGCAAGGTCGCCGGCAGCTCTGACCAAGCCGCCTAAATCTCTTAACCTTAAAGTTAAATGTCCTTTTCTATTAGCTGTTTTCCTTGCTTCCCTTATAATCTCATCAACAGCTTCCTTTGAAAAGTGAGGTATTTTCTTATCTTTGACAACTTCCTGCGCAACGAAAATAGCGATTTTATCACGGTTTTCAATAGTATCAATCATGGTTTCTTCCATGAAAATTTCATAGCCATATCCCCTTATCCTAGACCTAAGCGCTGGGTGCATGTGCTTTACAGTTTCAACATTGCCTGCTGCCAATAAAATAAATGTGCAGGGCACAGGCTCAGTACGGACCATTGCACCCGCCGACCTTTCACTTTGACCAGTAATAGCATATTTGCCTTCCTGAACTGCTGTGAGCAATTCTTGCTGCGTTGCAGGTTGTAATGTCGCGATTTCATCTATGAACAAAACACCCATATGCGCTTTATGTATCATGCCTGCTACAACTCTTTCATGTGGAGGCGTTCCTAGCCCACCTGATTGAAACGGATCATGCAACACATCTCCAAGCAAAGCGCCGGCATGCGCTCCTGTAGCATCAAGGAAAGGAGCCTTCTTTTTCCCAAAATTATCTACAATAACTTTCGGGATTTGAGCCTTATTCTCCATCTTTTTGCCAAAGTTAAGCATAAACATTATGCCAAAAACAAATACCATGCCAGTTGCCATTGATGCTGCATAGATAATTGCGTTTGCTGTAGGATTGTTCGGCACAAAAAATTCGTTCTTCCATAAATAATAAGGCAGGAATGTGGAAACTAATACTAATATGATTAATATTAAGTTCATGTTTTTCGTTAAAGACATTGTTTGCATTTTGGCTTTTGCAACGAATTCACGCCCTTGGCCGGCGGGCATTGTCCTTATTAAAGGCTGGTTTTCATCATTAGGATTTGGAAACGCCAAAACATCAACTAATTTTTCTTTAGGTAATAATTCAGCCAATGCTAAACCAAGCATAGATTTGCCAGTTCCAGGCTCTCCTATCAATAAAACATGTCGTCTTTGTTCAGCTGCTTTTTTTATTATGTCAACAGCATTATCCTGTCCAATAACTTGATTAATTATACCTTTTGCTACGGGGATATCTTTTGTTGTGCTGAACTTTAGAGAATATTTAGCCATGTCATACCGTGAAAATGACTATATTATTTAAATTTAGTGCTTATCCCGTGTACCAGTCAAAGGCTTTACTAACATCAGATTTTGTAAGCTCAAGAACAGGTTTGTTAAGTTTATATATTTTTGAACCCACAGAATCCCATAAAAAAGTTCCCCTAAACATAGATAAAGGTTCTATAATCATATCAGGCGGCATTAAATATGAACTGTAAATGTTTTCTTTAATCATTTCTGGGTTAATAGCATCAATATCTGATTTTTCCATCAAGATTTTTCTTATTATGACGCGGCACGCATCAGCTATCTCTCTTTGCCCGTCATAGTTAATGCATATATTTAAGAAGAAATGGTCAAAATCATTAGTTTCATTATTAATCTTTTTTAAAGCTGTTACCAATTCTCCCTTTACATCATACCACCTACCGAAGATAGTCACATTAATTTTATGTTCATTAGCTTTTTTTAATAATATCTCTTCACAATAATCTGCCAATGCCCTTGTATCATATATGTCCTCAATCTTTCCCAAAGAAACTGTCAATATAGGAACATTCCTTTCTCTTTGGAGATCAACAATCTGATCTAATAAATTTATAACTTTTTTGAAATCTTCTTTTTTTTGTTCATCTGTTGTCTTGATAGGGAATAAATTCAGAATGACATGTTTAGGACTATTTTTAGTATCTGTCCGTTTTTGAATAATCAATGGAAGTTTTGTGAAATCTATCATTTTAATATTAGATAAGTTGTTTATTTTTATTAATTACTTTTTTAAAAACCCATGCTTTTCTTTTCTGAATGGCAGACTTTTACTCAGAAATAATATCAATAATAAAAGAGAAAAAACCAAGCAAAAAAGAACTAAATAAATTAAAGAATAGAATTTCTGCAAAATATAAACTGAAAAAAATACCGACTGATGCAGATATTCTTTTACATGCCAGTCCTGAAGATTATAAAAAATTAAGGCTAATTACAAAACCTACCCGGACATTATCTGGCGTGGCTCCAATAGCATTAATGACTCTGCCCCACAAATGTCCTCATGGCACCTGCATTTACTGTCCCGGAGGTCCTGGAAGCGTGTTTGGGGATGTCCCTCAATCATATACAGGCAAGGAACCAAGCACAATGAGAAGCCTCAGAAACAAGTATGATCCTTATCTTATAGTTTTTAACAGGCTGGAACAATATATTATCCTAAACCAGAACCCTGAAAAGACTGAAATCATTATTCAAGGAGGGACTTTTCCTGCCCTTGACAAAAAGTATAAGGAAGAATATGTCATGTATATATATAAGGCAATGAACGATTTTTCCCAGATATTTTATAATAATAATTTAGATATATTAAAATTTAGGGACTTTTTTGAACTGCCGGGAAATATAAATGATAATAACAGGACCAATAAAATACATAAGAAACTGCTTAAAATAAAAGGAACTTCTAATCTTGATAAAGAGCAGAAAAAAAATGAAACTTCTAAAATAAGATGCGTCGGCCTGACTATTGAAACTAAACCAGACTTTGGGTTGTTAAAACAAGGAAATGAAATGCTTGCATATGGCTGTACCAGGGTTGAGCTAGGAATACAGACGACAGATAATAATATATTAAAATTTGTTAACAGGGGCCATACACTAAAAGAGTCAATAGAAAGCACCCGGGTTTTGAAAGACTTAGGATTCAAGATTAACTACCATATGATGCCTGGGCTGCCTTTATCTAACCCAGAAAAAGATTTGGCTATGTTAAAAGAAACTATTAATAACCCTGATTATAGGCCGGACATGTTTAAAATATACCCAACAATGGTAATGAAAGGAACTGTTTTATTTAAAATGTGGGAGAGAGGCAAGTATAATCCTATTACAACAGAGACAGCTGCCGAGATCATATCTAATTTCAAAAGTTATGTCCCGTATTGGATAAGGATAATGCGGGTCCAGAGGGATATCCCAACCTTAATAACAGAAGCTGGGGTTGACAGGACAAATTTAAGGCAGTATGTAGAAAAAAAAAACATTAAATGCAACTGCATTAGATGCAGGGAAGCTGGCTTGTTGTCAAGAAAGAAAAATATTGATACTAACATGAAACTGTTTGTTGAAAAGTATGAGGCAAGCAAAGGATTAGAATATTTTATCTCATTTGAAGATCCTAAAAGAGAAATATTATTTGGTTATGCCCGTTTAAGAATACCTTCACAATATTTGAGAAAAGAGATAACTAATAAAAGTGCGTTATTACGAGAGTTACATGTTGTAGGTACTGCCGTTGGCATAGGTGAACAGGGCAATATACAGCATAAAGGACTTGGAAAAAAATTGTTAAAGAAAATCGAAGAAATTTCTAAAAATAATGGTAAAAACAAAATTGTTGTTATTTCAGGTGTTGGCGCTAGAGAATACTACAGAAAGTTTGGCTATAAAAAAGAAGGGCCTTATATGGTAAAGATATTAAAATGAAACCACGAAGTTTTACTACAAAAGTTGAATATGTATATAGATATGTTTAAACCAAGATCTCAAAAATTAATAGATTTTCGAAAACTATTTAAACCATTAAAATTTAATTCAAAAAGGGTGTTAAAAAGTAAATGGGCCGCATTAGGTTAATTGTTTTAGATGTTTTAAAACCGTACGAACCTTCTATCTTAAAATTATCTTCTATGCTCTCAGATCTAAAAGGCATAGACGGTGTTGACATTACTGTATATGAGATGGACAGCAAAGTTGAGAACGTTAAAATTACTATTCAGGGTAAAGACATTCAGTTTATAGAAGTTAAACGTGTCATTGATGAGAACGGCGGCTCCATCCATAGTATTGATAAAGTATCAAGCGGATCAGAATTAATTGCTGAAGCTTCAACACACCAAGATAGTAATGCATAATGATTAAAAAATTCTGGGAAAAAATAAAAGAATATGATAAAATAGCCAATATTGGAGATATTGGCAGAAGAGTAATTGCTAATAATGGTTTTGATGGTATTCTTACTGCCATGGGAATCATTATGGGAAGTTTTTTTGGAAAAGTGACAGAACCAAAATTTATAATTACTGCTGGTCTTGGAGCTAGCATTGCTATGGGTGTTAGTGGTGCATGGGGTTCTTATTTGACAGAAAAAGCTGAGAGAAATAAAGAAATTAAGGAATTAGAAAAAGCTCTTATGAAAAAAATGCATAATACTTTAGTTAGAAAAGCTCATAACCATGCAATATTAATAATCACTTTGCTTGATGGATTAAGTCCGTTTTTAGCTTCATTTATTGTACTTATACCTTTTTTTATATTTAGTTCAGCAATGATAATGTATTCATATGTTAGCTCTATAATTTTAGCTTTTGTACTTTTAATTCTCTTAGGAGGATTTTTAGGAAGAGTTTCAAGGGAAAGCATGTTCAAATATGCTTTAAACATGGTATTTGCAGGTATTATCTGTATGATCCTTACAACATTGATTGGATTTATTTAAGTGAAATTTAATGAAAAAAAAATTACTTCATCCTTTGGTTGTTTTTATTGTAGTTTATTCTGCTATATTATCTTATTTTCTTATAAGTGGTTATAAGGAAATCGGATTATTTTTCTTGGTATTAACAGGAATTTTATTTTCTTTTGTTGGGGTTTTTCAAATAATTGTTAAAATAACTATTAAAATATTAACATTTAAACCTTTGAAACCTCTTTTCTCTTATTATATCAAAGAATATCATACTTTTGTCAGCAATCCTTTTATTGACGTTCTGTTAAGAATAAGTAATATACCTTTTTATTTAATACTACTTGGTCCTATATTAATTATATTAAGTTTAGTTTATTTTATATTAACAAGAGTTTATTTTATATAAACAAGCTAAGGATAAAAACTTATTAACTATCATTAATTCTCATTTTTTGTATGGAACTTAAACCAATGCCTGATAAAAATAAAATTGTCTTAAAAGATAATTTTAAAAAACGATATAAAAAATTACTCAAAAATAGATATGATGAATATATTAAATACAGTTTATCTTATTTAATCAGGTCTATTAGAGTTAATACATTAAAAGCTTCTGTAAGCAAAGTTAAGAAAAGGTTACAAGACCAAGGTTGGAAATTAGAACAAATTCCTTGGTGTAAAGAAGGATTTTGGGTTGAGCATAAGACGGGCAGACTTGATATAGGTAATACAAGAGAACATTCTCTTGGCTATTATTATGTTCAGGAAGCTGCTTCCATGATACCTCCTTTAATATTAAATCCAAAGCCAGAAGATTTAATTTTAGATATGTGCGCTGCTCCTGGAAGCAAGGCAACCCAGACAGCACAGTACATGGAAAATAAAGGATTATTGATAGCGAATGATTTTCTAGGAGATAGGATGGCCCCTTTAGGAATAAATGTGCAGCGTATGGGCATAACCAACATAATAATGACAAGGATGTACGGGCAATGGTTTGCTAAAAAATCAATTAAGTTTGACAAAATATTAGTAGATGCGCCTTGCTCTGGCACAGGAACTATAAGGAAAAGCCTGAAAACTTTAAGAATATGGAACCCAGTTATGATAAAAAGATTAGCTGTTACTCAGAAAAAATTATTGGAAACTGCTTTTTCAATATTAAAGAAAAACGGTATTTTAGTGTATTCAACATGCTCAACTGAACCAGAGGAGAATGAGGCAGTAGTCTCATATCTATTAAATAATCATAATGCTGTGTTGGAAGATATTAATCTAAATTTAAAAAGATCAGAGCCAATACTTGAGTTTGATAACCAAAAATATAATCCTAAAGTCAAAAAATGCCTAAGGATATGGCCCCAGGACAATAACACAGAAGGGTTTTTTGTTGCCAGGATAAAAAAGCTCTAAAATCGCAAACTTTATATACCTTATAAAACTAATTTCATATAAAAAAGGTGATGTTGATGGATAATAATTCTGAAATTGAAAAATTAAAAAGAGACATTGATATGCTGAAGAAAAAACAAGGCATTGAAGAACCTGAAAAGCATATGGAAGAGTCCATATCTAGGTTGTCCAGGTCTATCAATTCATTATTAAAGGTATTCCAAGAAGCTTCTGAAGAACTTAAAGCGGACAGTCATGATGCTGTCTTGGTGAGTGAAAAGCTTGATAAGATTATTGACAGGTTAGACAAAATTGAAATTCAGAACGAAAAAATTGCAAAAGGTGTTGTGGCTGTTGCTGACATGGTTGAAGATTTGCAGTCTAGTCCATTACAAAAATTACCTGTGTCAAAGCCAGTGCCTGTGCAACCTTCTTCAGAATCAAAAAGCCCTGGATCACCAATACCTCCACCTTCACAACAACCAGAGCCGCAGTCATGGCCGCAGCCCCAATATGGAATGCCACAACCAGAAGATAAAAAAAAGAACTTTCTAAACTTTAAAATTTAAGATGTTTACTTTTGAAAAATACCCTGAAAGACGGCTTAAACTTTTTTTTAAATACCTTGTCAACGCATCATCAAAATTAGAAAAGGTTGAGCAACCAAAAAGGAAGATTACATGGCGAGAAGAGGAATTCAAAAAAAGGGAGAAAGAGCATGAGCTGAGACTTAGCACACTTTCAAAAGATAGAAGAGAAGAGCTTGAAACTAAGATTTTGATGTATTACACCAAAAATAAGTACCTGCCTTATGAACAAAAATTGGCTAAAATAAGAAAAAAAGTAACCAGCATGGGCCGTTCAAAAAGATATGATAAACGTAAAATAAATGCTTTGAAAAGAAAAGTTAAGAAATGCGGTGAACTATTAAAAAAAATAAAAAAGCTAGATATCGCGAGCCATGAGAGTACGCCGACCGTTGGCTTTAGCACGCTCTAATGCTTTTTTTATAATTTTCTGGACTTCAAGATTTAACGCCGGATAAAAATCTTCTGAGATATTGATATCACCCACAATATTTTTTATTTGAGCTTTTGTAACCAAATACATGTTAATCACCTTTTCATTTATTGGTAAACCAAAATAATAATTTATTTTTCTCTTTTTTGTCTAATTTACAGAAACCAAACCTTGTAAATTGTATTATGTCTCCTACTTTTAATTTTTTTAGCAAAGGTTCTCCATATCCTTTCTTTATTTTGTTATCTGGCATTCTAACTTCTATTTTGACTAAATCTTTTGTGACAGGTAACCAATGAATTATCATATTACCTGATTTTTTATAATCTTCATGTTCAGTTGAATGAAATTGGTAAGTTTTTCCTTTTACTGTAAAATTAAGACAATCCATTAATCTAACTAATCCTTTTAAATTTTTATAATCAGTTTTACTTATATAAAAATTTTCATCTGTTTTGAACTTTCTTTTTCCTCTTTTTGGATGATCTGGATGTAATTTCAGTTCTGGTTTTAAATTAGGAGCACCTTTAATTTTTATTTTAACAGGATCCTCTATGAAGAAATATCTATTAACCTTATCATCTAATAAAGATCTGTTTATTGAGCTGATTAAAGACCAGTCAATATTTTTTGCTGTGTTTGCAGACAAACCGACTTCATAAATTAATTCGTAAAAAGTTTCTTTTAATATACCTCTCCTTCTTAAAGCTTTCAAAGTTACCAGACTAGGATCATCCCATCCTGAAACTTTACCTTTTTTTATTAACTCACGAATTTCTCTACCTTTAGTAGTTGCTCCTTTAATATTAAATCTGCCGTACTGTATTATGACCTGTTTTTTCAATCCAAGCAAATCTTTAATATAATTTTGTAATTCTATCCTCATACTGCCAAATTCACTACTCCTTAAAATGTGGGTAATACCATGTAATGAGTCTAATACAGAATTTTCAAAATCATATAATGGCCAAACACAATACTTGTTTTTTTGCCTATAGTGCTTTGTTTTATTTATTCTAAATATTACTGGATCGCGCATAACATAGTTTTTTGATTTCATATCTCCGCTTAAACGTAAAATAGCTTGGCCTTCCTCATATTTACCATCTAACATCCTTTTCCATTTTTGAAGATTGGTTTTAACATCATTTTTTTGTACACATAAACACATGTCGCCAGATTCACGCTGTTTAGATATCATTTCCCTATCACAAATACAAACATAAGCCTTTTTTTTCTTTATTAGTTTCTCAGCCATTTCATATAATAATGGAAGCTCATCGCTAACGTACAAGATCTTATCAGGCTTAATCTCCAGATAGTTTTTGAAATCGTCCAGCATCGCATCAACATATTCCTGGGCAGATTTTTCAGGGTTAGTGTCTTCAAACCTTACTATACATTTTCCTTTGTACTTTTTTGCGTATTGATAGTTTATCAAGAAGGACAAGGCATGTCCAATATGGTTATACTTGCTAGGCTCTGGCGGTATCCTTGTAACTACTTTACCAGGAACAGCTTTTTCTAATGGAGGCAATTCTTTCTTTTTTTCCATAACTTTTTCTTTTTTCTGTTTTTTAGGCTTTATTTTAGAAAATTCTTCAACTTGTTTTGTTAAATGCATTGAATTAACTTCTTTCACTATTTCTTGGATTTTTTTAGATAAAGCTTTTATATCTTTCTTTAATTTAGGGTTATCTGCCAACACTTTTCCTATAACAGCGCCAGCATTAGCTGTTCCTTTAAATTTAACAGCGTTTTCTAAAGCATAATAACGAATTTTTTTGTCCATAAGAACATAATGTAAATAACAGATATTTTAAATCTTTTTGTTAATCAATGTTATAAAATACTGATTATATAGAAGTATACTGCACTAATAATTACTTGTATAATAGCTAACATGCCGCCAATCTTCATAAAATGAGCAAAGCCAATTTTTTTCTTATTTTTTTCAGCAATGCCCATTGCAATAACATTAGAAGGACTTCCAATAGGGGTAATATTACCTCCAAGACCCGCGCCAACGATAAGAGGCCAGAACAATACCGGACCGGTTATGTTAAGTAACTGGTTAAGATTTTTCAATATTGGAATTAAAATGGCAGTAACCGGGATATTATCAATAATGGAAGAAGCTATTGTTGAGCCTGTTAAAATTGTAATCATGCCTGACTTTGGACCAATTATGACATTTGCAATCATTTTAGAAACTTTATCTAATAAGCCTGCATGTTCAACCCCTCCAATGACAATAAATAAACCAATAAAAAACGCTATAGTGGACCATTGCACTTCTGACAACATTTCTTCAGGATCTGCACTGCTTAACAATAACATTAATATAGCGCCGGTGATAGCAACAGCCTCATTCCCAATACCTGTATAATCCTGTATAAGGAAAAAGAAAACTATTAAACTTAAGATTATGATTGATCTTTTGAAAAGCTTTTTACTTTTTATTTGTTTTTTCTCATCCAAGCCTAACAAATGTTTCTTATCCTTAAGAGTAATTTTTTTATTTAATTCATGCCTAAAAACAACCCTAAAAAAAACAATAGTAGCTATTGATAATAATATCCCTAAAGGTAAAATGTTTTTCCCGAAATCAGTGAAACTTAGACCCGCGGTAGTGCTCACCATAATATTCGGTAAAGAACTTATTGGAGTTAATATACCACCTATGTTCACGCTCAGGCATATTATTAATAAATAAGGTATAAAATCTAAATCAAGTAATTTACACAACGAAACAACTAATGTTCCCAGTACAATAGTGGCCGTTATATTGCTGAAAAAAGTTGATATAACCACGCTCAATAGAAAAATGACTATCATTAATTTAACGGGATTGCCTTTAGTAAGTTTTGCGGCTTTTATTGCAATGTAATCAAACAACCCTGATTTGTTTACGACATTAACTGTTACCATCATACCCACTGCAACTGTCAAAGTCTTATAATCAATCAAACTGCCTATTGTATTATAATCAACAATGCCATACACAATCATTAACAAGGCTCCTATTAAAGCAGCAACTGTCTTATGAACCATATCGCTCATAAACAATAAATAGGTTAAGGCAAATATTGCCAATGCAATTGATTCGGCAGTCATTTTTTTGTTTTACTTCATTCGTTTTTATTCATCATTTTATTTAATCTCAAGATCTTTGGTTTTATCAACTTTTATTAATTTGTTTAACCTGTTGAAATGTTCTCCTAGTATTCTTAATATCTGGATTAAAATATCATAGACAAATAAAAAGGTTAGAACTAGGAAAAAAAGGGATATAATGTGGAATAAGGTAATGTCTATTATAAAAATTCTAATTGTTTTATCTTGAACTAAATCTGCAATTGGTGTGAATATTAAAAATAAAATAAGCATCTGAACTAAATCTCGGAAAATCCTTTTACCTGGTCCAAAATCTCCTTTCATCCTTGGAAATCTGGTAATGACCCATCTTGAAACAATATTCATGAAATTCCTTAAATCTAACAATAGAAAGCTTGAGCTAAGGATGAATATAAATACTATGATATAAAATAAAACCAGATCTAAACGGTAAATTATCCCGAATAAAGTTATTGTCTTTCCTTTAGTAAAGATTTCTATTCCATACATGACAAGAATAAGCGCAACAAGAAGAATAATATCCTTCATTAGTTTATTTAATCTTTCCTTAAAAACCTGATCATAGGTTCTTGTTTTCAATTTTCTGATTAAGATTTTCATTTTAATAGTGGACAGTATTTTTTAGTATACATAAAAATAAAGTAGTATACTATTTTGTATATAAACTTATTTATATTTTTTTCTATAAATTTAAACAATCCTCTTGAACATCTTTTCAAGCTCATAGAAAGACCATTTAATCATTATGGGCCGGCCGTGTGGACATGTGTAAGGAATATTTTTTTGGCTTAATTCTTTTATATATTGTTTGATTTGCGGCAATGTAATTTCATCGCCTGCTTTGATAGCAGTTCTACAAGCCATCTTGGCTATCTTATTATGAAAAAACATTTCTAATGACACTGGTTTCTTATTTTTTTCAAGTTCATCTATAAAATCAATAAATAAATTCCTGTCAAATTGTTTCCCTAATACAATTGGAATTGTTCTTATTAATAAAGTATTTTTACCAAACTCTTCATACCTATAACCTAAATCTCTAAGAAAATCTTTTTTATCTAGTGCTATGTTATATTGTTTAGGCGTTAATTTCAAAATTACAGGATCTAATAAACGTTGAATATCAACTTGTTTGTTTTTTAGTTGCTCAGTAAATTTTTCATATAATATCCGTTCTGCTGCAGCGTGCTGGTCTATTAATATTAAGTTGCCAGGCGTCTCTGCTAAGATATATGTTTTTTGTAATATACCAAGTATTTTCATCTCTGGAAGTTTAGAAGTAGATGTATCATCAGTTTCCTTTACTAATAATTTTTGTTCATTGTCTTGTATATTATAATATTTAGCATCTTTAGTCAGCTCTTCTAATTGAAAAGACCTAAAATCTGTTAATTTTTTTACAAGTTCATCTGTCAATGTTTCTGGTATTAAATCATTTTTTTGTAATGTCTGTGTAACTGCATCAAACACACTTTCATATAACTGCTTTTCATCGTGTATCCTTATCTCGGACTTTTGTGGGTGAACATTGACATCTATCTGCCTCGGATTAATATTTATGTTTAAAATGACAACAGGATACCTGTTGACCATCATCAAAGTATGATACGCTTGGTTAACTGCATTACTTATTGTTGTATTTTTTATATAACGTTTATTAACATAAATAGATTGGTCTGCTTTAGTTGATTTGGATAAGCTTGGTTTTGATATATATCCATTAATTTTGTAGAAATCATCACTATATTCTAATAATAATAGATGTTTAATGATTTTCTTTCCGTAAATAAAAGTGATATTAGTGAGAAAGTCTTTTGTGCTTGGTACGTCCAGAATTTCTCTATTGTTATGTATTAATCTAAAATGGATTTTGGGATTAATTAAAGCATATCTAGTTACAATATCTGTAACATGTCTCAACTCTATGTTAATAGATTTAAGATATTTTTTTCTGGCAGGTGTGTTATAAAACAAATTTTTTACTTCAACAGTAGTTCCTTTTGGGCAGCCTATTGTCTCATTTATTAACTCACGGCTTCCCCTAACAATAATTCTTCTTCCTGAGATTTCGTTTTCTGGTTTGCTCGTTATAATTAATTCAGAGACTGCAGCTATACTTGCTAAAGCTTCACCCCTAAACCCTAATGAGTTTATTGAGAAAAGGTCATCTGCATTTTTTATTTTACTAGTAGAATGACGGTGCCACGATAATTCCACATCCCTTCTAGACATGCCGTTGCCATCATCACTAACCTTAAGGTATGATTTTCCGCCTTCTTTTAGTTCAATAAATATTTTTTTTGCATCTGCATCTATAGCATTCTCTATTAACTCCTTTACAACAGAAGCAGGCCTTTCAATAACTTCACCGGCTGCAATTTTATTTATTAATGCGTCATCCAGAATTATTATATTGTCCATTTACCCCAATGACAAACAAAAGTAGAATATATAAAAAGATTATGGATGATAACTAAAAAAAGAAAAAAATTATTCAACTTCTCTGTACAAGAACCTGTACCAAGGAGCTTTTTCTTCTATTTGACCTTCAGCGTTAATGTTGAATCTTTTAGTTGCTTTTCCTTTAATAAATCCAAAGAATCTTACAGGTACTTTAGCTTTTAATTTAACAGCGCCAGTTTCTTCATCAACATCTTCAATTTCAAGACCTTCCATTTTTTGTAATCTTTCTTGATAACGTTCTTGGAATTGTTGAATGTTTAATTGAAGTCTTTGAGATGCATTCTCATTTTTTACTCTAGATAATGCAACTGTTAATCCTTTTGGAACACCCTCAACTTTTTCAACGTCTTTACCAGCTGCAATAGGTACAGCTTCTGGTTTCCCTCTACTTTCATTATTAGGCATACCAACGTCTTCTGGTTTGCCAGCATCTTCAGGCTGTCCTGATTCTTCAGGCTGGCCAGTTTCTTCTGGTTTCCCTGTTTCATTTGGTTGGCCTTGTGCTACTACTAAAGAAATAGCTAATACCAATAATAGGCCTATTAACAATACTTTTTTCATACACATCACCTTAATATATATACATTATCTATAATAGTATACAAAAGTGTATATAAATTTTTCTATAAATTTCAAAGAAATCACAAAAAAGGGTTATGCGTCGGCCGGGACTCGAACCCGGGTAGTCGGCTGTCTTTGCGTTAGTAAAGA
>CAZKFC010000016.1:0-23635 GCA_964552005.1 uncultured Methanosarcinales archaeon
TCAGTTCTTTTGCCAACTAGATACCTCGCACTTTAGTGCGAGGAGTGTCATTTTTGTAAAATATCATTTTTTGCTTACTTAAAAAAGAACTCCCCTTATAATTATATGCGTTAATTTTTTCATATTTGTTATCAAGTAATTCTTGTAGAATTTCAGTATAGTTACTAGGATCATTACCCAACACAAGTATTACATACTCTAATTTACCATTAGCAATGTAATTGTGTGGGATATCGATGATTTCTGATGTCAAACTTGACTGGTTCATTAGTTCTCCGGATCTATAATAAAAGTAATGGAATGGGGCATTCACATCATACACAAGATTGTAATATTCAAGCGTAAAAAAATACACCTCTGTCCATTCGCCCCATACAACAAAAGTTCCAGGATCTTTTTTTATTTCCAGCATTATCTGTTCGTAATTAGGATCTTTTTGAAATGACATTTGATTGAGAAGACTTATTTCATTTAATGATTGTAATTTTCCATTTTTTACACCATAAAAGAAATTAGGATTCTTATAAAAAGGTAAGAAAGCATTATATGCTGAATAAAGTAAAATTAATAATATTAAGACCAATTTAATTTTGTTCTTTATTTTGATATTTATTAGAAAGTCTGCCATTAGAATAGATAAAGGAAAAAATGAAGGGAAAATAAATGCAGGTTGTTTTACTTTACTTACTAACATAAACATTAATAATGGAATAAAGAACATGCTGTAAAGTGTTATCTCTTCTGATGAAATTTTTTTATATTTTCTTGCTTTCCATATCACAGCTGCAATAAGCAATAATGAAAATAAAAGTCCCAGAATTTTATTTAGAATCCAGCCAGGATATATACTGAGATTTTTTAATGATAAAACCTGTAAATGGTATATCTCTCCCTTTTCATGCTGCAATCTGCTAGTTAGATTATCTCTGTAAGTATTTGCCATTGGGATGTACCATATACCAGAAATTATAAGAAAAATAATGAGACTTGTGAACAAATTAGAAAGTTTCTTTTCAGTTGGTTTTTTTAGAAGAATAAATACATAAATTAAGGATGGAATTAAGTATATGAAAAAAGTGTATTTTGTAAGAGCAGCCAGGCCTGTAGAAATACCAAGAAGTACAGAATATTTCTTTGATGTGAATTTCTCAGTTTTAAGCAGGAAATAGAATGACAGAGCTATGAATGCAGAAATGTGGAATTCAAGGAAAGTTGTTTTTGAAAGGTATTGCAGAATGTAGAACGCATTAAAAATTATAACTGATAAAAGTCCTGTTTTCTTGTTATAGAGATGATATCCTATCTTATATATACTCCACAATATTATTGCGAGGAAAACAGAATTTACAATCAACTCTGCTTTAGTCATTAATCCAAAGAAGAGGTAATATAATAAAAATAGAAAAAGAACTAATGGTGCAGGAGGGGTATCTGTTTTTAGTTCATTAGTCTTTGTCAGATGATATATTGCCTGGTTAAAATTGCCCTCTTGCAAATCTTTATAGATATTAATGCTTCTTGTCAATAAAACCAGACCGTCACCTTTTGGCACTGTTTTATCATGGAAGATCCATATAGAATTTATTATAACAGAGATTATTAAGAAAGCCCAGAATATTTTTTCTGCGTTTCTTTCTGAGATTGGTTTTTTTAATTTCATATTGTATAATTGTATAAGTTTAGTATGACTGCTGCAACATTCTCTGCTATCATTCTGTTGCCTTTTTCTGTAGCATGTCCAAAATCTCCGGCGAATCTGTCATAAAAGTAATCTTCATATTTTCCTTTTTCCAGAGCTTCTCTAAAATTCTCTTCATTACTTATGAATATTACATCATCATATTCCTGTAACATATTTTTGATTTCATTAACATCTCTAAGAGGATACTGCATTGCTATATGAGTTATATCTCTTTTCTGCAGTTTCTTATGCAATTCCTGGTAATGATAAGTGGTTATGTTTCTTGCTGTTCTTGACATATCAACATTCACATCAAAACCCTTTTTTTTATACATCTTATTAATCTCATCATCACTTATTCCCATTCTGTTATATGTCCGTGCCATTTCTAAGTAAATGAAAGGATCTTTAGGATTTATTTTCATAGCTTTTTCATACATTTTTATGGATTCATTTAACATACCTAAAGTTCTATATAAATTTCCTAATTCAGTATAGGTTTTAAAGTTAGTTGAATCAAGTTCTAGAGCCTTTTCCAGAAGTTCCTTTGCATCATAAATTCTTCCATCATGATAATTAAATAAAATATAACCTAATGCATTGTAGCTTTCTGGATTAGTGGGATTTAATTCAATTGCCTTTCTGAGTGCCGGTTCAGATTTCTCTTTTTTGTCTGGATTGTCATTATATACCCACCCTAAACCAATGTAAGGCTGTGCACTTTCAGGCTTTATTCGGGAAGCCTCCTTAAAGAAAATCTCAGCTTCATCTAGTCTCCCTTGGCCTTGATAAACCCAGCCTAATTCTAGAAGCAAATCAAAATCAGAAGGATTAAGTTGTAGTACTTTTTTAAAGGTGTTATCAGCTTGCTTCATTTTTCCTCTGTAATTATTGTATGCTCTGGCTAACTGTAAGTACATCAAATAATTGTTGGGCTCAAGTTCTATAGCCTTGTTGAACATATTTTCCGCTTCTTCAAACCTTCCAGGAATATCATAATACAACCACCCTAAAAGTAGATAGGCACTAGTGTCATCTTTCTTATGTTGTAATGCTTCCAAGAAATAACTTTCAGCCATTTCAAAATTTCCTTTTTTGTAGAATTCCACACCTTTTATTAAATCATTTTTGTAATCATCAGGCAAAGAGTTACTGATATTAAGACTTTCTATGTAATATCTCCCAGGGTGTGCCCAAGGCTCATATACATTCTGAAAAACAGTTGTGGTGTTCTCAATTTCATCTCTAGTTTTTATAATTCCTTGATAAAGAACCTGGTACTCATAGGGCTGCAGGTAGTTATCTTCAAAATATTTATTTTTTATTGGGGTGACTAAAATATCAAAAAATTTGTAAGTTCTTAAATCTCTAATGAATAGACTTACCCTATTTTTCCAGTTTTCTTTGTAAATTAGATGTATATCCTTGTCATTGATTCCCATCATAGTGATCACAATATCTGGTTCGTATTTCTGTATATTATCTTCAAGATTAGAGAGAATGAATGCAGTACTTGTGCCTGCTATTCCCTCATTATAGACTTCAAATTTTATACTCTCGCTTCTGTTATTTAGGATTTCTTCAAGTTGGACTGGCCAGGTGTTTACTATACCGGCGGTTGTAGACTCTCCTAAAGTTAATATTCTCACAACTGATTTGTCATCTGAAATTGCGGCCTTGCGATTCCCCAATCTTTGTAAACTCATATATACAACTCCGCCTAATCTCAGTCCGATTTCAAGTAAAAGAAAGAAAAGTAGTATACCGAATATTATTAGAGCAGTTTTTTGTTTCCAATTAGTACTTACCATAAGGCTTAACCAATAAAATTTTATAAACTTTCATATTTATTTAAAATTATTGGAGGAGACATGGAATTTCAATTTAAAAGCATGGTGAAGAACACAATTCCGCTTGATATGCTGGACTATAAAATAATAGAAGAAGTTAGAGAATATGAAAACTCAATGAAATGTATAATAATAAAAAATATGCATCCTGATTTCACCTTGCTCCTTGGTTCTATTTCATTAATAATATCTGAGAAAGGCTCACCTTTATCTCATCTTGCTATAATGGCCCGAGAGTATGGTATACCAGTAGTATTGATACCTGGGATTACTTCTGAGATACCGAAACAGGGCTCTTTAAGTATAAATGAAGAGGTAGTTAAATTTGAAAAATAAATTGTACATCTTTTTGTTAGGATTAATAATTTTTATGGATAAAGCATATGCATTTCTATCACCTAGCACACTATCCTTATTAGCTAATTCTATTAATAGTATTATTGGATTGTTAGTTGCGATAGCAGTAAATATTGTCTTACTTTTCACATATTTAAAGAGTAATTCTAAGAAAATATTTTTCTCTACACTGATAGTGTTGATATTAGTTACTTCCTTTTTTGTATCCCTTAGATTTTTAGAACTTAGAAGATTAAATACATTTAAGTCTCCACAAGAGGATGTACTTTCATATAAGTGGAATTCATTTATTAGAGAGACAGGACTTAATGAAACAGAGGACTCAATACACAACTGGAAATACGGCTTTGATTATTTAGATCAGAGTACTGTGGATGATTACACAAAAAGGATAAATCTTGATGAGGCAATAAATAACGATAGTTATAAGGTACTCACTTTTAACCTCGATTATAAGATTAACAACGCTACAAAAATATACGCTGTTCCTTTTTTGACATATCCAGATAACTTGACTAAATTGGAAAATTATATGGAGAAACTGAATTTATCAAAGAAGGATAAGATAGTGTTTGTATGTTATTCTGGATATACTTCAAGTAGAGTTTCAATGGTTCTAAATTTTTATGGTTATGATACTAAATATAGCAGCCTCATGTATTCTGATGGCATAAATAATTACTACTATGAATTTGAGGACAATATAGATTTTGATTACAAAACCCAGAGTTCAAATGTATTAAATGTATTGATTGATAAATTTTCTCCGGATAGAGAAAAAGAGAATTATGTAGTCTTGTTGTTTGACAGGACATATAGGAATATATTGAATTCTAAAAGTTTGATTTCCTCAGTAAGAAACAATATAACCGTTGTGAGTATAGATGGAGTTATGCCTCTCCCCTCAGAATTTATGGTTGAATCTTTTAATAAGGAGAGAATAATAAGTAAAGACACATCTGTTTTTAATGACAGAAAAATAATATGTATAGACAAAATACATTGCCAATTTTCAAAATATTTTTTAGACTATTATAATATTTCCGTTGAAAAAGTTTATCTCCATGATCCAGTTGATACGTTTGATGGAGAATTAAGAATTGAGAAAATACCAGAAATACTTGAAATACTATATATTATGAACTGGAATGAAAATTAATTATGACTACACGGACTTTGTTAAGGATCCAAGCAGAATAACACAACACTTAGTTGAGATAGTGGAAAAATTGGATAATAAGGCTAAGAATGAATTTTTCTCAAATTCATTTATAAAAAAATTCTTTAGAGATTTTAAGTTGTTGAAATACTGTAAGAAAGATTATGTTGACTTTTATAATTTCATATCAAATTATGAAGTGCCAAAATTAAATAAAAACGTTAAAAATAATTTGAAAACATTATTTAATGAATTCGAAAAATTTTACGAAAATCTAATTTTTCACAATACTGCGTTGAGTTATTACTATTTAAAAGGACATGAGTTGCGTAATCCAATAATAACTCCTGAAGATGAAAAAAATTATATGTTAAGACAGTTGGCACGGAAGAAAATAAAATCTCAAGATTTTTTGGAAAAATACGGACATTATGCACTAAATCCTTATGAATTATCTTCAAAGAGATTTGAAGAATACACTAAAAAGGAACTAATGAAAATTGCAAATCTTGCTCGTGACTTTAAGATGAAGAAAAATATGCGTATAGGGGAGTATTTGCATAAAAAGAACAAAATTCCTATATTAATCACTATAAGAGAATTAGCAAAATACAAAATTCTTTTTATTATAAGGGAGATCCGATATATGCTTTTGATGATTAAGAAGGATTTTAAAATTGATGTTTTCAACATTACCTATGAAAAACTTTTAAAGGAATTGAATGAAAAAAAATAAACTTGTAATTTTTGTGATTGTATTGTTAGGGGTAACTTTCTTTTTATTAAACTACAATCTACCTCTGATAAGGAAGAGCCTTGTCTACGCAAACATGTCCTATCAGATATCTGAAGGTGATTTATTCCTTGAAAAATATGGTGTTTTATTTGGTTTTCCTCTTATGGCTGCCCCGTTTGTTAAATTAATAAATGCTACTCTTGGCTTAAGAATCGTAAGTGCAATATTTACTATATTGTATATTATAATATCTTATTTTTTCTTTAAATGTTTTAACTCGCTTCTTTCTCTAAAAGAAGACGTTATTTACTTGGAGATGATATTTGCTTTCTTCAACCCTTTGATAATTTTCCAGTTTATTTCAGGCTATCCGGATACGTTAATAGCTTTTCTATTTATATTGAGTTTTTTTCTGCTTGACCTATTAAGAAAAAATCAGAACATTATTATATTTTCTTCATATATAATTTCTATACTTATTTCTCTGACTATAAAATACAATAGCTTAATTTTGTTTGTTCTACACCCGATGTATATACTGTTTTTTTGGAAAGAATATAATAAAATACTACAAAAATCATTTTTCAAGTCATTCTTAGGAATTAACATTCTTATTTTTCTTTTTATACTAATCAAATATAGGCTTTCTTTGTTTCAGATATTATTCCAGAGAGTTTTTATTGGTTATACTTCTGCAAATTACACGGAAAATTTAGTTACTCTTGTTTTGTTCTTCTTTTTTTACACTTTTAATTTTTCTTTATTATTTCTTTTTAAAGCTAACATAAAAAAAGCAAAAGAAATATTTGTTATTGCAGCACTCTTTACTCTAATAACCTTTCTAGTGCCATCATCCAACTATAATCTTAGATACTATCTCCCTATACTTCCGTTTTTTTCATTGTTTATAACTTATGGTTATTTTAAATTTAATTCAAATTACAGAAGAGTAATTTTAGTCCTCTTTTTACTCCTGAACACAGTGCTTATTCTGAATTATAATACACATAGTTTTAATTCATTTCTTAGTGACAAGGGTATAATACTAAGAGACGAGGATAATTTGAGACTAGGACGTATGTATGAACTGCAAAACAAATTTAATGAAATAAACTCAAAACTTCCAAAAAATGCTACTCTGCATTATGTTTCAAATTACTATCAGCATGCTACTCACGGTGTTTATTCACGGGAGGGTTATTTTCGTGAAGATTTAAATGTGGTTTATCATAAAGACGATAATTTTACACAATATGGAAAGCAGTATGTGTGGATAGAGCATTTAGTTCCTCTTCCTCCTACCTCATGATGTAAATAGAATGGTTAGCAACAACCATTTTTTCTCCGTTCTCAGGAATTTTTATATTACAACAATGAGGGATGAATATAATTTTGTTTCCAACTTGTAATGTAGCGTTGATAATCTCGGAAACAAACTGTTCTCTCAACATTTCTGTATCAAGGTGTTCCCGAAGTGTTATTATCAAATAACGATCATATTGAAATAGGTTGTTGTAAAACACGTTTACATGTTCATGTCTATATCTAAAATCCTCGCTAATCAATGAATTTATCTCTTCAACTTCATCCATTGTAGGTTTGGCTTTTAGTAGGAAAGGATTATTAAAGGAAAACTGTGAAAGTGTAGACCATTCCTTTTCATAGTGATTTTCGTTATAAAACAATATTATGTGTTCTGGGCTATACTCATTATATATGGAAACAAACATCTCTCCAGTTTTTACTCTATTAATCTTATTCTGATAGTAAAAGAAGTGGGATACATAAGTTGCAATAATTAACACCACTATTATTGAAAACACGGTTTTTATCCACCTTTTTTTTATGGGAATAGTGACTTGTGCTATAAGTAAATATACCCAGTAGAAAACAAATATGAACATTCTTGTTATGGGGTGAGTTACGTTAAAAGGATATATCTGGACAAAGAAAACAGCCAAGAAAAAAGCAACATTTATTATAAAATTGAAGAAAATGAACTTATTAGTTTGTCTTTTTTTAGCAATTAGTAAAAACAATATTCCAGGCAGGAAAAAGAAATTATATTTTAATAGACCCTTTACAGTTATAGAAAGAGGAGTTATAAGAAAGGAAGGTCCTGTTTCCCATAATTCAATGTAGTTTGATATAAGATCGCTTCTTAAAAACCTGTAGTTCTGAAAATCACTTATTGAATAAAAAACAACAAATAAAAACAGTGCAATTAAAATTAGAAATGAAGCTTTTTTGTAAGATGTCTTCTTTTGATACAGTAAATAGAGGAACTGTATTATGATAAAGATGAAGAATGTAAAATCTAAAAACAAAGATACTAAGTTTAGAATTACTAAGTATGTAAAAAATCTTTTTTGTTTTGTTTTTATGTATTTAATGAAAAGAATATTTGATAAGAGAAACAAAACAAATGTGAATGCGTAAAAATCTAAAACCTTAACTAAGTTTATTGTATATGGTGAAATTGCATAAAGAAAAGTTGCAAATAAAGAAACTTTATCGCTTAAAATAAGGTTGCTACTGTAATACACTAGATAAAGAGAAAATATGACAGTAAATGTTTGGAATATCCAAAAGAATCCAATGTTATTCAGTAATTCAATTCTAAATAATAAATTAAAAAATAATGTCCAACCGGGCCTTGTGTCATAAGTCAGATAAGTAAAAATATTACTTGTGCTGTTGTTCACATATTCGTTCCAGAAGAAGTTGAACTGCATACACAGAAGTATAAGGAACCCAACAAGTAGTAGTAATTTCTTATTCTTTTTTATTAATGTAAAGTCCATTTTTAATCTCTTCTAATCCTGATGTTAGCTCTTTTATTTTTGTCTGGTTGCAGCAAATTGGGACAAAGATTATATCATGTTCATCTTTTGCAGCATTGATAAATTCTCTTGTAAAACTATCTCTTATCTCATTTGTAAGATGTTCTTTTGTGAATATTATAACGTGGTTTTCATACTGTATAAGATTGCTGTACACGAAAATCTCAAAATAGTAACCTTTATTTTTTACAAAAGACAAATTTTTGGTGGGGAGCGCTCTTATCTTAAACGGATTGATAGGGTATTTTTTTAGGCTGGACCATTCAGCTTGTTTATTCTCTTCATCATAGATAAAAATTAAACTATCATAAATAAATGCCTCTTCAATTATATTGTATTTTCCTTTCTGGTTTTCGGAAATAGTGTAATAGTGATAGAACTCAAATCCGTGATTTATAATTACACCAACGAATAGAATAATTAAAAATATTTTAAGCCATTTTTTCTTAATTAATTTAATTATAATTATTGCTGCAATTATATATAGCCAATAGAAAATATACAAAAAATTTCGAGTTTCGGGATGAGATATTGTCCAGACACCAAACTGGGGGAATATTAATAGTAGAAAAAAGACAACATTAGAGGCTAAATTAAATGTGACAAACAGATTTTTTCTCTTAAATAATTCTTGCAACCCAATTATTAATATTAAAAATAATGAATAGAAAAAAACAGCACCATATCGGGTGAGTTCCTGAAAACTGAGCTTCAAAGAGGCAAATGCCGATGTTGGAAAGTTATCTGCAAACACTTCATATTTTGTAATTACATCCTTGGCAAAAAATTGTTCTCTATAGTTATTAGTTGCTGCAAATAGGGCAGTAAAGATAACTAGTGCGGACAAAATAAGGATAGCAATTTTTTTATTGTCTTTTTGATGAAATATAAGTAAGTATACTGTCTGAGGAATTATAAATGTCAGATACAGCAGATCCATGGATAAACCTATGAGACTTATCGCTGAATAAAATATGAAGTTATTTTTTCCCTCTTTAATGTATTTTATTAAGAACAGATTTGTTAGAGAGTAAAACAAAAGCATTAAGGGATATATATCAATGACTCTCGCTAGATTAATTGTATAAGGCGATATAACATAAATTATCGAGGCTACAAAAGAAATTTTTTCACTATAAAGTTTTTTAACAAATTCATAAAAAAATATAGATGATAATGCAAGAAAGATGAACTGTAAAAGCCATAAAGACACAGCATAATTCATAAACGGTATTTTAACTAAAAATTGGTAAAACAAAGTAAGTCCAGGTCTTTTATCATAAATATGATATGCGTTCAAATTATAGATGTTATTGTTGATATATTCATTGAAGAAAAAGTTAATTTGCATAATGCATAATATCAAAAGTATAATAACTATATATATTCTGGATTTTTTTTTCATTGTTCGACAAGATAGTCATTTATTGCCATGTAGTCAAGTTTGGCCTTCTTAAAAGTTCTTACAGCATCATCCGGACTGCATACTATTGGCTCACCATGCACATTAAAGCTTGTGTTACCAACAAGAGGGATGCCTGTAATGGTCATAAATTTTTTGATTATTTTATAGAAGCTTGGATTTTCACTCTTATTAAGAATTTGGGGTCTTACAGTTCTATCCACATGTACAACTGCCGGGCAGTTATCCTGCATCCATTTTGTACACTTGAAAGTAATCGTCATAAACCTGGAGGTGTATTCCGCTCCTTTTAAGTTTTTAATGCATTTTTTCGCTTTTTCCTTTAGTATTGTTGGTGCTAACGGCATAAAACCTGGCCTTTTGAGGTTTTTGTTTAATTTTTCTGTACTTTCTTTTCTACTTGGGTGAAATAGGATAGATCTGTTTCCCAATGCTCTTGGTCCATATTCCATTCTGCCATTGAATCTTGATACTATTTTTCCTTTAGAAAGATAGAGGGCTACTTTATCTTCAATATTCTTTAATTTTCTATATTTTAGTTTGTGTTTTTTTAGTATTTCTTCAACTTCTTTGTCATTATATTCCGGCCCTAGATACAGATTTTCAAATTCAAATGGAGAAGGCTTTTGCTTTGCTAATATTGCACCTAATGCTAAACCTCCATCTCCCATATGGGGAAATATGTAGATATTACTTACATCATCCAGTTCGTGCAATCTCTGATTTAGCTTTATGTTGGAAAATGCTCCTCCTGAAAGACACAGATTTTTTATCCCTGTTTTTTTAATCCAGTATTGAACAAATTTAGAAACTTCTAATTCAAAATTTTTTTGAACAGAAGCAGCAATATCTTCTTTTGAATATCTTTTTAGCTCTGGAAATGATTTTTTATAATTTTTGCTGGGAAATATGTAATTTACCTTATTAAATCCTTTTTTGTTGAAATAGAACTGTTTTCTCATTATAGGTAGAAGTTTCTCTGGGTTTCCTTTTGCAGCCAAGCCGACAATTTTTCCTTCATCTTTATTGGGCTTTAAACCAAGATATTCTGTCCATCTTGAAAAATAGCTACTCACAGCTGATAAACCTGTTTCAGAATATATACGTTTTAAATTTCTGTGTTTACCGATGTTGATTGTTAATGATAACCCGTCTCCTAGTCCATCCATTGTTATTATAAGTGCCTTTTTGAAACCAGAAGTGTAATATGATGCAGCAGCATGGGCAAAATGGTGATCCACAAAACTTATTTTTTTCTTGAGTTTTGAAAATAAATATAGTTTTCTTGGAGCAGATTCTATAAAATGTAAACTCGTTCTTGCTAGTAGTGATTGGTATAATATGTCTAGATTAAAGAGATAATTAAAATGAGAAACATTCGTGTTTTCTCTTTTTTTTAATGTGAGAAAAAATCTCTCAACATTAATAGGCGTAAACTTTGATGCAACAATAAATTCTGATACATTTTGTTTTAAAAGGTGTTTAATACTTTCGCTAGGAAAATTTTTAGTTAATTTTTTTCTACTCAACCGTTCTTCATTGACAGCACTTTCTATTTTTTTAGAATATAGTACTGCCCCAGAGTCATGATTGTCACAAACCCCAATTTTCATTTAATCTTTTATGGAAGCGAAACATATTTATTAATACTTACTAATTATAAGGGATATGAGAATCAAACTCTTTTTATTTTTATTACTTATTTTTGTTGTTTCCTGTGCCGAGTCGAATCAGGACTACACTAATACATATGAAGATTTTTTTGATGAAACTTATATGAGACTTAATTATAAAGATAATTTAAGAGACATGATAGGCCTTTGCCAAAATTTTTCTAAAAAGAATAGAGAAAAAGATTACCAGGGGGAATGTTATAATATACTGGGTCTTGTGTTAGGGGATAAGTATGATAATATGTCCCTTGCCTTGGAGCAATGCTCAGACATACAAGATGTTATTACAGAACACAAGGCTATGTGTTTTATAGGTGTTGGTAGAAAAATAGGAGAAAGACATAATTTAACTGAATCTATTCGCATATGCAGCAATACACCTGAAGTATTTTTACAGGACTGTTATATCCCTACAATAACTCAGAAAAGTCTCTATTATAACTACACATATCTTGATTTATATGGTGCTAATGAATTATGTGATCTTCCTAAAAAATATGAAATTCCTTGTTATATAAGTCTGGCTCATTTTGTGGGAGTTGAGTTTGAAGATTTAAACCATGCGTTAGAAGTTTGTATGAAATTTCCTGATGTATATTCTGGTTTTTGTTTTGATTCTTTAGGTCATAGTTATGGTGATGGAGGAGAATTGGAGGAGTTATTTCCTCTCCCAAAAGAATTTACTTCAATGAATATATCTTCATTAAATACACACTATTTTATTGTTGGTGTATGTAGTCATTTTGGACCAAAATTCTATAAGGGAAACCTAAAATATGAGACATTTACTTCATATGTACCTCTGGAATTCCAAGGATATTGTATGGAGGGTATCGGACTGTCTATGGGTCTCAATTTTAATTCCAATATCTACGAGGCTAGAGATAGGTGTCTTGATTTGCCAGATGAGGCAGAAGAAGATTGTGTTGCAGGACTTTCTCAGTCCTTATTCAGATTTTTTGATGGAAATATGAATAAAGTGGAAAAATGGTGCGAAAGTGCTGAGAATTATACACGAATGTGCTATAAAATGGTAAATTATTCTCGTTACTGGTAAAATTTAAATAGGTTTCAAACATAACAATAAGCATGATTGATTTTATTAACAGGCTAATATACAGAAGCAGATTAAAAAAATATGTAAAATCTAATTTGAAAAGGGGATATTCTGAAGAAGAAATAATCTCTAGAATTAAAGAAGGCGATGTTCCAGAAGAACTGATACATAGCGTCGTAAATGATGTTAAGCATAAGAATACGGAATTTTTTTTTTTTATAAGTATTACTGTTTTACTCTTGTTTGGAGGGGCTGTATATTTTGGTTATAACTGGATCCACAGGGAAAAAGTTGAAAATAGATTTATGGCAGATGTGAATCAATGCAAATCTTTATCAGGGGAGCAAAGAACACAATGCCTGGAAGAAGCACAATGGCAGATAAATGAAGAGTATGCTCAGTATTTGGATTTAGCGAAAGATAGATGCAGGGCATTTCCTTCAATAGAATATACAGAAAATTGTTTTAATTCACTGGGAATTTCACTGGGATTATATTATCAAACTAATTTGTCTATGGCAGTAAACAGATGTGAAGATTTTCCAAGAAGATATGTTTCTTTTTGTTTCATAGGCTTAACGAGGAGTATAAATCAAAATTTTGATAAGGGTAATGAAATTGACGCATGTAATGAACTTCCAGTTCAATATAGATTAACTTGTATAGAAAATGCTAATTTAGAGATTATAAATGACGAATCATAACTCAATAAAATTTTTCAATATTTTTCTACCTATTTTCGAGCTTGTCTTAACTGAAAAATCTTGATAAATATGTCTGTCATAACTGAATTTATATAGCTTTACAAGAGTTCTTCCGAGAACGCCCATTAACTCAGGATGGAATTGTATTCCAAATACATTTGGTTTATACCAGAAAGCGTATGTATCTATGTCTTCAGCTTCTCCAACCCGGTATTTTTTTGGGACATAGGTGTTTTCGTAGTGGGAACTTACCACACCAAATTCTTTTGGTAGGTCTTTAAATAGCGGACATTTACCATTGTGCTTAAATCTTATGCTCCCACTCATTGGTACGGGCAATGAGGACACTGACTTTCTACCGAACAAATATGTTGCTAAGACTTGTGAGCCAAAACACACACCCAGTATTGGAATTTCTTTTTTCATCCACTTTGATATGAATTCCATTTCTTTTTTCATCCATTCATCTTCCTGTCTAACATATGCTGTTGATCCTGTAAGGATAACTCTATCTACATTAATATCTTCTCTGCTCAATTCAAGAGGCCTTTTCACTTTTGATTTTAAGGCGTTTTTCAAGCTCAGGTATGATTTAACCATTAATCCCTGAGGATAAACTTTGAGATGCAGGTTATTATCTACAAGGAGTATTTTCATTTTAAGCTAGAAACTCTTCTAAAGGCATTTTTTTTGGTTTTTTATTTTTAAAATCATCTAAAAATAACATGGACCAGACTTCTAATAAAAGTAATGAATATATCCTATAACCATGATGTTGTAATTGTATTATCTCATGAGGACTAACTTCTTGGTTTGGAAATTCTTCAAATAAATTTTCCAATGCTTTGTTATTGTACCATCCCCTATTCTTGAGTCTTCTTAATAAGTTCTTTAATATTTTAGGCCTATTATTGAACAGGGTGTGCCATGGTACATCAAAGCTCTGCTGCATTCCGAAAACAAATCTCTTAGGCAGGTGTTTCATTAAAGTCATTTTGTGGAATTTTCTTTTTATACCTTGGTTTGTAAGTTTTTGAAATGAAGAACCACTGTTCAACCAATCATGCGGCAGGCTGTTGATAAAATCAAATAACCTCTTGTTTAGATAAGGGGCATAGAAATTTAAATTATGATATTCGACAGTCTTCTGATTTAAAGGTAAATTATAGACATAAACACCATATAACATCTTGGCCTCTATAAGCATATCATCGAAATTCTTTCTGTTAAAGGGCACATTAATTCCGCAGGAATTTTTTTCAATATTTTCAAAAACATCTTTATTAAGTATCTTTTCTAAATAGTCATCCCTGAAGTGTCTATAAGTGCAAAGTCTTTCCATGAAATTTTTGTACAAATCTTTTTCTGAGAAAAGCCAAAGCATATGCTCCAGTTCCCACAACCGTTCCCAGTCACTTATTTTAAGTGTGGTTTTACTCATTAGATGTAATAGTTTTCTAAAAAGATAAGGTAAATATTTCAGATATTTATGCCATTCTGCCACAGGATAATATTCCCCCCATAATGTGTCACCAGGATCACCAGTAAAAATAACATCAACGTATTTTTGTGCTTCTTTAGCCATTATATGAGCTGGTAAAGACGCACCAGCTATTGGTTCTTCCATAGCCCAAACTAGCTCAGGAATATAGTCTAAATGTTCAGGGGTAATTTCAATTGTGTGATGTGTACCATGTTTTAACTCTGTAACATACTTTGCTTTTGGAGTTTCATCGAAACCAAACCCTTTAAAATGTGCTGTAAAAGTATGAATTGGTTTTTTAAATATTTCAGCAGTTTCTAGATATACAAAACTTGTGTCATGCCCCCCGCTTAAAAAAAGACCGATACTTTTGGGATTATATTTTTTTATATAACTTTTTATACTATTTCTAAACAATGTTTCATATTCTGTTATTTTCTTTCTTGGGTTGTTAAATGGTTTTCTATTAAAATTAAATTCAAACTTCCAGTTATCTGTACTTTCAAAATGATTCTCCTTAACAGTTATTACTTGTGTAGGTAAAAGTCTATATGTGTTTAATAGAGGTAATTTTTCTGTTGAGGAAAAACCAGTGTCAAGGAAAGTAGGGATGCTCTTTAAATCAAATTCTGGTTTTATTGGCAGATTATGCAGTAAGTTTTTGAGGGTGTCAGCAAACACAAACAGATTTTTATCCAAGTAATAATAAAAATTAGTTGCTTCATATCTGTTGTTAAATATTTTTAGAACTTTTGTTTTATTATTATATAAAATTATTAAATATTCTCCTTCTAATTTTGTGGCTAATTTATTTTCATATTTTTTGTATAATCTAACAATTGTTTTCTCTTGATTTTTTAAATCAAATTTATTGTAAGTGTCAAGAATTTTTCCTATTAATATGATTGAATATTCATTAATTTTTACAATGGGTTGTTTTGATAAAATTTTTCCTTTATCTAGCTTTAGTGTATAGTTATCTCCACCAAATTTTAATTTATTTTTTCTCCCCGAAAACATTACTTTGCCAACAAACGCTTTTTTTGCTTTACTAGATTCTGAAGATTGCATATCCAAGCCCCCTTTTATTTACTATAAAATTAGTATTTTTAAGCCTTTGGTTTCTTGGCTTGAATGTATATCTTCAAAGGAAACAACATGTCTAAAATTCTATGTAAAAATTTTGGAAAATATTTTGGCATAAAATGCATAATAAATTCATGACATTCAACATTAACAATTTCAAATTTTTTAAATAACTGCAAAGCTTCTTTTTTCGTAAACATCATAGTGTGAGGGTTATTATCACCATCAATTTTTCTTAATAGTTCTTCTGGAGATTTTGCTTTTTTCATCCTTTTACGATGGGGTGCTTTCAAAAACAGTCTGATAAAGAACATAGTAATGGGAAAGAACCATTTTTTGAACATTAAACCATTATAATATAGGCTAATAGTAGTCTCACCGCCTTTTTTTAACACTCGATAAACTTCATCAACACATTTTTGTGTATCTAAAGAATGGTCTAAAGAACCTGATGCACTGACAAAATCAAAAAAATCATTTTTATAAGGCAGATTTTCAGCTTCAGCCCTTTTAAGTTTAGCCTTTAATTTAAATAGCTTTAAACCTTTTTTTGTTGAACTTATTGCAGATTCCGCAATATCTATTGCATGCACATCAGCACCTTTTTTTGCATAATTAAGTACCAACCAGCCTGGAGCACCACATCCTATGTCGAGCACTTTTTTCCTTTAAATTCATTAAATCTCCAAAGATGAATACTATACTTTTCTGTATCTGTTTTTTTAATATAATCTGCATATTCAAAAAACTTTTTTGTTCCAATTTTATAAGGTGATTCATAAGAATGAAATGGATGCATTTCCCAATAATCTTTGATTCTTTTAGTAGTTACTTTTTTCATTTTCATTATTCTTATTGTGAAATCTGGATAATATATAAATTTTTCATATCACAAAGTTAATATAATCACACATATTTTTCTAAAGTATGTGCGGGATTTTTGGGATTTTTGGAATAAACGATAAAAATTTCTTGAGAAAAGCAACTCGTTCAATGAATCATAGAGGTCCTGATTCTGAAGGATATTATACTGATGATAAGCTAATGTTGGGAGTCAGAAGATTAAGGGTTATAGATTTAGAAAAGGGAGATCAGCCTATCTACAATGAGGATGAATCTATAGTTGCAGTACACAATGGAGAGATATATAATTATAAAGAATTAAGAGAAAAACTTGAAAAAAAAGGACACAAGTTCAAGACAGAAAGTGATACCGAAGTAATTGTTCATGCTTATGAAGAATATGGCAAAAAATTTGTTTCTAAGTTAAATGGTATGTTTGCTTTTGCTATATGGGATTCAAATATAAAAAAATTGTACATTTATAGGGATAGATATGGAATAAAACCTGTATATTATTTTTATGACAAGAATGTGTTGTTATTTGCATCAGAGATTAAAGCTATCTTAAAGTTTGATTTCCAACCAACGTTGCATGAAAAAATTTTGCCTTTCTATTTCAAATATAGATATATTAAAGCTCCAGATACTTTTATTAGACAAATAAAAAAGTTAAGCCCTGGTCATTTTATTGAGTTTTCAGAAGGTAAGTTTAACATAAAGAGATATTATGTTCCTAAGCTTGACGAACAACCTGAAACTGATGTATTATATAAGCAACTTTTAAACTTGCTGGAAAGCTCAGTAAAATATAGATTAGAGAGTGATGTCCCTTTAGGAATTTTTATCTCAGGTGGTTTAGATTCAAATACAATTCTTTATTTTGCTAAAAAATATAAAAAAAACATTAATACGTTTACAATTGGGTTTAATGATGAGACAGATGAGTTTGAGCAAGCGAGGGCTTCAGCAGAATATTTTGGAACTAATCATCATGAGTTACACTCATCTGCACAAGATGTAATTAAATCTTTCCCAAGTGTAATTGAGCATTTAGAGGAACCAATAGCAGATGCTACATCTGTTTCTACATATCTATTATCACAGTTTGCCAGAAATAAAGTTAAGACTGTTTTAACAGGAGAGGGAGCAGATGAACTGTTTGGAGGGTATGTTTATTATAAAAATATTGGATATTATAACTTAATAAAAGAAATACCTAACAAAAAGATTTTAACTAATCTAGTTAAGATATTACCATTAAAAATTCTAAACTCTTTTTATGACTATCCTAGCGGCATAGGTGAAGAAGGAAAAAAAAGAATCATACATTTGTTGAACAATAATTTGGCAGAGATATTTGTATTTGATGAGTTTATAAAGCTGTATTCTGATGAAGAAGTTAGAAAAATGCTTGGATATACAAGACAAAGTTATTTTTACAAGACTAATTTTTCTATATATAAAACCATCTTTTATAATGATGTAAAATACTGGTTGCCAAACTATATTCTAGCAAGATTAGACAAAATGGCTATGGCCAAATCATTGGAGAGCAGAGTTCCTTTTCTAGATTACAGGATTGTGGATTATGTTTCAAAAAAGAAAATTCAAAATTCAAAGCAAACATTAAGGAAATGCATGTTGCCTTATTTGCCTAAGAAATTTATAAAAAGAAGAAAATTTCCTTTTTATATCCCAATAAATAAATGGATGAAAACAGAGCTAAAAGATTATTCGCTTAATCTATTTCAAGAATCTAAACTTATTGAAGACAAAATATTACAGAAGGATTTTTTAACTAAGATTTTTACTGGATATGGTTCTTCTGAATTAATTAATAGCAGAAAAATCTGGTCTTTTATGGTATTAGAATCATGCTATGACAAATTTATTTTTGATTAAGAATTTTTTACCTTGTATATTTCAATAATTATTGGATACTCTGTAAATCTTTTTATAAGTGTGTAATTATCATTTAATAACTTCATTTTCCTTCTTACCTCTTCTTCTTTTTCTGGAGGATAGTTATTATATAAAATAATAAAATCTGCACTCTTCTTCTTTATAATATCTATTACATTAATATTACTTCTTAATGTTTCAGGAAACCTCCAGACTATCCAATTGTTCTCTTTAAATTTACCTATTGATGAATTTAAGGGATTAGAATAGTCTTCCACAAGATACACAGTATAATTTAACCTATCAAAAGTAAGTGTGTTGTATGCTAACATAAAATTAATGACATCCCAAAAATCCCAAATGTTAATGTTTAAAAACAGAAGAGTTTCATCACCATTGGTCGTGTTTTGTAAATAAAGGAGAATCTTTTCTACATTTGGAGGCAAATCCGACGGGGGTTGAACTCCAATATATCTGTAATGGTATCTGTAATAATCTGTCTTTGAAATGTGGAATCTTCCATCAAAAAAAGAAATGTCATAGGGATAAATTCCTGTAAAAGCAGTAGAAACAATGGTAATTGAATAAAAAACAAGATAGGTTATGACAATGTATTTTATGGCTTTAATTTTTATGTTCAATAACATATTAGAGATTAAAATAGCTGCAACAAAATATGTAGGCAACAGAAGACTAGGATCTCTATCTGGGAACAATAAAAAAATTAAATTTGGAAAAATAAAACAAATTAGTAACAGTTTTTCATAAAAATTAGGTTTTTTTACTACCTTCAAAATTAGAGCTATTATTAAAAATATAGCATAAAAAAAACCAAGACCCTCATAAAATAAAGTTCTTAGATAATAAAACAGCATGTTAAATGTAGTTAGTTTTGGGCTTAAGATTTGGCCTTTAAATCTTTCTTTAATGTAATTTAATAAAGATGAGAAGTTTAAGAAGTACCAATAACCACCCAACACCAGAATAATTAATAAACATAGTGCGAAATTTATGAATCTTTGTGAAAGCCAAACCTTAAATCTTTTCTTCTTTAGTTCTGGATAGATATATCTCCTTATGCTATAAATACCATAAATGCTAACAGGTAAAAAAAGATAAAGAGGGAAATGGTATATTATATTTATGGTTAGGCTCAATATAATAGCAAATAACATAGAATAATTTCTATTTTGAAAGAAGTTTGTTTTTAGCATCAACCAGAAAGATAGAGTAAAAAAGGCTAAAAAATGAAATTCACGAACTGTTCTTTTGGACAAAGCAACTACAAGGACAAATGAATTTAATATTATAATTGAAAACAAGGCGGTTTTTTTGTCATAAATAAATTCACTAAGTTTATAGGTGCTAAATAGCAAGACTATTAAAAATAATGAATTGAGGATAAGTTCTTTTTTTGTCATAACGCCGAATACTTTGTAAAAGCCAAGAAAAATAAAAGCCATTAATGGTGACTCATAATTATAAGGTCTCTTCAATTTGGTTTTTAAATCTTCAAAAGATTTTAAATTTCTGTTCATGTCCAGAGCTTCAAGAATAAAATCCCGACCATCACCCCTTGGCAAGTAATTATCCTGGATTATCCATAGTGTGTTTAATGTTGTAGAAAAAGTTAGAAAAATTATAAATAAAATGTCTATCTTATTGTGATCTAAAAAACTTTTGATTTTTTTGAAATCAATCTGCAAGAGAGTTTTCATTAATATCTATTTTACAAAGATTAAATTTATTAATGTATCTAATATTTTAAGATATGATGAATGTTCTTTTACTTAACCCACCTTATATTGAGAAAAAGAAAATCTTTATGAAAGAAATTGGAAGGTGTGGTAGTACAGCTTCTGGCAATCAGTTCTGGCCCCAGACTGGGCTTGCATATCTTGCTGCTGTAGCTGAGCAAGAGCACAATGTGAAAATTATAGATGGTATTGCAGAGCAGTTAAACTTTGATGAAATCCTTAAAGTTGTTAAGCAGTTTAATCCTGAGGTAATTCTCATTCACACTACAACTCCTACTTTTAAAAATGATTCTTTGGTTTTGGAACTATTAAAAAAAGAACACAATTCCAGATATGGTTTTGTTGGCAATCATGTCTCTAATACTGTTTTGGAGACATTAAAAGAAACTGGTGCAGATTTTGTTCTTATTAATGAGCCAGAGTGGACTTTTAAGGAATTATTGGAGAAAATTGAGGAGGATTGGTCAACAATAAAAGGGATTGGCTATAAAAAGAAGGGAAAAGCAGTAATTAATGGTTTAAGAGTTATGAAAGACAATTTAGATGAGTTGCCTTTACCTGCAAGACATCTACTCCCCAACAAAAAATACAGGATGGTCTTAACGAATAATGAGCCCTTTGCTACAATTGTTCCTTCCAGAGGTTGCCCGTACAGTTGTATATACTGTAGAGTTGGTTATCCCTGGGGCAAACGTTTCAGAAAAAGATCTGTTGAAAATGTGTACAGAGAGATGGCAGAAGTTAAGAATAAATTCAGCATTAATAATATAGTTTTCATGGCGGACACATTTACACTAGATAAAATATGGGTTCTGGATTTATGCAAGAAAATTGTTGATGAAAAGCTACAAGTTAATTGGTTTTGCAACAGCAGGATAGATAGTATTGATAAGGAAATGGCCCATGCTATGAAAGAAGCAGGATGTTCATTAGTATCTTTTGGTGTGGAATCTGGAAATCAAGAAATTTTGAATAGAGCAAAAAAGAATGTGGATTTAAATAAAGCCAAATATGCTATTAAAGTAACTCAGGATGCCGGTATAAGGGCATTTGCCTATTTTATTATTGGGCTTCCTGGAGAAACTAATGAGTCTATAAAAAAAACCATAAAATTTGCAAAATCATTAAACCCAGATTATGTTAACTTCCATATTGCTACACCTCATCCAGGGACAGAGCTCCAAGAAATGGCTGAAAAAAATGGCTGGATAATGGATTATGATTATGAACATTATGACCAAAGCGGAAATTATTCTGTTATGAGAAATGAAAATCTTTCAGCTGAGGAAATATATAAGGCACAAAAAAAAGCCATGAAAGATTATTATCTCAGGCCAACTCAAGTAATAAAACAAATATCAAGAGTAAGAAAGCCAAAAGATTTAGTTGATATGGTTAAAATTGGGCTTAAGGTGGTTAGAGGGCAATGATTAAGAGACTAGCTTATAAATTAAATAGGAGTATTAAAAATACAGATTTTTATAATGTGATGTCCAGAATGTATTATTTATATATAGATTTGGATAAACTGTTGAAATATGGAACAACTGATATGTTTGATGAAATAAGCATAGAGACAACGTCTGTTTGCAATAGAAAGTGTTCTTATTGTCCTGTTTCAAAATATGACAGAGGACAACACTTTATGGAAATGGAATTATTTAAAAAGGTAATTGATGAATTAAAAAGTATTGGGTATAAGGGAGATATAGTTCATCATTTTTATGCAGAACCATTGTTAGATAAAAGATTAGAAAAATTTTTAGAATATGAAAAAAATAAGTTACCTAATTCTAAGGTTAGAATATATACAAACGGAGACTTTCTCACTAAAAAAAGGTTTAAAAGCTTAGTTAGTGCAGGTGTCGATAGTTTTTATGTCACATTACACATGGAGAAAGAGAACCCTGGTTTTATGAAATTTTATAATTCATTAAGTAATAAAAATCAAAGTAAAATAATTTTAAGAAGATTATATCCTGAGTCTTTACTTTCTTCTAGAGGTGGTTTGGTGGAAGTGAAGCATAAAGAGATTAAGAAATTCTGCGGATTTCCCTCACATAACGTCGTAATTGATGTACATGGTAATTTTGTGTTGTGTTGTGAAGATTACTTTGGAAAAAATAAATGGGGCAATGTCAAAGAAGAATCCATTATGGAAATCTGGAATAAGAAAAGATTTAGAAAACTAAGGAGAGACACAATGAAAGGGAAGTTTGAACTAGATATATGTAAACATTGCACGAATAAAGATATTTAATTCACAACGTAAGATCTTAAATAATCTTTTGCGCTCTTCAAGAAATTACCTCTATTGCAAAAAGAAGATAGTGTCCTGTAAATTTGCCCAGGTCTTATATAATATCTCAGATGGGCATTTCTTATTATCTTTTGTAGTTCTTCTGTTGGAACTTCAGATAAATTGGCATTTTCATCTGAAAGATTAAGATGCTTGTACTCTATGTTGGGATTTATGTCATACAGTTTTGAGCCTGGCAGCGCAGTAGCAACAAAAAACCTGGCAAAGTCTGAATTTACCCTCAAAGCTAGTTTTATGGTCTGCTCCATCTCTTTTTTTGTTTCTCCTGGGAAACCCAGTATGTAATACATCATAGATTTTATTCCAACGTCTCTGCATATTTTTGCAGCATCAATTGCCTTTTCAGGATTGAGATTCTTGAAATTTTCTTTTATTATTCTTTTATTAGCAGATTCAACGCCAAAGCTGATAAACCAGCACCCTGCTTTCTTCATTATTTCTGCAATATCTTCATTGAAAGTATCTATTCGGCTGTTACAGCTCCAAGTTATATTCAAATTCTGTTCAATAATAATAGTACAAAGTTTTTTTACCCAGCTATGATTAATTGTAAAAGTGTCTGATAAAAACAAAAAATCTCTTATATTATATCTAGAAATGCATTCTTTAATTTCCAAAATAATATTTTCTGGAGTTCTATGTCTGGCTTTCTTCCCATAATAAAAAGATGCTGTACAGAAACTACATCCGTAAGGACAACCTCTTTGTAGTTTAATAGCTGTGAAAGGCTTGCCAGTTTTTGGATTTATGTAAGCATGATT
>CAZKFC010000017.1:0-23591 GCA_964552005.1 uncultured Methanosarcinales archaeon
CATAATAACCAGGATCAGTGTTGACAGATGTCTGCCATAAGAAGTTGAAGTTGTGTGTCTGACCACCATAAATAACAGCTTCATCTGATTGTGGATAATTAGAAACAGAGGTTGAACTACCTTCAGGAGTAATATCTACAACCATTCTTGTATTTACTCTATCCCATTCATCTAATTCAGGCGGCCAATAATAATCATAAGGACCAAAAGCACTTGCTGTCTCTGCATCTAGTTCTGTATCTGTTAATATAGATAAAGGTAGACCAGCTTCGGCACAGCTCGTTACACTGGAAGTAAATTCTGCTTTGCAGTTGTCCTTCCGTGTAATTGTATATGGATCATAAACATGCCATTCATATGGAGATCCCGAATAATCACTCATCTGCCCAATTCTTCTTCTTGCTTGATATCCATTCACATAAATATACCAGATATGATATCCTCTATCAGGATCTGAAGGATATTCAACTCTTAGATAGTTGTCTGATCCTGAAGTTAAAGGTTGAGTATCCCACATGGGCATAGTTCTATCAACCTGTGAACAAGTTGAATCATCTTTTGATACGCAAGGCCACCCTATGATGTTTACATTTATGAGTTGATCTCCGTTCTCGTTGTAAAAATAGAAGTCATCATACAAATTGGCGTTTGTTACTGTTATTAATATAAGGGAAATAACAAAAGTAGTAAAATATAATTTGAACCTCATATTTGTGGATATAGATGAATTACTATTTAATATTTTTTATCCATGTGGATCATCAGTAGGTTCTGGAGGTATCCAAGGATCATCTCCACCACCCCCATTATTGTTCCCATTATTGTTATTATTCCCTTCATTCCCGTCTATAATCGTAACAGGCACAGTTATTTCTACAGGGACATGGATTTCAGCATCATCAGCATCAGATCTTACACCTGCTTTACAAATATATTCTCCAATTTGGTCAATACTTGGACTGCCGCATAACATGTACCAATCTCCATTTGAATCTTGCCATACATAAGCATTAAATTCATCATCTGCAACAGGTCCATCTAATTGGTATAATTTAGCTCCATCGCTTGGGTTCCAGACATGTAAGTTTAATGTGCCATTCAAAGGAGCATACAATTTATCTTCAAGAGCAACTTGATCTAGAGGAACATCTCCTTCTGGTTCATGATAACATCCCGGACCTAATACTAAATTTCCATCTGCAGTTTCATCTAAACCACAAGACGCTATGTTAAAACCATAAGCAATGACAAATGGTGATGGTCCACCTATCTTTTGAGGTGTTGGTGTGGGTGTTGGTGTGGGTGTTGGTGTTATGGTTGAAGTTGGCTCTGCTGTCTCAGTAGGATAAGGAGTGTCAGTTGGTGCAGTAGTAGGCTGTGCTGTTGCGCTTGCTTCTACAGTCTGCTCTAGCCTGCTCTGTTCTGTAGGTGTTGGTGTAACATTACCAGGCATGGTGCAGCCTGCCAACAGTCCAAGAGCAGCAATACCTCGTGCAGCATACCCTGCTAAACCTTTATAACCTGCCATCTTACCCAGAATAATGCATTTGCTCTTTAAATATTTTTCTGTTTTGTTGTTACTGTGTAGTTAAAATAAAGTAAAAAAGAAAAATATTTAAATAATTGGTAATTATTAATACCATATGGTAGATAAGATTACCGATTATAAATTGAAGATAATATCTTTATATAAGTCTGATTATATTGAAGAGTATCATGTGAGAGAGATGGCAAAATTAATTGGGACAAGCCATGTAACACTTCTGCCTCATTTAAAAGACTTAGAAGAAGAAAAGATCCTTATCTCGGAAAAAAAAGGGAGGAACAAGGTTTATACCTTAAATTTTGATAATATACTGGCAAAAGAATATTTAATTATGGCAGAAAAATATCATTCTCTTTGTTATCTTGAAGGAAATTTCCTCATTAAAAAAATAACACAAGAATTACAAAAATTAAATTTAAATTCTCTAATTTTATTATTTGGATCCTATGCAAAAGGTACAGAAACAAAAGTGAGTGATATTGACTTGTTTATATTGGAAAAACCTGGACAAAAAACAAAAGAGGATATCAAAAATATAGGAAAAATTTATGGGAAAGAAATTAACATTAAATCAGTATCTTATAAGAATTTTAATAAAACATTAAAGAATAAAGATACCTTAATATTAGAAATAATTAAAAATCACATCACATTACAGAATTCTGAGATATTTATAAATTATTTATGGAAATACTATGATGAAAAAAGAAAATAAATTAAAACGGAAGATAAAATGGTGTCTAAATCAAAAAAGCGGCATAAAACTTGAAGAGCCGAATGAGAATCTTAAAAAAGAATATCTAAAGAAAGCAAAGAGCTCTCTTAATATGCTTAACTCTGCACTAGAAAAAAATGAAATTGATTGGATTGTTACTACGGCATATTATTCAAGATATTTTTCTCTTTACGCATTGCTACAAAAACATGGTATAAAATCGGAAATCCATGATTGTTCGATAAACCTTTTTAAATTTTTATTTATTGACCAGAAATTGATTGATGAAAAATATTTCAAAGAAATAAAAGAATCAAAAGACTTAAGAGTCGATTTTCAATATTATGTTGTTTCAGAAACAAATGAAAAGGAAATTAAAAAACATTCTAAAAAGGCAAGAGAATTTGTTCTCGAGATAGAAAAGTTTATTGAAAACCTGAAGAAAAAAGATGTTGAGAATATTAGAGATAAATTAGATAAAGTTATTAAAGAAATGGAAAAAGAAAAGAAAGATAAAAGTTAAATTAATGGATAACAATTACACCCTTCATCAATCTCATTATCACAGTCATTATTAATGCCGTCGCATATTTCTTGTGCTTCTGGATTAATTAAAGGGTTGTTGTCGTTGCAATCTCCACCTAAATCATAATAACCATCATTGTCATTGTCATTTCCTATATTAAAGGTTGTTGATGCGCTTGCTGATATCCCTTGGTTATTGCACATATCTGTGTTGCCTGTTGATTGTATTTCAATAATTACTTCATATGAGCTGTATTGCTGGGGAGTCCAGGTTATAGTAAAGGGTTTTGGAGTATTATAATCTGTGTTTTGGGGAAGAGTGCCTTTTACATATGAATCAAAAAGAGAAGCTCTTTTAATTATGTTTTTCAATATTCCAATCTTGGAAACAGTATGCACAACATACATAGAGCTCTAGTCTGTTTAATGGATAGTCCAACGGATGTCACCAGGACCATAAACCTGAATAGGTACATCCATATAACTATCACTACTGCACACCCTAAAATCCTGACCTACATATGTGCCTATTGCAACCCATGCCAGACCTTCTTTAGGAATATAAGTTTCTCCATGTGCAAGATTGTAAATAGAAGTGAAATATTCACCATCTTTTATATGGCCAGTCATTGCTAAGGATCTGTCTCCATAAGCTGCAATTAATTCAGGGCTTGCAGTTAATCTAAATTTGTTACGTTCTGGAACTAAGTTAAAAGTAACATCTGGACAAAGGCCTAGATCATATCTTACTTTGTCAGGATATCCTATTTTGCCGAATCCAAGTAAGCTCTGTGTATGAGATGCCAATACTTCCCCACTCATTTTGTTTATGATTATAACCTGTGTTTTACCAAACCCATGTATTCCAGGGATGGAATATCTGCTTATGTCAAAATCAAAAACAGCATCTGGTTGAAATATATCATCTTGTCCGTGGTAGTCAAGAGAATCACAAATGGATGAGCCACCAAAGCATAACCTATAAGATGGTTGTCCATAATCAAAATCAACGAGTACTTTCAATATGTCCTTACCCCCAAATTGAGCTAAAGCATCAGTGGTCCACCTGCCTCTAATATAGCCATAATTTCCCACACTAAACTCTGATAAAGAACGTGGTGCAAATGAGATAGGTATTCCACTAGGTCTCTCAAGAATTTCACCCTTTTCTGTCATTAGGTTCGCTGTTAAGAAATAGGTAATTTTCTCTTCATATACTTGACCATTTTTCCCCAATTGTAATTCAAGTGTAATCTCGTGCATGTCTGTATCCTGTAGCATAAGTGGATGCTCAAGAACAAAAGGAACTTCTGCCATGAAGTAGCCATCAATTCCTTCTATCCAATTCAGCTCATGCTGAGATGCTATCTCCTTATCATCTAGAAGGACTCTGCCTCCTAAATTTATGTGAAGATCATCTAATGTATAACCCTTTCCCCACCAGGAGAACTCAAAATTAAATGGAACACCTATTGGGATATTGCCTATAGTACGGTTAATTACGGGAAAATAGCTAGCATTAATATCGTCGTCCTTTCTAAGCTCACCATATTGAAAAAACCAAGGGGTAGCATATAAATCGCTCCCAACAAAACCTGTAATCATACCATTAGTTATAAACTCATCATCAACTAATACAATATCCTCTATTGTTTCGGCTTCTTCGGTAGCCTGTACTTCCTGTGTAGCAGTAGGCCTTCCACCAGTTGGTTGTGCTGGCACAGTGCTTGGAACAGCCTGCGAGGCACAGGCAGATAATATAAGTGCCAGTAAAGTATTGATTGCTTTTTTCATGTTGTGGAGGGAAAAAATGAGCTCTTATATTTAAATTTAATGGGATATTACTACTTCTGAATGAATTCAAGAAAACATTTAAATATTTCACTTCAATAAAAATAAAAAATGCCTTCTAAACTAACTATTGGCGGCCAGGCTGTTATTGAAGGAGTTATGATGCGCTCCACAAATAAATATGCTATCGCTGTAAGAAAGCCAAATAAGAAAATATCTGTAAAAAAATTTAAGTTAAAAGATTACCCTACATTAAACAAAACACCTATAATAAGAGGCATCTTTAGATTTATAGAAACATTATCTATTGGAATAAAAGGAATATCTTACAGTGCAAATGAATCTACTGGTGAACAAGACAATATAAATGCATGGGAGATTTTCTTTACATTAATAATCTCAATTGGAATGACAATATTATTATTTTATATGGCACCATTATTTTTAGCTAAAATCATAACAAAAGACACTGGTTTATTATTTAATGTTATAGACGGCATATTAAGATTAATTATTTTTATAGCTTACTTATTAATCATAGCTCAGCTCCCAGATATTAAAAGAATATTTCAGTACCACGGCGCAGAACATATGACAGTTCATGCATATGAAAATAAAGAAAAACTCACTATAAAAAACATAAAAAAATACTCAACATTACATCCAAGGTGCGGCACTAACTTCATATTAATAGTTTTTATATTGTCATTGTTAATATTTACTATGATACCATATAGAGGCTATTTTTTCAGATTAGGAACTAGATTATTATTATTGCCGTTGATAGCTGGCTTGTCATATGAATTTTTGAAATTTGCCGGCAAATACCAAGATAATAACTTTGTAAAAATTTTAACATATCCTGGTCTATTATTGCAGAAAATAACTACAAAAAAGCCAGAAGACAAAATGATAGAAGTCGCAATAAAGAGTTTAAAAGCACTGATATAAATAAGAATGTAATTTTTAAAATTAATTCTTCCTCGGCCTACATCACTATTAATTTCAATGCAGCCGAGATTGCTTCTGAAATTACAGTGGTTCCTGGCTATATTGGATAGTTGTGTGAAATAAGCCAGTTAGAAATTATTAAAAAAATAATATTTAACTATCTTTTAACATACTTTCAAATTCTTTTTTTGTAATAAATTTATCAATATTCCAGTCATCAATGATGCGCTTTAACTTCCTATAATCTTCGTCAAGGGCAGTTTCCTTAAAATTATTAACTAAGTTAATAAAAGAACTTTTTACATCTAATAATTGTGTTTTAAGATTTTTCAGCTCAAGCCTAAAACGGCTGACTTCTCTCCTCAACTCAGAGACTGTTGAATCCCATTGCAGGGCCTTCATTTCAATATACCTCTTGTTTTTATAGCTGAGATCTTCTAAATATTTTGTCCTCACAGAGAAACGCTCTAATTCTGGTAATATTATATTATCATAGTTAACGATTTCTTTTGTCATCTCTATAATTAAATAAGCCTGACTATTAAAAATTTTCTTAGCAAACCAAAACGATAACTTTATATAGTAGTATAGATATTTATATACTAATATATCTCAAGGTGATATTATTGTGTAGGATGGTAGTGGCAGTTGGTGAAATAGAAACAAGGAAGTTATTAGACGATTTAATTATCATAGCACAGGGTAAGAACGAACTTAATGAAAAAAATTCCATGTACGGGAAAGTGTCTCATGGTGATGGATGGGGTCTGGCTTATCTTAATTCTGATGATAAGTGGACACTCTACAAATCATTGCAGCCAATATATCAAGATAAGAAACTTTCTGAGTTAAAGAGTATTAAGACAAAGGCAGTAATTTTGCATGTCAGAAGGGCTACCACTGGCTCGAAATCACTGCAGAACACGCAACCTTTTTTGTACAGAGATAAGGTTAATGAGATTATTTTTGCGCATAACGGCACTATCTATGATGATTTTTCTATTAGTGATAAGTATATTGAGGGGAATTCTGATTCTGCCAAATGGTTCAATAGGCTCTTGAAAGAATATTGTGAAAAAGAGACTTTGCAGAATAGTTTGTCCCTGGAAAACTATAGCTTGGCCAACTTTGTTTTTGCTACCAGCAATAAAATTATTATAGGAGAGAAGTTTAAACAAAACCCTGTCTATTCAACAATGAAATATTATATAAAGGGGAAAGACGTTGTTGTATCATCTGAAATACTGCCTACTCATGTTGACAAGAAATGGAGAAAAATAAATAACAACAGCCTTATTGAAATTAGCTTCTAATAAGGCACAAAATTTTTTTCAATCATCTGTTCTGTAATTATTAAATCTTTATAGATATCTTCGCCTGCCTTGACGGCAAGTTCTTTAGCAGTTTCTTCCTCAATGTTTTTATAACTACCCTGTCTTTTCCTGACAAAACTAATTATATCATCAGACGTGGTTTTCTTGTCATAGATCATCTTAGAGAAGACTCTCAACGGTGCCCGGGACTCAACAGACAGGATTTTCTTGGCAAGCTTTAATAATGACTTACAATAATTATAGGTTTCTTTGTCATCCATGCCTTTTAACGCAGAATTGTACTGCAACCTAGTTTTTAAATGAGTAAACTCAGGAACATGGATAACATCATTTTCTAATTTAAAAGGCTCTTTTATACCTGTTAAACCAGGTTTAATTTTTATATGGTTGTTTTGCACATACTTGGAGAGTGCTTTCAACAAGGTTGATAATGCGACAATTTTGCATAAAGAGTTCATGTCCGCGCCTCGCGATTCTATAGTACAGTGCGGACTTATCTTGACAGGGTTCCAGCCACTGTCTAAAAAAGAGGGTTTTGAATCTTTTTTAGCGAAATTATTATAATCATACCCTTGGTATCTGAGCAATTTCTGCCATTTACCGGATTTTTGTTTGATTCTGTCAATTAAACTAGGGAAGTCAGGTATGTAATCTTCTAAAACTCCGAACTCTGGCTGGTTTAAATATAACATGTTTAAAGGGGAAAATATTGTATCTCCTCTATATAGCATAACGCGAGAGTCTTTGCCCATCAACTTTCCTTCATTATACGGGCTGCTTTGCATGAAAGTTGTTACAGCCGGGTCAAGCGCAGTGTACAAATTATACAGGTTAACTATCTTCTCCTGCTTGACATTATTCAAGTCAGGATAAAAGAAATTAATGTTAGGGTTGATAGAATTTCTTGGTAATGTGTAATGGTGGTGAAAACCTATGCATCTTTGCGCAATAGGCCACTGCTCGCTGCCAAGGATATTTTCCTTTACCTTGTATCTAGGTTCAATTCTTTTTTCAGATGTATTTTTTCCTGGATATGTGCCATAATAGAAAGGTTTTAAATCGTTCACGTCCAATTCATACAAAAAAGTTTTTAGATCATTGAAAAAATCTCCAAAAATACCTCTTGAAGATCTTGACGGGAAAGTTTTCAGTTCAACCATAGACTTGCCGGATTCCGTTGTTATCTCAGACCCAACCAATTTCTTTTTCATATTATTAATAACCAAGTCTGCTTTGTTGGATATATTGCCTTTTTTATCTACTAAAAAGAATTCAAGTTCTAAACCAAATAACCTGGTTATGCTTGGATAACTTGGAACCATGATAATTTAGATTTTTTGAGATATTAAAAAGATTATGCATAATTAACTTCACATAATTTTATAAATCTATAAACTAAGTATAGATATAGCTGGTCTTAATGAGAGAGAGGCTAAACTTTTAAGATGAGGCGGTGCCTTAGGGAACAACCCAGAAGACCTCACACATCTCAAGATAAACAGCTGTTCTAAATATTTAAATAAAAGTTTTTTTTACCAGGCAATTTATGAGAGAAATTAGCGATGTTATTTGGAGAATATTTACTGGTCATGATTTGAACCAATATGAAAGAACTTTTTTGAATAATGTGTTTCAGGACAGATTATGGATTTTTGAATATAAACATAAAAAATTTCAAATTGTTGCTATAGATATACCACAGGTAAATGATGATTCGAATATTGAAGCAGTTTATGTAATAACACCAATGAAAAAGTTCTTTGGCAGAAAAAGATTACTGGGAGAACTTGAAAATATCATGACAGAAAATGGGTTTTATGTTGCCACAAATCCCAATGTTATACCTTATGATACCTTACTTCCACATATCAATAATGTATTTGAAGAATTTTATTCAGAAATACAATAACCTTTAATTATAACTTTATTATTAGATTATAAAAATGAACGAACAAATTACACTTACAGACAGATTAAAAACATCTGCTGTAGCAGCATTTGAGGGCATACCTGGTACTGTTTATGATACAAAATTAATCAAGCATCAACTGGTTGGAGAAAAACCATGTACCGATTATATTGATAAACCTATTAGATGGTATGAAAGACCATCTGGTATTGCTATACCGTCAACGCAGATGGAGCATCAATTTTTTGATTTAGAATTTACATTATCAGTAGCTTTGTATGGGTATACACAAAAGTTTGACATGACAAAATCTTATACTACAAGATTAAGATCTCATGATCGTCATAAATTATATAGAAGTGAACTGGATGAACTTGAATTGTTGATAGAAAATTTTCCTAGTCATAGGTTATCAATAAAAGTAAGGGTACCATGGGATAAAGTGTTTTCCGGATCTAAATTAAATCCAGAAGAAATAAAATTACCAGTAGATTTGCCATACCTCTTATATGAAAGTTTATTAAGGAAATAAATTTATTCTTTTATTATACCAAACCCAATCAATCTAAACCTAGTCCCCATTCTCCTTGATATTGTTACACGGGAACCTGGCTCTGCGCATACTGGCAGTTTTAATTTACATTCAAAAGTGTCCTTACTTAACTTAGACACAAAACCAACTGTGGCTGCACTATTGACATTCAGCATAAGAACCTCGTTCATTTTCAAAGGTTCAACTTTTAGGTCTTCCTTAGCACCAACGACCCTATCAAGTAACTCTATGTCTAATTTTAAATAATCCCAGACAGGAGGCAATTTTCCAGGACGCCCTACAACGCTGCCAGTAAATTTGTCAGACATTGAAATAAACGGGTCTAATGTTGTCAATACCGCAATGGAACCGCCGGGCCCAACTTTATCAACTTTCATGCCGCCGGTCATTAATCCTACTATTGAAGTTTTTATAGGCTTCCACTTTTTCTGGTTAGCTTCTTCATACACATGGCCAGGTCTTATCTCGATATCATCCCCAACCTTTAAAATACCCTGTTGCAACGCTCCCCCAAGCACGCCGCCTTTCAATGATTTTATGCTTTGGCCTGGCTTGTTAATATCAAATGACCTTGCTACAAACATCCTTGGCTCTGCCTTAACATCTCTCTTTGGAGTGGGTATGTGTTTTTCTATTGCTTCAATTATAGCGTCAACGTTAATATTATGTTGGGCAGATGCCGGTATTATAGGGGAGTTTTCATAATCAGTCCCTTTCAAAAATTTTTTTATTTGCTCATAATTCTTTTTTGCATCTTCCTCGCTAACAATGTCTATCTTGTTCTGGATGATAACAACATTTTTTACGCCTATTATGTTAAGAGCCATCAAATGTTCTCTTGTTTGTGGCTGAGGACATTCTTCGTTTGCCGCAATTAGTAATAAAGCACCGTCCATTAAAGTTGCGCCTGCCAACATTGTTGCCATTAAACTTTCATGACCTGGCGCGTCAACAAAACTTACTTTTCTAAGAAATTTAGCAGCATGGCCTTTAGCACATTTTTCCTGGCTTGTGTATGCTTCAGGACCTTTGCATTTAGAACATTTACGAAAAACAGCATCAGCATATCCTAACCTAATAGTTATACCACGTTTAATTTCTTCAGAATGCGTATCAGTCCATTTCCCGGATAATTTCTCTGTAAGAGTAGTCTTGCCATGGTCAACATGACCTACTAATCCAATGTTTAATTCTGGTTGAATGTTATCTAATTTCTTAGCCATTTGTTGAATGAAAATCTAAGAGATTTATAAAATTTGGGGGAATAATTAAAGAACATAAATTAAATTAATATAATAGTAACTTTTATAAACCATTGATTTTTCTGCTTAATTGACCTAATGAATTATGACGGTAGAAATACCTGAAAGAAGGTAACATTATTCTAATATTTGTTACCAAAGGAAAAAGGTGAATAAAATATGTCAGAAAGTGAAAAAGCATATGAAGCTGTTGAAGTAGCAAAGACTACTGGTAAAATAAAAAAAGGTAGCAATGAAGTTACAAAGGTTATTGAGAGAGGACAAGCTAAATTGGTTGTCATAGCAAAAGATGTAAATCCGCCTGAAATAACAATGCACATTCCATTATTATGCAAAGAAAAAGGCGTGCCCTGTGTAGAAGTACCTACTAGAGAAGAACTAGGGGCAGCTGCTGGTTTGCAGGTGGGAACAGCAGCTGTTGTTATTATGGAGCCGGGTGAAGCAGCTCCTATTATTAAAGAACTGAAATAAGTTGGTTAAATATGGCAGATAAGAAGATGCATTTGAGGAGGAAGTCGCAAGAGACAGAGACTAAAGGCCAAGTAAACTTTAGCCATGCGTTCCCTGCTCGTGTCGAAGAAATTATAGGCAGAACTGGCACACGTGGTGGAGTTACTCAGGTAAGGTGCAAAATTTTGGAAGGACGTGACCAAAACAAGATTATAAGAAGAAATGTTCGTGGTCCTGTGCAGAAAGGCGATGTTTTGATGTTAAGGGAAACAGAGATTGAGGCTCGTGCTCTAACTAGAACTGGAAGAGGAAGTGGATAAACATGAAATGCAGTTTTTGCGGAAGCACAATTGAAAAGGGTACAGGTATGATGTATGTAAAGAAAGATGCAAAAATATTATACTTTTGTTCAAGTAAATGCAGAAAAAACATGTTAAAATTAAAACGAAAAGCCCATACAATCAAATGGACTAAACATTATGAGAAAAAAAAGTGATGATAAAATGAATTTAATGCAAAAAACTCTTGTATTATTGAAACCTGATGCTGTCCAACGAAGTTTAGTTGGTAATATTATAACAAGGTTTGAAAATGCAGGACTTAAAATTATTGGTATGAAAATGGTCTGGATAGACGAGGAATTTTCAAAAAAACATTACAGTGCCCATGTTTCAAAAAAGTTTTATCCCGGTCTGGAAAAGTTTATTACACAAGGACCTGTTATTGCAATGGTACTTGAAGGGATAAAGGCAATTGAAATTGTTAGGAAAATGGTTGGAAGCACTGAACCAAGCAAAGCATTGCCCGGTACTATCAGAGGAGATTTTGCGCACCATGGATATGAATATGCTGACGCGAAAGGAATGGCTGTCAAGAATTTAATCCATGCGTCTGACTCAGAAGAGAGCGCAAAAAAAGAGATTGAGTTATGGTTCAATAAAAGAGAACTTCATAGCTATAAAACAGTGCATGAAATGCATGTATTTTAGGTGAAAAAATGGCAAAGATGGTTGACAGAGTAAAAAATATTATGACTAAACCAACTAATATTAGAAATATCGCTATATGCGCCCACATTGATCATGGGAAAACAACTTTTAGTGATAATTTGTTGGCAGGGGCTGGCATGATGTCTGAAGAACTGGCAGGAAAAATGCAGGTCTTGGATTTTCACGAAGACGAGCAAGAAAGAGGTATCACAATTGATACATCTGCAGTGTCAATGGTCCACAATGTTAAGGATAGTGAATATTTGATTAATTTGCTTGATACTCCTGGTCATGTTGACTTTGGCGGGGACGTTACTAGGGCGATGAGGGCTGCTGATGGTACTATTGTTTTGGTGTGCGCAGTTGAAGGTATGATGCCTCAAACAGAGACTGTGTTAAGACAAGCCCTTAAAGAAAGAGTAAAACCAATCTTGTTCATCAACAAGGTTGACAGGTTAATAAAAGAACTGCAACTGACACCAGAAGCCATGCAGCAGCGTTTTATAAAAATAATTACAGGTGTTAATAAATTCCTTAACAGTATTGCGCCAAAAGAGTTTAAAGACAAGTGGAACGTGAATGTCCAGGATGGTAGCGTGTGTTTTGGCTCTGCGTTCCATAACTGGGGATTGAGCGTGCCTTATATGAAAAAACAAGGTATTACTTTTGCAGATGTTATAAATGCATATAAAAAAGGCACTGAAGATGATATTAAAGAGTTGAGGAAAAAAGCGCCTATCCATGAGATTGTTCTGGATGCCGTAGTTGAACATTTGCCTAACCCATTAATAGCGCAGAAATATCGTATTCCAAAAATATGGCATGGCGAGCTTGATTCTGAGTACGGCAGGTCATTAATAGAATGCAATCCGAAAGGTCCGCTTGGATTCATAATTACAAAGGTAGTTGTTGATCCGTTGGCAGGCGAAATCTGTACAGGCAGGTTGTTTTCTGGAACTATGAAAAAAGGTTTGACAGTTAAGTTATTGGGAGCAAAGGAAACTGCCAGAATCCAGCAAGTCTATATTTTCAATGGAGCAAAAAGAGAAGTCGTAGATAATGTTCCGGCAGGCAATATTATAGGAATAGCAGGCTTGAAAAACGGTTATGCTGGAGAAACTGTTGCTGATGATGAGAGCGCTGAGCCGTTTGAACAGATAAAACATTTATTTGAGCCAGTAGTCACAAAGGCAATTGAAGCTACTAAGCCCAGCGACTTGCCAAAATTAATTGAAGTTTTAAGAAAAGTTGGTAAAGAAGATCCCAGCATCCATATTGAGATTAACGAAGAGACAGGCGAGCATCTGATGAGTGGTATGGGCGAACTACACTTAGAAATTATTGAAAACAGGATTAAGACAGAGAAAGGCTTGGATGTTAATACCAGCCCGCCTGTTGTTGTGTTCAGGGAAACAGTTACAAAAAAATCACGGGAATTTGAAGGCAAATCTCCAAATAAACACAATAAATTCTTCTTTAAAGTTGAGCCATTAGAAAAAAAATATGTTCAAGCTATTAAAGAAGGCGAACTTCCAGAAATGCGTATTAAGAAAAAAATGCCGCAGTTATGGGCTAAGTTACAAGAACTTGGCATGGATGGTAAAGAATCTAGAAAGGTTAAAAACATTTTCAAGGGAAATATATTAGTTGATGATACACGCGGCCAGGTTCATATTGGAGAAGTAATAGAATTAATAAATGACATGTTTGAGGATGTTATGAACGCTGGTCCATTGGCAAAAGAGCCTTGTCTAGGGATAAAAGTCATATTAGCAGATATGACGTTACACGAAGATTCTATACATAGGGGTCCTGCTCAAGTATATCCCGCTGTGCGCGACAGTATAAGGGCCGCAATAAGAGATGCGGGCGCTTTAATATATGAGCCTGTGCAAATATTGCAGTTTGAAGCTCCGAATAAGTACATGGGCGAGATCTCAAAATTACTCAGCGCAAAAAGAGGACAGATGCTGGCTATGGACACTGAAAGTGAATTCACAACTATAAAAGGAAAATTGCCAGTCGCAGAGATGTTCGGCTTGAGTAATGAGTTAAGGTCAGCCACTGAAGGAAGGGCTAGTTTTTCAGTTGTTGATCAAGCGTTTGAAAAATTGCCTGATGAGTTGCAGCAAAAAATAATAAAACAAATAAGAAGCAGAAAAGGGTTAGCAGAGGAGGAATAAAAGAAACGCTTATAAAGGGAAAATAATTCCTAAAAACAATAATTTATGCTTATGGAGGATAAAAAAAATGGCAGAAAAACCACATTTAAATTTAGTTGTTATCGGACACATTGACCACGGAAAGTCAACTACGGTTGGCAGGCTGATGTTTGATACAGGTAATATATCAGAGCAGCAGTTGAGAAAGTTCAAGGAAATGGCAGAAGGCCACGGTAAAGGTGGCTGGGAGTTTGCATATGCTATGGACAATCTAAAAGAAGAGCGTGAGCGTGGTATTACAATAGATTTGGCGCATAAGAAGTTTGAAACGTCAAAATATTACTTCACAATAATTGACGCTCCTGGACATCGTGATTTCGTTAAAAATATGATTACTGGCGCGTCACAAGCAGATGTTGGATGTCTTGTGGTGGCTGCCAACGATGGTGTTATGGCTCAGACAAAAGAGCACGTTTTCTTAGCCAGAACCTTGGGAGTAAACCAATTAATGGTTATCATCAATAAAATGGACATGGTTAATTATGATCAGGCAAAGTTTAACAAGGTAAAAAAAGACACAGAAGATTTGCTAAAAACAGTTGGTTATAAAATTGAAGATATACAAATTATACCGACATCCGGTCTAAAAGGAGACAATGTTGCCAAGAAATCTGAAAACATGCCATGGTATTCTGGACCAACAATGTTGGAGGCTTTTGATAACTTTAAGGTGCCTGAAAAACCTGTTGACTTGCCATTGAGACTGCCTATCCAGGATGTTTACAATATAACAGGTATAGGTGTTGTGCCGGTTGGCAGGGTTGAAACAGGTGTATTAAAAGCTAAAGATAAGATTGTTGCTGTTCCCGGAAGGGAAGGCAAAGGTGTTACTGGGGAATGTAAAACAATAGAAATGCACCATGAACAAATGCCAAAAGCCGAACCAGGCGACAATATTGGTTTTGCAGTGGGCGGCATAGGAAAGAAAGATATAGCTAGAGGCGATGTTGTTGGTCACCCTGATAATTGGCCGACAGTCGCAACAGAGTTTACAGCTCATATTGTTATCTTGAACCATCCGACTGTTGTTACAGTTGGTTATACACCTGTATTTCATATTCATACAGCACAGGTTGCATGTCAGATAACAGAAATAGTCAAGCAGTTAGACCCGAGATCAGGTGCAACTATTAAGGAAAAGCCTGACTTCATAAAAAATGGGGATGCTGCCATTGTAAAGATAAAACCTACTACCCCGTTGGTAATTGAAAAACAAGAAGATATACCTCAGTTGTCAAGGTTTGCCATTAGAGATAGTGGCACAACTGTTGCGGCTGGTATGTGCATCGACCTTGTAAAAAAGGACATGAGTAAGAAGTAATTTTTTTTATTTTCTTATATCATGGTAACCTGAAAATTATCATGGGGCACATCATAGCAACATAAACAAAACGGTTATAAAAAATGCAGAAAGCAAGGATAAAACTAGCGAGTACTGATATAGACAAGGTTAACCAAGTCTGTAAAAGCATAACAGAAATAGCAGAGAAAACCGGTGTTGACATGCGAGGCCCTATCCCTCTTCCTACTAAAAAATTAAAGGTTACCACTCGGAAAAGCCCAGATGGTGAAGGTACAGAGACTTGGGAGCGTTATGAAATGCGCATCCATAAACGTTTAATAGATTTGGGCATTGACGAGAGAGCATTACGATTAGTGATGAGAGTCCCTATACCAGACGGTCTTAATATTGAGATTGAGATGATTGATGTTTAAAAAATTATTAAATTCTGTTTATTATTATAAATTTAGGAAATTTCTAAATACTTTTGTGAGTATTTTTGAAATTAAAGAAAATAATCATGAAATTCATTTACTAAATTGTATTGATCATCTATGAAACTGCCAACAAGAGAACAATGTCTGCAATGGTATGAAGATATTGGTACTCATCCTGATATTATGAAACATGTTTTAATGGTAAATAAAGTAGCTGTTTTTCTAGCTAAAAAACTTAAAGAAAATAATATTAAGATTAATGTTGAGTTGATTGACAGAGCATCTTTACTTCATGATTTAGATAAATGGCTTTGCATAAATGATGATAAAGTAAAACATGGTTATGAAACTGAAAAAATCTTAATAAAAAAAGGCTATCCTGAACTTGGTTATTATGCAAAGCAGCATGTTTTAGATTTTTCATTACAAGGTTTTGACACATGGGAAGAAAAAGTTATTTGTTATGCAGATACGCGCGTGTTAAGAGACAAGATTGTATCATTAAATGAGAGGCTTGAATATATTTTTGAAAGATATTCAAACAAATACAGTAATAAAGAAAAAAAATTAAGAAAAGCCCTAAAAAAAATTGAAGATGAGATATTTTCTAAACTGGATTTTGAACCTGATAAATTAGGAAAACTAATTGGACAAAATATTTAAATTCAAGATTAATTATAATAATAAATGTCAGAAGGAGGCAGAATTTTAGGTTATAGTGTAATGGGTTTCTTCTTCGGCATATTTATTTTTTTCAATAGCTTATTTAAATATAAAGAAAAAAAATTGATAGAAAACACTCCTACAAGTAAAGTTAGGAGCATTGCAATGGGTCCTGTTGAATTATATGGTGAAGTTATTGAAAATAAAACTGATCTAATCACATCACCTTTTTCTGGAAAAAGAGTTGCTTTTTGCAAATGGACAGTTGAAGAATACCGTAAATCAAAAAACAGCGGTTACTGGGTGACTGTTAAGAAAGGTTATTTAGGTGATTATTTTTATCTTAAAGATAAGACAGGCACTGTATTAGTACAAGTTAAAGGTGCTAAGGTTGACATACCAAGAAATACTGAGTTTCGTTCTCTTACCCCAAAAATCAAATCATTTTTAGACAGTCAGGGCATATCATATAAAACTTGGATATTTAACAAACAAATGAGGTTCAGAGAATATTTTTTGGAGCAAGGAGATAAAGTTTATATTTTTGGCTATGCTGGCGATAATCCATTTGTGGAAGATGCCACCTCAGATAAAAATGAGGCAGATATAATGATACAGAAAAAAGGTTTTTATTATATAAGTGATAAACCAGAAAAAGAGATACTGAAAAAATATGTTTGGACCATATATGGTGGTATGTTTGGAGGCGCAGCTTTAATAGTAGGATGTTTATTTATAATCTTTTTATATATTGGAATATTATAAGGAGGTAAAACAAAATGGTATTGGGAGCAATAATAATTGTTGGGGTTATTATTTTGCTGATAGGCATGATATTTTTTGGCATGCTTATTGGAATGTATAATTCCCTTGTTAGACTAAAAAACGATATTAAAAAATCGTGGGCTAACATAAATGTATTGTTGAAACAAAGATCAGATGAACTGCCAAAATTAATCGCGTCTGTAAAAGGATATATGAAACATGAAAAAGGTGTTCTTGAAAATGTAACTAAAGCAAGGACTTCATTCATGAAAGCTAAGACAATGGAAGAGAAAGCAGCTGCAAGTGATATGTTGAGTAATGCATTAAAAAGCTTGTTTGCTGTTGCTGAAAATTATCCAAAATTAAGGGCTAATGAAAACTTTATGCAGTTACAAAGTAGAATTTCAGGATTGGAAAACGAGATAGCAGATAGACGGGAGTTTTATAACGATGCTGTCAACACATATAATATAAGGATACATTCCTTCCCTGACATGATTATTGCGAATATGATGGGTCTTAAGGACCAGGAAATGTTTAAAGTATCTGCAGAAGATACTAAAGACGTTAAGGTCGAATTTTAATTTTTTTCTTTTTTTTTAGAAATCTTACTAATAATTATTTTTGTTCTATTCTTGGATAAAGCCCAGGCTCCATAACAACTTTGCCGGATTTTACAGCTACTCCTTTATCTTTTAACATATCTTCAGAATTTAAAACAGCCTCTCCATAACTAATTAACTCATTCTTTAATGTATAAATAGCAACCAAATCTCCCTTCTTAATACCAGATTCTAACTTAGATATTCCAGGTACTTTTAGAGAAGCGCCATGACATAGACTATTTACTGTAGTGTCCATTACCCATATTTTTGGTAAATGGATAACGGCATTTTCAACTGGCTGAATTACCTGCCGGATAAATTTTTCCTTTCCGTATTTTTTATAATAGTAGAAAGCATCTGTCAAATCTTGTAAGGTAAATAAAGTTTCTTCATTGAATGGGCCTGCTTTAGTCCTTCTCAGTTCTGCCATATGCGCCCCTATTTTTAATTCTTGGCCAATGTCATGACAATTTGACGAGACATATCCAGTTTCAATTAAAAAATTATGTGTTTTCGGAACAGTCATATCATAAACATAATCTGTTCCTTCAATTAATTCAATATCAGATATCTTCTCAATAACAAAATCATCTAGTCTAGGTAATTTTGTTAATTTAGAAGCTTTTTTATAAAATCCCCTTGTAATAGGGATTTCAGAGTTTAAAACTCTATTTAAGTTTCCACCCATTTTATGAAGATATTTTTTATTCTTTTTAATATATTTTTTAAAATGTAGTCCAATGTATAGGTTATTATTAATTGAATCTGATTTTAATTTTAGAATTTGCTTAAAATATTTTCTTTTTCTAGGATGGTTCGTACCAATCTCCTTAATAAATTTCTTTTTAGATGCTAACGAAACTAATTCAATAAAATACATAATATCTGCCCATGATTCTTTTGTTGAAACAATTCTATTAAAAATTCCTAATTTTAGTAACATCTGATGAAGTCTTTTGATCATAATTTTATTTGTTGAATATAACCTGATGTTCGTATAATGTCCTACAGGATCAATTTTTTTCTTAAAATATACTGTTCCATCTCCATCAAATACTCCCTTTAAAAAAGCTTTTATCAACTTTTTTTTACAATATAATATTGGAAGAATATCTGCGTCTTTTTTTGGGCTTTTAATACCTAAAGAAGCCGCAATAGTTGCAAATAGACTATTTGAGCTATCTAACTGATAAATATAATTGTTAATTTTTTTCTTTGAAATTTTTATTGATGGAAAGCATTTTTTATAAATTCTTAAAAATTCATTGATCAGTTCTTTTTCTGTATTATGAAATTTTAGTCTAGTATATCTTTGTGTATTCTTTTCTTTTGTATTATTTCCATCTGATGCAATTAATCCAAGAAGATAAAAATGGTCTTCTGTAAGATCATTCAATTGAATTATTGTGCCTTTTTGTGTTTTAAACGTGTTTATTTCTGATTTAACTTTATCATAAATTCCTGACAATTTTACATGTTTTATTGTAATTGCATGTTTTGATCCTGACAAAAATGTTTTTCTATCTAGTTTTAGGGTCTTATTCATTGATCTTATACTTCCATATTTTTCAATGAATGCAGTTTTACATTGTTGTTTTATTTCTTTTTGTTGAATAAGATAATCATCATCCAGTAAATCAGCTATTATCAAATCCTTGCTTTGTAAAGGATATTTAATGCTCTTCACAAGGTAATCATTTTTCTTTAAATTACAAGCTTGCTTCATCATGTAACCTTTATCTGTTGAATTTAGAAGCTTATGATCAAGAGTAACTATGATTTCAATACCTGAAGACATTGTAATTTTAACTAATTTATTAGGAGAAGGTATTTTTTGAGTTGCTGAAGGCTTTTTTTTAATCATAATATCTTTGTCAATGCAGTAGATCGTTTGTGGATTAAAACAAAAATCAGAAGCACTCATAATCCCTTTGTTTGTTAAGATTTCAGTATTTGGATGAACACATAGTTTTCTAATATAAGTGCCAGCCTGGCAACCTACTTGGAATAAAACGTCTTGATCTTGAACTTCTAATATTTTTATATAGTAAATAGTACGTTCTCTTAATTGGCGTTTTACAGAACTTTTGATAGGTGGTAATTGTTTTATTCTGCCTGTAAACTTTTCAAATACTTGATATAATTTATATTCAGGAATAGGTTTGTGCAAGTGCATTACACAGACATATTCTTTGCCTGCTTTCAACAAAGTCTGAATTATCTTTGTAGATTTTTGTAAACCAACCGGCAAAACTCCTGTTACACTTGGATCTAATGTGCCGGAATGGCCGCTTTTTTTTATATTTAAAATTTTTTTTACATAAGCACTAACTTGGTGGCTGGTAGGTCCGGCTGGCTTATCAATATTAACTATACCTAAATTAATATGCTCTTCAACACTTCTGTGTTGAGGAAATTTGCCAAATTTAGCACTTGTCACGGCTTTTTTTCTTATAATTAATTTTCTTTCTATTTTTTCAAATGGAAGTTTCATAATTAACATGAAGTTTGGGTTTTTATTTAAAATTTTTCGAAACAAATATAAAGTATAACTTTTATAAAATATTAGCAAGTGATACTGTGTTAGACGTAATTGACGAGCCTTCACTTGAAAGATGGACATATGTTCTTGGTTATGCATCATACCTTCCTCCAGAAGGAAGTAGACAGCATCCCTGGTTTTCTGATTTTATTGATTGCTTGAAACAGCACGGCATAACTCCATATAAATCACTTGGTAATGATGATAAAGTTGAAGTTAATGGGAATTTATTATATGGTTCTTTCCCTATTTTAATATTATATGATTGTAATGGTGTTGCATGTGGTATAATTGCTTCGCAAACAATAGATAAAGAACATGCTATTGTAATGCAAATTCCATATAATTCTAATATTCATAATATTGCAGATGAAATTAGAGATGATCTTGAGAAAAGAGTTAATGGAAAATCTATTTCTTATGATGCTTGACAAAATACACAACAGCTAATAACCCATTAATTATTATTGTATAAAGCCAAATATTAAAAGAAGATAAACCCCCTGTTATTTTGTAAGTAAATTCGTTAAATCCTAAAATTAATCCAAGTACAACAAAAAAACTTATGCTTAATAATATTGTTAATATAATTTTCTCAAGTTTTTTTTCTTTCGGAAATATAATAAAAGTAAGCAATAAGCCAGGTATGACAAATACAAATAATAAACCAAGAATAGCAGTTATCATTCTTCCATCAAGCTAAAAATGAACTTTACAAACCTTTTATAAAGCTCTTTATTGAAAACAAAACTTATCCATACATAAATTAGCTCTCCAAATATGATCAAGATAATTAAAGAGAACAGTGTTTTGATAAAAAATAATTCTTTTATTAATCCAATACACAACGCAGCCATTACCCCAGAGAAAAATATGTAAAAATAATCTCTTGACACAGTAATTAAGTTTAGCCTGGTGATCCTGGCCCCTACTAAAAGGTACATTAAAGACGATAAAACAGAGGATATCGTAATTGCCAATGCAATACCTAAAAACCCAAATAGTTTAACAAAAATAATCAGGCCAAGAAGTAATATAATTAACTCTAGGTACTTAATCCTGCCAATAATGTTAAAGCGTGCCTTTGATATAAAGACTATTCTTGTAGTTTCACAGATGGCTTTCAACATGCCTGCAAATATAATCAATGTTAAAGTATCTGTACCGAAGTTCCATTTAAAACCTATTTCTAAAACTTGTCTTGCGAGCACAATCAAGATTAAGGATATAGGCACTATCTTTAACGAAAAATATTCCATCACTCTAACCAAGTTATATCTGAATAATTCATAGTTTTCGTTTTCTTCCATTTCAATGAATTTAGGGATAATTAGAGAATTAATGAAAATAGTAATGTTTTCATACAAGAAATATCCAATAGTGAGGGCCATGAATAGTATGGCAAAGTCGCTCAAACTAAAAAAAAGCGCAGTATAAAATAAAACTGTATAATATAATAATGCAGATATGGTGGTAGAGGCAAGATTTTCTTTCCAGATTAAAAATATTTTTCCAATCATATCTTTATTAACAGTAGCTTTTAACTTAAACGGGAATAATTCCCACAACATTACTGTGTTGCCTAAATAAAAAACAATATAACCGTATAAAACAGCTTTATAACCAAGGTCGGATAATGCCAATGACACTATTAAAATAGTAGTGAAAACCTGCGCAATTGCATACGACCTATAAAGTTTCTTTAATTCATTCCGGTTTAAAAAAAAGGTTTTCGGCGTAAGGATAAAAGAACTCAACAACAATATCACAGCAGACAACTTAAAAGCTTCAATATATTGCAGAGGTATGATTGAAATTGACAATATAAAGATAATCCCGGCGATGATTGAACCTGTTATTGGTGCAACAATCGACAATGCATTATAAAATTTCTTTATTTTTTTACTATCTTTCTCCCTGTAATTCAGTTTCATGAACGACTGCAACAAATAAATAAGGCTCATCGCAATAAATGCAATGCTAAAATCTTTTATTGGCAATAACCTAGCCAGAATTAAAATTGTTAATAATTCAAGACCTTTCCACAAATACCTGTAACCAACAATACCAAATAATGCTTTTAAATCAAACCCTTCCCACTCCATTAATTCTAAATTAACTAAAATAACTATAAAAATGTTGCGTTACGTTTAAATATAAGATATTAAATTAATCTTTTAGGGATATATATTGTCATTACAAAGTGAATTACCGAGACTTGAACAAAAACTTGTTGAAGATGTAGGCTCAGTAAAAGGATGTTATGAATTTTCTTTAAATACTAATGAGGATGGTGTTGTTCTGGATCTTTTTGGTGTAGATGAACATTCTGGTATATTCTTATATAAGAGAGATATTTTTCCTGAAAATTCAAAACAAGGTAAATTATATTTTTTCCTTTTGGGATTTTTACAATCTTATGGGTTGCTATATAGAGAATAAACTGCCTCTGCCGGGACTTTCATAAGCATAAGATAACCTCAAGGCTTTCTTAAAGGCTTGTTTTGAACCCGGGTCACGGCCTGTCTCTTGCCAGAGACATACAAAAATCTCTGATTTTTGGCATCGAAAGGGCCGTATGATTGACCGGACTACACCACAGAGGCTTAATGTTTATGACGTGCTATTTCTATGAAAATAGCACCGGATGTTGCGTCTCAAATGAGCGTAACCATTTGCCGCGGCTACACCACAGAGGCTTAAAGCTTTTGAATTTAAGTAGTGTTTATAAAAATTACTATAAATTTAAATATTAATCATTATTAACTAAGGACGAAAAGCCATAGGGGGTAGTACTATTTGACAAAAGATAAAAAAAATATTCGATAACTTTCTTTCATGGTGTTGGAGCAGTGATTGGTTTAAAGAAATTTTTTGCAAAGATTCTAATCAAATTCTCAGATGAGATTGTTGTAAATTCTCATGAACTAATTGATTATCTGAAACGGTTATCAAGAAAGGACCTACAGGCAAATTTAGAAAAGTAATCTCAAAGGTAAAAATATAACAAAGTTTTTTATTCTAATAGTTTTCCCAATCAACAATGCCAA
>CAZKFC010000018.1:0-22156 GCA_964552005.1 uncultured Methanosarcinales archaeon
TCAGTTCTTTTGCCAACTAGATACCTCGCACTTTAGTGCGAGGAGTGTCATTTTATAAATATTTATTAACCAAATGTTTCAATAATCTAATTTCCATATCTTTAATATTGTTAATATCTCTAATCTCGTCAGCAAGAGCATTCTCTTTTAACACAGATTTAATCCATACAGCGAAGTCATTTCTGCTCTGATTAACATGATGATTAAATACCCATTCATTCATGGTTTCAAGGGCATTGGCAAGTTCCTTAACATTTTTTAATGGGACCCCTGTAACTAGGATAAAATAATTTTCTGGTTTTGCGTTTATCGGTCTTCTCACTTTTTTTTTCCGAGTTGATTTTTTCTTTTTTATTGTCATAGTTTTACCTCAAATCTTTAATCATTAATAAGCATACTTGGCGTTTCAGTCACAACAACATTCTTCGGCAATTCTTTATTATTTTTTTTTCTAAGCCTTAAAGCAATATCATTCAAGATGTTCATGAAAGACATATAAGATTCATACGGACTATCATACGGGTTGAAATATTTATGGACATCACCATCTGAAAACCATTTCGTGCACATATAATAGAAATGATCACTTGTCTGCAGTCTGCGCCAACTCTCAATAAGAGATTTATCATTGCTGTTCAGGATATTTTTTTCCATAGCGTATAACTCGTTTATGGCCGCATGTTGCATTTTATTACCGAGCCATGCTGATAAATCTCTTTCAAGATCTGCCCATGATACAGTATGATGAATATCTAGCTCAGCAACAGGCTGTTCTTGAATCAAATTAGAAGGTGTCTTAAAAAAAATGTTTTTTTTAACCAGTTCTTTAGGCAACTGTCTCATGAAATTAAATATCCCGGTATCTTCCCACTGGTGCTCTCCGAAAGTTTCATAATCCATGAACAAGTTGATTGTAGTACCTTCTGTAGCATCGAGCCATGCGCTGAATTTTTCGGCTGACAATGGCCATTCTTTCCAACCTCTGTTTGAGAATCTAAATGCTATGTCATCGCTCAGCTTATAATTTTTTAATAATAATTTAAGGTTATTAGTTGTTTTTGCTTTATACACAAAATTAGGAGAACGCCAGCCTAATACATGATCAGCACCTTCTGCCAGTATTCCTTTATAACCCATTTGTTCAACATAATGGGCCAATTCATTATTATAAATAAGCTCAGTATTCCTAAATATTTTTGGTTTTTGGTTGAACAATTCTTTAATCTTGGCTTTATGCTTTTTTACTTGTCTCATAAACTCTTCCTTTGAATATAAGAAAGATAAACTGTGGTGATACGTCTCTGATAAAAATTCAATGCAGCCTGTCTTGCTCAATTCAACAAAACTATCTATCACTGAAGGAACATATTTTTCAAACTGTTCTAAAGCAGTTCCAGTTATTGAGAAACTTGCTTTAAATTTTCCATTAGTTTCTTCTATCAACTTTAATAATAGGTTATTTGTGGGCAGATAGCATTTCATGGCGACTTTTGTCATGATTTTTTTATTTAGGGCAGTATTAAAATAATCTTGATTCTTGCCAATGTCAAATATAGTGTATTTGTTCAACCTATAAGGTTGATGCACTTGAAAATAAAAACACACATTTTTCATTTCTACACACTGTTATACACTTTTATGCATTTGGCTGCTGCATCGTCCCATGACATTTTCTGCATTTCACTGTGTCCTTCCTGGGCTAAAGATTCATGCAGCTTTGGATAGTTGAGGACGCCAATGATTTTGTTAGTCATGTCATCAATATCCCAAAAGTCTACTTTTAACACATTATTGAGGACTTCAGAAACACCAGATTGTTTTGATATTAACACAGGAGTATTATTTTTTAGGGCTTCTAATGGAGTAATACCGAAAGGCTCTGATATGGACGGCATAACATATAGGTCTGCCATTTGATATGCTTTGTCAATCTCTGGGCCTGTTAAATGGCCTGTAAATAAAACATTTTTACTCATGCCAAGTTCAGCTGCCCTATCTACCATCCTTTTATACATATCACCACTCCCGGCAACAACAAATTTTACATTAGGCATTATTTGTAATACTCGGTGTGCGGCTTCAATAAAATAATCAGGGCCTTTTTGTATAGTTAGTCTGCCTAAAAATAACACTACTTTATCACCAAATTTAATCTTTGAGTCTTTAAACTCTGTTTTGCTATGCTCAACTGCATTGTGCACTACTATAATTTTATCAGGGTTTATGCCGTAATGCTTGACAATCATATTCTTTGTTAAATTACTGACTGCAATGATCTTGTCAGCTTTCTGCATGCCTTCTCTTTCAATATTATATACTGTTTGGTTAGGATGACCCCCGGTTCTGTCAAAATCAGTAGCGTGGACATGCACAATTAAGGGCTTGCCGGAAACCTCTTTTGCTTTGATGCCGGCTTTAAACGTCATCCAGTCATGACAATGGATTATATCAAAATTTTCAAACATAGCTATTATCTTTGATTTGTCAGCAAATCTATATACTTCTTCAAACAAATTTTTTCCATAGATGTCACCTTTGCTGGAACCTTTACTAAAAAGGCCTTTCAATGACAGCTCATACTCATATTCATTGATATATGGGAGCAATAATGAATCAATGTATTTCATCTTAATTTTTTTATTGCCAATATATAGGTCTTCAGTGGTTATTAATTCAACATGCTGGTGCTTTGAATAGCCTTTTGGTAAGACAAAGGTTATATCAATACCATGGTGGCTCAAACCTTTTGTTAAGCCGTAACATGCTGTTCCTAAACCACCTCTGCTATGTGGGGGGAATTCCCATCCAAACATAAGAATTTTCAAAATGAGCTCACCTCATTTTTGAAGCGCCAAAATTTCATACAAATTTTTAGCACCTTCATAAATACATCCACCCCTCACAATAGCAAAGATTTAGTGTTATTTTTACCACTAAGGCACCTCTTTTTAAGTACTTACGGAAGTATGACTCTTTTTTTCTAATATCTTGATAATTGTACTGATATATATACTTTTCTAAAATAAGTGTTAAAAATAACTGGTTTTTCAGTGCCTAAAATACTTATTTAAATATTTATTTAAGTTATACAATTATAAAACTACATTAATTATAGAAAAATTTAAATACTATTTAATTTATTATATTTATGTAATGGAAATTGAGAGTGTTTTTGTTGATTCTAAATGGCGGATTTTAACTGAACTTGCGCACAGTTCATTGTCTCCAACTGATCTCTCTAAAAAAACTGGAACCTCAATGGCAAATATAAGCGCCCAGCTTAGGTTGTTAGAAGCTTTGGATTTTATTGGAAAGGAAAAGCTAAATAATGTAGGTAAAGGAGAGCCCAGAAAATTGTATTCCCTAAAAAAGGAATTTGCTTATTTAATCCTAGCAACAAAATCTGTTATTGGAAAAAAGATGTTTAAATTAGATCAGGAGTCAATGATGTTTGTTTCTGTTTGGATGATACCGGATTCATATGCACCTTACCTATTAGTTAAATTATACTTTAATCATGAAGCCTTGCTTAAAGACTCAACTTCTATAGGTTATTTGGGTATGCGGGGAGAAGAGCTTGAAATTGTTATTATACATGATCATCCTGAACAACTTTCTATATTAAACGATAAACAAGTTGCAAGGAAAGATAAAATCTATAAAATCAAGGCGCATGTGCATTCAATGTATGATTTTGAAAACGGGGTTAAAAATGAGGATGAATATTTTACCTCAATCATAAAGAAAGTTTTTATTATAAAGGATAAGGATAATTTCCTTTCAAAGCTAAAAAAAGGTGGTTAAATGAATCAATTGGTAAAAATAATAAATTCCTTGACTTATAAAGAATTAAAAGCCATACAAAAAGATTTAGCTGAAGGCAACATGGGTAGATTGATTGCCAAAAAAATATCTAGTATTGAAAAATCAGCTAGCTTTAACGATAAAACATGTCCGACATGCGGAAACAAAATGAATGAAAATGAAGCCCGCTATACTTTGATATTTGGCTCAGAAATTAAGAAAAAAGCTTCTTTCTGTGGGCATGACTGCTTAACATTCTTCATTAATAAACTAAAGGTACAACATCTCAACCATTAGTAAACTATTTAAAATATATTTTATTTCTTTGACACTATTGGGCCTGTAGCTTAGTCTGGTGGAGCGATGGTCTTATATGACTGCGTTTCATACAACAATGAAACAGAACTAAGTGAGCCATTGGTCGGCGGTTCAAATCCGCTCAGGCCCATCTTTTATTTTCTAGAATTTCTTTTTTTTACTAATGCTACCAATTTTCTAACTAATTTTTTTGGGTCTGGATCATGTACAATAGTTGCATTAGTATGTTTCTTTGTTATCTCGATAAGCTCGTCAAAAAACTGTGAGACGCCGCCCATTTTTTCTAGAACACCAATTATTTTACCGTCTTCATAGGCAATTGTAAACTCATTTAAAGTCCCAAGTGAGCCTCTTATAAAAACCAGGGCGTCAGAAGTTCTAATGTTTAAGATATTCCTCAAATTATAACCAAAACCTGTGAAGATAATGCTGTCATATGGTTTATAAGGAAGTTTGTATTTTATCCTGTGTTCTTTTAAATCTTTAGCAGGCGATATGCCCAAAACAAAACCATCTTCTTCCCTCGCGCCAATAGCAGCCTCATTCGGCATACCTGTTGTAGCGCCATTTACCAAGATACAATTATGGCGGGCTATTTCCCGACCAACTTCCCTTGCTTTTTGTATAAGTATTTTGTCTTTTGGAATTTCAGATGAACCCATTACTCCAATTTTGATTTTCATTTTATCAGCCTCATTACATATTTTTATATGATTACTATATAAAAGTTTCTTAAAGAAAAACTTTAAATATAAGCAACATATTATTACTTTTTATGTTTATTGAATGGTTTGACAATATAACGGAATTAATTTTGCTAGTTCTAGCTACGACACAAACGAGCTAAGCTCGTTCATTGATAATATTTATATACTGATTTAATATAAAAGGTGATTAAATGTCAAAAATAAAGATAAAATTTCCAGACGGCACAAAGAAATCTTATCCTAAAGGTGTGTCTGGTTATGATATTGCAAAATCTATAGGGCCTAAATTAGCAAAAGACGCGCTTGCGATTATGGTTGATGATGAGTTAAAGGACATATATTCTAAGATACAGAAGAATGCAGAAATTCGCATTATAACCTATAAAGATCCTGAAGGTAAAGAAATCTTCAAACATAGTGCATCCCATTTAATGGCAGACGCTGTCCTCAGGTTATTCCCAAAAGCAAAATTAACAATTGGGCCTACAATTGAAGACGGGTTTTATTATGATTTTGATATTGAAAAACCATTTACAGAAAAAGATTTAAAAAAGATTGAAAAAGAAATGGAGAAGATTGCGGCAGAAGACCATGAGTTCATTAGGTTAGAAGCTAAAAATAAAGAAGAAGGTAAAAGGATTCTGAAGAAGTACCATCCGGGTAATGAATACAAGCTTGAGTTGATTAATGAATTAGGGGATGATGAAATTTCGTTTTATAAACACGGTAAATTTTGTGATCTGTGTAAAGGACCACATTTACCAAATGTTGGTAAAATTAAAGCATTTAAGCTAACAAAAATAGCTGGCGCATACTGGAGAGGGGATGCTAAAAATAAACAATTACAGAGGATCTATGGTGTTGCTTTTCCAGATAAAAAAGAACTAAAAAATTATTTACATTTGCTTGAAGAAGCAGAAAGGCGTGATCATAGAAAGTTAGGAAAAGACCTTGATTTATTCTCGTTTCAATTAGAAGCTCCAGGCATGCCTTTCTTTCATAATAAAGGGATGATTATTTTTAATAAATTAGTTGAATTTATGACAGAAGAAATGCATAAATTAAATTATGAGATTATTAGAACACCTATGATTCTTAATAAATCTTTGTGGTTACAATCCGGGCATTGGGATCATTATAAGGAAAATATGTATTTCACAAAAATAGATGAACAGGACTTTGCAGTAAAGCCAATGAATTGTCCTGGGTGTATTCTTGTATATAAATCAAAAACACATTCTTACAAGGAACTGCCTATTAAAGTAGGTGAGTTCGGCTTAGTGCATAGACACGAGTTATCAGGTGTACTATCAGGATTATTTAGGGTTAGGGTTTTTACTCAGGACGATGCTCATGTTTTCTGTACAGAAAACCAGATAAAAGAACAGATTATTGAACTGATTGAATTGGTGGACACCATATATTCTAAATTTGATCTTGCATATTCAGTGGAATTATCTACTAGGCCGGAAAAATATATGGGAAGTAAAAAAATATGGGATACTGCAGAGAAAGCTTTAGAAGATGCATTAAAATTAAAAAAAATGGATTATAAAATAAATCCAGGAGATGGTGCGTTCTATGGTCCAAAAATTGATTATCATGTTAAAGATGTTTTAGGAAGAAGTTGGCAGTGCGGTACAATCCAAGTAGATTTTTCTATGCCACAGAAATTTAAGTTAAGTTATGAAGGTAAAGATAATAAAAAATACAGACCTGTCATGTTGCACCGTGCAATATATGGAAGTGTTGAAAGATTTCTTGGCATTTTAATTGAACATTTTGCTGGTAAATTTCCTTTATGGTTAGCTCCTGAACAAGTTAGAATAATGACAGTTAGCCAAAAATTCGGAAAACATGCAGAGAAGTTAAAGAAAAAATATTTTGATGCTGGGATAAGAGTTGAAATAGATAATAGGGCAGAGTCTATTCCAAAAAAAGTTAGGGAAGCACAGCTGGATAAAATACCTTTGATGCTGACTATTGGTGATAAAGAAGTTAATAATAATACAGTTGCAGTCAGAACTCTAGATGGGCAGGTTAAATTTGGTGTAAAAGCTGATATTTTATTAAAGAAAATTAAAGATAATATTGAGAAAAGAGAATTAAAGTTTAAGATTTAATGTTATTGTGAACAATCTTTTTCCATTGCTCTTTCCATGTATCTTCCTATGGCTGAGTGCATTTCATAGTCAGCTTTCAGAAATATATCTTCGTTGGCTTTTAAATCCTCTTCTCTGTTGAGAGTAATAGTGTCTCCGTTAAATGTTAAATATAGAGTGTCAACTATTGCGTCAATATTCTCATCTACATACCATCTCTCATAACCAATAAAGGGCTTTAAATGAAAGAGGTCTATTCTTTTATCTTTAGCATTATATATGAAAACTTCATGGCCCAGATTAGGTCTGAGTCGTGACATCGTCACTGATCCTGAAAAATCACTACAACTTGGGAATTTACTGGCTATATTTGATATTAATAGCATTCCTACGTACGTTGTTCCTATGATTCCCATTCCTATGGTTGCACCGAGTGATGGCTTCATTTTGGCAAAGGTGAAATAAACTTATATTTAAATTTATGTGATGTCAAGCTCCTCGTCCTGGATATAATTTAAGTCATGTTTCATTGCAAGATATGCCTTCTCTAGCTCTTTTCCAAGGTAGGCAGCATGTTCCATCCTTGACAGCAAACCTTTTTTTATAGCTGTATAATAAATCTCCTGCGGGATTTTGCCTTTTATTACTATTTCAATTTCGTTATTTTCTTTACAGAATCCAAGTTCAATTTCTTTTTCAGTTTTGTTGACCCTAATGAGAAAATATCCTTTCGGATCTTGTTTCCAGTCTTTGTATTTGTGAAAACTGCCTTTGATTATTTCAGCATCTTTTCTTATTACAGGTTTTTTGAAATGGGTCATACAAAAAAGGTATATTAATATGATTTATAATACTTATGATAAATACTCAACAAATTATAGTTTAAGGAAATCTTTATAAATATCAGTATACTTCCTTGTATAGTATTCGGGGGGCTTAAAATGGTAATTTTATATGATAGATTTAACTTACCAGATGATGTTTACGAAGTCATATTTGCAACCAAGCAACAAGAGATAGTAGCTAAACTTCTAATTAATTATATGAAGCAGAATGACGGTGAAATTGGAAAAACCGAAATGTCGGTGTTTGCAACTAAACTGCATGAAGGCGAACTAATAGGAGAGATTGATGAAGAGCCTTATATTGGCAAAAAAGTCAAGGTTTCTTATAATAAAAGACAGTTTTATGACAGAATATTAACGCCAATGAAAAGTATGGGTATGATTGACTATGATTTGTATAATAAAGTCTATAAAATAAGTGATAAATTTAATAAGGATATGATGCGCATCGGCTTAATGTGGTTGCAAGAAGTCCAAAAGCCCGCATACTCTTTTGAAAAGAAAAAGAAATAACTATCGGTGTTTTTTTCTGCGTTTCTTTGTAGCTTTTCTTATCTTTCCTAATAAAATTAAGATTAAAAATCCTATGATGATGTATAATATAAAGAATAAGAGCCAGCTGAATCCTCTTGATTCTGGTTTAACAATTTTGACAACTTTACTTTGCTCCTCAAAAGTAATCTTGTTATTATAAATAACCCTGCCTGATACTTGATATTGACTTTCTTTTTGAGGTATGAAAAACATTTTGAATTCAACTATCTCTTTTGGGTTGACTTCTAACTGTTCAGATTCTAGTATCTTAACAATTTTGTCAGTTTGTAAATCTCTAATTTCACCTTTAAACTGGGCAAGGACTTTCCTACTACCCAAATTTCTGAACACAGGCACAATCGGCATCGGTTCCTTTGCAAAACTAATATCATTTGTTCTTATTCCAATTAATTCACCTGAGTCTGCTATCTGGCCTTTCTCAACAATGTCAAAAGTAGTTTTTTTGGTAACGCCGCATTCCTTGACAAGGACATCTGCGAAATACTGGCCTGTTTCCAAATTATTTTCAATCTCCTTAGAAATTTTTTTGCTGCGCGTTGGTAAGATTTGGTCTCCTAAAAACGTGTGTGAAAATATAACTTGTGTTCTGTACTGGTCCCAGATGTCTACAATAAAGTGTGGCCTTAGCCTTACATTGCCGTCATTATATACTGTAGCTTGGACAGTGAAAGGATCATTTATCTCTGCAGAACTTACTGAAATCGCTCCTGCGCGACAGTCTATTATCTCATCACCTATAACTTCAACGTATAATAATAGACCAACTTGGGCAATTACTGAGGAGCCGGCGCCTCTTTCGACACTGGCAAGCTCGTCTGTCCTCATTTTTAATATTCCTGAATAATTACCGTTTTTTGCATCTGCACTTGGCTGCATTATTAAAGTAAAGACATAAGGTGAGTCTTTTGAGAAAACAAAATCCTTATCTGGTAGAGTGATCCAGTCAGCAATCTCGCCTTCTATCTCAAAATGTCCTTTTATAGGAGTTTCTATAGATGTGCTGATTGTAAACTGTCGCTCTGCATAACCATTTTTTAGCATCTTTGGAAATCTGGCTATGCTTGGACTTACACCAATAACAGAAGCGTTCACAGATGATACAATTAATAAAAAAAATATTGCATAGATTAAATTTTTCACAATCCCACCAATATTCCAATAATCTTGTATTATATAAAAATTACGCAAGCTTTATAAAAAATCCTTTGTTTTAAACTGTGCATGGTGCTTGATAAATTAGGAGAATCATTAAAACACACTCTAGAAAAAATTGCAAAATCAGTTTTTCTAGATGATAAACTTGTTAATGAATTAATAAAAGATATCCAAAGAGCATTATTACAAAGTGATGTTAATGTCAAGCTAGTTTTTGATTTGTCTAATAAAATAAAGAAAAGGGCATTAGAAGAAAAAACCCTGCCTGGACTAACCAAAAAAGAACAAATTGTTAATATTGTTTATGAAGAATTAGTACAGTTTTTAGGTGGAAAAGGATATAAAATAGAGATTAAGAAGAAGTCATTCAAAATAATGTTGGTTGGTTTATTTGGTTCTGGAAAGACTACAACTGCCGGTAAATTGGCAAGGTTTTTTCAAAAAAGAGCAGGTAAAATTGCCATGATACAGTTAGATGTGTGGCGGCCTGCTGCTTTAAAACAATTACAGCAGCTGGGCAAAAAAATCAATATTCCAGTTTTTGGAGATGAAAAAGAAAAAGATCCTGTTAAAATTTATAATAAATATAAAGACGAATTAAAGAAATTTGACCTCGTTATAATAGATACGGCTGGTAGAGATGCTTTATCTGATGAATTAATAAAAGAACTTAATAAAATAAATAAGTTGGTTAAGGCAGACGAACGTTTATTAGTAATAAGTGCAGACATTGGCCAGGCTGCTGAGAAACAAGCCCAGGCATTCCATGATACTTGTAATATTACAGGAGTCATAGTTACAAAAATGGAAGGGACTGCTAAAGGCGGCGGCGCGTTAAGTGCATGTTCTGTTACAGATGCGCCTGTGAAATTTATTGGTGTGGGTGAGAAAATCAATGATTTGGAAGAGTTCAACCCAGAAGGTTTTGTTTCCCGGTTATTGGGCATGGGTGATATTGAAGCATTATTAGAGAAAGCTAAAGAAGCTATTACAGAAGAAGAAGCTCAGGATATGGGCAAAAAATTTCTCAAGGGCGAGTTTAATTTAATAGATTTGTATGAACAAATGCAGGCCATGAAAAAGATGGGTCCTTTATCAAAATTAGTTGAATTAGTGCCGGGTATGAGCCAATTAAAATTGCCAAAGGAAGCTCTTGAGATCCAGCAGGGCAAATTAGAAAAATGGCGTTATATTATGGACTCTTGCACCAAGGAAGAATTAGAAGATCCTGAAATCATTTCTGGTAGTAGAATTGAGAGGATAGCTAAAGGTTCTGGCTGTTCTGTAAAAGAAGTCCGAGAGTTAATAAAACAGTACAGGCAGAGCAAGAAAATGATGAAAATGTTTAAAGGCGGCTCTATGAAGAATATGGAAAAGATGATGAAGAAGTTTTCTGGCAAGATGCCTAAATTTTAAAGTTGTTTTCTAATATTATTTACAAACCTGTCAAAATCTTCTGTTTTTATGTTAGCGCCGCAGGCATGCAAATGCCCGCCGCCATACCCCTGAATGCCTTGCAATGCTTTTTCTAGTATAGGAAGAACATTATATTTTGTTGACCTTAACGAACACTTGACTTCACCAGATTTTTCCCTACCAATAATAATGAACTTGTCAGGATTCTCATATAATACCTCATTACTTAAATCTGCAGTTAATGCCATTTTACTTTCTGAGTAAATATAAAGAATAATCTTATCTTTTGATACCTTTATAGAGTCTTTTATCTCTTTGTAATTATTGTAGATTTTTTTGTATTTTTTCCAAATAAACTTGCCTTTTGGAGTTGATTGTTTAAGTATTTCATACGGGTCACTAATTCTAGTCAGGATTTTAACGCAGGTCATTGCACTTTGTGTGCTCCCTTTTAAAATAAACGAGAATATCCGTGCTAATTTTCCTATTCCAGTTGTAAATAATGCGTCTTGAGGTGTTTTGATTTTTCTTGGAAGTAAATCAGGATATTCTTCTGAAAATCCTTTTTTTAAATCCTTGGGTAAGAACCAATCTGCAACACAGCCAGTCATAGCCAACCATAGACTATTTTGAGTCACTTTACTAGCCCAGTAACTTGTTGGCCTGTTATCTTTTTTATTTTTTAACATAGGATTGTAATATCTCACATTATTTCTTTTTACTGGAGCGTGATGATCTAGCCAATATATCTCTCGTTTAATAGCATTGATAAATTTCTGGGCTACTCTTGGTACATCTAAAATGAATATCTTGTCTGGCTGATATGTCTCAACTTTTTTCAAGAACCTTTCATCCAAAGGACCTGCTACCTTGTAAATAATGCCTTTTGCTTCAGGATTTAGTTTATAGAATTGGAGAAAGGCACATAACCCGTCAGGATCATCGTCAAAAAAAATTAATGGTCTGGCAGAATCTAGTAAAGCTTGTCTAATTTCTTTTAATTTATCATCTGGAATCATTTAATCAAAGAATTTATCTTTTGTTTATAAAATTTAGTTAAGCAATATCTTTATAAAGACTTAACAATTGTTAAGTTTTGGGTGATAGTATGAAATTTAGTTTACCGGAATTACCTTATGGGTACAATGCATTAGAGCCATATATAGATGCAAGGACAATGGAAATACATCACAGCAAGCATCATGCCGGCTATACAAAGAAGTTTAATGAGGCACTAGAAAATGTTGATACAGGCAATAAGACTGCTGAGGATATTATTGCTCTATAATTTTTGCTGTTTATTTTCTTATGGTATAATTTTATAACATTACGAAAAACATTCTTTTCACTTGAGAATATCATATAAAAATTATTTTTTTGAAATATAAAAATATATCTAAACAGTGTTAAGATTAAATTACTGTGCTTTTTTTAATCACAGTTATTCACTTCAAGCAAACATATATAAACTTTTTATTTATTTTCTTCTATTGGTGATATTATGTATGATGTTGTTATTATAGGAGGAGGCGTGACTGGATTTGCATCTGCAATGTATTCTGGCAGGTTGGGAATGAAAACCCTGGTTATAGGAGAGACTTTTGGAGGGACTATTATTTTAACAGATACTGTTGAGAACTATCCCGGGTTTAAAAAGATTACAGGGCAGGAATTGGCAGATAAGCTGAAAGAGCATGCTCTTGACTACAAAGATTTTGTTGAAATAAAAGAAAAACGAGTAACAAAAATTGAAAAGACTGGTGATAATGGCTGTTTTAATGTTTTTATGGGAGAAGAACAAGTACAAGGTAAATCTGTTATATTTGCTACAGGAACTAAACACAGAGAATTAAAAGTACCAGGTCATGACGAATATAAGAATAAAGGCGTACATTATTGTGCGTTATGTGACGGATTCTTCTATAAAGATAAAAAAGTAGCTGTTATTGGAGGTAGTGATAGTGCTGTTAAAGAAGCATTAGTATTAGCACAACACGCTGAAAAAGTCTACATTATTTATAGAAAGGAAAAGGTAAGAGCAGAGCCTGTAAATTTAAAGAGAATGCAGAACCAGCCAAAGATTGAGGTTATTAACAATACAAATGTAACAGAGATAAAAGGAGACGATAAAGGTGTTACTCAAGTTATCCTAGATAAACCTTATAATGGTAGCAATGAGTTAAAGTTAGATGGTGTGTTTGTTGCAATTGGCCATATTCCTTTATCAGAACTTGCAAAAGATGTTGGTGTTGAGCTTAATGAAAAAAATGAGATTAAGATAAACAGGAAATCAGAGACTAATGTTCAGGGATTTTATGCGGCTGGTGATATTACAGATACTCACTTTAAACAAGCTATTATTGGAGTGGCAGAAGGTGTCATGGCGGCTTATAGTGCTTATGAATACATAAATAGTACAGAGATAGTTTGTAAATGATTTCTTGATATACTTTTTTATTTTCTTCTCCGCTCTCGTTGCTACTTGAAAGGCGGAGCCTGTTTCATTCTTTACCAGGATTTATCCTAAAGGATTGGTCAACAGGGTTCCCGATATTATGTTGCAGATGTGAACGGGAGTAGAAATTATTATTTCTCAATTATTTTATACAATATAAAACCAAACAGAATTAATCCTGATCCTAATAAAATTACATTTAATTCTAGATTTACTATCATTAATAAAGTAGTAATTAATCCAAGTAATGCCATAACCGGGAATTTCCTTATATTAAGTGGTTCGTGAAACATCTCTTTTTTATGTTTTATATATCTAGATTTAATTAATGCAAGATTAATAGCTGCAAAAATAATGAAAACTGAAAAATTAGTTATTTCTGCCACTGTCTCAATTTCACCTATTAACATAAATAAAACAACAAATATTGAAGTAGCAATTATAGCAAAGTGAGGTGTATTAGTTAATTTGTTTACTGTAGATAAGAAGTTTAGTTTTTTATAGGATTGGCTCATGCCATATATTAAACGGGACATTGCTATAAGTTCTAATAAAATTGTATTGCTGGTTGATAAAATTGCAATAACAGCTAACAATAGACCGGCTTTCGAGCCCATAATTACTGTCGCAACATCTGCTAATGGACTTTTAGATTGTCCTAATACTTCTGGAGAAATAACACTTATGCTTGCAAAAGCCACTAATATGTAAATTAAAGTGCTAATTCCTAACGCCAATAACAATGCTTTTGGAATGTTTTTCCTTGGATTACGAGTTTCTTCTGACAATTGCACAACAGAATCAAAGCCCAGATATGCGAAAAATATTAACGAACTAGCTTTTAAAATTCCAGGAATAGAACTAAAATCCATATAATTAATGCTTCCTAGCCTTGGCAATGCTAAGAATATTATGAACAGTAGTCCTAATATACTTACAACTGTTAAAAATGAATTAACCCGCATAGACTGCTTAATACCTTTCAAATTAAGCAAAGTAAAAAACAAAATAGCTCCTAATGCTGTTATTATAATATTATTAAAACCGAACATTGCATTAAAATAACCTGCAAATCCTAATGACACTGCAGCTGCACCTATAATACCCGCCATTAATACTAAATAGCCGACTATAAAAGCAAATTTTTTGCCAAAAGTATGTTTAACATAACTATATTCACCGGAATCTTCATCATATATCGAAGATAGCTCCGCGTAACTTAACCCTGTAAGCATAGCAACAAAAGCCGCTATCAAGAATGAAATCCAGACACCGTTGCCAGCATGACCAGCTGCTGCCCCTATCAACACATATATACCAGCGCCAACAATTATGCCGACACCGGCAATGGTTGCTTCAAATAATCCTAAATCCCGTCTTAGTGTAATAGCTTTTCTTCTGTGTTTTTTAATCATAAAAGAGTTTTTTAATAAATAAAGTTTATAATAATTTTGGTTTAATTACTACCATAACTTATCTCAGAATTATCCCCAACATTCAGTTTTTCAATAATGTCCTGAACAATAGCGTTTTCTCCTATCAAAGATTCTTGCAGCTGGGCATTTTCAATAACAGCGTTCTTGTTAATTATACTGTTTTTAATTATTGAGGTATCGATCTTTGCATTATCCGCTATTGACACGTGAGGTCCTATGATAGAATTTTTTAAAGTTACATTCTTTCCTACATACACAGGGGGTAGTATTATGGTGTTTTCACCCATTATCTTTGTATCCCCGCCATTTTTCTGTTCTAATAAATATCTGTTAGTAGCCAGTAAAGTCTCTGGCTTGCCGCAGTCAAACCAGCCGTCCATCTGGAACGTTGTCAAATAACCGTGTTTTTCAATCATAATTTCGAAAGCGTCTGTTAAAAAAAACTCGCCTTTAGTTTTTTTATCTGTTTTTATCATTTCATCTAAAGCTTCAAATAATAGCCTTGAGTTATTAACAAAATATATGCCGATCATGGCATCCATTGGTTTTATATAATCAGGTTTTTCCACTACTTTGACGATTTTATCTCCTTTCATCTCAACAACGCCAAACCTTCTTGGGTCTTCAACTTTTTTTACAGCTAATGCTGCGTCTTTATCGGTTTTTAAGCCTTGGCTCATGTCCCCTATGAAAATTGTATCACCATAAATAATTAGAAGTTTCTCGTCTTTTTTAACAAAAGGTTTTGTTAAGGCAATTGCGTGTCCTGGTCCTAACGGTTTTTCTTGCTGTACAAAGGCAAAGTTCATGTCTTTATACTCTTCTTCAACCCATTCTTTTATTTTACTGCCGAGATAACCTAATATAAGAACAACGTCTTTAATACCAATCTCATTTACTTGATCTAAAATATGCCCTAATATTGGCTTGCCAGCTACATGTAGTAATGCTTTCGGCAATGTATAAGTATGAGGTCTTAATCTCGTACCTTTTCCTGCTACAGGTATAATAGCTTTCATGATATGGAATAGCAAAAATTAGGATTATTTAAACATTTAGATTATACGATTTTGTCTTACTTTTAACTTCTATAAAATTCAGCAGCTCTTTCTGGCGTCATTGAATTAATAACAGTTTCTGTGCTTAACTCGAAACCAGCCCAAGTACTTAAACGAGGAGCTATTACTATATGGAAATGCAGTTTTTCTATACCGTATTGAAGGTAGAAATTATAGTCAGCATTTAATAATTTTAATTTTACTAATATTTTTTTTAATATCTCTGCTAAATAAACAAATTCTTGGTCGTTAAATTCAGTTATATTAATAACATGTCTCTTTGGGAAAATCCATATTTCAAAAGGAAAACGAGAAGCATACGGTGTGAAAGCAATAAAACTCGGGTTTTCATAACACCTCCTGTGAGAGTTTTTTTCAATATTTATAATAGAACAATATGGGCATTCTTTAAATTTTTTCACAGCATGTTCTTTTGCCAGGATTAATTTTGGGACTTTGTTATACGCAACTAACTGAGAATGGGTGTGCTGGATAGAAGTGCCAGCTTTTATACCTTGGTTTTTAAATATTGTAACATATTTAATATTGTCACAGTTCATATTAACCAGGATACGTTTTTTGAACATTTTCAATACATTAGAAATCTTATCTTCTGGCAGATCAGCTAAAGTTTCATCATGATCAGGTGTTTCAACAATAACCTCGTGATATCCGAATGAGTCAGAATATGTATAAAAATAATTATCTGTCTTTATCTCAAATTTGCCTTCTGGTTTTACGGCCGCAAACTTGTTAGGAAAAACCCTTATTTCCCAGTCTTTACTTTTTTCTGGGAAGCGCTCAATCTCAGGCGGTGTCATGTGCTCATTCCCAGGACAGAAATAACAGACATCGTCTTTTTTATGTTGTTTAATCTCTTGCTTAAATTGGTCCGGTCTTTTACCTCTATCAGAATTTATAATAACATATCTATCTAGAACATAATCTTTTCTTAGTTCTCCCATTAAGCAGCCTCTTTTTTATTAATGTGAGATAATAGGCTATATAAATTTTTATATTATTGTAACAAGATTGTATATGACTATATACACTAATCTAACTACTGTTAAGTTCCACAACAAATGACTAATCCTGTGTGTGTAATTCTGGATAGGATCCGGGTCTATAACTAGATAAACAAAGAATGCAACAATGTTCATTACAACAATACCAATTATAAAATAAGTGTTGAAATCTAAATTATCTTTAAAAAAGGTCATGAAAAAACCAATTAACGCAGTTATAACTATCCTAACTATCATTAAAAACCTAATAAAACTTATTTTAAAACTGCCGTAAAAACCAGCGAGAAAACAAAATACAGTTGCTATTATTGGTCCGTGTAAATATCCCAGTAATAAAGTGCTGGCAGAGAGCAACTCAACGTTTATATGTTTGACAAACTTGGATATCTGTAAACTAAAAACAACTAACGGCGTGAATATTGCTATTAAAATTATGGCTTTCATAAAATTTGTGAACGTGGCAAAAATAATAAGAAGGGTTATCCCAACCAACAGATATCTTAATGTGAAATATTTTTTAAAGATTCTTTCGACTTGCTTATTCTTTCTGTAAATTGATTTTGTTGAACTCTGCTTAATTATTTTTCACCTAAGTTGGTTTCATAACTGGCAACTTCATCTATTAGTTTAGAGGCAAAATCAGCTGTATTTTCTTTTACAGTATTTTCTTTACCACAATAAGGGCATCTTATAAATTTTCTGTCTGCTTTTCTTGAAAATTTGTAGTTACAATTGCTACATATATAATTTATCCTTTCAATGTTGAGTTCCATTTTCTCTTCACCTTTATAACAATAATAATAAAAATAAACCAGTAACAATTATTGGAGCTAAAACTTTAGTTAAATTATTACTATAATTGCTCGTGCCAAACATTTTACCAATAACTATCTTTACACCTGTGTTAACTATGGCAGCCAATGTAATAGCCATTATTCCTATACCTAAATCTAAACTAGCTGTCCGTGCAATAAATATTGTGATGGCATCAACATCAGCTAGTCCTGATATAATGCTTGCTAATAAAATACCTTTCTGTCCTAAATATGCATTCGATAGGTTTGATATGAATAAAATAAAACTATAAAATATTCCGAATTTTAAGGCAGGTTTTAACATTAGCGGTGATTTAAACTCAAGGTTGGTCTCAGCATGTTCTTTCCTGCGCCACATTATGGATGCAGAAGCGTATCCAGCTAATGCTAAAAGGACCATGGGAAAAGCAAGCTTTTCAATCATGGATATGTTTAATATTGAAACTTCTATCAAAATTCTGAGAAACATTGTTGAGCAGGCAATTGCAGATGCTGTAACAAAAGGAGTTACTTTTTCTTGTTCTTTTGACTTGTTTGCCAGACTAGTAACAATAGCCGTGCTTGATAATATCCCTCCAAGCAAGCCCGTTAACACAGTACCTTTGTTAGAGCCAAAAGTCTTTATTAAGATATAACCTATATAGTTAAGTCCTGTAACAAAAACAACCATTAACCATATCTCATATAAATTTATTGAATTAAAAGGTCCAAACGGTGCTATAGGTTTCAATAATGGCAGTATAACAAAAGCTATTAAAACAAATTTAATTGTGTCAAAAAATTCAATTGATTTTAAACTGTACACAAATTTATGTAGGTATCCTTTGAAAGATAATATTAAAGTTATTACTATTGTCAGTAATATAGGAATTTCTTGCGATGTTTTAAACACTAAAATACCAATAATAAAAGCAATTGCAGCTGAAATTTCGGTTGTCATGCCGATGTCTTTGTTGAAAAATGAACTAAGAATATAGCCTGATAAAATGATTAACATGAAACATACTATGATAACTGCAAGGAACCAGCTGTAATACAAAGAAGATAAATATGCGGACATTGCTCCAAAGAATGTGATCAGCATAAAGGTTCTTATACCTGCAAAATCTGTTCCTTTATGATGCTGCTGTCGTTTTTCGCGCTCCATGCCGATTAACGCGCCTAACGCAAGTGATAAAAAGAATTTATAGAACAAATTATACATGTATGTTGCCATTATACATCTTACTTTTTATCAAGTATATAATTTTTTTTATTTTTCTAATATTATTTTACCCAGTAATACAGCCTAATTATCTTATATTCAACATTGCTTATGTTTCCTGAAAAAAATAATGAGTCAACAAAAACGTTTTTTTCCGGAAGATTAGTTGCTTTTGTTCCAGAGCAAAGGATATAATCAAATTCTTTTGGGAGGTATCTCTTAACAAAGTTATTTGCCTCGTTTGATGATGAATTGTAGCATCTTGTATTTGAATTAATGAAATTCCTAAATTCAGGGTCTTGCTCCAAATAAATTAAATAAGGCGTGCTTTTCGTTTCGGTATTCTGTTGTTGTTTCGGCAATATCACGAGCAAGAAAATAGATGACAGGATTATGACTAGTAAAATCTCAACTGTTTTCATGAAAGCTTTCTTATTTACCATATTCTATAGTTGATATGCATCGGATTGTAAGTGCCGTCATTATCTAATGAAACAACATCTTCAGTCTGGGCATAAACGTTTCTTTTATTCGGGTTAAAAGTGCCTATCTCATATTTTGGGTTTTGTAAGTAAGAGTACGCTGAACTGTTTTCATACACCAAGATATTAAAATTTTTTGGGAAATCCCATTTATTTTTTAAATAATCATAATTAGTAGTTATCTTATTTAGATTAATGCCTTCTAAGGTTTCAATTGCACCAAATTTCGTGCTGTAATCAGTTCTTGATATTACATTGTAATTACCCTCATGAAAAAAATAATTATATTCATACTCGCCAGTAAAAGGCACTTTTATTATTACAATTAAACTGGTGTTGTAATACGTAAAGTTAAAGCTAACATCATCATCAAAAAACATTGAAAAACCTTTTTCTGCATTATAAAAAGTTACTGAATCATGTGTATAATTAACATGTTGAGTTTCATTTGTATAAGATAGGTCTCCATAGTAAAGGTTATTGGAATAATAGGAAGAGTAATCGTCAAGTTCCAGTCTTAATGTGAAGATGTAATTTCCAGTATTTTTCAGGGTAAGAAAATTGTCTATCTCATAATTGTTGGCAAATACAAAAGAGGTATGGTTAATATTGTCTGTTGTTGAAACATACACAGCTGCAAAGCCAAAATTAGTGTAGGAATAATTGCTTGGGTTTAAGCTAACCTCGTTAATTTCATAATCAATATCATGTATCTTAGTCTGTTCTTGGTACACGACATTATAAGGCAGCCCCTGGTTAAAAAAGACACTGAAATTTTCTGTGCTAGCCCAGTTATCTTTTGCATTTAAACCGTAATAATTATAAGAATTATTGTGGCTAACACCTTGCAATATCCAGTAAGTTTTAATGCTTTGCGAAATATTTGCTAAAAAAATTAGTTTATTGTTCCACGTTATGTAATCAGTGCCATCCATAAACTTGATTTCTGTATTGTTAAACTCTATGATGATAGGTTTTGAGCTTGTACTCTCATTATATTCTATAAATAGAGGATATTTTTGTAATTCCCAGCTAAACTCATTTTCAAAATTGTTTTTCAATGATGTCATGAATGAGTCTTTGTTAGAATTAAATTTTATGCTAGGGGCAACAAAAGCAAAAAACCATCCAATGTATAATAAGAATAAAGCAAGGCTCATTATCCAGTCTATCTGAGAAGTACCCCTTTTTTTCATTTACATTTAAATTTGTGGTTAAAGTTTAAATAGTTTTTTGAAAAAAGAGGTGGCTTTATTTTTTAAAAAGGTTTAATAAATGGAAAATAATTACTATTTACATATTATGAATAAAGAAGAATTGCTGGAACTGATAAGGACAGGAGAAGGATATGCCCTGGAATTTAAAAGAAGTTTAAGCAATAATATAGATAAGGAAATATGCGCTTTTGCAAACAGCAGTGGCGGGAAAATTCTTCTTGGCGTTGATGATTCTGGTGAGATAACAGGCTATAATTTAACAAATCCAGAGAGGGCCAAGATTCAGGACATTGCAAGAAACATGGATCCTCCCTTCTCAGTTAAGATATCCCAAATTGATAATGTTGCTATAATTGAGGTGCCTGAAGGAAAGGACAAGCCTTATGCAGTTCGTGGCCATTTTTACATGAGGATAGGCTCAAATTCACAGCAGCTTAACAGGAACGAGATAAGGAACTTCTTCCAAAGGGAAGGACTTCTCTTGTTTGACCATAAGCCAAATCCTGATTTTGACCTGGAAAAAGATTTTGATGTGTATAAATTTGAGAGTTATATTAAAAAAGCCGGCATATCTGACAACCTGAACAGGAAAGATCTTCTGAGGAATCTTTCTTTATTGGATGGAGATAAGATGAAGAATGCTGGTGTCCTGTTCTTCTGCCATAGAGTAACAAAGTTTTTCCTGAATGCTGTTGTTGTCTGCGTATTGTACAAGGGCAACACTAAAACCAATATTCTTGATAAGAAAGAGTTCAATGCTGATTTATTATCAAATTATGAGAATGCCTTTGTTTATTTGGCAAGCAAGCTGAATACTCAATATATCATCAAAAAGGAAAGAACTGAAAAGCTGGAACTGCCTGAAGAGGCACTAAGGGAAGCCATAGTTAATGCAATTGTCCATAGAGATTATTTTTCTAATGGCCACATCCAGATTGACATTTTCAAAGATAGATTGGAGATATCAAATCCAGGCGGCTTAGTCCCTGGGTTAAGCAGAAAAGATTTCGGGAGAAGAAGCCTTCCAAGAAACCCGCTTCTAATGGATCTTATGCTAAGGATAAACAAAGTAGAGAGGATAGGCTCTGGGATTCAAAGGATAAAAGATTCCATGAAGAATTACGGCTTAAAAGTTGATTTTGATATTACTGAGAACTGGTTCTCAGTTGTATTTGAAAGAAAGGTTGGTAAAAGGTTGGCAGAAAGGTTGGTGGAAGGGTTGGCAGAAAGCCAAAAGAAAATACTGGAATTAGTCGCTGAAAATCCAAAAATTTCTAAAGAAGAAATGAGTAATAAGGTTGGCATAAGCACAACTGCAATTGATAAGAATATTAAAGCCTTAAAAGAAAAAGGACTTCTTAGAAGAGTAGGCTCTCCAAAAACAGGTCATTGGGAAGTTGTTGAGGAAGAGTGATAGAATATAATTAGCGAGCGAGTTTTAGCTCGCTAAGGGGTTTAAAACCCCGCACTTTAGTGTGGGGAGGATGTCATCTATAAATCCAACTAGTATTATGAGTATTAGAACCTCTCAAAAAAAGCTTGATCACTGGAGCATATATGTG
>CAZKFC010000019.1:0-21213 GCA_964552005.1 uncultured Methanosarcinales archaeon
GAAGATCCATGGGGCCTGCATGGCTGGGCAGAAGTGTATTTTCCAGGTTATGGTTGGGTTAGTTTTGACCCTACATACGGCCAGTTCGGTTATCTAGATGCTACACATATTAAGTTAAGAGATTCTCTGGACTCAGATAAATCAAGTTCACGGTTTGAGTGGCAGACAGTTAATGTGGATCTTGACCCTGGTCAATTAGACCTTAACGTAGATATCCTTGACCAAGGTAATAAATTACCCAAATTAGTTAATATTGAAGTTATACCTTTAAGCAATAAAGTGGGTTTTTCATCTTATAATTTAATAGAAGCTAAACTTAAAAACAACCAAGATTATTATGTTGCACTTGAACTCACAATAAGTAAGCCAAAAGAGATTACTATAATAGATAGTAAAAATAAGTATGTCTTATTAGCACCTGAAGAAGAAAAGTCTGTTTTCTGGATAGTACAAGTTGATAATGATTTATCATGGCGTTACATATACACTTTCCCTATTGAGGTAATTAGTTCACTAGGACAGTCTGATGAAGAAACGTTTAGATCAGAAAGCGGCTCTCTCACATATAGTTATTCTCAAATAACAAAATTACTTAACCAGTTAAAAGAACAAGAATTAAAAGTGTATTCAAGGAATGTTGAAATAAAATGTAATCTGCCAACTGCTGTGTATGTAAATGAAAATTTTAAAATAAACTGTGATGTAAAAAATATTGGAAATGTTTTTTTTGATAACTTAAGAATTTGTTTAGATGAACAACAATGCAAAAAACATGATATTGGTATCAGCCAAATTAAAAACGTAGAATTTAACACTATTTTGACAGAAGTAGGTGAACAGGAGTTAACCGTTACTGCTAAAAATAATGATGTTAATAAAATTGAACAAGTTAAAATTAAGGTAGAAGATAAACCTCAGCTAACCATTGAAAAAGTAGATTATCCTCACTTAATAAAGTATGGCCCTGATTTTGATATTAGCTTTGAGTTATGGAAACATTCAAAGAGCAAGCCAAAAAATCTTTTAATAAAATTTAGTATAAATGGTGAACAAACAGAATGGTTTCTACAAGAATTGGAATCAAACCAAAAATTTAATGTCAAGCTAGACAGGACTGTTCTCAATCCTAATAATAAATTTCAGATTATAGTAGAATATCATGACCGGAATAATATTTTATATAAAGAATCATATGAACAGTCTATTGCGTTAGAAGAACCTGGCTTTTTTGCAAAGATAGAAATGTGGCTTAACAAGCTTAGTAGGGATATTGAAAAATTATTATTTGCCATAACAAAACCAAACCTATAAATATCTGTTTGTTTTAAAGAGGATTAATGAGACAAAAAATTGTTGTTGGCAACTGGAAGATGAACAAAACGTATGAGGAAGCTGTCTCTTTCATGCAAGATTTTAAGTTGTTTGTGAGAGATATTAACAATGTTGAAATGGTAATAGCGCCTCCTTATACCTTACTAAACTATCTAAAAAATGAAGTGAACGGAACTAATATAAAGGTTGCTGCCCAAGACGTGTTTTATGAAGAGAAAGGCGCCTTTACTGGAGAAATAAGTCCAAAAATGGTTAAAGATTTTGCAGAATACGTTATAATTGGCCATTCTGAAAGAAAAAAATATTTTGGCGAGACAAACCAGATAATAAATAAAAAAATTAAGGCTGCTCTCCAGACAGGATTAAAAGTTATTTTTTGCCTGGGAGAATCTTTTGAGGAAAGAAACCAAGGTAATACAAAAACTGTTGTAGAAACACAGTTAAGAGAAGGCCTTGCAAATATAACAATTGTAGAGATGGGATCTGTTGTTATTGCATATGAACCTGTTTGGGCAATCGGCACAGGCAACACTGCAACACCTGAACAAGCTGAAGAGATTCATATTTTTTTAAGACAACTTGTCAAGGATTTATATAATGAAGAAACTTCACTTAATATAAGAATCATATATGGCGGCTCTGTTAACCCGAATAATGCTACAAATATATTAAAAATGCCCAATATAGATGGGTGTCTACCTGGTGGGAGTAGCCTCGACCCAGGCAGCCTGACACACATAATAAAATCTTTCTCTTAAACAACTTCAACTGTTACTTGGTTAGTTGAACCGTATAATGAAGGATATTCATCATTACATTTTCCAGGTTGCGGATTAGAAGTAGAGTCAAGACAAATATTAATATTAAAAACATATGTGCCTCGTTGCGTCCCTGCGGGAGGTCTTAGCGGAACTCCTATTATCTCATATTCATTGTTTTTTATAAATACAGGATCATATTCTGGGTAAGTCCATTCGCTTTCAATTTGCATTGGTGCATCACTATCATCTTCAACAACACCCCTGCTATACTTGACAAAAGTCTTAAAATTTTTGTCTTCACCATAATTATTATATACAATAACGCCAAAAGAAGCTGTTTCTCTAGATTTCACTTTTTCCCTGATTAAGGGGACGCAAACACGCTCTCCGCGGTTAACACAATTCTGTGCTTCTGTATCAAAATAATCTGGCAAAATAACTTCTAATTCAGGAAGGCGATTAATAATATTGAATACAAAAACTAAGCCAAAACCAAACAAAACAATTCCTATGATAAGACCAACTAAAAAAGAAATTGAAAATTCAAATCCTTTGCGGTTCATTTTACTATTTCATATTCTTTTAGAAGCAGAAACATGAATATCATTAGTAATATAGCTCCTCCTGTTAGAAATGAAATTCCTTTTAAAAATTCTTGAGCCCGGCCCGTTAATAAAACATAAAAACCGTAAGCCATGATACCAAAACCCAGCCATAAAAATTTATCAAGGACTAATTTTAATATCTCGAACTCTTCTGATTGTGTTAAACGTTTTTTCATGAGCATCACCCCTGCACATCCACCCTTAAAGTTTCGGTAGAATCAAATTCAAATTCTTGGCTGTCGAAAACACAGCTTCCTTTTACATTGATTTTATAAGAATACACTGTGTTTTTTGCTGTGTTCTGCACTCTTATTTTAATATCAACCGGTGTTTTTTCCTTGGACAAAATAGATTCAGAATCCACTGTTGTAATGCTCACATCAGAACATTTTTGTTCTGCGTTTTCTCCTCCTATTATATTACATGATCCCGGTTCAAAATTGCTGCTTCCTCCTTGCTCTCCGCCAATTGTAATAATGGCTTCATCAATATCACAATCAAACTTGTTGTTTAATACCATCAATGTTCTAACTTCTTCATTTCTTTTCATCACAAACCTAGTCTGATCTATACAGAAATCATCTGAACAGCCTTCCATGAAAGCTTTTTCTTCTTCTGCTAAGATCCTGTCAAATCTGCCAGAAGTTAAGTCATCTGCTTTCTTAAACACCCCAGTTATAAACGGAATGCCTAGCCCCAATAATGTTAAAGCCAAAATAAAAATCACAATAGCATTTATAGATAAATTTAGAGAACCTTTTTTTGTAATAATAATCACCTCATTTATTTATAAAATACATCTGATATTCTGTCTTATTTAAATTTTTCTACTTGCGATAGATTTAAAAACTATCCAGAATTATTTATTTTTTTAATGAGCAAATTAAATAAAGAAATTAAAAAACTTAAGAAAGACATTAAAAAATTCTTGAACACCCGCACTATTACTTTTGTTTTAATTTTGATTGTTGTGTCATTAATATGGTTTAAATATGTGGCTGGCATTATACTTTTAGTTATATTCTTGCCCATCACATTTATAACAATTAGATATAGTAAAATGGTTCCTCATGTAGCCATAGAAAGTAATACTGCAATGACATATTTTATTGGATATACCTTTGGACCAGTAGCAGCTTTAATTTATGGACCTTTAGTAGGTATTAGTTGTTATGCTTTAAACAGTTTCATCTCACTAGGATATATGACCACTCCTATAATTGCCGGAGTTACTGGTGCATTAGTTGCAATATTAAAGAATGCATTTGGTTTTTCATTTGCACAAGCATTTTTTATTTCATTAGTTGTCAGAACTTTAATAGCATTTCCATGGTTTATGATGTTTTACGATCCTATAGAAGTTTTTTCGCATCAAATAAGTCAGTTTTTTTCAAACTTAATCATATATCTGCCTTTATTAAGTGCTTTATACGGCGTTATAGCTCCTTTTGTTTAACCATTCTCCAAGTTTTCTGAAAGCAATTGCCCTATGTGATATTTTATTTTTATCTTCCCTTGTAAATTTAGATAATGGCCTTCCATTTACCATCAAAATTCTTTCATATGGAAGGACATCAACATCTAAATCATGTACTTTATCATCGGCTTTACATTCTAAAATTCCCTCAAAGGTCTTTAATATTTTACCATCAAAATAACCAACTACTGTCTTAAAAAATACAGTTCGGTCTTTTCCTTCAAGTTTTTTTAATAGTCCTTTATAACCTATTTTTTCAAATACCCTTTTTGGTTTATTACCGGGAAAGTTAGGATATGCTTTAAAGAAAACACCAGTATCATCTACTACAATTGGTTTCTTGTATTTTTTGTAAAATAACTTAACATTATACTCTGCCACTTCTTTTAATAACATATTCTTATTTTCAACTTTTTCTTCAGGGATATGTTCAACATCAATATTAAATTCTTTCATAATTGTAATAATTTCCTGTACTTTATGCTTGTTTTTTGTTACTAAATAAATTCTCATTAAAAGATGATAATTATAAATACTATATAAGATTTCTTGTAAGTATGAACTTCCAGTCATTAAAAAAAATTGAAAATTACCAATTTTATCTAGATGTGGCTTTCAAAAGAGCATCTAAAAAAGCCGATGAAATACGCCCTAAAATAAAAGAAAAAGACAGATTAAAAAAATCTAAAAAAATAGAAATAACTAAACTTGAAATAATTAAAACAACTATTAATGAGAGACTTAAAGCCATAATCAAGGCGTATCCCAGCTTAGATAATTTGGATGATTTCTATAAAGAATTAATCAAATGCACGCTTGACTATAAAGATCTAAAAAAATCTTTAGGCGCGATAAACTGGGCAGTTGACAAAACTGATTATTTTTTCAGAATATATTTAGGAAAAATAAAGAGAACAGAGGATATTAAATCTATTAATAAGTATAGGAGAGAATATTACGGTAGAATTTCTTCTGTGCTAAAACAAATTAAAAAGAATCTTATCTATTTAGAAGAATCCAGAAAAATAATGAAAAGTTATCCTGCAATAAAAACTTCTGTTTATACTGTATGTATATTTGGTTTTCCGAACGTGGGCAAGTCTACTTTACTCAGCAAATTAACAACTGCCAGCCCTGAAATAAATGCCTATCCATTCACAACTAAATCTTTGAATTTGGGTTATATTAAACAACCAGGTAAAAAAATACAGTTAATTGATACACCAGGTACATTAAATAGATTCAATAAAATGAATAATATTGAAATGCAAGCTTATTTGGCTGTTAAACATTTAGCAAATCTAGTTGTTTATGTGTTTGATCCTACTGAAGAATATTCTTTCGAAGAACAAGTTAAGTTATTAAAGAAATTAAAAGAGTTCAAGAAACCCATTATATTATATTTAAGCAAGACAGATATGAAAGATATTGATATTAGTAAAATAAAGAAAAAATATCCTGATATTATAACTGATTATAAAGAATTAGAAAAAATTATAATTTCTCAAGTTTAATACCACAAGTAACAGGCAACTTTGAATTGGCTTTTTTCATTGCTTTTCTTGCTAATACAATGTTTGGTTCATTTACATATATTGATAATATTGGCTGGCCTTCTCTCAACCTGGCCGCATTGCCAACAGGCTTGCCAAACGAATGCGCCATCCCAGAACTAAACCTGTCAGCACCTGCACCTGAAGCAAGGGCATGTTCTCTTAAAACATGGTGCGGATACACTCTTATCTGTAATCTAAACCCTGTTTTCCCAACTTCCTTTTCCATAGTTCTTGTACAGGCTAACCTGGCTGATTCAAGCGCATTATCCCTTATTTGGATGTCTTTTTTAGTATATAAGTCAAGCCTGTGCGAAAATTTAGCTTTCAAATTACCTATATTAAATTTAACAATACGGCAAACAGGAGCGCCTCTAACAAAAGACTTTTTTCTATATTTGGATTTTCTTGTATAAGGTCTTTCCAGCTTTCTGTAACACACAAATTTTCGTAATCTAGCCATACTCCCCGAGAAAAAATGATACTTTATAAAGATATCGATACACACATATAAACTTAAACAAAAACCTTAAATAATATCATGATATTCTTTACTTATTAAATATTTGGGGGTAAGGTAGTAATGGGGTGGAAAAAAGTTGTTGAAGGCAAAGATTTGATTGTATTTGAAAAAGATTTAGAAGATTCTAAAATAAAGATTGAAGCTAGAAAATCTGAAGATCATGGATGGGAAGTTTTTAAGACGCATATCCAAGGTAACTCGTCTAATTTGATATCAGAGTACAGCCTTGAGAACAAATCTCAAGTAAAGAAATTGATAGATAGGCTAAAGAACGGGCAAACCCCTACTCCGAACCAGTTAAAAAAACTGAGTAAATCTCCTCTTAGGATATCATTAAAAAGAGCTTATAAAGAAGATTTCGTTGAAAAATGGTATTTCTTTGTTAATTCTGAGAAAATTAAAAATGTAATATTTGTTAAATATGATAACGTGATAAATGTTGACCTTATTTTGCATGAGAAATACAAATATTATAAAAGAACCATTATCTCATTAATAGAAGACAAGCTCGGATTAAAAGATTTGGGCGAAACAATCAAGTATATGATATATTATTTTAGGAACCAGACAACTAATGAGAAAAGTACAAAAGAATATGATATCAATGTTATAGATATTGAATGGGATCCTGAAGAAGACTAAATTTTCACAACAATATCATTATTATCTATATTCATCACATTAATAGAGCCTTTTTTCTTTAGCTTATCTACATATCTATAGAAAGTTGCCTTTGAACATAAATTTTCATTCTCTACAATAATCTCTCTTATCTCTGAAAGAGAAAGTCTGTTATCAGATGCCAATGCTTGAATTTTATTTAGGGTTATAACACGCCTTTTTTTATTAAATTTTTTGATTAAAGTATCATTAGTTTTATTTTTTGTTTGTACATTCTTTAAAGTTTCCCTGACAATCTCTTTAATAATTTCCTTATCCAAGCCATTATTATTCAATTTAGTTTTAAGTTCAAGATTCTCTTTAATTAAATTTTTTTGTTCTTTCTTTAATAACAAGATTTCAGTGTTAAGTCTTTCAATATCAGCTTTAACACGAGAGAAAGAATTCTGTAATAAATTTCTACTAATATCACCCCCATTCATCATAAAAAAATAAGATTCATAACTCTTATATAAATTTTTCTGAGACAATTTTGATACTGTATTATATTTTAATGAGACTAAATTGAGACACAAAAGTTCCACAGGAAATCAAGGGGTCTCTTTTTACATATTTTGAGACGAGAAAAATACTTAACTGAGACAAAAAATAGCTAAAATTGAGACATTTTGTGCATGTAGAAAATAACTATAAAATTAAACACCCGCGGTAGGCTTACCGCGGAATTCTGGAAGCGAATGCTTCCAGGTAAAATTTATATTAATCATAAAAATACTATTTCATGGGTGATATTATGGATTGCATATTTTGTAAAATTATAAAAGGAGATATTCCTTCAGCAAAGGTGTATGAAGATAATAGAGTCATGGCGTTCTTGGACATTGGACCTGCTAATAAAGGCCACACATTAGTAGTACCAAAAAAACACTCTCCTAATATATTAGAAGATGATCTTGATGACCTAAAAGCTTGCATGAAAGCTGTCCAAATTGTGGCAAAAGCTGTTATGAAAACTGTAAATGCTGGTGGTTTTAATTTAATAACTAACACAAACAAAACAGCCGGCCAACTAATTCCGCATACGCATTTTCATATTATACCAAGATTTGAAAATGATGGTTTAAAGCATTGGCCACAAGGTAAATATAAAGAAGGTGAAATGGAAGAAATTCAAAAGAAAATTACTGCTAATATTGAGTAAGTTTTATAAAATATCTAGGAATTCTAATTGTGAAGAGTGCTGGAGTATGCCGGAGTAGTCTATTGACTCCGAAAGCTTAGCCTGGTTATAGCGCTGGTGTATAAAGCGGCGAAACTCATACGTTTGAGTGATGAGCCTTCGGGCGATGAATTAAGCTCACACTGGGCTATCCAGAGGTCGCGGTTTCAAATCCCGCCTCCGGCACTCCTTTTTTTTACAAGTCACTGGACATTTCTGTGTGAGATTTATAAACTCATTTCTTTTAATTTATTTTCACAAGTAGTGTTAAAAATATGAAAATAATTAATCAAAATCTAAGAACAATAAATCTCCTAGAATTTGTTCCAGATGCCATTACTACTAGAAGTGGTAACAAAGCTAAGTATAAACTTATAAGAAAAAAAGATAATTTTGAAATTTCAAAACCTTACAATAGAAAAAAAAGTTATCTTCCAAATTTTATTGTAATGGAGCCTGAAGATTTTATTGGAATTGGTATGTATTTTGCCGAAGGAGATAAACATCTTAATTCTCCAGGTCCAACTTCTAATACAGGTTGTATAGGAATTGTAAACAGTGATGCTATGGCTGTCAAAACTTTTTGTAGTCTTTTAAATAAATTAAACATACCTTCGGAAGAATTTAGTTTTAAAATTGGGCTAAACATTAATTTCAAGATAAAAGTAGATAAAATAAATCTATTGAATTACTGGACTAAAAAATTGAATCTTAATCCAAATAAAAAAAGACCTAAATGGATTTACTACACTGGAAAAATTGGAAATTATCGGAATATTGGTACATCTGAAAAAGGACACATATTATTATTATACAATTCAACTATACTGAGAAGTTTCTTTTTAAATTTCATAACAGAGATTTTTGATATATGTATCAAAAACAAATACAAAGAAGAATTGTCATTAATTTTAAAGGGATTTTTTGCAGGAGATGGCTCTGTAAGTTATAATGAAAAACCTAGAAGAAAACAAGTTGATTTTTTAAACAAAGATCAAGTATTACTTAATAAAATTAGAGAATCTCTAAAAATATTGGGTCTTAAATCAATCAAAGAAACTTGGCCTAAAAAAACAAGAGTAAACAGTAAAGCACTTAGAATCTATAATTATCATGACTTTAAAATTCTACAAGATTATGAAATATTGGAGTTAATTGGTTATAAAAAGAAAACTTTTGAAAAATTGATGAAAAGTTATGAAAACACTCCTAAAACATTTTTTAAAATAAAGTAATAATAAATATCAAATCTCCCCTTCGCCATCATTTTTTTAAAACATTGCTGTTTTCTTTGAGATATGAAAAAAGTTTTTATTAAAACGTACGGTTGCAGCTTTAATTTTGCAGATAGTGAAAATATGGCTGGCCTATTAAAAAAATCTGGCAGATATTCTTTAGTAAAGTCTGAAAATGAAGCTGATATTATCATCATAAATAGTTGCACTGTTAAAAATAGTGCTGAAACTAAGTTCTGGAGAGATGTTCGTAATATAAAAAAAACTAAAATATTAGCAGGCTGCGTTCCTCAAGCTGAAAAAGATAAATCAAAATTTTATGGTTATTCTGTTATTGGCACCAACCAGATTAATAATGTTGTTCATGTTATTGATGAAACCTTAGCAGGAAATACTGTACAGTTATTGAAAAAGGAAGAAAATCCTCGTTTGAATATTCCAAAAGTAAGAAAAAATGAAGTTGTTGAAATAGTTCCAATAAATGAAGGTTGTTTAGGCTGTTGTAATTTTTGTATAACTAAATTTGCACGTGGACATTTATTATCTTACGACCCAGATGAGATAGTTAAACATGTCAGAAATGCTTTAAACAATGGTGCAAAAGAAATATGGCTGACTAGCCAAGATACTGCATGCTATGGTTATGACATTAACACAAATATTGTTAGTTTATTAAAAAAAATTCTTGAAATGAAACGTAACTTTAAGATAAGATTAGGCATGGGTAACCCTGATTTTCTGCCTGATTATCTAGATGAATTAATTGAAGTTTATAAAAACCCAAGAATGTTTAAGTTTCTTCATATACCTGTACAATCAGGCAGTAATACTGTGCTTAAGAAAATGAAGCGTAATTATACTGTACAAACCTTTATTGAAATTGTTAATAAATTCAGAAAAACACATCCAGACATTACTTTGTCAACAGATATTATATGTGGTTATCCAGAAGAAACTGATGATGAATTCCAAGAAACTATTGATTTAATTAAAAAAGTAAGACCAGACGTTCTTAATATTTCTAGATTCTGGCCCAGACCAGGAACAATAGCAGCAAAGAAAAAACAATTGCCCAGCCATATAATAAAACAAAGAAGCGTTAAATTAAGAAAATTATTTCATGAAATAGCAAAAGAAAATAATAAAAAATGGCTGAAATGGGAAGGCACTATTCTTATTGATGAATTAGGAAAAAACAACACATATGTAGGGAGAAATTATGCGTATAAACCAGTTATTGTGAAAAAAGGAAAATTAGGTTATGAAAAAAAAGCAAAAATAAAAAGAACTACAAAACACGATTTACGAGCAGAAATAATTTAAATGCTAATAGCTTTCTTTATCTGCATGAACATATCATCTGTTGTTGAAGCTGTGCTTAAAAAGCACACAAAGAAAAATGATTCTGAAGTTAAAAAAAACATTAGTAGTAATTTAGAATTCAGGTTATTATTTACTGTAGATTTAAGTAAGCCGTTTAAACAAGCTAGAAAAGATTTTCTCAAGAATTATCTAAATGATATTTTAACTTTAAGCTTGGGCAATATAAGTTTAGCCGCAAAAAGAGCTCAATTACATAGAAGACATTTACACAGAATTATTAATGACTTACAGATAAACCCTAATATTCATAAGAAAGAGTTGGTAAAACCTCAAGAATATTTAAGAGAGAATGTCCACACCATTATTGAAGAAACCTTAGCTAACTTTGATGATGATAAAGTAAGGGAGATATACACTAATTTAGATGATATTTCAGTTGTAATTTCAAAAAATATTGGTCCTGTGTCGTATGATGAAGCCCTTGAATTATTTGAAAAGGAATATATTGAAAAAGCATTAAGAGAGAATAGCTATAATATTTCTGAAACAGCCGATGCTATTGACATGAGCGAAAGGACATTATATAGAAAAATTAGTAGATTGAATATAGCTGTTGCCTGACATTTTTGTCACACTTTTATACACTTTAATACAAATTTCTTTATAAATGTATAATAATTAATAGTTAACCTGCTAGATTACATTAGATTAGGATAGGTGATATCATGACAAAACAAGACAAACCATCAAAAGACGATCAACCAAATAAATTAGACTTTACAAAATTGCCAAATATACCAAAAGATGCAAAAGAAAAATTGCAAAAAATAAAGAAAAAATTAGATAAATTCCAGAAAGAAGTCTTAACCAAATTTGACAAATATATTATGGGGATTACATTACTGCCACCACAACCTAAGAAAGGTATGCGGAGCATGATGCCTCTTCCTGGTATGGGAATGCCCTTTCCAAAAGGACTTACACATTTGCCTCAGACACTTAGCACAAAATTAACACCACAACCTGCTGCAACTGAAAAAAAGAAGGATGAAATAAATGTACTTGTTCTAGTAGACGATTCTGACAGTAAAAAAATGTCAAAATATGAGCTAAAAACAAAACTGTCTCAAATAATTGCTAAGATAGGAAAAGATATTGACCCAAATATTGTAACACAGACAATCATTTTAAGCGAGGTATGGCAGAATTGTTATGACGCAAAGTATGAGTTGATTGCTAAAATTGCGTCTAGCATGCCTGTCTATGACACTGGCATGTTATCTGCAATAAAAATTTCTGAAATCCATAAACAAATGGTCTTGAAAAAATTTGAACGTTACATTGTATGTTATGTCCTTGCAGGATCTTTAGTACAGGGCAAGGCATCTCCAAATTCTGACATTGACGTTTTCGTTGTGATAGATGACACAGATGTAAAAAAGATGACCCGTATAGAACTAAAAGATAAGTTAAGAGCAATTATAATCGGAATGGGTTTGGATGCCGGTGACATTACAGGAATAAAAAATAAATTGAACATCCAGGTATATATATTAACAGACTTCTGGGATAACATAAAAGAAGCCAACCCTATAATATTTACTTTCTTAAGAGACGGCATACCATTTTATGATCGTGGTATATTTATGCCGTGGAAACAGTTGCTTAAGATGGGCAAGATTAAACCAAGCCCAGAAGCCATTGATTTATTCATGCATTCCGGAGACCAGATGGTAAAAAGAGTCCAATTCAAGTTAAACACTATTGGCATGGAAGATACCTTTTACGCTATTTTAACACCGAGCCAGGCAGCACTTATGTTATACGGCGTGCCACCACCAACACCTAAAGAAACACCTGATTTAATGCGGGAAATCTTTGTTAAAAAAGAAAAGTTGCTGGAAGATAAATATGTCAAAATCCTAGAACATAATATCCAAGTTAGAAAAGATGTTGAACATGCAGCGGGCAAAAAAACCCTTACGGGAAAGGAAGTAGATTTATTATTATCAGATGCAACAAAATATCTAAAGAGAATTAAAAAATTATTCAAACAGATCGATAAGATAAAAGAAGAAGAATCCTTAATTAAGATATACGAAAACACAATTACAGTGCTTCGTGACATTATAAAGTTGGAAGGGATTGACAAAGTAAAAGAAGAAAATGTTATTAAAGTGTTTGAAACAGAGATGATAGACACTGGGAAGATACCTCATAAATACCTTCGTATGTTAAAAGAGATTATAAAAGCAAAGTCTGACTATGACACAGGCAAGTTAACTAAGACTGACATTAAAAAAATTAACAAGATTAACACAGATTTACACAAATTCTTAATAGAACACATACAAAGGAAACGCGGAAAAGAAATCGAAAAAACCAGGATAAGGATTAAACACGGAAAATTGTATGGTGAAGTGATGTTATTGGGAAAAGTTGCGTTTATTATTCATGACATTGATGCAGAAGATAAACAGGTCAGCAAAGCAGACATACAAGAAGACGGTTCTCTGAAAAACATAAAAAAATCCACTTATGAAGAACTTGAACAGGCAATAGCAGAAACAGATTTGTCTGGCAAAGTCTTTATTAAACAGCCTATATTTGAAAATTTAAAAGAAATATTTGGTAAAGACGTTGAAATTTCCATACAAAACTGATAATGCAAGATGTTCAATTATTAAAGCACAGAATCTTTGGAATTGAACTAGAGGATATAATATATAATAAACCAGATAAATTTACCTTAGAAGAGATTCTTGAAACTTTAGTTAAGGAAAATGATAATTCTTCTGTAATTATACCGTTAGAAGAACAAATTCAATCAGAAATCAAAAAACCAGAAGAGCAAATTCTTATTTTAGAAGAACCCGAGAAAATAAAGCCAAAATTTGTTTTTTATGAAGTTCTTAATAATCTCTATTATGTATATTTCAGATCTATTACATATGATGATAAATTAAAAGATTTATTGCTAAAATTGCCAAAAAGAGAAAAATCTGAGTATGGCTTATTTTTACCTAGTGGCGTAACTGTAAGCAGAGTTCCTCAATCTGTATTAGGAAATGGTGTCCTAGGCAGAGCTTTCATTTATAGTAATCATATTGAAATCTTAGAAAGTTTAATGGGACATGAATATTTTGAAGTACTAACACATGAAGTCCTGCATATATTACATCCTGAAAAAAAAGAGCCTGAAATAAGGCAAATAACCAGGAATTATTTAGGCAGCCATAACACTGTTTATCATTAAATATATAAAGTTAGAAAACATTCTTTTTTATAGACGATTCATAATGAAAACCGGCCTAAAAGTTATTGATGCAATGACAAAAAAACCTATTACTGTTTCGCCTGATACAACTGTGTTTGAAGTTGCTTCCATAATGAAAAATGAGCATGTCGGTAATTTAATTATAGAAGATAAAGGTAAGTTAAAAGGCATTGTAACAGAACAAGATTTAGTTTATAAAATCGTTGCAGAGAGCAATAATCCGAAAAAGACTCTTGTCAAAGATATCATGACAAAAAAAGTTGTGGCAATTGAACCAAATAAAGACATTACAGACGCAATGCTAAAGATGAGCAAGTTAAATGTAAGAAGACTCCCTGTGATTGAAGATCACAAAATAGTTGGTATCCTTACCCAGAAAGATATCTTAAAAATTGAGCCTCAGTTATTTGAATTGATAGTAGATAAAATTGAATTAAGGGAAGAAAAAAACAAGCCAATCCATAGGGTTAGTGAGAGGGAAGGTATCTGCCAGTTATGTGGCAATTATGCTGCTTTCTTATTTGAGCAAGATGGTGTTATGGTTTGTAAGGATTGTAGAGAATAATTATTTCATTTTACGTACTATTCAATTTATTTGAATAGTACTGGTTATGTTTCGCTTAAACCTTTAGCGAGCAATGCGAGCGGTTAAAGGTTTAGTGTACAAGGATTGTAGAGAATAGTTCTATAAAAATAAGCAAAAATTATATAAACCAGTATACTTATTAATATACTGAATAAACTATGCAAATCTATCGTATGACTGATGATGGTTTCAACAGGCTAATCAGATATAGAGGTATCTTTGACTTTGATGGTTTATATAAATTCATTGTAAAATGGATAAAAGATCATGACTTTGACTTCTATGAAACCAGGGTAATGGATAAACCACCTTACAAAATCCATAAATTAATGGGCCGAAAAAAAATTAATTTCATGGTAATGTTTGTCATACATACAGAGTTGTGGTTATGGGAAGCCAAGCCTGTCAAAATTATAAAAAATGGCAAAACAAAAACTTTGACAGAAGCCCGTATGAAAATACTTATATCAGGAGACATTATATGGGACTATGATGGTGACTTTGAGAAAAGCCAGGGCCTGAAAAAAATGGAGAATTTTCTTAATTGGAAGATATTGTATCATGAAAATTTATTGAAATATTTAGATTATTTTGATTATTATTTGCACGATTACATGACAGAAATAAAAAAATACTTAGAGATGGAAACAGCATCTAACGCTTATTAAAAAAAATGACGGAAGTATATGTGCCTGTTGCCGGTGAACAGCTTAACTATGAGGGTTTATTTAGTATGAGAGAAGTATTTAGGATTATAGATAAATATTTCCGTACTAAAGGTTTTGATAAAAAGATTACGTTTGATGAAGAATATAACACAGAAAAGGGAAAATATATCCACGTAAAAAGTGAACATTATAAAAAAACTGATTCTTATGTCAGGTTACAGACGAGATTATGGATATATGCAAATGAACTTGTTGATGTTGAAAAAGAAGTTGACGGTGTCAAAATTAAAACCAACCACGGAAAACTGTCAATTACTTTTGACGCGTTTCTCCAGACAGAATATTTCAGTTTAATGGATGATAAAAAGCCAATGTATTTTTTGTTTAGAGTCTTATATGAGCAGTATTTGGCCAGGCCACGGATTGCGTATTGGGAAAATGTTGCCCGCCATGTTATCACAGAATTAAAAACTGAGTTGGCCGGATATCTAAACCTAAACAAATTCTTATATGAAAGATGAATAATAACATCAAAAGTTTAACAATAGTAAAATGATACGAGACGAGATACAGCATGTTGTACTTGGCATGGAGATTAATTATCAAGGTATTTTTAACTTTAGCGACATGCTAGTTTTAATTGATTCTTTTTTTAAAAAAAAAGGTTATACAAAACATAACATGGGCCACACTGAAAAACGTACAGAGAAAGGCCGTAGCATTAATTTGAGGCTGAGACCTTTCAAGAAAGTAAAAATAAACAAACTTGAGATCCAGGTTTGGATAAATATTTCTAACATGAAAGATATACAAAAAAAGATTGACAATGTAAAAGTTAGCTTGAACAAAGGTAAAGTTAACATTGTGATAGATGCTTTCGTTATCCAAGACATGAGGGGTAAATGGGAAGCTCGTGCTGAATATACTATGATTAGGACTTTATTTGATAAGTTTTTATTCAGAAGTAAATCAAAAGATTATGAAGGTATGGTAAAAGCAGACGCCATAGAGTTAAGAGATGAATTATCAAGCTTCCTTAACTTAAACAAATTTTTGTTCTAGGTAATATTTAAATACAAGTAAAATAATAAGAAAAATGGTGATAATTATGAATATTGACTCGCAAAACATGATTAATGTATTAAGAAAATTTCCTGATATGATTCAGAAAGCTTCTTTACTGGGAGACGATGTTACTTTCCCAAAACAATTACTTAATAATATTGTTGTGCTTGGTATGGGTGGTTCTGGGTTTACTGGTGATTTATTAAAAGTCTATCTATATGAAAATGCTATTCCTGTATTTGTAATAAAAGATTATGTTCTACCAAAATATGTAAATAGAAAAAGCTTAGTTTTTGCAATTTCTTACAGTGGAAATACAGAAGAAACTATTTCTGCTTACAGATCTGCTATAAGACGAGGTTGTAAAGTGGTTAGTATAAGTTCTGGTGGAAAATTAAAAGAATTAGCCAAAATGAACAAAAATCCTCATATAAATGTGCCAACAGGTATACAACCAAGACTGGCAACACCTTATTTATTCATACCTATATTAAACGTGTTAAACTATTCTGGATTAATAGATGACCAAGAAGATATTGTTAAAAAATGCGTTAAAAACCTAAAATCTGGCTCTTACCAAATTGAACAGAGTGTAAAAGATCTGGCTGGTAAAGTTAAAGGTAAAATACCAATTATTTACTCATCACAGAAATTGTTCTGTGTTGCTGAAAAATGGAAAACTGATATAAATGAAAATGCGAAAACCCACGCTTTCTACAATGTATTTCCAGAATTTAACCATAATGAGATTTGCGGCTATGAAAATCCTAACGGTAATTTCCATATAATTATATTAAAAGATAGTGAGGACCATCAAAAAATTAAAGACAGAATAAAAGTTTTCAAAAAGATAATGAAACCTTATAATATTTCTCTCACTGAAATTGCTGTAAAAGGCGATAATTTCTTGTCACGACTATTTTCTAGCATATGGATGGGCACTTATCTTGGATATTTTCTGGCATTAGAATATGAAACTGATCCTAGCCCGGTAAAAATAATTGAGAAATTCAAAAAACAATTGTAATATCAAATATTTATATATAACTCTATTATTCTTTATTATATGGGGGTAGATGTTTCTGTAATATTACCATGTAGAAATGAAGAACTGACTATTGGTAAATGTATTCAACAAATAAAATATGTTTTTAAAAAAAACAAAATAAAAGGCGAAATTATTATTAGTGACAGTTCAGTAGATTCTTCACCAGACATAGCAGAAGAACATAATGTAAAGCTTATAAAACATGATAAGAATGGTTACGGTATAGCTATTCTTGAAGGTATAAAAAAAGCATCTGGTAAGAATATTATAATCGGAGATGCTGACGGCACTTATGATTTTAGTGAAATACCTTTATTCTTAGAAAAGTTAAAAGAAAATGATTTGGTTATTGGCAGCAGGTTAAAAGGTGATATAAAAAAAGGCGCAATGCCTTTCATACATAGATATATTGGAAACCCGTTGTTGTCCTTTATTCTTAATATGTTTTTCAGAACAAAAATAAGTGATGCTCACTCAGGTTTTAGAGCCATTAGAAAAAAATCTCTAGAAAAACTTGAACTAAAAACAACAGGAATGGAATTTGCATCCGAGATGATTATAAAAGCTGCAAAAAACAATCTAGACATTAGTGAAGTCCCTATTAGTTATTATCCTCGTTTAGGAAAATCAAAGCTTAACAGTTTTAGTGATGGATGGCGGCATTTAAGGTTTATGTTAATGTTTTCTCCAACATATTTATTCTTCATACCAGGTAGTTTATTATTCATAACTGGAATTATTTTTCTTACTTTCATGTTATTCGGAACTTTTTTTATAGCTGGGAATGATATTGGACTTTACATAACTGCATTAAGTTCATTATTATCAATACTTGGTTATCAAATAATAAACCTAGGTTTATACTCAAGAATATATGCTACTCATACTGGATTTGAAAAAACCGACAAACTAATAGATTTTATTGCGGAAAAAATTCCCCTAGAAAGAGGTATTTTACTTGGTTTTATTATATTATTAATAGGATTATTCAATCTGAGAAAGTTGGAGTATGCAAACATATTGTTTGCTATAACTATTTTTATTATAGGTATCCAAACTATATTTTCAGTTTTTTTTATAAGTATGATGGTTGTTGAAAAGAGAGAATGAAAAAGATAATTATCTTAATTTTATCCTTGCTTCTTTTTATTAAAGATATACGATTTTTACTCCTATTTATTGTTCCAGGAATAATTTTTAATAAAAAAAAGAGATTACCAATATATTTAATTCAAGTTGTTGGAATTTCATTAAGTTTCTGGATTGTTTCGTTTTGGTTTTTAAAATATATCCCTATTCAGTTGACAACTTTCTTTTATGTAATATTATTTTTAAGTTTTGTCGTTCTCAACTTTAAACCCTTTCTTTTTAGTAAAAAATTAAAATTTGAAGATGTATTTGTTATTACATTAATTTTATTAGTGATTATAATTAGACTTGTTCCTTTCTTGTTAAATTATTTTCCTGCAGGAGCAGACATGAGCTTCCATACTCTTACAACAAGAATCATAACTTTAAATAATAGCGTGCCTGTTAATTATGAACCTGTTCTTCCTATTAATTTTGGCAACTATCCTGTTGGATTTCATGCGATATCCGCATATATTAACTTAATTTCTGGTTTAATAGAATATAAAGCCACACTCTTACTAGCAAATTTCACATATGCATTCCTAACACTTGCTTCATTTATATTTCTAAGAAAATATTTTAAGCCAATAATTGCTTTTTTATCAGCACTATTTATTTCTTTTTTGGCAAATAATCCTCAGTTTTTCATATCGTGGGGTGGAAATCCTTTTGTTTTGTCAATCTGTTTCTTAATCTTAGCAATTAGTTCTATTGAAAAACTTCCAAAAAACAAGTTATTATCTGCTTTATATTTAGCTAGTTCTTTTTTAATACATCCAATGCCTGTATACGGATTTTTTTATATTTATCTTCCTGTGTTCATATACAGATTTATGAAGAACAAAAATTTAATTAAAGCTGGATTGAGCATGGCTCTTATCTTTATTTTATTTATAACACCATTTATGTTAAATTTTAATTACATTGTTTCAGACACTGAATTTCAATGGACAAAACAAAGACAAGAAACAAAGTATTTGTCTTGGAAAGGAGAATTTATTCCAAAATTTTTAATCACTTTATTTGGTGAAAAAATAGTTTTCCTAGTATTGATTAGTACAATTCTATTATTTAATAAAAAGGAATTATTTATTAAAATCATATTAATGTATGTGTCAACAGTAGTCTTGATTATAAACAGTAAATATTGGATATTACCTTTCTCACAATTATTATGGTCGGAACGTGTTGGAATGCTTCTTATTATACCAATGTCAGTAGCTTTTGGTTATCTAATAAAAATTATCTTTGATATTAAATTCTATGAAAAACATGTTACTCAAAATAAAGTATTTATTAGAAGTATACAAGGTTTTTTTATAATTTCTTTACTAATATTATCCTTTAATAATTATCAACATTATATCAGAGTTTCTAATATATTTAGTATGGTTACACAAGAGGATTTAGATGCTTTTGATTGGATTTTAAATAATACAGAAGAAGATGCTCTATTCTTAAATAATTACGGTGATGCCGGGTTATGGATTTCTCCGATAACATTAAGAAAAACACGCATAATTCAAATGGTTCCTATATATATGGATGAAACAGAAAAATATCTTTCATCCTTACAACCAGAATATGTTTATATAGGTAATAAGCAAGTATATTCAATAAATCTAGATGTTAATTCATTTATATCAGATCCTAGTAATTATGAACAGGTTTATAAAAAAAATGATGTTATGATATTTAAAATAAAATGAAAGCCATAGTAATTATACCTTGTCTAAATGAAGAAAAAACCATAAAAAAAGTTATTGATAAATTAAGAAAAGTCTCAAAAAATAGTAAAATAAATTTCAAAATTATTGGAGTTGATGACGCATCAAATGATAACACTTTAACAATTCTAAAAAAAAATGCTGATGTTGTAGTGCAATTAAAAAAAAGAGTTCCTTTAGTAGAAGTAATAAAAACAGGATTAAAAGAAGCTTTAAAGCACAAAGCTGATTTATTGATACATATAGATGCTGATGAACAATACAATGCTTATCAAGTTTTGAAATTAATAGAACCCATATCTAAAAAAGAAGCTGATTTTGTTATAGGTGTAAGAAATGTATGGAAACATAAGCATATGCCCTTTTATAAAAAAATTGGAAATTCATTTTTTACAAAATTAGTTTCTTTTCTTTTAGATTATAATTTAAAAGATGCACAATCAGGATTTAGAGTCATGAAATATGATATTATAAAACATATTAACTTAATATCCAAACATACTTATACTCAAGAAGAGTTGATTCAAGTAATTAAAAAAGGATATAAAATCAAACAAATCCCAATTAACTTTAATGAAAGAAAATATGGAGATAGCAGATTAATAAAAAATCCTTTTGAATATGCCTTCAGAGTGTTTTTTGATATTATTAAAATATTTTTTAAGAATTAATTTAAATATTGTATATATTTCCGAAGGTATATGAAAATCGCTCTTGTTTATGATCTTATTTATCCTTATTCTATTGGAGGTGCTGAGTCACGATATTTCTCATTAGCTAAAAACTTAGTTTTGAAAGGTCACGAGGTACATTTATTTGGAGTTAAAATGTGGCCTGGAAAAAACAATATTAAGGTAGCAAACAATTTTTTCATACATGGTGTTTCCAGATATAAAAGCAAATATTCTTTTAAAGGCAATAGGAAAGTATTTGAACCAATAAAATATTCCTTCTTCTTGTTTTTTGAATTACTAAAATATGATTTTGATATTATAGATGTGAGTGCATTTCCTTATTTTCCTGCTTTATCATGCAAATTATATTCTGTATTAAAAAAAAAAC
>CAZKFC010000020.1:0-21161 GCA_964552005.1 uncultured Methanosarcinales archaeon
TTCTGGCATAGTCTGCCAAGAAAAAAAGTTACTTTATAAAAGTTATGAAAACAATTAATAAATTTTCATTATACGCCTTAGAGTCATGCTGAATATAAGAGAAAACAAGACATACGCGCCTAACCAGGACCAATTATTTACCCAGGGTATGTCCTTTAATATAGGTAAATGTTGGAAAGGTCTTACCTTGTCATTACTAACAATTATCCGGTTAGCGCCGTTCTCATCTGTGCTTGTAAAAAATAAAACTCCTGGTTTTTTCAAACTTTTTTCTGCCTGGACATAAATATTTTTATCTGGACTAATTAAAACTTCTTTTTCATATATTTTGTTCTTAAAAGATATTTGCAAAACATAATCACCAGCATCCCCTGTTAAGAACCAGGTTGCTTTTTTCTTATCTATCTTAGGTTGCTCTACCTGTTTAAGGCCTTCGGGTATATTTAATTGGATTGAATCGTCAATCTCTTTAGTGAATTCAATTGTAACTTCAAACGGCTCTCCTGGCGGCAGTGGATAAAACATGTGCGCGTTTAACCAACCAAACACCAATATTATAGGTATAAATGTATATAACGTCGGCCGCATAGAATGACTCATATACTTCATATTGGTTTCCATGAACTCTGAATTAACCTTAGCTAATTTGGCAGGGTTATTTCTTAATTCCTTCATCTGTTTCTGTAACCTTTTTAACTCCTCTCTTAAATCTTTCATCAAGGTTTGATCTGTCAACAACTTAATTGCAAGCGTAATTACAACCGAAACTATAAAAGAGATTGCAAGAACTGCTAACGCTGGATGTAAGTATAACAGCCAGCCCAGTATTGGATCTAAAAATGAACCTGCCATTCATAAGAAGAATTAAGCTATTGTATATAAAAGTTTGCTACCATTAACAATTTAAAGAAACTTACTTTTTCTAGAAAGCAATATGTTGAAAGATTTTCAACCAAGACTGTATCAAGAAACTATTTTAGCATCTGCTATTGATAAAAACACATTAGTTGTGTTGCCCACTGGTCTAGGTAAAACCTATATTTTTTTAATGCTGGCTGTCCACAGGCTGAAATTATTTCCAGATTCTAAAATATTATTTTTAGGACCTACCAGGCCTTTAATAACTCAATATTATAACTTGTTTTTAAAACACACTACAATCAGCGAGGATGAACTTGCCATATTTACTGGTTTTGTTAAACCTTCTAAAAGGGAGGAACTCTGGAAAAAATCTAAAATTATATTTTCTACACCGCAAGGCCTGGAAAACGATGTTATTTCCAATAGAATTGCATTAGAAGATGTTTCTTTAATTGGTTTTGACGAAGCACATAGAGCTGTTGGTAACTATGCATATGTGTGGTTAGCCAAACAATATGCTAAAAAGAGGAAGGATGGCAGAATCTTGGCGTTAACAGCCAGCCCGGGCTCTAATATTGATAAGATAAAAGAGATTATCACTAATTTAAACATTGAAGAAGTAGAGGTCAGGGTTGATGATGATCCTGATGTCAAACCTTATATTCAGGACGTAAAAATAAGATGGATATATGTTGACTTGCCGAAACATTTTAGCTCTATTCAAAGATATCTTAAAAACTGTTATAATTCTAAACTTAGTTTAATAAAAGAACAGATAGAGATTAATAGAGCAATAGAAAACAAAAGTGATCTGCTGGAGTTGCAGCGGGAATTATTGATAAAAATTAAAGAAACAAGAGATTATGAAAGTATGCGTGCCATATCTTTGGTTGCAGAAGCCATGAAGGTGCAGCACGCCCTTGAACTATTAGAAAGCCAAGGAATTTCTCCTCTGCTAGAATATATGGAAGATTTGCTGACAAAATCAAAAACAACTAAAACAAAAGCTGTCAAAAATCTTGTGAGAGATCTTAACTTCAAATCTGCTTTAATATTAACCAGGAATTTAAAGAAACTGAAAATTGAACATCCAAAGTATGATGAACTTAGAAAGTTACTAAAGGAATATACAAAAAATAAAAAAAATAAAATCATTGTTTTTTCACAATACCGTGATTCTATCTCTAATCTAGTATCTGAAATTAACAAATTATCAAAAATAAAAGCACAAATGTTTGTTGGTCAGACAAAAAAGAAAGGTACAGGGCTGAGCCAAAAAAAACAGATTGAATTATTAAAAAAATTTGAGAACCATGAATTTAATGTTCTTGTCATGTCAAGCGTTGGTGAAGAAGGCATCGACATCCCTGAAGTTGACGTTGTCATTTTTTATGAACCTGTGCCCAGCGCTATAAGAACTATTCAAAGAAGAGGCAGGACCGGAAGGCAAAGCAAAGGCCAAGTAATTGTCCTGGTTGCTAAAAACACTAGAGACGAAGGGTATAGGTGGTCCTCTTACCATAAAGAAAAGAAGATGCATTCTCTTTTGAAAGATTTAAAAACAAAGTTCAAACCAATTAAAAAAAAGGTAACTGAATTCATTCTTCCAGACGCCGGCATAGACATATATGCAGATTACCGTGAAAAAGGCTCCGGTGTCATAAAGAAATTAATTGACCTTGGCATTAATATTAAACTAGAAAAGCTGGAAGTTGGCGATTATTTGTTAAGTTCAGAGCTGTGTGTTGAATATAAAACAGTAGATGATTTTTTAGAATCTTTAATTGATAAACGGTTGTTTACGCAGCTAAAGGGGATGAAACGCTATAAAAAACAGCTAGTTATTATTGAAGGTGAAGAAGATCTTTATACCCAAAGGAAATTACACCCTAATGCTATTCGCGGCATGTTAGCTACCATCTGCATAGATTATGGCGTTCCCATATTGAACACAAAAAATAACGAAGAAACCGCTTTGCTACTGGCAGTAATAGCAAAACGTGAACAGTCTGATGAAAAAAAAGGGTTCACTTTGCATTCTTTAAAGCCGTTAACATTAAAAGAACAACAGGAGTACATCATATCTGCTTTGCCTGGCATAGGTCCGGTATTAGCTAAACCTTTGTTAAAAAAACTAGGTTCTGTGAAAAAAGTGATTAATGCGAGCAAAGAAAAGTTAAAGAAGATAGATTTGATTGGAGAGAAGAAAGCAGACAAAATCAAGGAAGTAGTTGATTCTGAGTATGATTAAGAAGTTTCATCATCTGAAACAAATAAAGGTTCTGTGCTTTTCATGCCCTGGATAATCCTAATCTTGTTTTTAATGAATCTCTTAAATTTCTCTGCATCTTCTGTCTGGACTTTTGCAATGATATCGTATCTGCCGAAAATCTCGTGAATCTCTTTTATCTCGTCATATTTTGATAGAGCAGTTTTAACTAGGCCTTCTTTACCGTGTTCCGCCCTTATCAAAAGATATACTAATACCATTGCCTTTCCTAATTTTAGGTAATATAAAAATGTTTTTACGAAAATAAAAATTCAATATAAAATTTTCAATTCGAAAATTAAATTTTTAATTTTCGAAAACAATATAAATTTTCAAAATTTTAGACTAAGAAATGGATCATAAAAAAATTCAAGAAAAAATTGCTGAAGGATACATTCAGCTTAGGATTATTATTGAAGTTATCGGAAAGCCAAAAGACTTTGTTGAACAAAGTTTAAAATCTCATCTTGACAAGATTAAGTCTGATAAAACATATTTAATAGTGAAAGAGACAGTTGAACCAGCTGAAAAACAAGAAAATTTTTTCAGTACTTTTGCTGAAATCGAACTTTTAGTTAAGAAATCTGCTGACATAATCTCACTCTGCTTTGATTATATGCCGTCCAGTGTTGAAATTTTGGCTCCAGAAAAAATAATAATAAAGAATAGCGAGTTTGCCGGTTTCTTGAACGATTTACAGGCAAGGCTATTGGCGCTTAATACAGGCATTATACAATTGAAAGATAAAAACACATTATATATAAAAAATGCCGCTGTTTTACTAAGGAATTTTATAGTTGTTTTGTTAAGCACGAGACAACTAACTTTAGATGAAATGCAGCCATATATTGGAGTTAAAAAAGAGGATATTGAAAAAGTGTTAAATGTTTTGATAAAAGAAAATAAAGTTAAAAAACAAGGGAAAAAATATTCAGTAGTGCCAAAAAAATGAGTGAAGAAAAAAAAGATTATAAAAGACAGGTTGAAGCTTTGTTGTTTGCCTCTGGCAGATTTATGGATGTTAATACTTTACTTAATTTAACAGGAGCATCTAATAAAAAAGTCTTAATCAATAATATTGAAAAGTTAAAAAAAGAGTATGACGGGCGTAATTCTCCATTAATGATTGTAAAAGAAAAAGATGGGTGGAAATTAACTGTGAGAGAAACATACTTGCCTTTAGTAAGAAAAATTGTTTCTGAGACAGAACTGCCAAAAACCATCCTTGAGACATTGGCAATAATTGCGTGGAAGTCTCCTGTGTTGCAAAGCGATGTTGTAAAGATAAGGCATAACAAAGCATATGAACACATTTCTGAGCTAGTTGAGCTGGGATTTATAAGGAAAGAACCTTCAGGAAGAAGTTATATGCTTAATTTAACAGAAAAGTTTTATGAATATTTTGAAGTTGCCGGCGCAAAAAATATAAGGGATGTGTTCAAAAAAGTTGTGGGCAGACCAAAGCAAACAAAAGTAGACGATTTTGATAACATGCCTGATTGGTATAAACAAGGTGCTGCGTTCTTAGATGAACCTGATTTAGAAAAGCAAGCCAGTGCAAAAATTGATGATATTTTAAATTCAGAACAAAGAGAATCTGAAAAAGAAGTTAGTGAAAAAAACAGCGATATATTTAATGAATTATAGATAACAAAAAAACTTATAAACCATTGTGTTTATTATTATTTAATCATGGACAGTTTTCATAATTACTTGAAAAAGCAGCTTCTAGAATATGTTAAGGCGGAACGGAAAAAAGGCATACCTTTAAAACAAATAGAGAAAGTTTTGTTGGATGCTGGACACCAAAAAAATGCTGTTGATGAGGTTTTTTCTGAACTTGAAAAAGAAGAGGCCGGCATGGCCCCTGAAAAACACAAGGAAGAAGTTGAAAATGATTTGATTAGTATGATAAAAAGTGGTTTTACGCAGTTTATGGCTCAGCTAAATAAAAAGGAAGTTAGTGAAGCTAAAAAAGATTTTAAAAAAAGTGATACAGATGAACTAGTTAAAGAAGTAATTGAAGAAGCAGAAGTGATTGAAGAAAAGACTGTCCTTGAGTCTGTTGTTTTTTTTGTGTATTTGATAATTATGGCGTTAATAATGTTGTTTACAGCAGGTTCAACAGACGCCGAAATCATAAAGGTCATAATAGGGTTTTCGCCTGCAATAATTAACGCTTTTGTTTCGTTTTTATCAATAAATTTATCAGATAATGTGCCTTTATATATGTTCATACCTTTATTGATAGTTTCTGGATTTTACGCAATTGGCAGATTTACAGGCATGCCTTTATTTGATGGGATGGACATTGAATCGTTGAGCGTGGTTAACTTTCTTTTTTCTTTTGCCTTTAATGTTTTATTATCTTATATAAGATTTATCAAGCCAAATAATATGAAAAGGCAGGTGGTTGAAATACCAAAATATGAATACACAAAAAAAAGCGCAACTATTAAACCTTCTCTAAAACAAAATAAGCCCACCCATTCCCATAACACCAAAAAAAAAGTGCATAGGAAAGAAATCAAAGATTTAAAAAAAGAGTTCAATCTGTAAAATGTTTCTTGTAAAATGTCCTAACTGCAGAAACAATATGAAGTATAATCCAAGATCAAAACCAAAAAAGAAAAAATGTGTTTATTGCGGTCATACGTTCTCTGTACACCCTAATCAAAGAAAAAGCAGGATTATAAATTAGGTGAAATCTTCTTTTAAAGGCTCGCCTTTAATATTTTGCGTATACCTACACTTAGGGAATCTATTGCATGCTAGGAAATGGCCGTACATACTTTTTTTTATTATTAAAATGCCTTCTTTGCATTTAGGGCATTCTTCCTCAACAATGTGTCTTTTCATTTCGCTCTCTTCTTTCCTTACCATAATATCGTCTGATTTCTTGCTCTTGCATTGTTTGTTAATGCAAATCTGTTTTGGAATTTTTCCTTTTCTTACCTGAATGACAGGATAACCGCACACATCACAAGATTTGCCTGTGCTTTTTACTTCTCCAGACCGTGGTATGTTAAACGTTGTCTTACATTTAGGATATCTGTTGCAGGCTATGAACCTTGAATTGTTCTTTTTATTATGCAAAACATGAAGCTCTCCTTTTTTACATACTGGACACACGCCAATATAGCTTTTCTCTCGCTCTGTCTCAAGATAGGCTTTAGCAAGTTCCTTTCCTATTTCGGCTTCGTGTTTTTTGAATATGTTTAAGACATGTATCAGTTCTTGTTCTGCCTTGTCAAGGATCTTTTTTAGTCCAAGTTTATGCTTCCTTATCTTTTCCATGTCTTCCTCAAAAGATTTTGTGAGTTCTTCATCTATGATGTCTGGACAATATTTTTTTAAGGTTTCAATGGTTTTCATGCCTAATTTTGTAACTTCTATTGACTTGCCAATGATGTATTCTCTGTTGTATAAATTTTCAATTATCTGGGCTCTTGTTGCCTTTGTCCCGAGATTGCGCTTCTCGAGCTCTCTAATAATTGTAGCTTGGGTGAACCTCCGTGGCGGTTCAGTCTGTTTTTCGATCTTATTAATTTTCTTAACATGAATATTGTCTTTCAACTCTAGCTTTGGCAAGGTTTCTTCTTTTAACTTGACATAAGGCTGATATAATGTATGCCATCCTTTCTCAATGGTGCGTGTTCCTCTTGCTATGAAAAATTCTGAATTCACATCTATTTTAGCAGTTATTGTCTGTCTTATAGCTGGCTCACCAAAAGTTGCAAAGAACCTTTTTACAATTAAATCATAAAGTTTTTTCTGATTTTGTTCTAATGTTTTAGGTGTTATTCCTGTAGGATATATTGCCGGGTGAGCAGGATCTGTCTTTTTGCCATTATTAGGAAGAAGTTTTGTTTTTAAGACAGCTTGACATAGTTCTGTATATAAAGACTGTTTCATTAAATTATTCAGGATTTTTTTAAGCCCTATTTTTAAAGACAATTGTTGAGAGCTTGTCCTGGGGTAAGAGATATAACCTCTTGAATAAAGATCCTGTGCTATGTCAAGGGTTCTTTTCGGAGAAAAGCCAAATAAGTGATAAGATTCTGTTTGTAATGTTGTTAAATCAAAGGGATACGGCGGCGGCTGTTTTTTCTCTGTTTTTGTAACATCTATAATTGTTCCGTTATGTCCTTTTGTTTTTGCTAATATTTGAGATGCTTCTTTTTCATCCCAAAACTTGTCTTTATAATGCCATGCTTCAATATCAGCAGAACCTTTCTTACCTAATAATTGTAATTGCCAATATTTTTTTGGCTTGAATGTTTGAATTTCTTTTTCGCGTTCAGCCATTATCTGCAAAGCAGGCCCTTGTACTCTGCCTGAAGACATTGTCCTGTACGCTTTTTGCTTTCTTATTGCTAAAGTTAATGCTCTACTCAAATTAATGCCGTACATCCAGTCTAGATAATGACGTGCTTCGCCGGCTTTTGCCTGGCCCCAGTCTAGTGTTTTAGACATTTTTTGATATGCTTCTATTAAATCTGGTTTTGTTAAAGTGGAAAATTTCATGCGCTTGGCATCTTTTTGGTTACACAAAAACCTAATAACATTTAATCCGATAACTTCTCCTTCAATGTCATAATCGCATGCAACGACAAAAGAAGACGATTGCTTAGCCACTTTTTTTATTAAATCAGAATATTTTTTTGCATATAATGAATTTTTATTATCTTTATAAACTGGTTGCCAATGAATATCAAAAACCGGATACTTAAAAGATTTTTTCTTTTCTGCTATTGTAAATAAATGACCTACTGCAGGCACAACAAAAATATGTTTATTGTTTTTTTTAATACGGTAATAACTAACACCGTTCTGCTTTATTGTTTCTATTTTATCGGATAAGGCAAGCGCAATTCTTCTTGCAGCAGATGGCTTTTCCGTAATAATAAGTTCATGAACCATTCTTTTAAAGAACTTGGGCTTTGTATAAAAAAGTTTTGTGCCATAATATTTAAAATTAAATGTAATATGCGTTTATGCATGGATAATATAATAAAAAGAATTCTTGAAAACATAAAAACAACAGACAATGATGCAATTTTATCTGAAACTAGCAATGAATCTGTTCAAATAAACAAAGATAATTTTCAGGATATAAAAGAAAAAAAATCAAATAAAACATTGGCTTTTATAGACGGAGGAAACCTCGAAATAATAAAAAGTCCTTCATTTTCTTTATTCTTTAACAGGATATATTATACAGTATACCAAAATAATAAACGGATTAATAAGAGAACATTTGAGTTTTACACGTTAATAACAACTCTAAATAAAGATAAGTTGTATTATAAAACAGAATACTTCTTTACAAAGAATAAATTTCCTATTAAAAACTATGAGTTTGATTCTTTTGACAACACTTTAACAATAGGAAATACACGAGCTTCAATTTCTATTATTGGAAATGTTATTAGAAGATTTGCTGAATTAATTACAGCAAAAGACATTAAGGCAGATTATATAATATTAGATGGGTCATTAGAACCAAAATATACTTATGAAAATGATTTAATTAAGCATTTGCCAAAAAAGGTTTGTGGATTATCAAAAACCTCAGCAGTATTAACTAAACAAGGTAATTCTATTACCGCACATCTTAGTAAACTAACTAGCAAAAAAACCTGGTTTCATAATGTAAATTCAAGATTATATTTTCTAAAATTGCACGATAAATCAAAGCATGTTTTCAGATTTGAATCAAATTTAGAAAGCATAAATGAAATTGTCTCATTATTAAAAAAAAACAGTAGAGACCCTATCTTTTTAGGTTATCCCTACGGTTTAATAGAGGCTGATAAATTTGCCCGTGTTACAAAAAAAGAAAAAGAAATTCTGCAGTTACAATTAATGACTAAATTTAAAAAAAATCTAACAAAAATAGAGCCTTATTTATCTGCTTTGGATGCACATGACATATTAGACAATATTGGTTAAATTTATATAGTATTATGTTAAATAAAAGATTCATGTATGATGTTATTACTGTTGGTTCTTCAACAATAGATGTGTTTGCAAAGGTTGAATCTGAATTAATAAAGATAAAGACAGCTCATGAAGAAGAAGAATTGATTGCGTATCCTGCAGGATCTAAACTCTTGATTAAAGATTTAGATTTTTTAACTGGCGGTGGCGGCACTAATACTGCTGTTTCTCTTGCTAGGTTAGGATTAAAGGTTGCTTATTTAGGAAAGACAGGGCACGGCAGTAATTCTGGGTTGATCTTAAAAAAACTAAAAGCTGAAAAAGTAAACTTTATTGGTATAAGATCAAAAAAACACCACGCCGGTTATTCAATAATATTAGACAGTTTAGAAGGCGACAGAACAATATTAGCATATAAAGGCGCCAATAATTTCTTAGATATGAAAGATATTATCTTTTCTAAATTAAAGACAAAATGGTTTTATTTTTCTAGTATGGTTGGAAAATCTTTTGAAACATTAAAAAAACTGGCTCAATATGCTGAAGGCAACAATATTAAAATTGCCTTTAACCCGAGCAATTATTTGGCTGAAAAAGGTCATGAATACTTAAAAGAAGTTTTAGAAAGAACAACTATTTTAGTTTTAAACATGGAAGAAGCTGAGTTGATTGGTGGAAAATTAAAAACAGAACTTTTAATAAAAAAATTAATGTCTTTCGGACCAAAAATTGTTGTAATTACAGATGGTAAAAAAGGACTTTACACAATACATAAAAACAATTTTTTATATGTGATGGCTAACAACGTAAAAATTGTTGAGACAACCGGCGCAGGCGATGCCTTCGCCTCTACTTTCCTAGCTGGAATAATCAAAAAGAAACCTATTGAATTTTCATTAAGAATGGGTCTGCTCAATGCAGAATCAGTAATAACAAAAGAAGGCGCTAAAAACGGCTTACTTACATATAATACTCTTTCTAAATTAGTTAAAAGTAAGCCTCCTAAAATTAAAAAGAAAAAAATATAGTTTTTACTTGCTAAAAATTTATAAATAATTAGTTCTCAACACACTTTTTCCAAAAATGATTAAGTATAACAGAGCCGGATTATATATTGAAAGAAAAAAGAAGTCTAAGCAAACTTCAGTGAAAAAAGAAGAATCAACTGACTGGATTAACGTGTTTCTTTTTGCCTTGCTCTTAATAGTCGTTATATTATTTGTTTTTCTTTAAATAATCTAGATAACCTTGTTTATATTTATATCCGTTAGATTTTGCTATCTTCAATATTGCTTTGTCAAAATTACTGCCGTATTGGGCGGCTTTCTTTTTCCTAAATGCAAAATCTTTGTCTAAACCTAATTCAAGAGCTGTTTTTCTCAAGATATATTTTTTATAGCGAGATTTTATCTTTAAATCCCCTGATATTTTCATAGCTTCTGTAATCAAGTCTTTATCCAAGAAAGGTGTTAGAAAAACTATATCATAAGCTTGTGAAATTGCATAATCTCTTTTTAAATCACGTTTCCACATTGTTTTTAGGCCATGCCAACATTCTTCATTTATGTTTTTGGAATTTTCATGCCTTTGATACCCTGCAAATATCTCTTCACTTCCTAAACCTGAAAAAAAACTCTTTAGATTATCTTGCTTTGCTAATTTTATAGCTGCTAATTCAACACTACCAACACCCAAATTTACAATATTAATTAATTCATGGCCCAATACTGTTGCTGTTTTTTCAAATATTTGTCTGATTTCATCAATAGAAAATACCTTTTCTTTATATGGCAGATTTAATTTTTTAGATACTTTTCTAGCAAATTCAATATCTTGAGAACCTTCTATGCCAACAGTATAACAAACAAAATCTTTAGAAAATTTCTTGCATAAATAAGCAATTAAAGTTGAATCAATCCCGCCAGAAAACAATATGCCAAATTTTTCTTTAGGGATTCTTTTTTTAACTGCATTCATTAGTATAATTTTTAATTTAGAGACTGCTTGTTTTTCATTATTAATAATTTCATCTGTGCGCAAAGAATCAATATATTTACTCCAAGAATAATAAGAAATTAATTTTTCGCTTTCCAATATATTTGAAAGAACCATCATTTTAATAAACAACATCATATTTTAGAATATAACATTCTCTCTGGTCTTTAATTGCAGTAAACTTGGATATTTTTTCTTTTATTTCGTCTATGGTTATTTTTGGTTTTTGTTTTTTATTATATTTTATATCTAAAAACTCTATTTTATTGTAGCATGCATGTTTAGATAATTTAGATAAGATATAGTTATCAGTTATTTTATAGACATTGTTTTTACATTGAATTAGTCCTTTCTGAATTAAGTTATTTAAATCTTGTTTAACATCTAAAGGAAAGCCTTTTTTATTTAAATCCTCAAGAGTGAATTTTTTTAATTGAAAGGCGGCATGCAATATTTTAATTTCCTTAGCAGATAATTTATCTAATTCTGGCAATTTTTTTGTTTTAAATTCGTCCACATTAACAACTACTTCTCCATTAACAGATTCAATTAACAAACTATATTCTATATTGTTATCTTTACACACAAATAAATAGCCCGGCACCAAAATATTATTTACTGATTTAATTTCTTTATCACTCATTAATTTTAAATCTTTTAAAGATATTTTTGGTTTTATTACTGGTAGCAAGTCATTTTTTTGAAATTCTTCTACTTGCTCAAAAAACTGTTCTTCCTTTACTGTTTCTAATATTTCCTGGGCATGCCCCCCGTGTTTAGTCATTCTCGGTCTAATATTAACGAATAAGGGCATCTCTACCATGCCCGTTATTAATGCAGTGCCCACAGATAAATTTTTAATTTCTTCCTGTGATTCTGCTGTAATGCCTTCAACACTATTTGCTATTGCCTTAATATCATTTGGGTTTGTAACTTTCATAATTATCTGAGTAGTACATTGGCTTAATACAGATTTATCAACACGGGCAGGCCTCTGACTAATAACACATAAACCAAGACCAAATTTACGTCCTTCAGATGCTACTGTTCGCAAAATTTTTGAACATCTGGTTTCGCCAAAACTTCTTTCAGGACAATAATTATGGGCCTCCTCAATAATCGTAAAGAACGGCGGTATTTTTCCTTTTTTTCTTAGCTCATATAAATCCTTCATTAATTTATACACAATAATTTCCTGCACATCCGGTGACACCCCTTTTAAATTTATTATTGAGCATTTTCCCGGCTGGATTAATTCATTATATGGAACAAAACTATCTGAAAAAATTTCTAAATTGTTGAGATGTTCTAAATTGTTAATTAAGGTCCATTTCGCATTATTTTCTTCTTTTTCTAACTCTAATAATACTGTTGTGAAATTTATTGTGTTAAGGTGTTTTAATGCGCTATATAAAAGACCAATTTGGCCAGAAGATAATTTACCAGGAAATAAATGTATAATCTCATTTGAAGACAAGTTATTGTTTAATCTTAAGGGCCTTAAAGCGGGATTAAGCTTTGTATCACCATATTCTTGAATGTTGTCAAATTTTTTAGGATGTAAATTCCATTTTTTTAATGTTTCTGATTCCTCTTCATTAGCTTCTTTTAAACTTGTGTATTCGCCATGTGGATCTATCACAAGAATTGGAACCTTCTTATCAATAATCTCTTCTATCAAAACACCAACTGTATAAGATTTACCTGCTCCTGATTTTGCTAATATTGCAACATGTTTAGTAAGTAATTTTTTTAAATCAAGTAAAACATCAATATTTTTCCCTTCCAACCTGCCAATATAAGCTCCTTTTTCAACATCTTCTAATTTTATAACGGATTTAATAAAATCATCTTCTGCTTTTAGAACTTCAGCATTCTGGTCAAAAGGTATTCTAATTGGTTTTATTCTGCCTTTATTATCTTTATAACCTATAACGATGCATTTAGCAACATCTTTATCTGTTCTAATAATTTCAATTACTTGGCATAACACATAATCATATGCTCTATGTAATACTTGTACATATTCAAATTTCTTTGTTTCTTTTTCTATTAAAAATTGGAAATGTGTTGTTGTTATTTTTCCAAATATTTTTCCAAGAATCATTATTTACTAAAAACAGTGTGTATTTATTAAGATTGTTGTAAATAAAAAACTTTATAAGAAAACAATTATTCAAGAGCAATCATGAGGTCTTTGGTTACGGGCGGCGCGGGATTTATAGGCAGCCATTTATGCGAGGCTTTATTGAAAGAAGGCCAAGAAGTAATCTGCGTGGACAATTTAGGCAGTGGTAACTTTGAAAATGTCCGTTCCCTTACAAAAAACAAAAAGTTTAGATTTATCAAGCACAACATAATTGAGCCGTTGCAATTAATAGAGGGTAAGATTGATTTTATTTATCATCTTGCATCGCGAGCCAGCCCTAAGGATTATCAGGAGTATCCTGTTGAAACTGCGTTAGCAAATTCTGTTGGCACAGACAGAATGGCAAAATTAGCATTAGCCAAAAATGCAAAATTATTATTTGCCTCGACAAGCGAAGCTTACGGCGAGCCGAAAGAACACCCTCAAAAAGAATCATATTGGGGCAATGTTAACCCTGTTGGTGTAAGGAGCTGTTATGATGAATCAAAAAGGTTTGGTGAAGCTCTTCTAATGGGGTATCATAGAGAATACAATGTTGATGTAAAAATTGTTAGGATATTTAACACATATGGTCCTAAAATGAGGATAGATGACGGCCGGGTCATACCAAATTTTATAACACAAGCACTTGAAAATAAGCCTCTAACTATATACGGCGACGGCACACAGTCAAGATCTTTTTGTTATGTTGATGACATGGTTAAAGGAATTATAAAAATGATGAATTCTAAAGAAACCGGACCTAAAAATTTAGGAAATCCGAAAGAATTTACAATTTTGGAGACTGCCAAACTTATTAAAAAATTGACCAAGTCAAGCTCGGATTTTGTTTTTATGGACTTGCCAAAAGACGACCCTACAAAGAGGCGGCCCGATATTTCACATGCCAGAACTTTGTTAAGCTGGGAGCCAAAAATTGAGTTTGAAGAAGGTCTGAAAAAAACTATTAAGTGGTTCAAAACAAGGTTACATAAATAATATGCAAAATGTAATTTCAATATTTAAAAAATTGTTTTTCTTCCCACACCAGTTAATAAAACAATTTGGTTTTTTCATGCAGAGCGTTGTTAATTTTATTATTTTAATCCCTGTCTATTTTATTGGAATTGGTATAATGTCTCTTGTATCAAAGATTATGAAAAAATCATATCTCAATTTAAGTAAAAAAAAGAAAAAAAGCTATTGGTTAAAGAGAGATAAACGATTAGATGCTAAAGGCACTGAATATAGAATGTTTTAGGTAATAATAATGTATATATTAGGACTATCTTGTTTTTATCACGATGCGGCTGCTTGCTTAATAAAAAACAATAAAATCATTGCTGCTGCTGAGGAAGAACGTTTTACAAGAAAGAAACACGATACATCTTTTCCAATTAATGCTATAGAATATTGTCTAAAAGAAGCTAATATAACCTCTAAAGAGCTAAATTATATTGCTTTTTATGAAAAACCTTTACTGAAACTTGAAAGATTGATGTCGCAACATTCAGAGATGTTTCCAAAATCATACTGGTCTTTCTACAAAGCAATACCTTCTTGGCTAACCGAAAAATTAAGAATCCAATATTTAATTAGAAGAAAATTAAAATATAAAAGCGAAATTTTCTTTATAGACCACCACAAAAGTCATGCTGCGTCTTCTTATTTGGTTTCTCCTTTTAAACAGGCTGCTATTTTTACTTGCGATGGTGTTGGTGAATGGAACACAACTACATTAGGTTATGGTAAAAATAATAAAATTAAGATAAAAAAAGAACTTCATTTCCCCCATTCTATTGGGTTATTATATAGCACTGTTACAACATTTTTAGGGTTTAGAGCAAATGGTGGTGAAGGTAAAGTTATGGGTCTGGCAGCTTATGGTAACTCAAATAAATATTATAAAAAATTTAGGAAGATTATTGATATAAAAGAAGACGGCAGTTATTTTTTGGATATGGCTTATTTTGTTTATCATTATAAGTTAAAAATGTTTGGAGATAAATTTGTTCAGTTATTTGGCCAGCCAAGAAAACATGATGAAAAATTAACAAAGAAACATCAAGATATTGCCGCTGCATTACAAAAGATTACTGAAGAAGTTATCTTAAAATCATTAAACTATCTTTACTCCATAACAAAATCAAAAAATCTATGTTATGCTGGCGGTGTTGCGCTAAACAGTGTAATTAACGGAAAAATATTGCAAGATACGCCCTTCAAAAGAATATTTATACAACCTGCTGCAAGCGACGCGGGCAGTGCTATGGGTGCTGCTTTATATGCATATAATTCAATTTTAAAAAATAAAAAAAGGTTTCTATTAAAAAATGCTTATCTTGGTCCTTCTTTTTCTAAAAAGGAGATTAAGACTTTTTTAAACAAAAAAAATGTAAATTATACTGAGTTTGAAGATGATAAAGAGCTCCTTAAAAAAACAGCACAATTAATCAACAAAAACAAGATAATTGCATGGTTTCAAGGAAGAATGGAATTTGGTCCTAGAGCATTAGGAAATCGAAGTATATTAGCAAACCCATGTAACCAAAAAATGAAAGACATACTTAATTTAAAAGTAAAACACAGGGAACCTTTCAGACCGTTTGCACCTGTAATTACATATGAAAATATGAAAGAGTATTTTGAAGGTAATTATGAAGTTCCTTATATGCTTCATGTCTTCAAAATAAAAAGAGACAAAATAAAGAAAATCCCTGCTGCTGCACATGTTGATGGTAGTGGCAGATTACAAACAATAAAAAAACATCAAAATAAAAGATATTATGATTTAATTAAAGAATTTCAAAAGTTGTCTGGCGTTCCTATTTTATTAAATACGTCTTTTAATGTAAGGGGAGAACCAATTGTTTGTAATCCAGAAGATGCCTTAAATTGTATGATAAATACTGGAATTGATTATTTGGTATTTGAAAATATCTTAGTAGAAAAAAATAAAAATCTGCATCTTATCTCTAAATAAATGGCAAAAAACAAAAATATTTTAATTGAATTATGGGACTTCCTAAAAGTTAGGAAAGTGTGGTGGCTCACACCAATTATTGTTATGTTGCTATTGGTTGCTATTCTAATTATCTTTGGCCAAAGCTCGGCAGTAAGCCCCTTTGTATATGCCTTGTTTTAGTTGAATTTTTATATATAACTGGTTTTTCTTGCTTTATATGAAAGTTTTAATGATATCAGAATATTTTTATCCTTTTGGAAAAGGAGGCGGCGAGATAAGCGCATTTTTGTTAGCAAAAGAACTGGCAAAATCTGGAATTAAGGTTCATGTACTTACCTCTGGTTTTAAAGGCCTAAAAAAAAGACAAACCATCAACAAAGTAATTATTCACAGATTATTAAAAACAGGCAATGACCCGACAAAAGTAAAAGACAACATAAAAAGAATAATCTGTTTTGAAAAATCATTATTAAGACAGGTTGAGAAATTAGATAAAAAAGAAAATTTTGATATTATTCATTGCATGAATATAAGCAGCATGCCTGCTGTGAAATTAAAAAACAAAATAAAGAAAAAATTTGTTTTGCATGTTAATAGTCCTGTTGCTTTTTGTCCCAAAGGCACATTAATGTATAAAGACAAAGAAACATGTGAAAGGACATGCACAAGAACAACCTTTTTAGGCTGCCATCTTAATTCAAAATTAATTGGAAAAACAAACTTAAGATTTTATTTAAAATATAATCCTTTTATAATATATGTTATAAGAAAAAGATTTGAAGAATATCAAAACTTAATAAAAAAATTTGATTTTTATATGCCTATCAGCTCATTCATGAAAAAAAGATTGCTTACTTTTGGAATAGCAAAAAACAAGGTTAAAGTAATATATAATTTAACTGATTTTGAGAGATTTTTTAAATTAAAGCAGCCAAAAAACAAAACACCCAAAATATTATATCTTGGCCCTTATACAAAACCAAAAGGTCCCCATTTAATAATAAAGGCATTAAAAAAGATTAAACTGCCCTATGAAGCTAATTTTTATGGAAAGGGTCCTTTAGGGAATGATTTAATTAGAGAAGCACATAACTTGCCAATTAATATCCATAAGCAAGTTAATTATAGCAAGATACCAAAAATTCTCGGCGAACACGATATCCTTGTTTTCCCTTCCCTTGTTAGCGAAGCTTTTGGCCGTGTTGTTTTGGAAGCATGTGCTGCTGGCAAGATAGTAATCGCATCTAGAATTGGTGGAGTGACTGATATTATTAAACATAATAAGACAGGATTATTATTTGAACCTGGAAATATAAATAAGTTAAAAAGCCTTTTAGAATATGTATTAAGGAGAGACATCCACATTAGTCTAAAACAAGTTAAAAAAAGAATAAATAAAAAATTTTCTTATGAATACAGTCTATCAAAAATACAAAAAATCTACAAGAAGTTAATTAAAAGATGAAAATATTAATGCTTGGCATATATAATATAGAAGATTATTCTCGAGGAAGAGTTATCTATAATGGCTTAAAAAAAAACAAGGCAAATGTAAAAAGATATTTGCCAAAAGGTCCATTAAAATATATAAAACTAGCTATCCGATTATTAAAAAAAGATTATGATGTCCTTTTTGTAACAGGAAAGATATGTTTATTTGTCAGCTGGATATTAAAACCTATACACAAAAAGAAGATTTTTTTTGATGCTTTTATCTCTGATTATGACAATCTTGTTAATGATAGGAAAGTTGTAAAAAAAAGCTCATTAAAAGCTAAATTTCTGTGGTTAATTGATAAGTTCTCATGCCAAATTTCAGATTATATTATTTTAGATACAAAAGAACACGTTAAGTATTTTGTAAATGAATTTGGGTTGAATAAGAAAAAATTTTATGTTGTTTATATAGGCGCGGATGAAAATATATTTTATCCAAGGAAAAGTAAAAAAACAAAAGATTTTTTGGTGTCGTTTCACGGAACTTTCATTCCTTTACAAGGAATTGAGTATATTGTAAAAGCCGCAAAGAAATTAGAAGGAAAAAACATTGTATTTGAAATCATAGGTAAAGGACAAACATATAATAAAATTGTAGATTTGGCAAACAGATTAAAAGTAAAAAATGTGTCTTTTTTGGGCTTCAAAAAAATCCACATATTACCAAAATATGTATCAAAAGCTGATGTGTGTTTGGGAATTTTTGGCAATACTGAAAAAACCAAAAGGGTAATTCCAAACAAAGCATATGAAGTTATTGCTATGAAAAAATGCTTAATTACTGCAGATACAAAAGCAATAAATGAATTATTTGAACATAAAAAAAACATATACCTATGTAAAGTTGCTGATGAAAACAGTTTAGCAAAGGCAATTCTAAATTTAAAGAAAAACAGGAAATTGTTAAATAAAATAAGTAAAAATGGCTATTTATTGTTTAAAGATGTATGTACATCAAAAATCATAGGCAAAAACCTTTATGATTACATTAAATCAAAATTATAATTTTTTTGCCCATATTTCAATTTGATCTCCTTTTTTAATTAGGTTTACGAACATGGCTAATGGTAAAAATAAATAAAAGAGGAATTTTGGAAATTTTAAGTTAACATTTTTATCTTTAAGAAAATATTCAATAAAGACACCTGATTTTCAATAATATTTATAAGCTTTCATTTTTTTTGTTTAACCAAGATGAAACAATCTGTTTTAATAACAGGCGGAGCAGGTTTTATTGGATCTTTTTTAGTTGACGAATTAGTAAAATTAGGTCATGAGGTCACTATATTTGACAACCTAGAATCCCAGGTTCATAATGGAAAAATTCCTGAATATATTAATCAAAAAGCAATATTTGTAAAAGGCGATATAAGAGATTATAATAAACTAAAAAGCGAAGTAATTAAAGCAGACATTATTTTTAATTTTGCTGCCCGAGTCGGTGTTGGCCAGTCAATGTACCAAGTAAAAGAATATGTTGACACAAACGAATTAGGCACAGCAAACCTTATGCATGCATTAGCTAATGAAGAACATGATGTAAAAAAAGTTGTTGTTGCTTCTAGCATGAGTATCTACGGAGAAGGAAGTTACAAAAATCCTGAAACAGGAAAAATTTATCATAATGTTAGCAGATCCTTAAAACAATTAAAACAAGGGGATTTTGAAGTAAGGGACCCAGAAACTGGCGAAATCTTAGAACCCATTCCAACAAGAGAAACAAAGCCATTAGTAAGTGACAGTGTTTATGCTATAACAAAGAAAAACCAAGAAGAATTAACCTTAAATGTGGGGAAAGCATATGGCATCCCTAGTGTTGCTTTGAGATTTTTCAACACATACGGGCCAAGACAGAGCTTGAGCAACCCATATACTGGCGTAGCTGCTATTTTCATGAGCAGGATAAAAAACAATAATCCACCACTTATTTTTGAAGACGGCAAACAAGCACGAGATTTCGTAAGTGTGCATGATATTGTACAGGCATGTGTCTTAGCCATGGAAAAAAATTCTGCCAATTATGAAACATTTAATGTTGGAACAGGCAAAAAAACCTCTATAAAAGAAGTGGCGGAAACCTTATTAAAAATATATGGCTCAGATATAAAGCCCATTATAAACAAGGAATTTAGAAAAGGGGACATAAGGCATTGTTATGCTGACATATCAAAAATAAAATCAAAGTTAGGATATGAGCCAAAAATAAAGTTTGAAGAAGGTATGCGCGAATTAGTAGAATGGTCTGAAAAACAAGAAGCAAAAGACCTTGTTGCAAATGCGTATAATGAATTAAAAGAGAAAAAATTAATCTAATCTTTTTACAATTTTTAATAATTCAATAATGCGGTGTTTCATTGTGTGTTCTTTAATGACTCTATTATATCCTGCTAAAGCAATTTTTTCTCTTTCTTTATCTTTCTTTAGATAATAATCAATCTTTTTCTTTAGATCATCAATATTTTTATAGAATACTGCTTCTTTACCAACTTTAAACAATTTACTTAACTCTGAATAATAATCTGTTAAAAGAAAACTTTTTGTGGCTGGAACTTCAAATGTCCTTAAATTTAAGCCGTCAATAGAATGTTTTGCATGTATATTTATGTTGATTTTAGAATTATTAAATATCTCACACATGTGTTTGCCGCGCGGAATTTCTTTGTGAATGTGTTTCTGAAGAGATTTATCTTTTACATTGCCCCATCTGAAACCCCAAATGTGTAAATCATATTTGGTTAATTTTTTAAAAAATTCTTGTCTATATGGTTCGTGTGAACCTACAAAAGAAACATCATATTTGTATTTTCTATTTTTTAAGGGAATTAATTCTTTATGGATATTATCAGGGTCTGCCGCACACGGAAGATAGTGTGTATTTGGGTTTTGTTTTCTTAATTCAACTACATAGGCAGGATCAAAAACAAAAAAAGCATCATATTCTGATATATTATTAACTTTGTTCTTTGGATAAAATTTTCCTGTCGGATCATCAAGAACCCAATTTGCTGTCTTTATTCCTCTATTACCTATCTTATTAATAAAATTTGGAAGAATAGATTCACCTTTAGTAACAAGAAGGATTTCTGGACCAAATTTAATTATTTTTTTATATATTGTTTTATGCAAAATTTTATTAGAACATTGTGTTCTATGAAGTTGTAAATATCTATAATTAAAACATTTTGTTTTGTGTCCTAAACTATCAAAAGCCATCTTACATTGCCAGGAAAAAGAAGGATATTTGCAACTATATCCTCCAAGAATAAAAATTTTCATCTTGCTTCATCCATTAGTTTCCTTAATCTTTTCATGTGTTCTTTTAAAGAATATCTTCTTGCCCGTTTCTCACATTCTTTTCTCATTTGTTTTGCTCTTTCTGGTGTTACCCAATTAACTGCTTTAATTATTTCTTGAATATTTTTAGGAGTTATCAATAACCCTGTCTTTTTATTGATTATTGTTTCTTTATGACCTCCTTCTTTTGTTGCAATGCATGGTTTTCC
>CAZKFC010000021.1:0-20872 GCA_964552005.1 uncultured Methanosarcinales archaeon
GCGTTCATATTATTAAATTCTTAACAAAATTACCTAAAGAACTAAACAAGAAAATATTAAATAATATATTAACAATATTAAATATAATAACTGTTCTTTTATTTTCGCCAAAAGGGATTGCAAATATAATAATAGAAGCCATTATATTATACAATATTGATGTGAGCATTCCCAATATAACAATATTATATTCTCTGAAATAATAAACTAAGTAGCCGATTAACGCATATAAGGTTATTGTAACAATAAAATATCTTGATGCTCTTTTTTCAGCAATATAATTTACTATCATTAATAATGCACCCATAACAGCTCCAACCTTGGAACCGAAACTAATGCTTGTCATAACTGTACAGAATAAAATCAATTCAATTCCTAAAAGATATTTTTCTAATCTGCGTAATTTATTTTTCAAGAATGCAAAAACAAAATTGATAATGACGAATGTGAACAATATTAGTATTCTTTGAACATAATCTGATGATAATATTATTAAAAGGGCAATCATAGCTATTAATAAAAACCTTAAAATTTTTCTACGCTCTTGATTATCCATTTTAAGCTGGTAGGCTTTCTCTTATTTAATTATTATGGTTAATTATTTATACAAGTTGAAATTTAAAAAATTAAATGGGAAAGGTAAATCTCCCTGAAGATAATTTTTTGAAAAAAGTGGTGCTGGCATTACTTATATTAGTGATTCTTATATCTTTGGCAAGCATTGGCTTGTTTTTACAGGGTTTGCAGGCTGAAGAATCCTTTTCAAAAGCATTAGGTATTGTTACACATGTTGAAATTGTTAACGAACAAATAGGCTTGAAATATTTCTTTGCTCTATTAAGTATAATGGGCGGCGTTGTCCAGTTTTATCTTATTTATGTTATCCTAGAATATCTGTTAGAAGGTAAATTTAAGGATGTTTTCTCAGGGGTGAGACAAATGAATAAAGTTAAAAAAATGTCTAATCATTACATAATAGCGGGCGGCGGTCGTGTTGGGAGCCACGCTGCGTCTGTCTTGAAACAATATACCAAGGACATAGTTATTGTTGATAATGATGAAGAAACTGTTAAGAAACTTAAAAAACAGGGATATATCGCAGTTAAAGGCGATGTTCTTGATGAGGATTTTCTCACAGAAATCAATATTGAGAAAGCAAAACAATTGATAGCGTGCCTTGGCTCTGACAGTGATAATATATTATTAGTTTTAACAGCAAAAGAGCTTCATCCAGGTATTAAAGTGAGCGCCAGAGCTAACAGCGAGAACGTTGTTGCAAAACTGAAGCATGCTGGTGCAGCTCATGTTGTTATTCCATCTTATTTAGGAGGTATTGAACTGGCAAAGACAGCTCTTAGAATTTAGTTTCTATGTATTGAAAAAATATTGCCTATTCTTGATATTAAGTTCGACTTGGATTTTTTTAGTATCTCTTCAATTAAGCTGTTTTTGTCAACAGGGCAATTATTCAGGATCTTTATTTTGATTAATTTGCGTTTTTTCAATAATTTCTTTATTTCTTTATGTACATTTTCATTAAGACCATTTTTGCCTATCCTTATAACAGGTTGCAAAGTTTTCGCTTTATGTTTTAACTTATTTATATTCATTGTTTTAATTTACTGCCTTGCGGTATTATCCTTATTATTTCATCCAGGTCATCTGCTTCCAGGATTGATTTTATTTTTTTTGCTACAACACTTGTCTTTTCCTTACCCTGAATTATCTCAATATATCTTGAACAGTGTTTTTTAACAGCTGTTTCCGGGCCTGACATGATTTTATTATCTTTCATTTTTCCTATAAATAATTTTAAAACAGGAGTTAAGAATTTTTTTTTACCATATATCATAAATGCGCCTTTTGCAATATATTCACCGGACGGCGCTTCCTTGCTAACCTGTTCTGGATTTACATAAAATATGTCTGCTACTGTTCTTCCCGAGGTCCAGGCTTTTGAATATACTCCTGTAAATTGTGCGGCCTCTTCCAATGATATTTTACCGGGTTTTTTGCCTTCTGTCTTTAATACAGCAAACGGGCTTGCAGGCAATTCTGTATGGAAAACAATATCATTCTTGTCAGTATGTTTTTTTATTATAATCTCATTAGTTGTGGCATCTCTCCCTGCAATTACCAAGAAATTTTCTGATGTGTAAAACCACCTGAACTTCTCATACCATGATTTTTTTCGTGGAGGTTTCTTGTTTTTTTCTTTTTCTTGTTTTATCTTTAACTCTTGTTCAAGTTTAGCCAGTTTATTCTTACTTTCTTTTAATGCTTGTTTTGCACCTTCTAATTTATGTTTTGCTTTTTTAGCCTTTTCAAAATAGTCTGCAGCATTCTTTTCCAAGGATTTTGTGATGTCAATAGTTATTCTCATAAGCCTACAGGAAACAAACTGATTTTAATAAGTTTTTTATATCTTGTTAATTTATATAAAAAAAACAAGGGGTGTTCAGTGCTGAATACTTGAGATTTGTTAGGGATAATCAAAACTCGTGAGGTTCCATCCTAACTATTGAACTGGCAAGCAGCACTTCAACTGAATAAAAGTGTCATAATAAGTTGATTCAGAACACCCCTTACAACTTAATTATTACATCTCACTATCCTTTAATGCTGTATTACAAGAACAAATTTTCTTATCATCAATTTCTGGTATAATACTCATTAACAGCTGCTTAACTTTCTCAGTGTTTTCTTTCATTACTCTTAGAACTTCAGCATGGCTCACATAATGTTCTTTCCAGACATCGTAATCTGTTACCATGGCAATATTTGCATAGCAAATTTCTGCTTCCCTTGCCAGAACAACTTCTGGCACTAAAGTCATGTTTATAATGTCAGCATCCCATGACCGAAATAATTTCGATTCTGCTTTTGTTGAAAATCTAGGACCTTCAATAACTATGCAAGTTCCTTTATCATGATAATTATAATTAAGTTGTTTAGCTTTTTTTATTAAATTATTTCTTAAATCACTGCAAAAAGGTTCAGCAACTGATAAATGGACTTTGCCTGTAAATGTCTGGTTTCTTTTTGTAGTCCTGTCTATGAACTGGTCTGTAAATACAAAATCTCCTGGCTTATATTCTTCTTTCAATGAGCCAACTGCACTGACTGTTAATAGTTTTGTAACGCCTAATTCTTTTAATGCATGTATATTAGCTCTGTATGGTACAGTAGATGGATTGTACTGATGATTTAATCCATGTCTTGGTATAAAATAAACCTCTTTACCTTTCAGCACACCTTTTGTAATAACATCAGAAGTCTCACCATATTCTGTTTTTTTAATTGGAATTTTTTCTATATTTTCTAATAATTTAGGATCATATACTCCAGAACCTCCTATAAGACCAATAGCCACCTGTAAATCACCCTAACTAATAATTTTTGACTTTTATTTAAATACATTTATGTAATAAAGAATATAATAGAAAAAAAGCGCAATTTTTTATTAATTATTTTTTTATTAAAATATTTTATTATTTTGGAATGGAAACGTTTAATAATTATAAATGTTTTAAAAGTTATTATAGTGACAAGGAGAAAAAGACAATATAATGAATATGGAATGTCTTATGATTCTAGGATTGGTTCTGATTTAATTTCAAACGATATTTTCTTGGGTTTGGCTTTAGCAGACACTTTAAGTTTTGTAAAATCTCATCCTCTTGAGCTGAGAGGACCTTTTTCATTGGCAAGTGTTTTTCTGACAGTAGCAGGACATCTTAGTAATGGTGATTGGAGATCCGCTTTGTGTTACTGGCATGAAAAGAGAGGTGAATTTAATAGGATAGGAATTCCCTTTCCTGTTAAGGGTAGAAAACCAAGTCTTTTAACTGCTATGCAAGAAGTTAAACCACATCTTCCTTTCAAGAATGTTGTAGCAGGTGATATTGTAACTGCTCTTTACGAAACTGGAACAATAGATCATGTTGTACAACAGTTCAGAAATTTGGGTTATTTAAACGGGTTTAAACCGCCCCAGGACTCTTATGGTTTGTTGCAGAGGTTTCAAGAGAATATTGATGATATAGTTAACTTTGTAATACAAATGATAGAAGATCCTAAACCTCGTCCAATAATAGGACAGCATGGTGTATTAGGAGGTATAAAATATTTTGAAGAACTAGACCCAATAATTGATGATCCTGGCTCGTTTGTCCAATGGTTTGGTTTTGCGACAGGAATTATGGATACGTATGATCCTTTCAGATATAATGCAAGCCAATCTTTTTCACAGCTAAGTCTTGGTGGTGGTATTTGTGCGCCCGGAAATAGAAAAGCCATTACTGAATCTGGTTTTGATTTGCAATTATTGGCAACTACGCAACTAATGAAGGAGAAAGGCAAATATGATGAAAATGATCCAGAACAAGTTCTTGAATTTTTTAAGGGAGCCTATCTTGATTGGCTTGTGCAAAATGGGGTTGTATATAAACTACCACATTGGGTTGCTCATAAAGAAGAAGTTGTTCCGATATATGTTAGACAGATGGAAGGTCCTGGAACTTCAGATTATATGTCAAATGTAAATGCTTTCTTTCATGGTGGATGGTCAGGGTTTTTTGGCAATTTTTTTGGTGATTATATTGATACAGCTGGAAAAGCAACTTCAAAGCTTTATTTTGGAGACACAGATGGGAATATTTTTAATTTATTATGGGCAAGGTATCCAAAATTTAGAGATGTTATGCAAGAGATCATGGAGCATGCAGATAATCACATCTTTTTCATCAGCGAAAATAACCGAGGATTCCCGCCGAGCGTATCTCAAAGTTATTTTGTAAGGGAAATCCAAGGCACTACTGCGCTTCAACATTTAATTATGTTTTTAGAAGGTATTGAAGATTATATGAGGAATCCAGACTTGTTGTCAGAATTGCCTGAGATACCAATAGGATATGAAAGAGTATCTTCAAGAGACTTAGATAAATATGTTATAGAAAGAATAAAAATGTTTAAAAAAATTAGCCCTTCTTGGCTTTTTCACTAACAATTGCAGAATTGCCTGTTGGGTCTTCTATTATCAAGGTTAACTTTTCACGGCCCCATAACACACGTTGAATTTTCTTTAGTTGATTTTTTACTTTCTTCCTTATAGATTTATCTTCATCATCTCTCTGTCCTTCTAAAACATTTTTTACCCTATTTAGAATACCTTCTATATTGGTGACATAACCATTTGATATAGGGCCTGGTGTAATTTCTATTAACCTAGGTATTTTAATTTTAGCTTTGCTTGATTTTATTATTCTAATTTTAAGGTCTTCTTCTGATTCAACATCCAATGAATATTTAACTGGTTTGCCGCTTCCATCTACTTCAACATCTGCCATATGATAATTACAGGAACTGCAATCCATGCTAAAGATATAACATTTACCAAAAAAAGGTATATCACGCTCCATTTCCCTTAACTCTAAAGTTTTATTATGGCACATAGGGCATGGCTGATCCTTTAATATGTCCATTTTTTCATCTTCTGGCATAACTCTTATTAAAAGTAATAAGGTTTTTAAACCTTTTTATTAGGCTATCAAAAAGTTTTTAAATCTCTTCCAAATTCAAAAATTTCAGTATGGCAACAGAAGTAGTTGAAGTTTTAATCGAAGGCGGGAAGGCAACAGCTGCGCCACCTTTAGGACCTGCATTAGGACCTATGGGAATTAATATTGGCCAAGTAGTTATTGACATTAATAAGAAAACACAAGATTTCAAGGGAATGCAAGTCCCTGTTAAAGTCGAGATTAATACTGAGACAAAAGCTTATACTATTAAAGTTGGTACGCCGCCGGCTTCACAATTGATAATTAAAGAAACTGGAATTGAAAAAGGTTCTTCTAATCCAAGCACAGATTTAGTAGCTGATTTAAAGATTGAGCAAGTTATTAAAATTGCTAAGATGAAAGAAGATTCTTTGTTGGGTAAGACAAATAAGGATAAGGTTAAGGAAATTATGGGAACATGCCAAAGCATGGGTGTCATGGTTGAGGGCAAGCCGGTCCCAGAAGCTTTGAAAGATGTTGATGCTGGTAAATTTGATAGGAAGATTGAACTTGGAAAGACAGAATTAACAGATGAAGAATTAAAGGAATTAGAAGAAGAAAGGATAAAGATGCAGAAAGAACTTGAAGAAAAAAGAGAAGAATTTCTGGCAAAAGCTAACGAGATATTGCAGCAGATGGCTGGAAAAGAACGCCATGAAATTATTGAAGCAATGAATGAAGCAGAGATCCCAACTCAAATTCAACAAGAAGTTCTGCCAGAAGAAGAGAAAAAGCCTGTTGAAACTAAACCTGCTGAAGGCGAAGCACCTGTTGACAAAACAGAAGAGAAAAAAGGAGAATAATAATTCTATTCATTATATATAAAAACTTTATCTTCTTGGTCTTGCGCTAACTGGTTGAACCTCATTAACAGAATGTCATATATGAATTTAATTTCTAATGGGTTGAAGGTAAGCCTCAAAATCTCCTCATAACTGTCTTTTTTATATTCCAAGACAACCTTTTCAAAGGCCTGTGAAAACAAAAAACTTCTAAAAGTATGATCTTTATCAGTTATAGACATCAACGGGGTTCTAATAAAACCAATATTTTCTAGATATTTTTGAGCCTCTTCATACATCTTTTTCAATATTGGGTCAGATGTATTTATTGACTTAACTGAGATTTGTTTTGACATTTTTCTTTGTAATAAAGAAGTTTTATATAAATGTTTTCATTTTTATTACTTATAAGTAATAGCATTTCTTAGGAAAAAATTATAAAGCAGATAATCTCATTAAGAAATGGTGATATTTCATGGCGAGAAAGAAGACAAAAAAAAAGCATCACAAAGGTAAAGGAGGAATGGATCCTAAGCGGGTTGGGCTGACACTTGGCATTGTTTGTAGTCTTTATATGTTATTTTTAGGGATAATAGCAGGATTGTTTGGCTGGGGCAGCGCTTTAGTCAGATTGTTAAGTTCTTTATATGTAGGGTATGACGTAACATTGAAGGGACTAATTATTGGCATGGTCTGGGTTTTTATAGACTGTTTTATAGCAGGATATATCTTTGCTTGGATATATAATAAATTAGGATGGTGCTGTTAAAGTGATTTTCTTATTTGCTTTAAGAATTCTTGTATTATTTTTTCTTTTACATCTGGAAAAGTCCAATTAAAACTTTTCCAATGTTTATTCTCATAAACTAGTTGCAAGTCAGCATAAACATTATCTTTTAAATATATTCGATGAGCTCTTTCCTTGAAACTTGCTAGTACAAAAGAATTTTTAGTTATATAACCAGGATCTATATTATAGAATCTTTTATCATTTTTTAAATATCTTTTTTCAAAGTCGTAACACTGTAACTTTATTTTTGGTAATTTTTCAATATCGAACTCTTTTTCAAATGCTAAGTATATCTTCTTGAGATTTTTTCCAAATTCTTTTTCATAGAATTTTGTGTAGTTAAAATCAATAACTTCCGAAGGTGTAAATTCACCATATAAACCTTTTAGTTCTATCATCAATTCTGTTGGTTTATTATTTTCTGGATATATAATAGCAATAATTAGTTTAGCTTTTTTTATAGATTGTGGAGACGACATGTTATTCTTGAGTATAATTAGAAACTTTTTTAAACTATTCTTTTTTCCAGGAAGCTATGAAGTTGCCCAAAACCAGAAGAATGTATTGTCCTTCTTGTAAGAAACATACTGAACACAAGATTTTCCAGGTGAAGAAAGGCGCAGCTTCAAGTCTGTCATATGGTTCTAAGTATAGGGCTAGAAAAAGAGGACAGGCACGAGGCTTCGGCAATCACGGCAAATATAGCAAGCCAGCCATTACAAAATGGAAGATGACTGGTAAGAAAACTACTAAAAAGACAGATTTAAGATACCAGTGCCTTGAATGTAAGAAATCTCAATTACAGAGAAAAGGTTTCAGAGCAAAAAGAATAGAAATAGTCTAAACTAGTTCTCCTCTATCTCGTTGTATAATAACATCTGCAATTTCTTTTGGTAACTTGGCTGTATCACCAGGTTCAAAAGGACCGTAGATTTCTTCTTTTAGGCCGAGGAATTTTGGTACTGCTTGTGTAAATCTTACTTCTACAAACTCTTCTGGCTCGTGTTTTTCTTCCTCATTATTATTAATTTTTTCTTTCTTTCCGAAAGGCAGCCTTGCATTAACTAAATTGAGCAGGATATCTTGCCTGTATTTGTCCAATATTTTGGTTGTATCATCAAACAACAATTTTTCCTCAGGCAATAATTTAGACTCGTCAATTTCATCTGATTTAGTGCGTGATTTGTTTATGGCCAGTTGCAAGATTTTTCTTTCCCTTCTCTCATATAATTCTTTGATTAATTTTCTCGTGCTAATTATTTGTGATTTCATTTTTTTTAATTCATTTGGATTAATGCCGCGGTTTTTAGAATTCTTGTAAATCTGGATTTTTGTTTTTAAATAAGTGGTCAGCTGAGCAAAAACTTCCTTATTTAATTCTTGGATTTCCTCATTAGTTTTTTCTTTTCTAACCATGTCATAAATAGACTGGAATGTTATAGTAGAATTTTCTTCCCCCATGTTTTTTGATAAAATAAAGTGTATATTTAAAAATAATGGTAATTAAATTTATAAATAAATTATTTGTACCTTTTTTCATGGTTTTGGATAATCTTTATGAAATAATAAGGAAGATATCTGGACAAAAATATAAAGGTATTATTATTATAGGTCCGCCTGGAGCTGGTAAAGATACACAAGCTGATTTGTTACAACCTTATGGTTACTTTAACTTCTCCTCAGGACAGATGTTTAGAGATTTAGATAGGAGCACAGATATAGGTAATAAGGTTGCCTCCATAATTGATGAAGGAGATCTTGTTCCGGATGATTTAACAATAAAGCTTTTTTTACAAACTCTTAGAAATTATATAAGGGATGGAGATTACAATCCAAGATCAGAAACTTTAGTTTTAAATGGCATTCCTCGGACAGTTGAACAAGTGGAACCAGTAAGAGAAATAGTTGATGTTCTTCAAATTATTTATCTGCAAGTTTCAAGAGACATTTGTGCTGCCCGGATAGCTAAAAGGTATAGAGAACAGGGGCGACCTGAAGATGCTCCAAACTTATTTGATAAGAGATATTTTGATTTTATGGAACTTACATTTCCAATACTTGATAATTACATACCTGTTGTTATCCCAGGGAGGGGAACAAAACAAGAGGTTCACGAAAAAATTAAAGAAGCTCTTAATATTCATCAAGCTTAGTTTCTCTTTCGTATTTAATGATAGTAGTACTGCCTTCTTTGCCGCCCAGTTGTTTATCAGTTGAAATAAACTTGTTCCTGCTGAGGAAATCTATTTTTCTCTGGAATGTTTTATATACACCTCGACCGCCTTTTTCTTTATATGTTTCAAAGAGTTCGCCGATTTTTTTTCCAGAATTCTCTTTTACAACATCTAATATCAACTGCTCTTCATCAGTTAGCATAGATTTTTTCTTTATCTTTATATCAGAGATTTTGGTAATTGCAGTTTTTACATCCTGAACTTCAATTTTTCTTGAAGCTCTGTCTTCTGCTGAGTTGCCTGCTTCTTTCAATATATATAAGCCAGTGCGAACATCACCTATTTCAGTAGTTTTTTTAACTGCTAAATTAAAAGCATCAGGATGCCACACCCTTGGCACAAACGCATATCTCAATCGTTGTTCTAGTATACCTTTTATCTCTGTATCATTATATTTCTTGAATTCTAAATATTCTAAAGTTAATCTTGATTTTATTCTTTCATCTAGTTTAACAGCCCATTCTTTATAATTTGTTATTAAGATGATGGTTTTTCTATAAATCTGTTCCAGTATCATATAAAGAAAGTCAAGGTCTTCAGCTTTGTCAATCTCGTCAAAACAAAAAACAACAGCTTTTTTGTTAAGCTGGTCTTTTATTATCCTAAAAAGTTCTTCAGTTTTTTTATTATGCGTGAATTTATAATTTAGCAAGTCACATATTTCCATTACTATTTTATAAGTGGTGTTTTTTTGCCACGTATTAATATATATAGGGAAAATATCGTCAGTTGTTTCTTCCAGTTCCCTTAAAATATGTTTTATTGCAGCTGTTTTCCCAATACCAGGAGCGCCATGTATAAGTATGTTTTTACCATTTCTATTAGAAAATAAAGGTTTTATACAAGAAGCTACATGGTGCTGTTCTTTTTCCCTAAATTTCAGCATCTTTGGCAGGTAATCATAATCAAGGACAACAGGGTCCATGAACAAAGATTCTGAGTCTTTTAATATGTCATCAAAGAGTGCCATCTGTTTTATACTAATCATGCAGTACTTTTATACTTTTTTATTTATAAATCTGGCGTGAGAATGTCCAATGTCCAGTGGTCAAATTTAAATATTAATATTATTTTTTTAAAAAAATGGATGTTGAAGCACATATAAAAAAAATTGATGATTTAATTTCTGTTTTAGAGATTGATGAAGCATTAACACTCCTTGATCAAGTTTATCAGGAAGTAGACAGATATTTAACTTATTTTGATCTCTTAAAATGGGGAGACCAAATTAGTTATCTGTATTTTGCATATGATGTGGGTGAACTATGCTTAGCACTGGATGAACCCTTTTTGGCACACAGTATTTTGCTTACAGCTTTTAATAGAGGCAGGACGCATCTTACAACCTTAAAGATACCAAATTCAATAAATATACTTAAAGAAATTCATGAACTTTATGCAGAATGTTGTGAATATTTTGGAGATTAAATTTTAAAAGCCAATTCAAATTCTATTCTAATATATGATATCCCTAGGAATAGAATCAACAGCACACACTTTTGGAGTTGCTGTATTAAAAGAAAAGAAAGTTTTGTCTAATGTTAAGGATGTTTATACTACAAAAAAAGGCGGCATGATTCCTGTCAAAGTTGCAGAGCATCATATTAATGTGTGTGACAAAGTCTTGAAACAAGCTCTGTCTAGAGCTAATCTTAAGCTAAAAGATATTGATATAATCTCTTTTTCTATATCACCTGGGTTGGGTCATTCTTTACGAGTTGGTGCGGTTGTAGCTAGAACTCTAGCATTAAAACTAAGAAAGCCATTGATTGGTGTAAACCATTGCATAGCTCATCTGGAGATAGGCAGGATGTTATCTAATTTTAAAGATCCTGTTTTATTGTATGCTTCAGGAGCAAATACACAAGTTATTGCATATGATGGCGGTAAGTACAGGATATTCGGAGAGACTTTAGATATAGGCATTGGCAATTTTATGGATAGTTTTGCCCGGTTTATTGGATTAGGTTTTCCAGGCGGACCTAAAATTGAAAAGTTAGCAAGTAAGAGTAAGAATTACATTCAACTTCCTTACACAGTTAAAGGTATGGACGTTAGTTTTGGTGGTTTATTAACAAATTTGAAGACTAAATATAATAGTGGAAAATATAAGGTTGAAGATTTAGCTTATTCTACTCAAGAGACTGTGTTTGCCATGCTGACAGAAGTAAGCGAGAGGGCATTGGCGCATTGTGAAAAATCTGAATTAGTTCTTGGAGGTGGTGTTGCCTGTAACAAAAGATTGCAGGAAATGTGCAGCTTAATGTGCGAAGACAGAGATGCTAAATTTTATTGTCCTGATAATGAATTTTTAGTAGATAATGCAGCAATGATAGCATGGACAGGCTTATTAATGTATAAGTCAGGTGTTACAGTAAAAGTAGAAGATTCTGCAATAAAACCATATGAAAGAACAGATGATGTTTTGGTTTCTTGGAGGTAACTTATACTCGAAAATTATTAATTTTCGTTGTTATATTGTTATAGTTAAATGGCGTTAGCTTTAAATATAATGATTCATAATAAACTATAATGACTTACAAAGAGATTTTTATTCCAGAATTACCAGAACCTGGTGTGAAGTTAGAGTTAAATTTTTTAGGAGAGCAATTCGAGCAAGGTAAATTAGGAGATAACATAGAGGATGTTATTTCTTCGATGGCAGAAGAAGACTCAAGTCAATTTGTGCTGGGTCAATTATATGGTTTGTGGTATATGACTAATGAACTAGCTGGTAAATTAGATTCTAGTCAAAATGGAGCATCTGAAGACACATTAGATTATGTTGCTTCTTTAATAGTGGAAACAAAATCACTTTTCTCAAACCTCGCAATCAATATAGCGACGGAATATCATGAACTGATGCAGACAATACAAAGACATCCTGGTTATATAGAATCACAAATAAAATTTCAGGAATTATTGATAGCCGCTGACAGTAAAGAACTATTAAATTTTGACATTTTTGAGTATATAATATGTATGAATGATCAAATTCTAGAATATGGACAAAGCCAAGTAGTCAGAGACTTCTATGTATCTATTGATATATACAATATGCTGATAAAGTCATACACCCGAGCAATTACACATGGATTTAAAGAAATAGAAAAGCTAGAACGCAAGGATGGACTCTTTTTTAGTTATTATGCACATTACCTTACTGAATTGTACAAAGGCTTAAACAAGACTTATTTTGCATTTGAAACATTATTTCTAGCTATGAGATCTAACTCAAGATATTATATAGATTTTACAAATTTTATAAAAGTAGCAGATATTAGAAGGGAAAATATGGAATATCTTAAACATAGTCTTGAAAAAATCGGAATTTCAGTAGATTTAAATGATTAATATACATTTTTCTATACTAGTGTAAAAAATCGCAATATTTATATACTAATTATGTAACTTATTTATATAGATTAAACGTGAAAAGGCTATTCATCATAGTATTAAGCATACTTTTGTTATTTTCATCTATTGTTGTTGCCACGACTTTAATTATTCGTTCTAATACAGATGACTCTAACATTTTTATCAGCTTAGGAAATTTTTTCCTTAGGAACAATAATGAGGCAGCTGCTCTCGCTGTTTATGAGAAAGGTTTGGAGCTTAGTCCTGATAATACAGGAATATTGAATAATTTAGGATATTATTACAAAGATAAAAACCCGTTATTGGCAGAAGATTATTTTCTAAAAGCCCTTTCTTTAGATCCTGAATATGATACAGCGCGCAATAATCTAGCGTTATTGTATCATTCTGTAGAAAATTATGGTGAGGCTGTAAAACATTTAAGAATTTTAGTAGAAAAAAATCCTGATAATATACAATATAATTATGATCTTGCTGTTAATCTGGGTTTAAAATATAGGTTTGGGGGAAACGATTACAATGACTTAAATGAGGCTTTAAACTATTTCGCTATAGTTTATGAAATGGAGCCTAACTATGAACACGCCTTGGATAACATCAGGGTTTTAAATGAAATAAAAAACATGCTGGGAGGCACTTAGAATGGATATAAACAAAGTACAAAAATTGAATGACTTAGCTGTCAACTTGAAAAAACACAATATTGTTAGTGACAAAGAAGATGCTGTAGCTGCAGCAGAAGAAATATACGGCAGGCAGAATAACTTTACTAATGAATTAGATTATAATGATGATTTTCATGATTTGAAAAAGGATGTCCGAAAGTTAACTTTTGCATTGCAAAGATCATTTGAAGAAATTAAAAATCTAAAAGGCCAAGTTAATAGACTAGAAAAAGAATTAAATGATGCACGCGTTAACCAATTACCTCCTCGCAAAATAGAAAAATCTGCTCCAATTAAAAACCCAGAATCACAAGAGAACCAAGCCCCAGCTAAACCAAAACCAGTACAAAAAGTAATTTCAGATGCAGAACCTAAAATAACTAGTCCTATAGACAGGAATGGTATAGCACCAAGCGATGTAGCTATAGATAAATTCTTTTATTTTGGGGATAAATAAAAAAAAATTAAGGTTGAGCAATAACTCTTGCCTCTAATCTTAAATCATCAGTTAGCTTGTAGCCTTCTGCTGTTTTTGGATGGTTCCATATTTTCCCAGAATCAGGACCATAACCATCTTCATATAATATATCAATTCTTATAACTGGTTGACCATTTTCTGTAAATTCAATGATATCTCCGCCAGTATCAAAACAATAGAATGTAGCTTTTTCACCATTCGGCAATAAAGCTTCAAGAGTATATCCTAACATATTCTCTGGACAAGCAGCACCACCTTCATTTAAAGAGGGATCCCACCAAAAAGGTCCAAAAGGAGTTTTGTAATCATCTTCTAAAACTCTTACATTAGATCTAGTAAATCTACAATCATCATTACAGTTTACACCACCTCTTATTGGGTTGAAGTAAAATGGTTGAACAATTAAGTCATACTGAGCATTTTGAACTTCAACATCAACAGATTGTTCAGAATTCATTGATTGTTCTTGTACAACAGATTGTGAATTAATATTAGTAAAATCAGCACTAGAAACATTTTTTGTACTTATATATATGGCTCCTAAAAAACCTAAAAAAGCTACACCAAAATAGCCAATTACTTTTCTTCCAAAATCTCTTCTGGCAGCTCTGCTCTCATCTATTGTATGTTGAACTGCTTGAACTCCTTGCCTTGGTAAATCTTTTATTCTATTAATCATAATATCACCAATATTTTATAACTAAGAAGTAGTAACTAGTATATAAATCTAACTATTTTTTCTTAAGCAATTCTTCAGCTTTTCTTTGTCTTTCTGTTGCTTTCAAAGCAGTTTTCATCAGCATAGTTTTTTCTTCTTTCAGCTGCTCTAATAAATCATTTAGTCTTTTAAGCTCAGCATATAAAGTTCTAATTACTTTATCTTTGTCAACTTTTTTCTTTTTTTTAGTTTTTGGCATTTTTTATCTTCATACCTTTTTCAAAAGTCAACAACATAGCTAGAAAAAACATAAGTATATAGATTAGTAATGGAAGTATACCCAGATTAAACAAAGGAGCCATCACTAATTCTAAAAAAACCATTATAGATATACTGAAAACAGCTACTCTCCACATTAAAAGTAATTTAACCTTTCTTTTTAATATTAAAGATATTAAATAAGCTACAAGTGTAAACATTATAATTAATAGAGAATATTTGATTAAGTTTAATGTATATATTATCAAAAATATTGAGGGCAGTAAAAAGAAAAATAATAACCAGTATATGCCACTAATTCTATTAGCATTCTCTAACACATTAGAATATTTTTCAACTGGCCTTGTCTCTGTCTTATATAATGTAAAGTCCCATAAGCTCGGCTTGAATTTTCTCCATATTATATCTGACTTTGTTATTAAAATATTTTCATTCTCTAATGAGGATCTGTTCTCGCTTAAATCTAAGACAATCTTTGGTGAATTTAACAATATAATAGGTTCTTTTAATTCAATATCTATTCCTGTTATATTGAAACGTTCAAATTTTGATAAAGTGGCATTAAAATTCTGCTTCATATGACTGAGTTTTGGCAGATTTGTAAACCCACTCAATATTATGCAGAAAAATAATAGCATAAAGAAATATTTTAAAGTGTCACGTTTTTTTCTCATGACTAACATTTTATAATCCAAAGGATTTAAAGATTTGAAAAACAAGAAAACAAATTCTTTTAATCTCATTATCTAAATTAAATAAAAGAAGTATTTAAGGTTTTTGATGGAAAAAATTATAAATCCCATTTGTTATGAAAGATGATATGAAAAAGAGTGTAATTTTTTTTATTGCAATATTATTATTCTCAAGCATGGTATTTGCTGATGTTGATTTAATTGTAAAGGATGTCCGCACTACAAATTATCCTAATGCAAAAGTGTATCATGTTGTTATAAAGAACAAAGGCAGTGATGATTTGGTGTACGATGAAGATTTTTATTTATGCCTATGGTCGAATGCATTTGATGACTGCCTTAAAACCGTGCCAATAAACCTTAAAGATTATACTTATGGAAAATTAAAGGCTGGCCATGAGTTTATTGTGGATGTTCCTTTACTGAGCCACAGGATAAGTTTCAGGTATGATTTAATTAACCAAGTTAAGGTTGATTATCATCCAGACATATCTGATAAAATTGATGAGTCTATTGAGTTCAACAACGAATTTGAACTAGAAAACATAACAGACAAATCAATAGTGCCTGTTAATTATAATAAGAAGGTTTTTGAAGATGAAGTTAGCAATTGCAAGGATGACAGCGGTTATCATGAAGATTTTTGCCAGGATGATTTTACAGTTGCACATTATATTGGAAGTTATGACGGCTGTGTAATATCATTGTATGGGTGCACTAAAGGATATCAGGAATGCAAAAACGGGATATGTGTCTGGAAACAGACAGAATGTTGGAGTGATGAAGATTGTGAAGATAACAATCCTAGCACGACAGAATATTGTACAGGATCCTTTCCAAAAACATGTTATTATGTGCGCACCAAATTATGTATAAATGATGATACTTATTGCCCAAGCAATTGCACTTTTGATAATGATAATGACTGCGATGAGTGTTTTACAGATTATGATTGTAATGACAGGCAGGGAAAAACTAAAGATACCTGTGAAGGCGAGCCGAAACGGTGCATATATTCAAACATAACAGAATGTATTACTGGCGATCTATACTGTCCTGAAAACTGCACTTATGAAACTGATGAGGATTGCCATCAATGCTTAAGCGATGATGAGTGCGATGATGGTGTTGTCTGTACTATAAATGATTGCATAGGGTGGCCAAAAAGATGTAAGTTTACTAAAGTAGATGGATGCGAGCTGGATAATGAATGCGTTGAAATTGGCACCAGAACTAATGATGAATTCTGTGCGCCAACTAATTTCTTTTTACCGCAAAAAGAGAAAGGCAAGCGTTGTACATATGATTATGAGTGCAGTACTAATTACTGCCATGAGCAAGAATGTAAATCTAAGAACATTTTTCTTATTATAATATCATGGTTACAAAAATTATTTCCAGCCTGAACAAAGGAATTAAGATATAAGAGAGCAGGAAAACTAGTTATTCTACAGCACCAGGAGTGCCTATCAAAGATTCATCATCTGCGCCATAGCTTCTCATGATGCAGTATGCAACATACAGATATGGTTCTAAAGGCTCTAAGCCTTCAAATGTTGGGTTGTTTTTTCTTATTAAAGGTATTTCCTGACTTAACTTTGCTTCTAAACCTGGGAAATATCTTTTAAATTCTATGAAAAAATCTTTTTTTCTGGCACTCTCGCTTGCAATTGTATTTGGATAGAATAAATAAATAAAATTATCATATCTGGGATGAGGTCCGGTCCTTTCTATAAATTCCTCAAATAGTAATATTTTTTGTGTCATAAAATCACGTTTCTGAATTTTGTCTTATTTGATGCATTCTAACAATATCTGCTAGTTTTTGAGGTGAGTCGGCATCACATCTAAAATCATCTTCCACAATTCCAAATTTTCCTTGAGATCCGTGTTGCATATAATCTGCCATAGCTCTGGCTGTATCCATTCCTAACATTTTTGCAATTTCTCTTGGCAGACCACCAAATTCTCCTTGGGATTTGTATTGTCTTTTTGGTTTGTATGTCATAGCTATTTTATGGTAGTTTAAGTATATAAATCTTTCTATTTTTCTTACTAATAAGTAGTAAAAATATCAAAACATTTAAATATTAGTTCACTATTATGATATTAAAATGACTGATAAATATTTAGGTATGGACGGTGTATGGTATTCCAGCTTTGAAGCTGCTGATAGTGCCAATGAAGAGTTTATAGACAGGCACAAGAATGATAAGCCCTTACTTGGGCTTGATGGAAATCTTTATTATACTTTAGGATCATGCAACCAAGCTAATGATGAGTTTATGGAAAGACATAGAGCTCAAGGGACAATTGACGCCATATTTAGTGGATGGTTGTGATAATTAAAATTTATAAAACAAATAAATAACCTTATTCTGTTTCAAGCATAGATTTATAAAAACCTAGCCTTTAATTAAAGTAATGGTAAAAAAAGTGAATTCTTTATTCCAGTGTGAGGAATGCGGTCTGAAATATAAAAAAGAAGACTTGGCGGAAAAGTGCCAGGAATGGTGCAGCAAGCATAATTCCTGTAATCTTGAAATAATAAAATATGCTGTTTAAATAATCTACAGCCCAGCTTCTTCCTTTAAAATATCAGCCATGTTAGTGCTTTCCCATGTAAAGTCAGGGTCGTCCCTGCCGAAATGTCCATAAACCGCTGTTTTCAGATATATGGGTCGTCTTAATTTCAGCTTTTCAATAATCTTGGCAGGCCTGAAATCAAAATTTTTTCTAACTAACTCTTCAATTTTTTTTACAGGAATTTTATTAGTTCCAAAAGTTTCTATTGTTACTGAGACGGGCTGCGCCACACCAATACAATACGCTACCTGTATCTCACAGACATCTGCAAGGCCAGCTGCCACAATGTTTTTAGCAACGTATCTGCCGAAATATGCTCCCGACCTATCAACTTTACTAGGATCCTTGCCTGAAAAACAACCGCCGCCGTGCCTGCCTATACCTCCATAAGTGTCCACAATAATCTTCCTGCCTGTGCAACCGCAATCGCCAACAGGACCGCCTATAACGAATTTGCCAGTGCCGTTGACATGATATATTGTATCATCATCTATCCAGTTTTTGCATACTGGCTTGATAACATATTTAATGAGGTCTTTCTTGATCTGTTCAAGCTCAACATCAGGATCATGCTGCGCTGCCAGCACAATAGTATGGACACGTTTTGGTTCGCCGTTCTTATATTCTACTGTAACTTGTGACTTGCCATCCGGTCTTAGATAGTTTAGAGTTTTATTTTTTCTAACTTCTGCTAATCTATAAGATAGTTTATGTGCTAATAATATGGGAAGGGGCATTAACTCTGGTGTCTCATTTGTAGCAAAGCCGAACATCATGCCTTGGTCGCCTGCTCCTTGTTCATGTTCTTCTGTCTCATTAACACCTTGCGCAATGTCAGGGCTTTGCTTGCTAATATTGACCCAGACACCAATAGATTCAGCTTCAAACCCATAATGAGGTTTTGTATAACCTATTTTCCTAACAACATCTCTTGTAATCTCCTGCATTTCAACGTACGCACTGGTGGTAACTTCGCCGCCTATCATTATACTGCCTGTTTTGGTCAGGCACTCTATTGCGACCCTTGCACCTGGATCATCTTTGTAAATTTCATCCAGGATAGCATCGCTCACTTGATCGCATATCTTATCAGGATGCCCTTCAGTAACAGATTCAGAAGTGAACAAAAAATCTTTCTTATTGTTTATCATGTATATCCCTCCACATTATAATCTCAGACTTAAAAATTGTTTATAAACCTTCTTGATAATAATATTCTGATTAGAATATTTTGTTACAAAAAAATTATAAATTCAATGTCATTTTTTAAAATTATGGAAGAATTATCAGAGTTAAAGAAATATAGAAAAAGACTAAATTTAACTCAAAAAGAACTAGCAAAAAGAGCTAACGTATCTCAATCTTTGATTGCAAAGATAGAATCTGGCAAGGTAGATCCTAGTTATAGGAACGCAAAAAAGATATTTGAGACATTGTCTTTATTAAAGCAAAAGAATGAGTTAAAAGCACGTGATATCATGCATAAAAAGGTAATTTATGCTAAGAGTTCTGACACGCTGAAAGACACAATAAAAAAAATGCGGCAGAAAAACATTTCCCAGCTGCCTGTCTTAAAACATAATAAAGTAATTGGTTATATATCTGAGTCTTTATTATTAGACAAGTTGCTTAACGGCGAAACTCAGTCAAAAGTTGGTAATGTAGTTGAACCAAGCCCGCCAATAGTGCCTCCAAATACAAGCCAGGGTGTTATTGCTCACTTATTGAAGCATTTTCCATTTGTATTGGTAAAGGAAAAAGAAAACATTGTTGGAATAATAACCAAGGTAGACTTGTTAAAGATTGTGTATGGCAAATCATAAGTTCTTTACTTTGCCAAAATACCTCACTTTATCTGCTACGACATAAACTTCAAAATCATCTAAATTCTTTTTTAGAAAGGGGCTCAAAGGCTTTTCTGTTAAGATATCAGTGCCTTCTGTTAATAAGTTAAAAGAGGGCTGCACTATCAAAGTTTTACCTTCATACTTGCCTTTCAGGAAACATTTGAACTTTTCGACACGGCCATGATCCTTTAAAAAGACAGCAGGATGTTCATGTCCTATAATAACTACTTTATTTTTATAAAAATATTTATTATTTGGAATATGGTGACCATGGCATAAGTATATGTTGTCAATAACATAATAATCAATTATCTTAATATTTCTTTTTCTGGCAATCGGTCTTAATATAGTGTCATGGTTGCCTTTTATCAAGATCAACTCAGCATGTTCAGCTAAAAAATCTATTAATTTTATAGTATGGCGCCATTCTGTCTCGCTTATACTGCTAAATTCATGTTTTATATCACCATTAATTATAATTTTTTTAGGTTTTGTTTTATCTAAAATTTTTTTTAACCTGTCTTGCAAATCTTTAAATTGAAATCTGGGAATAAGAACGCCTTGTTTGTTAAGAGATTCTTCATAACCAATCTGTGTGTCTGTTATAACTAATATTTCTTTGTTAATTAACAAAGCAAGATCTATAATCTTAATATTACCATGAATTATCATATCTAAAAAGAACTAATAGAGGTTAATAAAACTATTTTTTATATGGTTTGTTTGAGTTTAGCGTATTCTTCATAACAATCCATGCATCTAGTGCTTACCTTGCCCTGGTTATCTAAAATTAAACGCCTGTCCTCGTAATTATCCATTAGCTTGCCGCATTTATCGCATTTGTTGTACAACTTAAACCCACCTCCCACCGCTATATATGGATAGGGATTTTTTTATATTTAAATCTTTCTTAAAGCTTTTATAC
>CAZKFC010000022.1:0-20819 GCA_964552005.1 uncultured Methanosarcinales archaeon
GTTAAATGCATTAAATTTAAATAGGAACAATTTATCTCATGAATTTAAGTAGCCTTATGATAGAGCCCCGTGGAAGAAATAACTAAATGGTTTTTCTGCGGAATGTAGTGGCCAATCATCATTCCCTTTGGAGGAGTGGACCCAGGTTCGAAGTGTTATGAGCTTGCGAATGGCAACTCGTAGGTTCTAATTACGAAAGTCCTGGCGGGGCTACTTTTCTTTAAGAATATAATTTAAGCATATCTTCTTCCATGAAATGCAATTTACCTGGCAATATAAGGCAGTGTAAAGGCTCGCCAAAGTCTTGTTTAAGTAAATCTTCTATTTTTCCATATCTGATTAATTGACTTTCACTGCCTAACCTTGCACATCCAATTACTTTTGTAGACTTAGAAATAACATTTTCCTTTCTTTTTTCCTCTATTTCTAATAATTGTGCAAGGGCTTCATTCACTGTCATATATTTATCTTTATTCTTTTTTATATCTAACAAAATTAATGTGTGCAAATTATTAGAAAGATTCATTTTTATAACATCATACGGCGTTTCTGGCTTAAAATTACCTTCAAAATACGGCATTGAAGTTGTTTTCCCGTATTTATATAATTCAAGGCCAACAATTCCAACTGAATTTAATATAGATGCATTATGAATTACTTTTATCTTTATGTTCTTGGCTTTGGCCCTTAAATATAAATCTACATGAGTAGTTGCAGAAAACACATCTCCAATAACCAAAAAACCAATGTTTTTCTCAAGAGCTTTGTCTAATATTTCATCAGCTCTTTTTTCTACTAATTCACGATTTGCCAAAAATATTTTCTTGCCATAAAATTTCTCTAACTTATCCTTTCCAACTTGTAATTTACTTGTATAATCTTCTAAAAACAAGTAATCACATTTCTTTACTGCATTAAGACCTTTTACAGTTATATCTGTCTCATCATTTAAACCTAAGCCAATTAAGTATAGTGCCATATAAAACTAAAGTAAATCTGTTTTATTTAAATTCTTTAAGGTATTTTCATAATCAATTTTAAAAATTAATTTTATATTTTATCTAATTATGAGTGATATTGCAAAAATTTTAACAGGCGGAGCAACAGGTGCTTTAACAGGGTTTGTGTTTGGGGTTTCACTAAAGCCAGAGCCTGAACGTTTGGAGCTTGCATTGTTTAATAATAGACTTTATAATGCTGTTTTCTATAGTGTAGCTGGGGGTGTTTTGGGTTGTACACTTACTATGTCTTTCACAAATTCAGAAATTTCTAATTTAGATAGTGCTACTTTTGCTCAATATGAATTAGTGCTTAGAAATTATTTGTTTTAAAAAATAAAAAAACTTCTCTCCCCCTCCCGGAGAAGAGAAAAAAAATAATTTGCCTCTATCGCAAATGTTTTCGGGGGTGATTTACAGATAGAGGCAAGAAGGCACCACACAAAGACTAAGGGGTGATCTTGAGTTTAATTGATTTCATCTTACGATTTCGATGCCTAGCTCTTCACTTACTTGAAGCATTTCACTGCTTGGTTCAGTCCTATCTGTTTTACCAAGTATCCAAGGGCTTTTAACGCCTGTAACTATGGTCATAACAGTTAGCTTGCCTTTCATATCCTCTGTGACACGAGCGCCCCAGATGACATTTGCATCTTCATCTAAACTTTCCGTTACCAATTCTCCTATTTTGTTGATTTCATCCAGAGTCAAGTCAGGTCCGCCACAGACATGTATCAATGCACCTGTAGCTCCTTCATAATTAATATCAAGTAAAGGATTGCTTAATGCACCTTTCACGGCCTCTTCAACTCTGCTATTTGTGTCAGAAGCGCCGACTCCGATGGCTGCCACGCCTCCATTAGTCATTATAGCCTTTACATCAGCATAATCTAGGTTAACTAATGATGGCAATGCAATAGTCTCAACTATACCTTTTATCATTGTACTTATTAATTCATTTGCGACTGCGAATGCTTGTCTTATTGGCAGATTACCTGCAATCTGAACTAATCTATTGTTATCTATTACTATTACTGTGTCAGAAACTTGTCTTAATTGTTGTAAGCCAAATTCAGCTTTATCTACCCTAGCACGTTCTATTTTGAACGGCATTGTTACAGTTCCTATAACGATTGAGCCTAGATCACGAGCAACTTCTGCAATTATCGGGGCAGATCCTGTACCAGTACCGCCGCCCATACCTGCACAGACAAAAACCATGTCTGCTCCTTTCAAAGCGTCTTTTATCTCATTAAGTTGTTCATGCGCAGCTTCAGCCCCTTTTTCCGGGAAACCGCCGCAACCTAATCCACGAGTTGTTTCTCTTCCAATAAGAAATTTCCTATCAGCTTCAGTAACACTCAAATGTTGTTGATCTGTGTTACACGCAATTATTTCTGCGCCCTTAACACCTTTCTGGTAAAGCCAATTTACCATGTTGTTCCCTGCTCCGCCAGCCCCTATAACTTTTATAGTTGCTTGGTGGATGTCTAATGGTTCAAATTCATTTTGTTCTTTTTTCAATGCGTTGTCCACAACAAAGTCCATTTTTTTAGACCCCCTTCCTTTTGTCTTCGTGTTATATATATAGAGTATATAATATATACTATGTTATATATATCAAATTAGCCAAATATTTAAATACTAATTTGGAATATACTCTACTTTAGAACTCGCCACACAACATCTGTTTTCAGATGGTTTTTCTCTCGGAAAAATCAATTTTGTTAGTTAATGGAAGTTATTGCCACACAACCCCAATAAACACTTAGTTGTTTAAATTCCTATTTAAATGTTATTGTATTTAGAAATATATTTTCTAGAACATAGATGACTACTTTTTCTTTTCTTCTCTCTTCTTTATAATGTCTTTGCCAGCGTCGACAAATCCCCCAATTAACCTAGAAACTTTTTCAAACACCAACGGATTTTGTAAGACCCTTTCAATATTGGCTATTCTATTCCCATAAGATTCAAAAAAGCACACATTTTCTAAGGTGTAGCGGGTTGGTGGCGGGACAATTTCATCTGGGTATCCTATTGGCAGGATTGCTTGCGGCCTGATATCTTCAGGTATGCTAATAGCCCTTCTCAACATATTTTCGTCAAAAGCGCCTACCCACGTGGTAGCTAAGCCCAAAGAATGTGCTGTAAGCAACATATTTTCAATGGCAGCCGCACAATTTTGTATAGAATAAAGACGTTCTCCCCTAATACCGTAAAATTGTTTTATTTTTTCAGTTTCTGCGCATATTATTATAATGACAGGAGCCTCAGCTATCCACATCTGCTGCATGGCAGCTTCTGCAACTCTCTGTTTATTCTCTTTATTTTTTACTATTACAAAGCGCCAATTCTGTACGTTTCCTGCACTAGGCGCATATCTCCCAGCATCTAAAATTATTCCCAGAATTTCCATGGGTACGTCTTGGATAGTGAATTTTCTGATAGATCGGCGAGTAGCTATTGCCTCGAAAACATTCATCTTTATCTTGACAGGATCAACAGAATCTTTTACACTTGCTTCAGGTATGTGAGATTTTTTTTCAGTCATATGCTTGATAAGGACTATCTCCTTTAAATATTTTCCGTCTTAATATAATTGTTTCATAAATGAAACACTGTTTCAATAATGATAAAGTTTATATATCACTTATTAAATTAAAATAAAGTAATGGAACCGCAGGAATTACTTGGCAAGTTATTTGATAACAAAATTCTTGCAATATTAAGGTTTTTTCTGAAGAATGATAATGGCGAATATTATTTGCGAGAAATAAGTAGGAATACAAAAGTATCGCCTGCTTCTACTTACAGAATTCTTAAAAAATTAGTTGAGATGGATGTCTTACAAGTTAAAGAAATCAAAACTGCTAAACTGTATAAATTACAGGAAAATAAAACAGTTGACTTTCTGAAATCATTGATAGAGGTTGATGTTGTACAATTCTTTGTTGAGCAAGCTTCCAAATTAGAAAACATTGATGAGATTTTATTACTAGGTTCAAGATCTAAAAACAAAGCCAACATCCTTATTCTTGGTAATAATGTAGACAATGCCCAAGTTAAGTTATTAACTGGAGAAATAAAAGAGAAATATGACTTTACTATTAATCAGATGACATTAGCACGGGAACAGTATGAGCAGATGAGTGCCATGGGCCTATATCCAGGCAGTAAAAAAAGTTTATACAGGAAACCTTTATAAAAACATACTTAATGCAAATTTCTATGATTTCTGATGAAAGAAAAAAGCAGCTGTTATTTCCGTATCCTGTTGTAAGAGAAGAGCAAAATAAACTATTATTATTAACTGATGCAGTCATAAAAAACAAGAAAAATCTAATAGTGCATGCTCCTACTGGATTAGGAAAAACTGCTGCAACATTAGCACCTGCACTAGCTCAAGCAATTGAAAATGATTTAACTGTATTATTTCTTACATCAAGACATACACAGCATAAGATAGCTATTGAAACTTTAAAAGAAATCAGAGATAAATATAATATTAGTACAACCTCTGTTTCTATAATTGGCAAGAAATGGATGTGCCTTCAACCAAGTGTTGGCTCATTATACAGCTCTGAGTTTGCAGATTACTGTAAAAAATTAAGGGAAGATAAAAAATGTCAATTTTATACAAATAGCAGAAAAAATATGACTAAATTTACGATTGCAGGCTCAAATTTATTAAAAAAATTAGAGAAGATAGCCCCATTATCAACTGAGCAGGTAATTGAACATTCTCATGAAGAAAAAATGTGCCCTTACGAGATTTCAATAGGACTTGCAAGGAAAGCTAAAGTCATTATAACAGATTATTACTACTTGTTTCATCCCAGCATTGGAAATAATTTCTTAACAAAAATAAGTAAAGAACTGGACAAATTAATTGTCATTGTGGATGAAGCCCATAACCTGCCAAACAGATTAAAGGACTTGGCTTCAGAATATCTGACTACTGTGACAATAAAAAGAGCTGTAAGAGAAGCCAAGAAATATGGTTATGATAATATTGTTGAGATGTTGAATGAACTGCTTAATTTAATTGAAAAATTAGCCAAAGATATGAAGGTAAATGATGAACGTATTGTAAAGAGAGAAGAATTTGAAAAACCATTGCATGACAGCTATGATTATGACCAAATTACAGTTGATTTTTCTTACATTGGAGATGAGATTAGAGAGCTGCAAAAACAATCATATATCGGGGCGATAGCCAGGTTTTTGGAAGCGTGGCAAGGCCAGGAAGAAGGTTTTGTTAGGATATTGGCTTTAAAGCAGGGCTTGAGAGAGCCATATATTACACTTTCATATAGATGTTTAGATCCCTCTGTTATAAGTCAAAATATTGTAAATAATACTAGAAGCACAATTATGATGAGCGGAACTTTATTGCCAACTTCAATGTATAAGGAAGTTCTTGGCGTGCATAACTGCCAGGAAGTTGTTTTCAAAGATCCTTTCCCTAAAAAAAACAGATTAAATTTAATAGTTCCAAAAACAACAACAAAATATTCTAAAAGAACAGTTGAACAATACAAAGATATCTCTGATAATTTATCTAAGATGATAAATTCTATACCTGGAAATTCAGCTGTTTTTTTCCCCAGCTATTATTTAAGAGATCAAGTCATTAAATATTTAGTAACCAATAAAACAACATTTATTGAACATCCAAACATGACAAAATCTGAAAAACAAGATCTACTAAAAAAATTTAAGTCATATAAAGATACAGGCGCTGTTTTATTGGCAGTCGCATCTGGAAGTTTTGGTGAGGGCATTGATTTGCCTGGCGATCTACTTAAAGCAGTTATTGTAGTTGGGCTGCCATTATCGCAGCCAGACCTAGAAATAAAGTCACTAATAAAATATTACGACAAAAAATTCAATAAAGGCTGGGACTACGGATATTTATTTCCGGCTTTTAATAAATCACTGCAGAATGCTGGCCGTTGCATCAGGAGCGGGACAGACAAGGGCCTGATTGTATTCTTAGATGAACGCTACATTTGGAATAACTATAAGAGGTGTTTTCCAGAAGATTGGGACCTTGTAATAAATACTAACCATATTCAATTAATAGAGGATTTCTTTAATAATTAATATACATTTCTGTATACTAATCTAAAAAATAGTAACATTTATATATTAGTATGTATTTATATAAGAATAAAATGGTGGTTTTGTTTGACCAATTTAATTTGCCGGATGATGTGTTTGAAGTAATCTTTGCTACAAAGCAACAGGTTATTGTTGCAAAATTATTGATAAGGCACATGAAAGAAAACAAAAACGAAATTGGAAAAACAGAGATGTCGTTATTTGCCACTAAGTTGCATGAAGGAAAGATGCAGACTGTGATTGATGAGCCGGGTTATAAGGGCAAGAAGGTAAAATTATCATATAACAAAAGGCAGTTTTATGACAGAATATTAACACCAATGAAAAGCATGGGCCTGATAGATTATGATCTTTACAAGAAAACATATTCAGTATCAGAGAGATTTAACAAAAACATGATGCGCATAGGCTTAATGTGGCTTCAAGAATTAAGGAAGCCGCCTGTAGATTATGAAATAACATGATTCAGGATTACAAGCTCCCCTTACCTGAATTCTAAGAAAACCACCCCCCACCCCCCGAATTTGAAGGGGAGCTTTCATATCTTAAAGATGTGGAAATCTTTAAGTTTCATTTACCGGCTCCCTATTGCCCTTTCTTCTTTATACCCCTCCCCCAAATTGAAGAAGTAGGGAGCCATTCTTTTTCTATACTTTTTAATAATTATTTAATATTCTATTCAATGTGAAAAGACTACATTTGATTATAAAAGGTCGTGTACAAGGTGTCTTCTATAGGCATAATGCAAAGAAAAAAGCCCTTGCCCTAAATTTGAAAGGTTATGTTAAAAATCTGGATAATGGTGATGTCGAAATAATAGCAGAAGGTCCTGAAGACAAATTGAATGAGCTCATAAAATGGTGCTGGCACGGTTCTCCATTTTCAAAGGTCGAAAATATAGAGGTAAAATGGTCTAATCCTGAGAATGAGTATACTGATTTTTTTGTTAAGTATTGAAAATCTTTAAAAGTCTATTTATATTATATATGTTATATGAACGAAATCTCAGCAGGCGTTATTGTGTATTATAAAACAGATGGCAAGATAGAATATTTGTGTTTGCATTATGAATCAGGGCATTGGGACTTTCCAAAAGGCCATGTTGAACAAAACGAAAAATTAGAAGAGACAGCCCTAAGAGAAACTAAAGAAGAAACTAATCTTGATGTGGAATTAAATCCTGGTTTTAAGAAATCATTATCTTATTTTTACAGGAGAGATAATTTATTAATAAGCAAGACAGTATATTTTTTTCTTGGACAAGCTCATAATAAAAAAGTTAAGATTTCTTCAGAACATATTGGTTTCAAATGGCTTACATATGAAGACGCTCTTGATCTATTAACTTTTGACAATGCAAAAGAAATTCTGAAAAAAGCACATGAATTCTTAACACAAAAAACATTATCAGACTATTAGTTTACTTTTTCTGTGTGTAATAAAGCAAGACTATCTTTAATAATGGTATCCATATCAATTTTACTTAACGCGTTCTTTATTTGGTTGACAGAGACATGAGTTTCTGGCTTTCTGGATATAATGCTACAGCAGTCCTTATATTGTTTAATACTGGATTCATATGTCTCAATTTTTTTTGCTAAATCAATGATTTCTTGTTTTGTGTATGTTATTAAAGGGCGCAACATTAAATAATCAATATCAAAAGATGCTGCTCTCAAATTAGCTAATGTTTGGCTGGCAACTTGACCAATACTATCGCCTGTAATAATAGCCTTATAATCATGTTTTCTTGCTAAACTTAAAGCAATTTTCAATATGAAATTCCTAAATAATACTAAATCCAGGCCCTGCTTTACTTTCTCTAATGTTTTTAATTGGTATTTGTGATAGGGAATTAAGAATAACTTACTTTCTCCCTGATATTGATTCAATATCTTAACCTGTTCCACAATCTTTGTTTTTAAGACTTCTTCATTCTTTCTATATGTGTGAAAGTGCAGGAAGTCAACCCTGCAGCCGCGTTTCATAGCTAACCACGCAGCCACAGGACTGTCTATACCTCCTGATAACAAACATAATATCTTACCCGAAGTAGAGACAGGCAGGCCGCCGTTTGCTCTTATTTTTTTTGTATAAATATAAACCTGCTTGGCTGTTATTTCTATATAAATAGCTTTTTCATAATCAGAAAAGTTAATCTTTATATTGTTTTTATTAGCAAGTCCGCCAATTTTTTTATTTACTTCTAGACTAGTTAATGGAAATTTCTTATCTGCCCTCTTAGTCTTAATAGCAATTCTTTTTATACTTTGTTTCTTGAATTTTTTAATGATATCAGTACATTTTTTTAGAATACTGTCAATATCCTTATCAACTAAATCACAAATTGCATAGTATTTGACGCCAAACACTTTCTGTAGAATTTCAGGGTTGTCTTTATCTATATTACATAATAACCTTTTACTGTCTTTCTGAAGAGTAGCTTTTATTTTATTTCTAGCAAACGTTTCCTTAATATTACTGATTAATTTATTCTCGAAAGTTTTCGCATTCTTGCCTTTCAACGCAATCTCTGAATGATGTATTATTAGATTCATATAACAAGGAAATCCAGCTGTGCTTTTAAAACTATTTTTATATAAGTTGTTTTTATCTGGAAAAATGGACTATATTTTATTGGATATTGATGATACATCTGTGCCTTTTATGCCAGTCTTGCTTAAATTTCATAATGAAATTTATAGGATACCTCAAAACTTACCTCCACAGACTATTGATGATGTAACTGAGTTTAGCTTAGCTGAAGTATGGGGGGTTTCCAAACATGAAGCTGTCAAAAGAGTACATCATTTTTACCAAACTGAAGAATTTGCAAATTTAGTTCCTACAGAAGATGCTATAAAAGGCATAGCACAACTGGCTAAAGATTATATATTAATAGTAGCAACATCCAGACCCTTTAATTCATATCATGCCGGCATTCAAAATAATGTTCGAAATATTACCTATAGGCAGTATATGAAATTTTTTGGGGACTATATTAAAGATGATCATATTTATATGACAAATGAATATAAATTAGATGATACACCTTCTTCCTCTAAACTAGCAGTAGCGAACTTACATGATGCATTTTTAATAGTAGACGATAGCATCCATAATGTTGCTGAATTTGTTCAGGAAGATGGTAAGTGGGCTATTTTATATCAGCAGCCATGGAACTTTAAAGAAGTTTTGCCAAACAGAGTTAAACATTGCAGAACATGGACAAATCCTTTGGGTGTTGTAGAAACCGTAAAACATATTGATAGGATTAGAAAACTTTAAATTCTTAATTATTTAATTATAATACATATATCATACAAATAACATACATATATCTTATATAGAAACATTTATATACTACTTCTGTAATGTAAATATAATACAGATATACTACGGATGACAAAAACAACCGCAGTATACTAAAAGCATGCACCAAACATGCGTTGTCCCCTATGAATCCAGCCCAGGTAAAAAGGCTGGATTTTTTTATTTTTAAGGACCGGACCATGAGTAAAGTAAAAGTAGTAAATGTAAGGTTGCCTGATGAAATTATAAAGTGGTTAGATTCTCTTGTTAAGAAAAACATCTATAATTCTCGGTCCGAAGCTATCAGGGAGTTTAGTCGTGAATATATTCTAAGACATAGAGGTGCCAAGTAAATTGGCAGACCAAATCGTCTCAGTTAGAATGCCTGTTTCTTTACTAAATGAATTAAAAATATTAGCTGAAAAAAATCATTTTCTTGACGTTAGCGAAGAAGTCCGGTCTTTGCTAAGGGATAAATGGCTTGAACATAGTGATCCAAGGCAGTTTAAAGTATACGCTGTTAAAAAAAGCATTGAAAAAGTTTCCAGACCAGAGCAGATTAAGGCTCTTAAGGATACATTGAAATTGTTGGAGGAGATCAATGAACTTTAAAACTAGATTGGGAACTTGGACTATTTTCCTATTAATACTAGTCAGTGGATTATATCTCTTCCAAGACAATACAGTAATGGCAGACACCAATACAACTATAAATTCAACATTAGAAATCTGGCATACTGACTTAGTATATGTGAATGAAACCTTTACAATATATGCTAATTACAGTTATGAGAATGGCTCCATTCCAGGATTTGAAATCTGTCATTATAATAATAAATCTATGGATTTCAATATGAGCTCTGGCCTGTATTATTATCAAGATATTTATGAAACAGCAGGTAATTACTCTTACACAATTAATTGTTATGAAGAAGGTTATGAGAATTTAACTGAATTATCTGAAATAGAGATTCTTCCACTAGAAACTAATGATACAGTAGATAATGACAATGATACTTATGATGAGAATGAAGATTGTGATGATAATAATCCAGATGTAAATCCTGGCCAAAAAGAAATTCTTTACAATAATATAGATGATGACTGTAATCCTAACACGTTAGATTATTTAATATTTGACATAATAACTGACCAGTTAACCTATAATCCAGGAGGTACTGTTGACATTACTATTGATGCACATAATGGTTCTGACACATATTTAACAATTAATACACCGACCAATGTTTCCTATGTTTACATATTTAGTAATGGAAGTTATCCAGTTACACAGCAATTTTCCTTGACAACCCTATCAGGACTTTACTCAATAGAAGGCATTAACTATTATGAAAATTATACTAACACGGACACTGCTGAATTTTCAATAGACAATACCTTTAATATTAATATCCAAGTAGATGAAGATAATGTTTATGAAAATGAAGAGATCCACTTTGAAGCAGTTATTACTGGAGCTGTTGGTAATGTAAATTTAATCTGGAACATGGACGACGGCACTGAAATTTATGATACAGAATTTGATTATAATTATGATAATTCCGGCATCTACAATGTTGTATTAATAGCCACGGATGAAGGCCAAAATCAAATAATAAAAACTAAACAAATTCAAGTTAATAAAAAATATTTGTTTAAAGTAAAAGTGCTTGATAATAAAAGTAAAGATCTTATAGAAGGTGCAGCAGTCAAACTTGATTCTGATAAGGAAACAACTAATGAATCTGGGTTAGTTGAATATATTGTCACTAATAGAACCTACGGGTTAAGAGTAAGTGCAGATGGATATTACACATATGAGCAAGATGTTAAAATAAATAAATCAACTACCTTTAATGTTGAATTAGATAGAAGAGCAGAACAAACACCACCATTAATAACTTTACTATCACCTGCTAATAATACAGAAATAAACAAGGGCGAGTTCAAATTTAAGTTTGCTGATAATTCAAATGCTAGCTGTACATTATACATATCAGACGGGAGTGGTTGGTGGGTTGACTATAATACCAGCACAGGTTTGCAACCCAGCACAGAATATAGCTTTAAAGTAAATTTGGATTATGGTGAGTATTATTGGAAGATAACTTGCACGGACATTGATGATAACCAAGCGTATAGTCCTGAATATTTTGTAACAATAAATTCTGGCAATGTAGCCTTAACTTCTAATGAAGCCGATACAACATATAACGTTATCCAGGAAGTGTATGATGTCATACCAGACTTTGATACTTACAGTCCTGATGAGAAAAAGATAGTTGAGTATTTGAAAATGGACGTCCTTATTAAGGATGCAAAAAGAAAACTTGACATGGCAAACCGCGACTTGTTTAACTTGAAATACCAGCCAGACAGCGTGTCTTTAATCAATAGAAGAGAAGAGATTTATGCTGGGATTGACAATATAAAAGATACAACGCCATTATCTGTTAGTGCAAAAGACAAGGTTGAGTTTGTTAAATATGTTGATGACACTGAGTTACAAAAATTGTTTGAGGATTATCTTAAACTGAAAAACCTTGATTTATCAAAAAAAGATAAGAAAAAATTATCTGCGTTAAATAAAGAGTTGCAGAAAAAAACTACTATTGCAACTAAAGCATATGTTGTTGAAATAAAGTATATATCAGGTAGGACAGAAGAAGTTACTTTAATAGCGCGCACCATTGATTTTGGCGTTACAAAAAATCTTATGTACGTTGAATTCATACCGAAAGAATTAGTTGAATCTTCTGATAATATTGTTTTCGTTACTAAGCCTGATAAGGTTTTGAACAAAGACCCTGTGTTTGAGATATCCGCTGATAAGGTTACCGAAGTGGTTTATTATATTAATGACAAACTTTCCTTAGATAAAATACCAAAAATCAAGCCGGTTGTATTAACAACTGTGCTTGAAGATTTAGGGGATAGTATCTCAGGATTTGTTATTTTTGACAAATTAGGGTTTAGCGAGTCAAACAAAACAGTGTTTATAATTGAATTACTGGTTGTTTTTGTGTTATTGGGGGTTTTCTTTTATTACAGATCAGCAAGGCATGTTGAGATAAAACCATTGAATGTTGAGATAAAACCATTGAAAAAAGAACATCCTTCAAGAAAAAATAGGGTTTTGAAAGAGCCCGGTGATCCGCACAAGATTAGTTATTTAAGGAAAGTAATAAACCAGACAAACCAGTTATTAAAAAATAATGATTTGAAAAAAGCAGCTCTCAAGTATTATGAAGCTAAGTTTTTGTATGATCTGCTTGAAGAACATGATAAAAAAACTATTTTTGATGATATTATTGATCTATCAGACCAAATAACGTACAGACATATTCAAGGGCTAATAGATAATGCGATTATAGCGCTAGCCCAAAATAATTATGATACTGCTTATGAGTTATATGAGGAAATCCAGTCAGAATTTGATAAGTTGAGTGAGGAGCATCAAGGTAAGATATATCCGAAATGCTGCGAGCTTGCCTTACATTTAAACTCCATAAAAAATGAATAAACAAAATAAACGTCGCAAATATAAGTTTGACCTGGACGCGGTTTTAATTAATTTATTAATCATATTGCTTGTGGTTATTTCAATAATTTCTGTTATAATGATAAGGGATTATGTTGGTTATGTTAGTTATCATGAGGCAAAGGGCGGTTTAATTAATGAACTCAATATTTATCAGATATTTCCGGCATGGATGTGGAACGGCATATATGGAATTGTATTATCTGGTGTGTCTTTAAATACAACCTGGTTTACTTATGCCAACCCTGCAGGAATGACTGAGCTAACAATGGTTGTCCCGTGTCTTGAAGCTGGCATAACTCATGAATTGTATGCTACTACATTAAATTTCTCAGAGATTGTTTGGGAAAATATAACAGCGGCCCCGACTCAAATGCTGGATGATTATGTTGGCATTACCTATAATGATTCAATGTCGGCAACTCAGACTTTTAATGAGTCAATTAATATTTCTATTGGTACTAACTTAATTACAAATGTTAATGCTACTTACATGTATCAATATAATTCCCCACAGAGCAAGGCATTTCCAGTAGGAATATTACAATATAATAATACCATAATAATGGTTGCCATAATAAATGATAACTTTGTTACAGGATTCCGGCCTGATAAAATATTTAACTATGAAATGATGGTGCCAGTGCCTGTAAATGGCTCTGATATACGTTATAATTTATATACAGACCCGTTTGATTTTTGTCCAGGAGGAGCAGAAGGAGCGGTTTATGAGTTTAGCGAGGTTTATGGTTGGGTAACAGATTCTGACTCTGGCGCACCCTTAGAAAATGCATTGGTAGCAGTTGGCACAGAGATTGACATCTCAGACGCGAATGGTTTTTATAATATATCTCATAGGTTCCCTCCAGGTACTTATTATGTGGTTGCTATTAAAACAGGGTTTAATAATTATGTGGGTAACGTAACCATATTGGAAAACTCGTCAAACGAGCATAACATATCAATGGTGCTTTATCAGGAACCGTTGACAGGTACAGGTCCCGGCGTTGGTACAGGCGTTGACGATCCAGGTACAAAAACTAAGACAGGAGAGGGTCCTGGTGTTGGTCCGGGTATAGGACCTTTCGTAGAAAGGCCTGAAGAGTTTGGTAAGGATCATTTCATATCTCTAGATAGGTTGTATAAGAGGATGAGACTGAACCAATTCTTTACAGAACATCTTTTAATATTTAGTTTCAGACAAGATGTTGCGAGGGTTAATATAAAGGTAACAGGAAACGCTTCAGAGTTGTTAACATTGAGCGATTCATCAGTCACAATTGAACCTGGGGAGTACGCAAACATTTCTATAAGAGGACTTGGTTTAGAAGAAGGTACTTTTACAGGGACTATTGAAGTGGATGGTGATTTCAATGATACTCTGCCTGTCCAAATAATAGTTTCAGACAAGGAAAAACTGCCTGTCGAAGCTATGCTTATGAACCTTGAAGTTTTAACTAGGAGGCCTTTGCCCGGGAATAATTTCAGGTTTAGAGTTAATCTACAGAATTTGCTTATAGAAGAAGGGTATGATGTCTACCTAGATTATTATATAAGGGGAGTAGATATTGAAACTTCTAATAACACCCTTTATTTAGGTAATGATACTGTTTCTTTATTAACCACTCATTCGATAATAAAAGACATATTGATACCGCCTGAATGGGACAAAGGTGATTATTATTTAATAGTGGAAGCTTATTATTTGGATTTATATTCAAGAACTTCTACGATATTTGAGTTGTTTGAGCCATTGTATGAGGTTAAAGTATTTGGTTTGCTTGAACTATGGAAAATATTATTGGCACTGTCAATATTAGCATTGATCATAGGCATTATATTATATATCAGGCACAGGATAGAATCTCAAAAAAGGTTCCATGCTAAGGTTGAATACAATTTACTGCCGAAAAAAGGTCCACGCTCAATATATGTTGGGAAGATAGCTGAGACTGAGAACGATACTTATTTTGACATGGATAAATTGACTGTGCACAGTATTGTGGCAGGCAGCACAGGCGGTGGTAAAACTATTGCCGCACAAGTCATTGTAGAAGAATGTCTGATGAAAGACATAGCTGTCATTGTTTTTGATCCTACGGCGCAGTGGTCTGGTATGTTAAGGAAATGCGCAGATGAAAAGATGATGTCTTATTATCCGAGGTTCCATTTAACAAAAAAAGATGCGCGTGCTTTCAATGGAAATGTAAGAGCAATAAAAAATCCGCGTGAGAAAATTAATCTGAAAGATTATTGGAAACCTGGAGAAATCCAGATATTCACTGTTAATACATTAACTCCTAAAGAAATTGATATTTTTGTTGCCAATACTGTTAGGGCAGTCTTCCAATCAAATTTACAAGAATTTCGCGGCTTAAGATTCATGATGGTATATGATGAGGTTCACAGGTTATTACCTAAATTTGGCGGTTCAGGTGAAGGTTTTATCCAGATAGAAAGGGCATGCCGTGAGTTCAGAAAATGGGGTATCGGTGTTTTACTAGTATCACAAGTATTGGCAGACTTCGTTGGCCAGATTAAGGCTAACATTAACACAGAAGTCCAGATGAAAACTAGGGATGAAGGCGACTTGAAAAGGATTGAGACCAAATATGGAACTAGTTATATCCAGGAACTTGTTAAAAGCCCTGTGGGTAGCGGCATGGTCCAGAACTCTAGTTGGAACAGAGGTAGACCGTATTATGTCACATTTAGACCTATCCTGCACAGTGTTGTAAGGTTAAGTGATGAAGAACTTGAAAAATACAATAAATATAATGAGATAGTTGATGACTTGTCATACCAATTAGACCAGCTGGAAAAGGACTATAAGAAAGACGTTTTTGATCTTAGGCTAGAGCTTAAACTGTCTCTTGACAAAATTAAGCAAGGGGGTTTCAACATGGTTGAAATCTATTTGGAAGGTTTAAAGCCAAGGATAGAAAAAATATGGAAAGAGCTTGGCAAAAAGCCTAAAAAAAGAAAGATTGAGTTGGTTTCAGAAGCGGATCTGCAGGCTTCAATATTAGCAGCCCAGAAAGAAAGTGAAAAAGCAAAGCAAAGTGAAACTTCTACTGAAAGTAAAACTGAAGGAAAAAAGCTTGGTATTAATGATGATGTGCCCCCTGACATGCTCCTTAATTTGGTGAATGGTATGCTCGTCAATAAGTTAAAAAACCTAGTTGATGAGATTAAAGCGATGAAAGACGAAGATTTCAAGAAACATGTAAATGAAAATAAAAATGATTTCTCAGACTGGATAAGGAAAGCATATAGAAACGATAAATGGGCAGATATTGCCGATACAATCTTAACTAAAGATGATTACATCAAGTTTCTTGAATTGCTGGAACAAGGTAAAGAAAAAACTTTCAAAGTTACTACACCAAGACAAAAACCGTATTCAAGCAAAAAAGCAGCTGGTGCACAAGCAACTGCACAAGCTCAGCCTGCTGTTCAGCCCACACAGCCATCTGCAAAACCAACTATTGCACAGCCTGTTGCGCCAGGGCAACCAGCACAAAAACCAGCAGCACAGCCTAAGCCAGAGCAAGGTCAACCGCAGCCAAAGCAACCAACGCCTGGAACACCTGTACAACCTACGGCACAACCACAACAAAAAGCCGGCCAACAGCCTGCACAGCCTAAACAGCCACAACCTGCAAAGCCATCTCCGTTAAACTGGGAGAATATAAAGCAGACTCTTACAGGGAAAACATCCCAGGAAAAAATTGCCTATTATAAAGATCTTTTGCAGAAAAATCCTAATGATACCAATGTTATGTTTTCGTTAGCAGGGGAATATCATAGGATGAATGATTTAGTTAATGCAAAAATATATTATAAGAAAATATTAGAAAAAAACCCTGATAATCCTAAAGTGCTATATTATTTGGGGAGTGTATATAATACACAGAAGAAGTTCAAGGAAGCCTTAGACGTTTATAATAAGGTTATCAAGCTACAGCCAGACTATCCTAAAGTTAAGGAATATATTGAGTCTATTAACAAAATTTTAACAACACAGGTAGTAAAATGATACAATTAACGCAGACAATATCACCGCAATCTTATTTTAGGTTGAGCAATGGCCAGATTATTAAGAATCTGAAAGAACTGCCTGATATCATACAAAATATAGATGAAGCCGTGTTTAAAAATCATGTTAATGATGTGAAAAATGATTTTGCTACCTGGATTTACAACGTGTTTAGACTAAATGATCTGTCTGTAAAATTAGGGCCTGTGAAGTCAAAAGAAGAAACTGTTAGGATAATTAAAGCATATTTGCAGCAGCAACAACAGCAGCAAGGATCTGCGGCAAAACCACCAGTGACACAGCAACCAATCCATACAATCTCTAAACCCAAACCTGTTGCTCCAGTTATTAAACCAGTACGGCCAAAATCTTTAACGCAAAAACCTAAAATGTATATTTGGAAAAGCAATGAAAGTGTGTCTCTGGACCAGAAACCAAAATTACAGACACAGTTTAAACAACCTCTGAGAAAGTTGCCGGAAGTAAAATCAGTTGAAAAAGCAGCTAGCAAACCTATAGAACAGAAAATGACTTTCAAAAGGCCACAGGTAAACCAGAACATAACTAATGCAGATGAATATTTCCAAAAAAATCCAATGTTAATCAGCCAGGTTGTTGAGGCAAAGAAACATTCTTTAATATTAGAGCCATTGGAATTTCCCACTTATACTGGTGATGAGACTCCTGAGAAGTTAATTGAAATATTTAATGATACATATTCGGAAGCTTATGAAAGATTAACTTTTTTGAGGAAAAATGGTTTTGACACTTCACTAGCAGAATTGATGTTATTTAGAATACCTACTAAGATTAAGGTTTATGGGACAACCAAACAAAGAAAAGATTCCATTGTAGTTAAAAGATACTTGAATGAGGTAATTGAAGAACTTAATAATATAAAATCATAAGGTGAACAAAAATGATGATGTTTAAGAAAAAATATCCCCGTATAGAAGATGCGGAAAAAGAAGCTGAAGAAAAAGAAACTAAAAACACTGATGAAAAAGCGGAAGAAGAAAAACCTGCAACTCCAGCTGGAGGAGGCCCTAGCACAGCATCACTTTCCGCAGATATTACTAGGCTGAAGGCTCAGTTTGACCAGCTTTCTGAATTAAGAAAAGTTCTTAATGAAAGATTTACAAGGATGAACGAACAAGTTGGTGAACTTAGAGGAATGATAATGGATACAAATAGGAGTATGCAGGATATGGAGGTTAAAACAGTTAAAGCAGTCGATTTGGTAGAAGCTGTTCATCCTGATAAACTTATGGTAGAAGTTAGAAAACAAGATGCCAAAATTGAAGCATTAAAAGCTAATATTGAGAGCAATGATTCCATAATGAAAAGCTTGATGGAGCAAATAAAAGAAATGCGGCGCCAACTCACATCTTTCAGGGGCGTAGAAGAAGTCGTAAAGTTAAATGAGGAAGTTAAAAAAGAGCTTATGAATATTAAGAAAATACAGGCTACTGTTGAACGTCATTCTGATAAAATTGAAAGTATTTTTGTTGAATCACAGAAAAGATTTCAAGAATTTGAATCTGTTACAGACAAACAAAAAGAAATTGAAAAGCAGTTAAATCCTGTAATTACCCAAGTAGATCAGAACAAAGTAAAAATTGCGACATTAGCATCCAAAAAAGACGTTGAAAATTTAATTACAAAACTAAACAATTTTGAGAAACATGTCGGCAACATTATTGATTTAATTACTAAGAGAGCAAATGACATGCCGAAAGAGGTTGATGATCGCTTTAAAAAATTAGAGAAAAGTATGAACGATGCTTTTGAGAAAAAACTGAAGAAAGCAGAAACAGTAAATAAATTGCTTGAAAAAATAGAAAAAGAAGCTCCAAGAATTGCCAAAGAATTACAAATAGCAGAAAAATTAAAAGACGTCCAAGTTAAAAAAATTGAGTCACAACCTAGCCAGGAAATGAAAGAATCTGTGGAAAAAGTTGAAACAGAAAAAAAAGGGTGGCTAGGCAAATTGTTTGGCGGTAAAAAGAAAAAAGAAGAAGGTGGTGAGGGAAGCGAAACAAAAGAAGAAGCGCAAAAAGAAGAAGCTAAAACTTAAAATTTATATACTCTAACAATACAATATAAAACAAAAGAGGTGGTAAATATTAGAATTGAACTTGTTATCCTTGTTTATTTCTCGCTAAGCTTGCTTAGTCTAATCATATCAATATTATTGTTTAATAAATTTTTTAAAGATAAGAAGGAAAAATATGAAATCCATTCCATGACGAAATTACTTGCATTACTTACTTTTTTCTTGTTCACAGATTCGTTTTATTACACTTTGTTGTATGGTTCGCAATACAGGTTTTTACCCGAAAGCATTTTCTTTAAATTATCCATACCTAGTTTACAAGTGTTGCCGAAGTTAGGGATTTTCATTGCAACAATTGTATTAGTGCATTTTATCTTTGACAAAAAGATTGAAAAGTTTAGGGACAGAGAAAAAGGGATTAAAAAGCTTGAATTAATGAATAAAGAACTTGAGAAAAAAGCTGAGGAACTTCAAGATTCCCAAGACATTTTACGAAAAAAAGTAAACGAACTCGAACGGTTTAACACAATAGCAAAGGAAAGGGAAACTAAGATGCTTAATCTTATTAAGAAAATTGAAGTCCTGGAAGAGAAATTGGAGAAAAAAAAGTAAAAAAACACCTTTTTCTTGTTTTTTTATATGGTAAATAAACATTTTTTATCCGATTAAAGTATATTTTTATCCAAAAAATTTATATTAGATTAAGTATTGTCTATTATGTATGGGATCTATATTAAGCATTAAAATGATGGAAAATAATAAAATTGCACTGGAAGTGGTGGTTGATTATGATGAAGCTACACAGTTAAAGGGCCAGATGCAAAATATTTATGTTTTTTCAGAATATAACTCGCTGTTTAAGGCAGGGATTAGCCAAAGAGGAAAGAATGAAGCAACAAAATATTTTTTGATTCCGAAAGAATTGCGAAAAAATTTGAAATTTAATGGGAATGTTTCATGCCAAAGAATGGATACTAAAACTAAAATTGCTTTTATCTATTTAGTTGAGAAAAATGAGTTCAAGCCAAGAAAGAATAAAAACCGGGATTAGTGGATTTGACAAGCTTCTTTCAGGAGGGTTTGTTAAAAATAGCGTTTCATTGTTATTAGGGACACCAGGTACTGGAAAAACAATATTTTCTTTGGCTTTCTTATATAATGGTGTTACAAAGTTTAATGAAACAGGGGTTTACGTAACATTTGAACAACCAGCCCAGGAGTTAGAGGAGCAAGCAATGCAGTTTGGCTGGAATTTGAAAAAATTGCAGAAAAAGAAAAAACTCCATATTGTTTATATTCCTGTTGAAGGTGTACATAAAGAGACGCTTGGCATGGTTACAGAACTAGTCAAAAAATACAATGCTAAACGCCTAGTCATAGATTCATTATCAACATTGTCAATAGCCGCCCCTTATTATACAGATTTGAAAAATAGTAGATTGAACCCACATATTATTAAATATTTTATTTATAAGTTTGTTGATGAACTGAGACTTTTAAAATGTACTTCACTTTTAATAAACGAGTTAAGGCAGAAAGATTGGCTGGGTGAAGATACAACTGCAGAATTTGTTGTAGATACTATCATCTTGCTAAGGTATTTTGGAGCAAAAGGTGCTTCCAGCAGAACAATAGCTATTAAGAAAGCCAGAAAAACTAAATTTGACGAAAACATCTATCCTTTCTCTTTTACAAAGAACGGCATCAAAATAGGAAAATTACAGAAAGTTGCTATGCCTAAGTTTT
>CAZKFC010000023.1:0-20038 GCA_964552005.1 uncultured Methanosarcinales archaeon
ACTACAAAATACAGAGCTATCATTCAAATAAAATAAGAATTCCTTCTAAAATTTATCACACTAATAAATTAAGTAAGTTAGCTTGTATAATGGCTTTTATTTTAGATGAAGGTCATATACGTGATTTAATTAATATTTCAAGTAAAAATAAAATCTTTCTTCTAGATTTAAAAAAATTAATTGAAAAATATGGTTATAACTCTCAAAAAATTAAACCCCACCTTTCTTCAAACACATTTTATTTAAATATATCAAATAAGAGTATAGAATTAATTTACAAAGATTATATTAATTTAATAAAATTGTTTCCAACATGTTCTTTATCAAGTAAACACGAGGATTTTGTTTACATTATTAAAAGAAGAAAGAATAAAGCTAAATCCAGATATATAGATAAAGTAATTTTGGATTTATTAAAATGTAATAGATTGACACCAAAACAAGTATCTCAAAAAACAGGCTATGCCAATTCTACTATATTACGCCATCTTTATAATCTATACAAAAAAGATGTTATAAAAAGACATTATGACAAAGTAAGATTTGTCTGGTATATTTGAATTTTTTTCTTCAATTTATTCTTTTTTAGTCTTAGAATCATCTGCAATTGTTTTCTGGAAAACAAGTAAATCTTCAGTTGTCAATTTTTTTCCCTTTTTAATCTTTTCATGGACTTCCTTGCTCTTTTCTTCTAATGTTTTCTTCTCTTTTTCCTTGTGCTCTTCTTTTCTTTTTATTTTATGTTTTTGTAGTTGCTCGTTATACTTGTTCATCTTGACAAGATTTTCTTTTAATTTATCATTTATCTTGTTAAACTTTTCTTTTGCCTCAGTAAACTTAATGAAATATTCTTTTTCTTTTTTCTTTAGTTCGTCTATCTTATTTGAAATTTCAAGGATTTGTTCATGTTTTTCCTGGCTATTTTTCGCATTATCTTGCACGGCTTTATGGATAGAATTAGCATTCTTCCTTTTCTCACGGATATCTTTTTTTAAGAATTTTATACGTTCAAAAACATCTACATAATCTTTTGCTTCATTCAATTGTTTCTTTATTTCATTGATCTGGTGCATGAGCTTTTTTTCTTTTTCAAAGGACATGCCTTCTGTCTCTATCCTGAACTCAAGCTCTTCAATTTTCTTTACAAGATTTCTAGGATCTCCCTTAAACTGTTTTTTCTTTCTTAATTCAGTCTTTTTCTTCAGCAAATCCTTTAATTCTTCAGAATTATTTTTTAACTCATCATTATATTTCTTGCGCTCAGCTTTCAGCTGTTTAACTTTCCTCGTATAATCATCTCTTTCCCTCTTTAATTTCTTAATTTCTGATATATATCTGATGATCTCTTTAGAATATTTTTCTTTTTCTTCAAATATACTCTCTTTTTTATCATTAAGCTCGTTAAGCTCAGATCTTAATATAGATATCTCTTTTCTAATGCTAGTTACTTCTTTAAGTAATTTTTTAACATCTTCCTTTGAAATCATATTAAGTTCACGAATTAAATCAAAAAAATAATTTAATTTAACCGAATAGTGCGCCTAAACCTGCAGCTGCCTGCTCTTCAGATTTTTCTTCTTCTTTTGGCTTTTCTTCTTTAGCTTCTGGTTTGCTTTCACTTGCTGCAGGCGCACTTGTTGCCGGAGCTGTTGCTGTTATAGGAGCTGCTTGTTTAACTGCTTCATCAATATTAACATTTTCAAGGGCAGCTACTAAAGCTTTAACTCTAGCTTCATCAGCTTTGACACCTGCTGCTGTCAAAACTTTTTTTAAGTGTGCTTCATCTATCTTCTGTCCTGCTTTGTGCAAAAGCATTGCCGCATAAATATATTCCATTTTTTTGTTCCTCCAATTTATTATTATAATTATACTCAAAGACAAAAGTTCTTTTGTCTTTTCCTAATAAGCAAACAAGTTTGCTATATTATCCAAACAGTGAACCTAAACCTGCTGCTGTGTCGCTTTGTTCTTCTTTCGGCTCCTCTTTAGATGCTTCAGGTTTTTCTTCTTTTTTTTCGTCTGTTTGAGGTTCTTTGTCTTCATTAGGCTCCTCTTTTTTCTCTTCTTTATCAGAAGATAAACTGTTTGATAATGATAATGCTTCGGACTGTGCTTTTTGTAATATTTGCATAGTAGTTTCGTCTGTCAAAATATCTTTGGATAATGCAAGTGCTAAACTATCTGAGTATGCCTTTCTTATTAATAAATTAATTGTCTCACTAGTTGGGTATGTTATGTAAACAGCCAGGTTTAAGCTGTCATTAAATGCAGTGATTATCTTACTTTTATATTCATCTTCATCTATATGAAGGACGTCAGATGTTGATATAATGCCATTTTCATAAACAGCAGTTAAATTAAGGCCGATCTCCATAGGCTCTATACCTAATCTTGTTAAGATTTCTGCTAAATCACTATCTATAATATCACCTTTTTTAGCTACGACAGCATCTTCTTTTATAACTATTTTACCTGATTCAACACCGGTCTTGATTCCATATTTTCCTAATTGGCCGATAATAGGACCAGGTGAGAAGCTTGTTGCACCTGCACTTACAGTAATATCATTTGGAGCTATTTGTCCTGCTTTTGCAGGTGCCCTTGACTTTGTTTTTTGTAATTCTGAATATAATTTAAATGGGTTTTCATTAGTAAATATTAAAGCTGGCATGCCTTCAAAATAATTTTCTAATTCTTTAATATGGGATTTTTTAGATTTTGAAAATGCGATTTTCATCAATCTTTTTTTAGTCATGATTAATACAGTTTCTTTATCACGTAATTTAGATCTCATAAACTGTAATTGTTTTGTTGGCAGATTTTTCATATTAACAACACCAATTACAGGATATTGTTCTATTAGCTTAACGAAATGATTAACAATATCTTTCTTTTTTTGGGATACGTGTGCTTCTGTCATTTTCACTCTATTTTTATAGGAGGGCCCATTGTTAATTTTATATAAACTGATTTTACATTATTTTCTCCTTGAGGTAAGTGATGTACTAAATTGTTATAAACATATTTAATATTTTCAGCTAGGTCATTTAAAGTGGAATCTTCGTTACCTACTACTGTTTGAACTAAAGGAGCTTTCTTACCAGATATCTTAACAGTTTTCTGTAATTTTTCGTAAACAGCCTTTAAATTTGCGTTTGGCGGCACTATACAACCAGCTTTTGGGTTAGGCATCTTACCTTTAGGACCTAACACTCTACCAAAGGCAGTTGCTACCTTAGGCATTATATTGGCCTGTGCAACAAAGAAATCATTATTATTAGCCAATTTTTTGGTTAATTTTTTATTAGTAGCATATTTGTCAAAATCTTTTAACATTACTGTGTTATCCATAACTTTTTTAGCTTGATCTCCAAGTTCTGGTGCTACCAAAGCACATACTTTTGTTGTTTTGCCTTTTGGCTTAGGTAATTGTAAGAAAAATTCTATTTGATGGTCAGGATTTTTCAGGTCTAGATTTTTTAAATTAATAATTAAATCTACTGTTTGATTAAAATTACGCTTTTTCGCTTCCTTAAGCTTAGATAAAGATTCTTTAAGTTTTTTATCGTCCATTTGATCTACCCTCCTACCGAAGTAGTAATTGGGATTACTATTGCAGTGGAAAAAGATGTGATTTATAAAGGTTACTATCTTCCATCTTCCTCTAGAAAATGTTTACAATAATAGAAGCAATTTTTATCATTGAATTTCTTGTTAAAGTTAATCAAAGAGAATAAATTCAGTTATTTTGCATGGTATTGTTTAATGCCAAGATTAATAGTGTTGTTCTTTGTTTAACGACAAATTTATATACCAACCCTATATTAAAAGTAAATATCATAATCTTAGAGGTGATTGGGTAAATGAAAGAAGTTCAATTGCGTATAAATAATGTTTTAAAAGAAATAAAAAAAGTCATAGTTGGCCAAGAAGAAGTAATGAGACAGATTTTAGTAGCTATTTTCTGCGATGCCAACGCTTTGCTAGAAAGTTATCCAGGCCTTGGTAAAACAACTATGATCAAGACAATGTCGGAAATCATGGATTTAAAATTTAGCAGGATTCAATCTACTCCGGATTTAATGCCTACTGATATAACAGGAACGTATGTTTTAGAAGAAAAAGATGGAAAAAGAATCTTTAACTTTCACAAAGGGCCTATATTCGCAAATATTGTACTTGTAGATGAAATTAACAGAGCCACGCCGAAAACTCAATCTGCTTTATTGGAAGCAATGCAGGAAAAACAAGTTACTTTGGGCAGGAATACTTTTCCATTAGACATGCCGTTTTTTGTTTTGGCAACACAAAACCCGATTGAGCAGGAAGGCACATATCCTTTGCCAGAGGCACAAACTGATAGATTTTTATTTAAAATTAAAGTAGATTATCCAAGTATTGAGGAAGAAGATTTAATAATAGATAGATTTACAGGCAAAGAACCTGTAAAAAAAGTTAACAAAATGTTTAATGCACAGTTAATTGCAAAATTCCAACAATATACTAGGCAAGTGCCAATTGCGAACGATCTTAAAAAACGAGTTCTAAAGATAGTTAGTGCGACAAGGGAAGAGAAGGAAATTATAGAATACGGCGCATCACCAAGAGCTTCCATGGGAATTGTTTTAGCGAGTAAGGCAAACGCGTTAATGGAAGGTAGGAATTATGTAAGTAAGGAAGATATTAACAAAATGGCATATCCTGTACTGCGTCATAGACTAATTTTGAACTTTGAAGCAGAGCGTAAAGGTTTGACAACCGACGATGCAATCACCACAATTCTAAAAAAAATAAAATGAGAATTACATTTTCAAAGACTCAAAAATATATTAGATTTTTGGTGCCCGGAAAAACAAAGTTTTTTCATGGTCTCAGATATCTTGGAGGTTTCTAAGAAAATGATTGATATACAGTTCTTATCTCAGTTAAAACGATTCCAAATTATTGTTAAAAAACGTGTCACAAGTTCATTTACAGGCTCGAGAAAGTCAACTTCTGTTGGTTCTGGTTTGATTATAAATGATTTTAGACCTTATGTGCAGGGAGATGATTATAGAGCTATAGATTGGAAAGTTTTTGCACGGACAGACGATTTTTTTGTTAAAAGGTTTGAAGAGGAGCGCAATCTAACAACCCATGTATTGATAGATATCAGCAAAAGCATGGATTACGGTACCACTAAAAGAAAGAAGTTTGAGTATGCCGCCATGTTGGCATTAGGGTTTTCTTATATGTCTGCAAGAAATAATGAGAAATTCCATCTTTCTCTAATATCAGAACAAACAGATTATTTACGTGCCAATCGAAGCTCTAACCAGGTTTTAGGCTTCCTTAAATATCTTAATAAAGTTAAGTGTAAAGGCATTATAAATTTTGAAAACGAAGTTCGCAAATATAAAAAAACAATAAAATCAAAATCTCTTGTAGTCATAATATCAGACTTTTTATTTGATATTAATCAAATCAGGAACACACTTTATTTGTTTAAAAACCATGATTTACGAGTTATACAGATATTGGATAAATCTGAGACTAATTTTGCAGTATTTGGCTCTGTAATATTAGAAGATTCCGAGACAAAAAATAAGATTGAGACTTATATAAGCGAGAGAAAAAGGCAAGAGTATAGGGAAAAGATTTATCATCATATCTTAAGTATAGAGGAAGAAACTTTGAACGCGCACGGCAAATTTTATCTATTTAGTACAGAACATCCGTTGTTTGATGCTTTTTACAAGATTGTTAATTCTTAATTTTTCTCAGCAATAACTTCTAAGTAAGCAGATCCTTGTGGTATTTTACGCTCTTCTATCATTATAATATTAAAATCTTCCAATAATGACTCAGTATATTCTTTGCTGAAAAAATGTCTCAAATATCCAGATTTTTCTTTATACATATCTTTTTCTTTTTCTTTGCCAATGCCATAGGCTTTGTCAGAAGTTGATTTTACTTGAAACATTAGTAAACCTCCACTTTTTAATACCCTTTTGATATCAGAAATAATATTTTTTAATTCTTTGTCTGTAAAATAATGTAAACCTAATCTGACATATACAAAATCATAAGACTCACTTTCAAAGGGCAGTTTTTCTGCTATATTATGCACTATCGAAGATAAAAATATTTTATAGTATTTCTGAGTATCATTAAATTGCTTGATAGCTTCATTACTATAATCTACACCTGTAACATCATAACCTTTATTATGGAAAAATATGCTATCTGCTCCTTTACCACAGCATAAATCAAGCACTTTACCAGATTTCTCTTTCATGAAATTGTAATAGCAGAATCTGGCAAAATCTGTAACTCTATTATATCTGCCTATAGAATCAGCGTGTTTTTTCTCCCAGAAATCTTTTTTTAGCATTAATCCTCACTTTTCCCTATGAATTTACTAAGAATAACCCAATCTTTATTAAAATAATCTTTCTTAAGAACAGCTTCTACCTTAAAACCATGTTTTTTATAGAGATGATAAGCTGATGTATTTAATTCTGTATTAGTTTTTAGCCTCATTTTATGACACTTGTGCTCTTTAGCAAAGGTTTCAAAGAATTCCATTGCATAATGACCATATTTTTTTCCTCTATACTCACTTTTTATTATTAGTTCATCGAGGATAGCCACATTATCTATAATCTCTATTTTCATATAACCTATGCGTTTATCTTCTAAAGATATCTCAAAATGATATGTTTTCTGCTTGAAAAAATACCCTTTTTTCTTATTAAATAATTTCCAAATACGTTGCTTAAAGCTGTATATCTCTCTCTTTTTTACTTGCTTTATATATATCATGTTTTCTTGTAAAAATAATGGCTTTATTATTGTTTTTATTTACAATATGTAAAATATTCAACTTTTCCATATGGAAAATAAATATACAAAGACTCACTTTTTAATAGTTTTTTGTCGGAAAAATATTTTACAATATTAAGAAAAAATATCTTTAAGATAAAATGACGAATTAAATAGATATTTTGTAAAATACCGACAAAATTAGAAAAAATCCCAACAAGGATTTTTTGACAAATTTTTTCTTATTATGTATTTTATTATAAAAGATTAAAAGTTTTAATCAAAACTTAAAATAATTAAATTATATGTTTTTGTCAGGAGCAGAAGCTAAAGATTCTTTTTGTTTCATTGTTTCAGAAATTTTTTCTTTTTTTAACGTGTTTTGTAATTCTTTTACATATTTCAAAGTTTGCTCCATATGGTTTTTTATCTTGACAGCTGCCTTGTCAAATGCATTTTCTAATGTAACACCATTTAACTTATAACCAATAATAACTTTACCTTCATATATATATGTGGTTTTAGTAATTAAATCAAGATCAAGCCACCTTTTAATATAATCATACATAGTCTGCCTTGTGATACCAGCTATATTGCCCATCTCCTCAACAGTTAATACAGCTAGTTCAGGCTTTTTCTCTTTATTGGCTAATTTCATCCTTTCATAAAGCTCTATTAATACCCTGTATTTTAATTCAGTGGATCCTTTCTTTCTTGGAGATAACCCCATCCTATTAATGATAACATTTGCTAATTCCTTTGAATCTGGATTTACACTGCTAGGTTCATGATTCGTCAAATAATAAGCTCTTCTAGCCATTCACATCACCTATTTAATTTATTATAGAAATGGTTTATATATTTTTGTATTTTGCCGACAAAGTATATAGAATTACTTTTTTTAATTTTATCCTATCCGCTCTCACTGCAACTTGAGAGGCAGAGCCTGTTTTATTCTTTTCCTAGCTTATTTGTTAGAATTGGTTAATAGGGTTCCCGATATCAAGTTGCAACAGTGAACGGGAGTAGAAATACTCAAAAACACATATAATTTGTGCTTAAAACGATTAAAAAATATAATCAAACTCAATTTAAACGCCTTTACAATAGCTTTTAACTAATAATAAATAGGAAAATATGGCAAAATAACCCTATTTTTTTCATTTTTTATATGAAAAATATAGTTTGAGAATTATTCGGCAAAATCCCGAATTACCTATGTGGTTGTAAAATGACATTTTCTGGCATAATACCGGCTCTGTCGTTATAATAACGGCCAGTCTGGTATAATCCCGACAAAAGAGTTTAACCTATTGTTACTCATTAGGGGTGGTTAAACTAGTAAAATATATCATTGTAGGGGTAGTTAGGTAAGTTCACCTAGATTTGTCGGCATTATATATTACTGGCTATTCAGTATACATTTTTGGTAGTTTTTTTGGTATTTAGGATTTAGGTTTTCCGTTCCTTATCAAACCGGCCTTTTTGGGTCCAAGAAATGTTTTTTCAAAGTGTCTTTCATAACCTACTTCAAATGCAGCTTGCAAAACTAATTTTTCTATTTCACCAGCTTCAGGTGGTTGATGAATAATTCTTTGAAAATGATGGTTCATTTCACTTTTTAAGTCATTAAAAATTTCTTCAGGTAACATGTAAGGAAGACCATAAGAATGCAGCTCTTCTTGTATGGCCCTATGTATAAAATTACTAGGATCTTTTCTTAGTTTAGCTACTATATAATTAATATATGTTGTTGGTCTATATTTCATTCGCTCTTAGATATATAAACTATTTAAAAATTTATTGAGAATATCATCATTTGTAAAATATATATTTAAATATTTCTATTTTAAAGTATATACTTAATTATTGTTATTTAAACATGTGTTTAAAAAAATATATATTATAAAATAATTTTCTATATTGTAAAATATTCTGATTTTTTAAAAATTAAAAATTATAATTATTTATTAAAATATTTAATCTTAATTAAAATATAATTTTTTCTATATAGAAAAAATTATTTTTGGCAAAATTTATATAGAAAATACCATCAAAAGAGAGTATGGTAGACTTAAAAGACAAAAATCTTAACAAAAAATTAAAAAAATTAGAGAAAGAAGATGTTCCTTCTGTAAAAGAGATTAAAGAAGAAGACAGGAAATTAAAAGAATTAGAAAAGAAATTTAAAAAAAAGTTTTGGAAAAAGACAAAAAAATAAATATTAACATATCTATCTTCTATATATGAAAGATGTAACTAGAGAAGTTACTCTAGAATTCATAAATGAAATTCTTGTAGAAGATACTCCAGAATATCAGCAAATAAAAGAAATCGCTGAAAAAGACCTAGGAAAAGAATTACTTGATAGCATAGAAAAATTTTTAGAAGAAAAAAAACAGATAAGACCGCCTGAAGAAATTAAAAAAATAGTGTTTGAAGATCCTTCAAAAATAACAGATGATGAAATAAATGATGTTGTTGATGCCTTTCTAAAATTAAGGTCTGATAAAGATATTGAAGATTTTGACAGGAGGAGTATTGACGATATTCTAAGCTTGATTAATGAATGGATTTTACTTGGAAAGGGCAATAAAGGTCCTGATTCTATAGAGGAGATATATCCAGAATTTTCTCCAAGAACAACAGAGCCTGAAGAATTTAGCTTAGAGGCAGAAATAGGGAATGTGCAAGTCCCTGTTGAAGAGTTGTATCAGGCAGAATCATTTACGCCGACTGCTATGCGAATTTATGAAGAAAACAAAGTATACCATGGACCAGAAGGAAATTTTTTAACACATCATCATGAAGAAGAAAACCCGTTCTATAAGTCAAAAAGTGAATATAAAATTCATTAATAGTAAACTATTTAAAATAATATATTTCAATTAAAAATTATGAATCCTGTTAACTTAGATAATCTTAGTCCAGAAGAGATATTGGAATTACAGAGAAAAAACTGCATCTTCTGTAAAATAATAAAGAAAGAAATCCCTTCTAATTTGATATATGAGGATGATAAAGTTTCTGTTATACTGGATATTAATCCAGCAAATGAAGGTCATTGTCTAGTATTGCCAAAGGAACATTACCAGATATTGCCTCAAATCCCGGATGATTTGATAGGGTATTTATTTAATATAGCTAAAAAAACTTCCCGTTCTTTATTAAAAACATTGGGAGTTGAAGGCACAACTATTTTTGTTGCCAACGGTGCTCTAGCAGGCCAGAAAGCGCCGCATTTCATGATACATGTTATTCCTAGACATAAAGGAGATCTGTTGTTTGACATCCCTAGAAACAGAATAGAGGAAGATCAGTTAAACAATATAAAGACAAAGCTGAGCGAGAGGATAGCCGCTCTTACTGGTAAAAGGATTGTTGACAAAGAGCTTGAAAAAACTGAAAAGAAAGTAAGCAAGGCAAAATCAGCCGAGAAAAAAAAGCAAAAAAACCTTTCAAAGAAAGATAAGGCTCTTGACTTGGACAAAATATCCGGGTTATTTTCATAAAAATGAAAAGTTAAGAAGATGGTAGACTGCGACATATGTCAAATATTGAAAAATAAGGCTGCATTCAAATTTATTTATGAGGATGAGCTATGTTTTGCTATCTTACATGAAAGTCCCGCTATTGTTGGCCATATCTTGGTTATACCTAAAAAACACGCAGCAATATTAGAAGAGCTTGACGATAATATTATAGAGCATCTTTATGTTATTTCAAATAAAATTTCTACAGCAATATTTGACACGCTTGGGGCACAAGGCACTAATATTATACTAAATAATGGTACAGCAGCAGGCCAGGAGCTGCCCCATGTTGTTATTAATATACTGCCAAGGCAAGAAAATGATAACATTAAGTTAGAATGGCCCACAAAAAAAGTATCGGATGCTGAGCTGAAAACCACACAATCAATGATAAAATCATATTCTGATAATATATTTTCTGGCAAAGATTCATTGCCAAACATTAAAATCAAACAAGAAACTAAAGTAGATGAAGATTATTTAATTAAGGGTTTGAAACGGATACCTTAATGATGTTTCATATGCTCTGACTGTTCAAGTGTGGAATATTTGCTTAAGAAAGCAAACAACACTACTACACCAAAACTTATCCTTAACAGCGCTTTGATTACACCAACGTCTAACAGGAATAAATCTGTTAGTACTGTGAATAGCTCTGATAAAAAGAATAAGGCAGAGGCTATAAGAAAATATATCCATAAGCTGCTTTCTTCTCTTTTCTTCTTCTTTACAATTAATACTCCGTATATAATTGCAAAAAGAATTAACAAAGTATTGGATATCAATAAGGTCCCTTCAATGAAGCTTACCATTTTTAATCATCAAAACCGTCCCAGGATACAGAGGCGCATGTGTCCCATCCACTCATATCTTCTGAGTCCCATTCAAGGTTTGGTTCAGTACATGTGATAAACGGGGTAGCAGGACCGCCTGGTATTTTTGGACTTAATCTTATCTTGTCAATAGCACCAGTTCCTGTCCAGTTGTACTCGAATCTTTTTATTTCGCCGGTATCTAATGACAAGTCATTGGTACTAGTGTCAAAACCACCATTGGTATCATCTATTGAATTGTTTCCTACAATTGTTATTCTCCAATCTGAGATATCTCTTAAACCTTTGTTCTCCAGATATATAGAGAAATTGCCTTGATCACTTGCACTTGCCGGTTCATCGAGACATATTCTATATGAAGTTCCAACTTTGAATAAACCAACTTCAACATCAGTACCACAAGCAATTAATTGCTGCTGTGCTTGTGTTGACGCAATCTGTTCCTGGGAAATTCCCTGAATAACTACCATGACGGCTGCGCCTATTGACACAACAATCATAACCAATAATACAGTTGCTATTAACGGAGAAACAGCTCTTTTGTTTAACATCATTTTTTCACCTTTTTTATAATAGGCTTTTTAGAGAGTAAGAAGTATATAAATTTTTCTATATAATAATATTCGCAACTTTTTTAAATCACCTCTTTTTCTTTTTGCGTTATGGAGGCTGTTATTACAAGTTTTAGACGCGGTAGACGCACTCAAAATACTAGACAAATGATTATAAAAGTAGCAGATTCTAAGGAAGAAGCTGAGAAATTTATTGGTAAATCTGTAAAATGGCACGCTCCAGGCAAGAATAAAAAAATTCTTTCTGGTAAAATTACAGCTGTCCATGGCGGTAAAGGTTGTGTGAGAGCAATATTTGAGAAAGGAATGCCCGGCCAAAGTTTAGGCCAGAAAGTAGTTATATCTTAATTATATCAGTTTCTTTGTCATGATATGTTAAAATCTTGTTTAATTTTTTTTCTTTTGTTAGTTCTGTAAATGTGTTATAAGCTAGCTCTTCTGTATTGTTGTTTCTGCTTATGTGAGCCAAGAACACAGTTTTTAATTTTTTAGAGTGATTATTAACTAATAAACCGGCATCTATATTGCTTAAATGACCTTTATCTGATAATATACGCTGTTTCAAATGATAAGGATATCGTCCATTTAACAACATGTCAATATCATGGTTAGTTTCTAATACTAAGGCTTGAGCTTCTTTTACTGTATCTATTATTGCTTGATTTGCCTTTCCAAAATCTGTATACACACCTATTGTAGAGCCATTATTTTCTATTTTAAAGCCAACAGGATCAGCAGCGTCATGAATAACTGATTGAGGTGTTATTTTCAAATCTCTAAAATCTATTGTCTTATCATTGATGAAAAAATTTGGGTTTAATGTTAAGTTAGATGATAAGAAAGTTTCTCGGTTCATAAATACAGAAATTTTATTTTTATATAATCTTTCTAGGCCTTTGACATGATCTGTATGTTCATGGCTCACGAAAACACCATCTAATTCATCCAAGTCATAACCAAGTTTATTTAGTGATGTTATAATCCTTTTCCCAGATATGCCTGCATCTATCAATATTTTAGCTTCTTTACTTTCTATATAAGTAGAATTTCCACTACTTCCGCTTGCTAAAACACAGATTTTCATTTAGAATAATTTTGGTAATGGTATGAAAGGAGCAACATATCCAGATGCGAAAATTAGAGCTCCTATAATTAATGTATGATGGAATCTTTCTCCGACTCTGCCGGCGATTGCAGCTGCACTGGCAATTTTTAACATGGCAATTATTGAGACAATACCTCTTACAGCAAGATCCACCCAAATGGTTTCTGTCATTGGATGGTTTATCAAACCTAAAACAAAACCAACGTTCGTATTTATAAAAACAAACAGTATTGTAAAAGGAAAAGCATGCAGGCCGTGCATGAACCAGCCCATTCCTATCTCATCAGAATGAACAAAAATCATCTCTATTAGGCCAATTACAGCACCCAATAATAAAGCTGGTAATATTACGAGTTCTGCCATGAAATATTTTTAGGAAGGCTTGTATTTATATTTTATGGTTTTATCTATACTCATCAAGAGAAATTCCAAGAGCATCTGGACCAAAAGGTAGAGGCAACATATCTTTATTACTTGTAATCCAAATATTATCCATCGCAGTATTAGAATATATAAGCTCCATTGGCATTTGATATCTTTCTGCAAATTCTTGAATAACTTGTCGACATGCCCCACATGAAGTTGATGGTGTCAAAGCATCAAAATTATTACCTCTAGTTATTATAGCCATACTAGTAAAATCTCTTAATTCCATTGCATCTGCGGCAAAAATAACGGCTCTCTCAGCACAAACTGTGAGTCCATATGAAGAATTTTCAGTGTTATTTGCAGTCACTATTTGACCATCTTTTGTTCTAAGAGCGGCGGCCACATAAAATTTTGAGTAAGGGTTGTATGCTTTTGGTAATTTCTTTTCTGCAGCTAGGAGAAGTTCTTTTTGTTCTTCTGTTAATTCGGAAAATTCAGCTACCTTATATTTTACAATTACCTCTTCTAATTTCATGCTTTCATGGGAGAAATATCTTATATTTAAGTATTTGCCACACTACTTATATTATCAGTCTTGCTTATCTTAATTATATTTTCAACATAACTTTCCATTTTAGGCTCATGGCTTACAATAATAGTCTGTTTCATATTTAATTGTTCTAAAACATCTCTAACTCTGTCTAATTGTTCCGTGGAAAAACCATCAGTTGGCTCGTCTAATATGATTAGGTCTTTAGTTTTAATTACTGAAATTAAATCATTAATCACTTTATTTAAAGCAAGTCTATATGATAATGCAACTGAAGTTTTTTCACCGCCTGATAAACTTTCAATGCTAGTATCGTAACCGTCTTGAATAATTTTTACAGTAAATTCCTCATCTAAGTTAAGGTCAATATCATCTATCAAGATTGAGAACCATTCTTTTAATAGTGAGTTAAATTCTTTATGAATGCTAACCATAATGTGTTTTTCCATGTTAGACATTAATTTTAAGAAAAATTTATCCAGCCAATTTTGAATTTCACTAATTTTTTTTATTTTAGTTTTAATTTTTTCCAGGTCTTGGATTTTTTTCTCCAGGCGTGAAATGTTTTCATTAAGAATCTTTTTTTCTTGGTTAAGTTCTGCTAAAGTTATTTCAATATTTTTTTGTTGTTCTTTCATTTCATCTACAACAGATTTTTGTTTTTCATATTTATCACTTATTTCCTTATATTTATCTAAAGATTCTTGTAAAACAATTTTTTCATTTTTTAACTTTATTAGCTCTTGTTTGACTTTCTTTAGCTCAATATTCAAATTATTTAGATTATTTTTTTCCTGAGAAATTATTTCCATAATATTCTTTTTTTCCCTGTATTTCAGATTATTATCTCTAATCTCTGATAAAATACTTTTTTCTTTGTTAATTTGTTTCTGTATTTTTTCTTCAGTGTCATCTTCATCTAGTCTTTCAATCACACTTTTTTTTTCAAACAATATGCTTAGTTCTTTTTGTTTTTTTATTAACTGATCAGAAGATGTCTGTACACTAATTAATTGTTCTTTGATTTCTCTATATTGCCTTTCATACTTAGATAATTTGTTAAGGTTATTCCTGATTTTTTCGATATTTAAAGATATTTTTTTTAGTAATTGAGAAATTTTGTTTTTCTCTTCTTGATATTGTTTAATCTTTTTATGTTCCCTTTCCATAACAGTTTTTTTATGTTGGTAGTCAATTTTTTGTCTACACGTTGGACAGATGTCCGCGTCTTTTATATCTTTCATTATTTCTTTTGATTCTTTTATCTGCAGATCAATTTTTTCAGATTTTGCGTAAACCTTTTTTTCTTTTTCTAACATTTCATTTAACATACGCTCTTGTTCTGGTTTTTTTTGTAACTTAAGGTTAAGATTGTTTAATTTTGCTTCAAGAACAATAGCTTCTTTCGATGATTTTGTTAAAGTTTCAATTTCATTTTCTAGAGAACTAATCTGTTCTTTTATCAAGATTAATTTTTCGTTTTTGGCAGATTTTTCTTTTATGACTGTGGATAATATTTCTTGTAGTCTTGTTATTGATTCTTCTAATTTTTTTTCTTCTTTTAACTCAATAATATCTTTATAGAGATTAAGTTTTTCTTCAAAACTTTGTATTTTATCTTTTGTTTCTTTAATCCTTTTCTCCAAAATTTCTTTATTATATTCTTTTCCGGAAATATGAGCTTCTTTCACTTCAAGATTTTTTTTAAGCTCATTATATTTTTTGATATCTTCCTCAAAAACATTTAGTTTAGATTTTTCCTTTTCCAAATGTTTCTTAATTTCTTCTTTTTCAACACTTTTTTTCAGTATGTCCTGAGAAATGCCTTGTATGAGCTTTTTCTTTTCTTTTTTTTCATTGTTAAGTTCATCAAAGGATTCCAACCTTATATTAAGCTCAGATTGTTTACGTTTTAATTCTCTTATAGAAAGAATAGTATTTTCCTTTATAGTTTTGTATTTATCTATACCAAAGATTTTTCTTAATGTATCCAGCCTTGTGTCCTTATCTTCAAACAGTATCTGTTTCATCTCTTCCTGCGGCGTATATACAGTATACCTATAAATAAGGCTTTTTGATCTAGTAATCAATTCTTCTGGATACCCTAGTATCTGTATTATTTTTGCTTTTAATTCTACAGGAGTGCCTTCAAATTTCACATTATTTGTTAACAAATAACCAGAGTCTTGAGTTACTGAAGTTTTTGTTCTTTTCAAAGTTCTTTTAATAACATATTTGATTTTATCAACTTCAAAATTTAGTTCAACAAAACCATTATTTGTGCCGTGTCTTAACAAGGAAGTACCAGACAGTCCAGCCCGCATTATACCAAATAAAGCAAATTCAACAGCTAATAAGATTGTAGATTTTCCACTGCCTATATCTCCGCTAAGTAATACAGAACCTTCAGGAAATTCAATTACCTCATGTACGTAACTTCTTATATTCTTTAATTTAAGTGAGCGCAGAATCATATTATGGAGTTAAAGAAGTTTATATAAAAAAGTTATGTCAATTATCATAAGGAAAAGCTTCTACTTGAAATTTTTTCAACATAATTAAAATATTTTCTTTAAATAAAAAAGGGAATATATCAAAATAAGCTGACAACTCTGTTTGTTTTTCCATCACATTATTTCTCTTAGTTATCTTATATATATTTTTCCAAAACCATTTTATATTCTTTCTTATTAACTTTTTGAGATGAAAGTAATTATATTTCACGGGTGGGGTTCTACAAGTAAAGATAATTGGTTTCCCTGGTTAAAAAACAAATTAGAAGAAAAAGCACATGAAGTATATTGCCCTGATTTGCCTAATACTAATTTTCCCAGCAAAGATGAATGGCTCAAGGAAGCTCTTAAGCTGCCTATAGATGAAAACACAATTTTAGTTAGCCATTCATTAGGCACAATATTAATCATGAGATTGCTAGAGAAACTTAAAGTAAAATCAGCATATCTGGTAGCTAGCTTTGATGAAGATCTGGAAATAAATGAGCTCATGAGTTTTTTTAAAGATGAATTTGATTATAAAACTATTAAAAAAAATGCAGAAAAAATTATTATGTTGAGTAGTGATAATGATCCTTATATTCCCCTACATATAGCAAAAAGATTGCAAAAAAACCTAGATTGCGGATTAATAATTTTTGAAGGCATGGAACATTTAAGTAATGGAACAGGCAATTTACAATTTCCAGAATTATTAGAGATGATTTTGAATGAAAGTAATAAAGAAAAGTAAAAGTAAATATTCAAAAGTAAAACAACTTAACTTAACATCTCCGCTAGTTGCAAGGATATTCTTTAGCTTAGTAGTTTTATTAGTATTATCTTTACTCGGCTTTAATATTAAATTATTACTATTCTTAATAATCTCTATAGTATTTAATGCCATGCTTGCCAATTTTCAACTTAAAAGAGGATTTCCAACAGATTTTGAATTATCAACGTTTTCTACAGTCATGGTAACTTTAGCATTTGGACTGCCTTGGGGAATTGCTATTGCAATATTCTCAAAATTAATAGCCAGCATATATACAGGCAATGTTCTGGCAGATCATTTCTTCATGATTTTAACATATATCAATGCAGCAATTCTTGCATTTTTATTTTCTAGTTTAAATCCGTTTATAATAGGCATGATTATTGTGACAATTAATGTTGTTATAATGTTTTTTATTTCAAAAAACATATTAGGATTAGATATTACTTCAAATTTGTCTTACACAGGCACTAACTTTATATTTAATTTTCTAGTGTTTTCTATATTCAGTGAAGTTGTCTATAATTTATTAATATAAGAACTAAATCTTAAGCTCAAAGACAAACTTTTCGCAAAAACATGGCTTTGCTATATTTTATCAAAAATATTCTTAAAAAAACCTTTCACAGGATTACTATCAGGACCAGAAACTTTTTCAAATTCTTTTAACAACTCAGTTTGTTTTTTGTTTAATCTTTTTGGTACTTGGACAATAACTCTAATCTTCTGATCACCCCGACCATAACCGTTTAAATGAGGTATGCCTTTGTTTTTTAACCTGAATATTGTGTCTGTTTGTGTACCTGGAGGTATCTTTAGTTTAGTTTTTCCGTCTAATGTGGCAACTTCAACAACATCACCTAATGCTGCTTGTGTGAAAGAAATTGGTATGTCAACGTATAAATCATCACCATCCCTTATAAAATATTCATGTTCTTTAACATGTACAACCACGTATAAATCACCAGGAGCAGCGCCCTTAACGCCAGCTTCACCCTCCCCGCTAATTTTTAGCCTAGTGCCATCTTCAACACCGGCCGGAATATTAATTTTTATTTTTGAATTTTTATTAATCCTGCCACTACCTCTGCACGTTTTGCACGGGTTCTTAATGATTTTGCCTTCACCGTTACATTCACTACAAGTTGTTGTAGTCTGGAACATGCCAAATGGCGTTCGCCTGGTTCTAGTTACGCGGCCAGAACCATGACAAAATGGACATGTTATTATGTCAGAACTGTTTTTTGCACCAGTACCGTTACAATCATGACATTTTTCTAGTCTTGGCAGAATAATAGTTTTCTGGACGCCTTCTGCAACTTCTTCTAAGCTTAATTCAATGTCAAACCTTAGGTCTGAACCTCTAAAAGAACGTCTTCTTCCTCTAGAAAAACTGCTACCACCACCAAAAAACATGTCAAAAATATCGCCAAAGTCAAAATCTGCACCAAAATTATTAAACCCGCCAAAATCTCTGAAGTCAAAACCGCCCGCATCAAAACCAGCACCTGATTTTCCAAATTGGTCATACTGTGCTCTTTTATTATCATCTCCTAAAACAGCAGCTGCTTCATTTATCTCTTTAAATTTTTCTTCAGCCTTTTTTTTCTCAGCTGTATCTTGGTATTTATCAGGATGATATTTTTTTGCTAGTTTTTTATAGGCTTTTCTAATTTCTTCTTTACTAGCGTTTCTATCAACTCCTAGTATATCGTAATAATCTTTTGCCATGTTTTACTTAGAAAAAAGGTTGGTTTTAAAAAGATTTACCAAAGAACCAGCTGTAATAATACAATCTTATTGAATATTATTGTATAGATTAAAGCTATAAGAAAACTAGGCACAAACGGTATGCCATACTTAACTTTTATTTTATTAATTTTACCTTGCTGTTTTAATTTTATTAATTTCTCAATATTTTTCTTGCTTATACCTAAGTCTTTAGGACCTGTTATTCTCTTATTTTTATAATAAATGTCTTCAACAATCCAGTCGCCTTCTGTTAATTTTTCAGGGCTGATTAATTTAACCATGGAGACTTCCTCTACAATTTTAATTATTATAAACAGATAATTCATGAAATATAATATAACCAATGATAAAGATAATAATATTTTAATTTCAGAGTCTATATAATTTGGAAGGTAATAAATTACTAATAATCCAATTATAGAAGCAAACCCAGATATAATTCTAATTCTGCGTAATTTTTTATTCCGTAATTTTATCTTAGTTTTTCTAATCAATTTTTTTCTATTCTTTAAAGCCATGATAAAAATCCATATTAAACCGTAGGCAGCACCTGCTACTAACATATTAACAAAAAATTTTGTGTAGAAATCAAACTCAAACTTTAATAAAGATTTATAATCAAAACCAAATAACGCGCCTAATCCAAAAATCATTTTACTGTCGCCGCCTCCCCATTGCCCAGTATAAAACATTATCATGCCTATTATAAATGAAATTCCTAGTCCTGTTAAACTTTTTATTATGTATGAAGTGTCTGAATTTGCTATTGTAAAAATTAAGTTGCCGCCTAATCCTATAGCTATTAAAGAATAATTTAGCCAGTCAGGGACTTCTAATGTTTTAATATCTGTGTAAGAACCAATAATGACTGCAATTAAAGCAATTATTATGAAAATGTTAATAACCATGACAAGAAAACCATCTTATAGAATATATAAACCTTTTGGCTTTCTAAACATAAATCCTGGGACGCCATATCCTTGCCAGAATTAAATAAAAACCGCCTAGCACACTTCCAAGAGCACAAATAACAACTAAAACAGATTCTGGCATAAATGGCAGATAGTCTTTGCCAAAATATTTCAAAATTAATAATGCGCCTGCTGTTAAAAATATTAATCCTAGTAAAAACTGGAACGGCAACCTGACGTGAGATGTGCTTGCACCGCGATGGACTGGTCTTGTACTTGTACCTGCCATATATAATTTTTTAATTAATAAGTATTTAAAGTTTGTTGTTTCATGTTTCATAG
>CAZKFC010000024.1:0-17402 GCA_964552005.1 uncultured Methanosarcinales archaeon
TTTAGTTCTTTAGGTAATTTTGTTAAGAATTTAATAATATGAACGCCACGGCCCGGATTTGAATTTCCCAACCCTTTCCAAAGGCTAAAGGGGACTAAGCTCATGAAATGAGCGCATGTCGCCTGTCTTTCCATAAATGCTTTTGTAAAGGATTTCCGGGAATCCCAAAGGGACAAGATTTCCAGTCTTGCGCAGTACCAGATTGTGCCACCGTGGCTTAATTGCCTAAAAATCTAAATTCTTTATAAAAATTACTTTAATAGAAACATTTTTATTGTTGTCAAAATATTTGTGTTATAAGAAGGGGTGAAAAATTGGAAATAAAAGATATTAAAGCGAGAGAAATTCTTGACTCAAGAGGTAATCCAACAGTAGAAGTTGATTTGCATACAGAAAATTTTATGGTGCGAGCTTCTGTACCTTCTGGTGCTAGTACTGGTAAACATGAAGCTGTTGAACTGCGTGATAATAATAAAAGATACCATGGAAAAGGCGTTCTTCAGGCTTTAGTAAATATTGAAAAACGCATAACTCCAAAATTAATTGGTTTAGATGTTACGCAGCAACATTTTATTGATGTCATGATGACTAGGTTAGACAGCACTCAAAATAAAGCAAAGTTAGGGGCAAATGCAGTATTAGCTGTTAGCTTGGCAGTTTGTAAAGCAGGCGCAAAATCAAAAAATATTCCCTTATTTAAATATATACAAGGATTAGCAGAAACTAAATCTAAATTGCCTACACCATACTTTAATGTTATTAACGGAGGTAAACATGCTGGCAATTTTCTAGATTTTCAAGAATACATGATAGCTCCTCAAAGTGATTCTTTTAGTGATGCATTAAAAATGGGCTCTGAAGTGTATCATGAGCTTAAAAAAATAATTAAGAAAAGATATGGTCTAGATGCTATTAATGTAGGTGATGAAGGCGGATTTGCACCTCCATTAAAAGATAATGAGACTCCATTAATTTTATTGGAATCTGCTATCAGAGCTGCTGGTTATAATAAAAAAGTAAAGATTGCATTGGATTGTGCAGCTTCTGAATTTTATAAAAAAGATAAATATGTTCTTGGTTATAAAACAAGCAAAAAGAAATCTGTTAAAGGAGAAGAATTAGCCTCTATATATATTAAATTAATGCATAAATATTCTATTGTTTCAATAGAAGATCCGTTTGCAGAAGATGACTGGGAAAGTTGGCAATATTTGATGAAAAAAGCACCTGACTTACAGATAGTAGGTGATGACTTGCTTGTCACAAATGTAGAGAGAATAAAAACTGCTCTTGATAAAGACGCTTGCAACGCTTTACTATTAAAAGTAAATCAAATTGGTACTGTAACAGAAGCTATCCAGGCAGCTAAACTTGCCTTAGGCAATAATTGGACTGTAATGGTAAGCCATCGTTCTGGAGAAACAGAAGATACTTTCATAGCTGATTTAGCAGTTGGCCTAGGCTGTGGACAAATAAAATCAGGAGCTCCGTGTAGAGGAGAAAGAACTGCTAAATATAACCAGTTGTTAAGAATTGAGGAAATAATTTAAATTACTAAATTTGCTCATAATATTCATTTAATAAATCTCCTAATGTATAACCTGTAGCTAAATCTTCTGCATCTTTCAATGCTTCTTGATATGTTTTAACAGAAATAGGAATTTGTTCTCTCTCATAGTTCCACTCACCAGGCCTTGATTCAGGGTTATCTAATATATGGTTAAGATATCTAATTTTTTCCTCACTATCAATAACCCATGCCCTACCATTTAGTTTTTGGTCAAGAGCAGCCATTGATCTATGTGTTCCTTGTAACAAATAGACTAAAGGATCTATATCAGAATAATCTACTAAAATTAACGCAGGTCCAGACGAGCTTGGTCCTTTTTCAGAGTACCAATAGAAGCCTTCTATTCTTTTATCTGGGCTTAACACACCACTTCCTTGAGTTACATACCATTCTTTCATCTCTTCAGGAGTAAATTCCCTGTAAAATTCTTCTGGCATATCCATTTTATATCTTATAAATAATTGCTCTTTTTAAATATTTCTATTTTTACTACTATTTAATAGTTAATTAATATTGACTATGATTAAACCATAATTTTTTAAATATATTCCCATTGTTTTTCTTTATAATTGAGGTAAAATGACAATGCCTAAGATAGCTTCTAAATCCAGAAAATTAAATCAAGAGAGAGAGTATATAATAAGTAATATTGATATTGATATTGAAACTTTAAAAGCAATTGAGGGAGTTAGTGAACTTATATCAATATTAGAAAAAGAGGGACTTTATTCTTTTTATCTGACTCATCTTCCAGGAGATGGTCCAACAGTAATTAGTCAATTAAGACCTGATTTTAACCAGCCAGGGGCCTATCAAGCAAGAGCAGTCAGACTGTATGATGCAGTTGAAGAATGTTACAATAATATTGAACAAAGAGTAATTGCACCATCAAGGGAACAATTAAGATATTTACCTTATATATATATAGAAAACAATCAAATAAAATTAAATGTGCCACAGGATAATGTGCTTCATGGGAACTATGATTTTGAAGATATTACTTCCAAACTAAAATCTGCTTTCTCAAATTCTTAAATTTTTTTAGTTTCTTAATGTAACATCATCAACAGTAAAATATAAAAACATGTTCTCTAAGTAATAAATTACCGACTAAATCGGAGATTGATAAAGTGGCTACTATAAACAAAATAACAATGCAAGGCTTTAAAAGTTTTGCAAAAAAGACTGAAATAATTCTTAACAATGACTTCAACTGTATTCTAGGTCCTAATGGATCTGGGAAAAGTAATATATTAGATGCGATTTGTTTTGTACTCGGAAAAAAATCTTCAAAATCTTTGAGAGCAGAAAAATCCGCTAACTTAATATATAACGGCGGTAAAAAGAAACAACCTGCCAAAGAAGCTAATGTAACTATTTACTTTAATAATAAAAATTCAATCTTTCCTCTAAACACTGATGAAATCAAGCTATCCAGAATAGTAAGACAATCAGGCAACAGCATATATAAAATAAACGACAAGACTGTTACAAGAAACCAAGTAGTTGAATTATTAAATCATGCCAGGATTAATCCAGACGGTTATAATATTGTTCTCCAAGGAGATATTATTAAGATAATTGAGATGTCTCCTTTGGAAAGGCGCAAAATAATTGAAGAGATTGCTGGCATCTCTATATATGAAGAAAAAAAGCAAAAGGCACTTAATGAATTGAACAAGGTTGAGGAAAAATTAAAAGAGGCAGACATAATATTGGCGGAGCGCCAAACATACTTAAGAGAGCTAAAGAAAGAACGCAACCAGGCTTTGAAGTTTAAAGAATTGGATGAAAAGATTAAGAGGAATAAAGCTACTGTCTTACATTTAAAAATTTCTGCCAAAGATAAGAAAAAGCAACAGTACGAGAAAGACATTGCATCAAAAAAAGAGTCTATAAAAAAGATAGTGTCGCAAATTAAAGAATTAAAAAAACAAATTAATGACACTAAAGAAGAGATTAACAAGATTAACAAAGACATTGAAGAAAAGGGCGACAAAGACCAAGTTCGCATCCAAAAATTGATTGAGGAACTTAGAGTTTCAATTGGCACGAACAGGTCAAGGATAAATTCTGTTGAGAATGAGTTAACCAGGATTAAGGAGAGAAAAGCTCAATTACAACAAAGTTATAATGATTTAGAAGAAAAGATTTCTAGGTTGGAAGCTGAGAAAAAAGCTTTAGACAAATCAGTAAATGAAAAAAAAGACCTAATTAATAAGATAGAAGCTAAAATTTCCGGGTTCAAGTCAAAACATAATTTGGCGGATAGCGCTGATTTGGAAAAAGAGATTGAAGAGATTGACAGGCAAGCTGAAGAAAAACTAATGCGTATCCAAGAACTCAGAGAAAAACAGCAACAATTAATGAGAGAAAAAGACCGCCTAGAATATCAGATAGAGAGCGCTGATGAAAAGATTTCTAAAGTACTTGAAGTCCAAAAAAAGTATAAAAAGGAATTAGATAATTTAAAACAAATCAGGCAGGAGTTTAAGGATGCAACGCTCGAACTAAACACCAGGTTGAACGAAGATTCCGCAGTAACAGCACAATTGGCCAACGCCCGGTCTTTATTGTTAAAGGCAAGGGAAGATTTAGCCAGAATAAAAGCAAAACAGGCTGGGTTAAAGGAAAGGTTCTCGGGAAGCATGGCTGTCCAGAAAATCCTTGAATTGAAAAAAAAAGGGATTTACGGCACTGTCTCGAGCCTCGGAGAAGTAAGCAGCGAGCATGCTACTGCCCTGGAAGTTGCTGCCGGCCCCCGTATTAAAAGCCTAGTAGTAGATAATGACCAGACAGCCGCTGAATGCATAAAATATTTGAAGAGCAATAGGCTGGGCAGAGCAACTTTCTTGCCATTAAATAAAATAAAACCTAATGTCATGCGAGAGCTAAGCCAAGTTGTTAACCAACCAGGCGTTATCGGGAAAGCCGTTGACCTTGTAAAATACGATTCTAAATTTAAAAATATTTTTTCATACGTTTTCGGCAACACAATAGTGGTTGACAATATTGAAATTGCCAGATCGCTTGGTATTGGCAAATATAGAATGGTTACCTTGGATGGAGATTTAGCAGAAACAAGCGGAGCCATGCACGGTGGATTCAGAAAAAAAGAGCATGCCGGTGGTTTTGTTGAGAAAGAACTCATAACACGGCTGAAAGAAATTGAAGATAAAGAAAGAGATGCTGAATCTGTTGTTAAAAACCTTGAGAAGAAAAAAGTTGAGAATGAAGAATTCATCAGCAAGCTTAGGCATAAGAAAGCTGAATTGGAAGCTGAAATTATTAAAATAGAGAAACCGCTGCATCTGGAAGATTCTGATCTTGACATTACAAAAACCCAGAAAAAAGAACTTGCTGATAGAGTAGAAAAGCTTGATGCTGAATTAAGGACATTATTAATGGAAATTACAAAGTCAAACTCTGAATTGGCAGAGATAAAAAGCCGCAAGCAAGCTCTAAGAGAGAAAATAAATGCATTAAAAAATCCTACATTGATAGCTGAGCTTAACACGTTTGAGCAGAAAAGGAATGAACTTAAAGAAGAGATCATAAAAGCAAAGTCTGAGATTAAAAATATTGACGTGCAAATCTACAACATATTAGAACCTGAGCTTACCAATACAAAAAAGATCTTGAAACAACATGATAAAGAAGAGACAGAGTTTAACACAGAGATAAAAAATCTTAAAGACGTTATCAATAGCCAGGAAAAAGAATTAAAAGAGATGGAATCCCAACAAAAGGAATTTTACGCTAAATACAAGAGCTTATTCAAAAAACGCGACAAAATAAACGAACAACTTACCAATTATGAAACAAAGCTGTATAAAAAAGAAGATGCCAGAAGAAATGAAGAATTAAAGTTAAATGCTATCTCATTAGATAATGCAAAAGTAACTGCTGAACTTGAAGGATTAAATGAAGAATACAAAGAATATGAAGGTATTCCTATATTTAAGGATAAGGATGAAGAAAAGATAAAAAGAGAGATATGGGAATTTGAAAAAATGGTGCGTGACATCGGACTTGTAAACATGAGAGCATTAGAAATATATGATCAAGTAGAGAAAGAATATAAAAGTGTCCTTGAAAAGAAAACTACCTTGGGAAAGGAAAGAGAAGATGTCTTAGTAATGATGAACGAGATTGAAACTAAAAAGAAAGACCTTTTTATGAAAACGTATGATGCTATTAATGAGAATTTCAAGCAAAAGTTTTCAACATTGTCCACTAAAGGAGAGGCAACTTTGCAATTGGAAGATCCTGAAACTATATTTGAAGGCGGCATGAATATTAAAGTACGTTTAACAGGAAAAAAGTTTTTAGATATTAGATCCTTATCTGGTGGAGAAAAAACTATGACTGCGTTAGCATTCTTATTTGCTGTACAAGACTATGAACCTGCCCCATTCTATGTATTAGATGAAGTGGACGCAGCACTAGATAAAAGAAATTCTGAGAAATTGGCTAACCTAATTAAATCATATGTCAGCAAGGCCCAATACCTAGTAATAAGTCACAATGACACAGTAATTTCTGAAGCCGATAATTTATACGGCGTGTCAATGAACGAGCATGGTATTTCTAAGGTTGTTTCATTGAAGATTTAGTGCGAAATCAAATTATCTAGATAGAATTAATAAAACTTTAGAAAGAGTATCTTTGCTCAATTACACCTATTTTTCTCCCATCTAAGAATAAATTTATATGTTAACGAATCCAGGCCATATCATTATTTGGGTTTCCAGAGTTGTCTGGGTAAAAGTTTGATGCACTTTCCTTAGGAATGTCTCCTGTTTCTGTATCATAAATAATGCTGTTAGTGAGCCTTATTAGTGTTTTACCATCAACACTTGCAATATAAAAATCACCCGGCAAGTGCACGTTGTCAGACTTCATATGTTATTAGGTTATTAAATCTCACGAGATTTGGCACATCGTTCTCATGACACTAATATTTAAATATAAATTATAACTACCATCCCGCAAAATGGCTAATTTAAAATCTAAACTTTTGGTTACGACTGCTTTAGCGTCCCTTGTATTAAATGCGTGTAAACCTGTTTCTAGTAAAGAACAGCTAGTTGACAATAATCCTACTTTTGCTTCTGTTATTGAATCTCAAGAAAAACTCTCTCAACTTGAACAGATTGCACAAGCAACACTAACTCCAACTCATGAGGAATTGCTATTTAATGAATATCTTGAGATTGGTGTTCCGGAAGAACAGATTCAACATTTAATCGAATTGGGAACGACACCTCTTGAAGCAAAATATTTTATTAATAAAAATCTACAAATACCTGATGTAGAAATTACTCTGGAACATTTAGATCTAGATCCTTATGATAGGTTTAAACTAATTGAAAACAGTATAAATGCAGAAATAGCTATTCCCTATTTATTAGATGGTTGGGATCCATACGACATAATTGGTTTTGTTAGCAGTAACATTTCTGCAGAGGTTGCGTCACCTTTTAAAGTATTCAGAAACGATGACAGCAGTATCACAGGTAGGCAAGTTGCTGATGTCCTCCAAAATGGAAAAACTGCTGAAGATTTAAAACCATATTTTGAAATTGGAGTAACGCCTATTTGTTTGAGAGACGCCCTTTTTTCAGAAACTCCAATAGAGCAAGCAAATTTTTTTATAGAACACGGGGTTGATGGCTGCTATTTTGACAATATCTTAGAAAAATATTCATTTGAAAGTGCTGTAGAATATTTAACCTTGATTGAAAATGCACTTCCTGTTGATTTTGAAGTGGACAGACAAGGAACTATTTTTATGAATTTAATACTAAATGAAATTGAATTTAATGTGGCAAGAGACTATATTGAAGCTGGAGCACTTCCCTATACAATTCATTCTATAAAAAACTGGTATGAACTAACACCAGAAGATGTCATGGAATATACAAGTCGGGGCATACCTTCCTGGGCAATAGGTGCACATCGATATGTGTTCCCTGAATATAGTTTGGACGAGATTGCACCTTATTTTGTTGAATTCAGTGATGAACTTATAAAACAAAATGGTGAGCCTGAATGGATATTCTTTTTGATTGGAAGACCAATAGAGCAAGTCAAAGAATATGCTGACCTTGGTGTTTTTTTAAATATAATTCCTAGTTTAATTGATGATAATAGAACATTAGAAGAAGTTAAATCATTTACAGATCTTGGATTTAGGGATTATAATATAATCTCTTTCCTTGAAGATGGAATAAGAGCAGAACAGGTTGTTCCATATCTAGAAAATTCTGAGCTTAGAGATATGTTTATTATGGATAAGTATGTCTGGCTTGATTTAGAAAATGAATATTTTGATACAGCTACTTTGAATTACTTAATTAAAAATAACATAGGTCCAGATCTTTTGTGGGATTATATAGAATTTACAGAATCAAAAGATATTGAATTATTTAACCTTTTCCATCAGCATAATATAACTCTGGACCAATTGACAAATTTACATTTAAAAATGCCAGAAAATTATCAAAGATATTGGTTGGCAGAGGAGTTATCGGTTGCGTTAAGTGCTGGTTTCAGTTATGACGAATTTCTAAGTTTAATAGAGGAAGGTTATGATAGTGAATTTATTTATTTTTTGGGAAAGGATGAATTAAGTAAGGATGAAATACTAGATTTATTAGAAACAGGAATTACCAAAGAAACATATATAATTGCTAGAGAATTTAATGTCTCAATTGAGACTGTTGAGGATTATCTTTATTATAATATTAAAGGAGACATGATCCCGTTTTTATATTATCTCAATATCTCTCCTGAGAAAGCATATGAACTTAAAAGAAGAGATATTCCAGAATATTTAATGCCGTTGGCAATGGAAGATGATTTTTCCTGGATTGAATTTGATAAATTTATTCAAAAAGGGTTAAATGCTGATACAGCTATTAGATTAATTAATAGAAACATTATGCCTGAACAAACTGATAAGTTTATAGAGTTAGGTTTTTATAATAACTTAGAAATGGCACTCTTTGTACATCAAGATTATGCAAAAGAAAGTGTTGCGTATTACAATGAACTTGATATTAAACCTTTCCTCATTCAAAATTTTATTACAGCTGACTTAACACATGAAGAAATTAAAGGTTATGAAGAATTAGGTATTGAGCAGGAAGATATGCCGCATTTCAAATATTTTGGGATTCTTCCAGATGATTTAAGAGATGAACCAACAGCTGGGGGTACTTATCAAAGTAGTGGTTATAGAGATATAATCCTTGAAAGATATGAACAAGGTCTTATTCTGGAGGATAAACTACCATTATTCGAAACCTTGAACATCACTCAATTCCAGAGATATTCTGTCACTCTTTTAGATAATATCCTAAAAACTCTGAATAAAGAACACCAAAATGATAAACCAATAGCTTTACTCTTGTTTGGCAATGAAGATGAAATCATTAATGAGTATGGGGCTTTTAATCTAGTAAAGCCCGTATATGATTCTTTAACAGATGGTTATAATGTTATATTGTTTGAAGTTTATGATGAAAATATTGGTGATGAAATTGATTTTGTTGCACAAAACTACGAATATCCAAGTTTGATTATAGTGGCAGGCCATTCTGATGAGTCTAATTTAGTAATGGGTACAGATGCTCAATATCTTATTGGGTTGCCCCCAGAAGAATACATAATAGATGTAAATGATAAATGGGATTTAGCAGGTAATGTAACCAAATATGGAATGCCTGACTTGGTTGTGGTTTTAGGATGTTCTGCTGGTAAAGGGGGTAGTTATGACAAAGACGGGAGAAGAGTTAACAATCTGGCAAATATGATAGCAGATGTCTTTAGAGCACCAACAATAGCAATGAATACAAACACACAAATACAATATTTTATTTTTAATGATGACAGTACTGTTAAGAACGCTATTTTTCATCACTACAGTGCACCACCTGAAATCTATTATCCCTAATTAAAGGATATTAAATAAATAGAAATCAAACAATCTAACAGCCTAAACCCCAAACATAGCCCTTAATTCTTCGCTAGGTTCCCATGGTGGTTCAAAAACAACCTCTATTTTTACTTCTTTTACATCTTTAATTTTGTCTTTTATAGCGTTTTCAACCATTTCTAGAAGCATAGGACCATAAGGACACATTGGCGTTGTAAATGTCATTTTTATCTTTACAGTATCTTTTACAATATTAATATCATATATCAATCCTAATGAATAAACATCCATCATTATCTCAGGATCATCTATTGTTTTCAATATTTTAATAATATCTTTCTTAGTAACCATGTAAATAAAAATTCATACAATTAATAAAAAGGTTTTGTTTAACATCCATAAATTATAAATATCTGTTAATAATAAGGAAAACAAAAGAGGTGTTAACATTAAAGTAAAACATTGTTTAGAAAATATTTCCGTTGAAAATAATGGAAGCAATAAGTTCATGTTAACCTGTAATGGAGCTTATTTTTACCATAACCCTGAAACCAAGTATCAGGGCTTATATTTTCCAGAGAAAAAAGACGAAAATAACTGGACTTTGTTCAAGACAATTGAAGAAATTTCTTTTAACAAAGAAGACAAAGCCCTGGTTAATAATTTCACTAATGTTAAAAGATTTACAGATAATGGTCAAATAGAATATTCTTTTATGAATAATGCCTTGATAATAAAGACAAATGTAAAGGGCAAAATTACAATAACCTTAGACATGCGCGAGATACATGATTTTGATGATAAAGGCCGTATCTACAATATAAGTGAGGAAAAAGGCTGTGTCCTGGTAGAATATAAAAAGTTCTATGATAACATACTTGAAAAAATTAATTACACAAGGTATTTAGCTATAAAAACCGATATAAAGAATATGCAGAAGATCATGCAGTGGACTGAAGCGTATTATAAAGAGGATGAACACAGAAAATCTCAGCCTTTTAAACTGCACGTGTTCACTGCTTTTACACTCAAATGTAACAGACAAAGCAAAATTGTCATTACATATTCTAAAGACAAAGAAAAAGTTCTTAATAATGCAAAAGATAATTTTGAAGCTGAAGAAGATATATATAAAATTAATAAAATAAAAACAGATGATGAAAAAATCCTTGCATATAACTGTGCTTTGAAATCAATAGATGACTTATACGTTAAATTTGATAATATAGATGGGTATTATGCGGGCCTGCCATGGTTCTTCCAGTTCTGGACAAGGGATGAAGCCATATCATTAATAGCGCCGTTACTCCAGGAAAAATATGACTTAGTTAAGCATATTTTGTTGTCCAGGATAAAGGCTGTGCAGGAAGACGGCCGGATCCCGAACAGAGTACCAAATTCAGAGCTTGAAACTGCTGACGGGACTGCCTGGGTCTTCAAAAGAATATATGATTTATTGCTAACATTGAAAGAAAAAAACAAGCCTATTGAAGAATATCTCAGCCAGAATGATTTATATTTTATTAAAGAACAGCTTAAAAAATCTATTAAAGCACAGAAAAAAAATTACAGCCAAGATTTATTGATTAAAAACGATATTAATGAGACTTGGATGGACACTAATTACCAAGACAACGGCCGAAAAGGATTCAAGATAGAGATACAGGCGTTATGGCTTTCAATGTTAAAACTGATTAATTACCTAGACAGCTTATTAAAACAGCAGCCAGAATATAAAGAGCTTGAACAGCAGACTAAAAGTAAGGTTAAAGAATTGTTTTTTGACGGCAATATTTTAAAGGACGGAAAAGATGATCCTACAATAAGACCAAACATATTCTTAGCATATTATGTTTATCCTGAAGTATTGGAAAAAGAAGAATGGGAAAAGGTTTTTGACAACTCACTAAAAAAACTATGGCTGGACTGGGGCGGCCTGACAACAATACCAAAAGACTCTCCCTTATTCTGCAGTAATTATTCTGGCGAAGATACAAAAAGTTATCATAGGGGAGATTCGTGGTTCTTCATTAATAATATAGCTGCCTTATCTTTATTAAAATTAAACAAAAATAAATACAAAAATTACATTGAGAAAATAATTAACGCGTCCACAACTGATATTCTATATAATGGTGTGATAGGAAGACCTTCTGAATTAAGTTCTGCTTCTGAATTAAAAGGAGAAGCCTCTATATTTCAGTTATGGTCGGCTGCAACATACATAGAATTACTTAGATTTTATCAAACAGTTTAAACCTCTTTAAATAACCAATACCTTTGCCCTCTTGTTCCTCATATGAGATGTCAAAACTGAAGTTATCTCCTAATTCTTGAATATCAATATTATTGTGTTTTTTCAATGCATAATAACAGCATATTTTGAACTCAGGACTGTTCTTGTCAAACATATCCTTGCTCTCGTATAAAAATAAAACACCGCCATGAACTTTATTAAATGTTAACGAGTTTTCCTTGCCATTGGTGTTGTACACAAGATCCAGGCTAGAAAAGTTTTCTCCCATTAAATTTATCAGGTTTTCTTTATCTATAGGAACAGGTTTCCCGTTTATCTTTATTAGGTCATTAATCTTAGAAGCGTTAACCAGGATATTTTTGATGTTGTCTTTTATGGTTAAGGTTATTTTCATCTGAATGCCGTTTTCATGATGTTTCAATAATAGGTTAGGATATTTCTTGTTCCATTTTTTAATAAATTTATCAAAATAAACAAAATCCCGCTCAAACTCAGTTTCCGCGTTTGCATATTCGTGATCCAGCTGCTTAATTATATACATTAATAACGATAAATCTTTAGAAAATTCATTTATATGATCTTCATAAAACTCGTTAAGAAGCGTCATAATATCTTTTAATTCTGAATGACTTTATATTTATTACGAAAAATTTTTTATATTCCCCTACAAATATTAAATTTAGAATGGCGCAAAATTTTGTCCAGAAATTTGTGGAAGAGCTCATCCTTATAATCCTTATCTTAATGAACATATTTGAATTCTTGGGCTTGCTACCTGGAGATGTGGAGTTTATTAAAGCAATTATTTCTATGAGCGCCCTTGGCTACGTTTTATATAAGGCGAATTTATCAGACATCCTTTTTGGCTCTTCAAACAATAATCTTAACTTTACACTTATCTTCAGCTATTTCTTGTTAATCGTAAATAAATTCGTTGAATTCAGCAAAGCTACATTGGAACATTCCGCATATTTAAGAGAGTTTTTTGAATTTATAACCAATAATTCCGGATTAATCAACAGTATTGCCTTTTTTACTGGCTCTATCATGATTTTAATAATCACTTTATATGTTATATTAAAAATACAGATAAAAGAACCAAGCATTGTCCAAACTATATTGAATAACCAAAACAATAAATTTACTTTATTTATAACTGTGTTTATTGTTGTGTTTGGATTCCACCAAATCTTTTTTAATTTAGTAATGGAATGGCTCACTTTAGTCATAGACGCTCCTCTGATTATATTGGCAATCTTCCTTTACATGTTTAAACTGCATGATTTAAGCAAAGCAATGGACCAGGAAGTTATTTTGTTTAAGATAGCTGATTTTGTCGAAGATTTTGTTGCAGACTTTATTAACCTGTTTCATTCAAAAAGAACTATATTATTAGGTATAAGTGGCATGCTTGTCCTCCATTTATTAACAGACGTCGGCGCTTTTATAATTCCATACACTTTTGGAACCCAGAACATATATTCAGAAGAGCTCGGTGAAAATCATTTGCCAATTAAAGACTTATTTAATATTGACAAAGAACTTATTACAGATAAAGGCCAGCAAACAATATTATTTTTTGGCTATATTTTAAATACAATTGGCTACTTGTATTTAATGATATTTCCGGCGTTTATATGGTATATTATGTATCTAAATTATACAAAAGAATCAGACAACACATTGAACTATCCTGATTCATTGATAAGCTTGTTTTTCAGCACAATGGTGTTTGTGCTGTTTTTACCGGTTTACAAAATCACAAAAATAGGGCTCGGGCTCTCTGAAATAAAAAACCTGCTAGGAGTGGATATCCAGACCCAGTCAATATTATCTTCTGGGAATCCTTTTTTATTGTATTCAAGCATAGCATTAGGGATTTTCTTGGCTATCTTTTTATTATCAAAAATTGGTTTAATTAAGAAACTATTATTTTTCATGATGACTTTATTTGGCCTGGGTTTCTTTGGCTTGTACATATACTATTTTTTTAGTGATATGGTTTTCTTTTATCTAGATTTCATAAAGAATTTGTTTATATTGCAGACTTTTAAGGGATTTTATTTCGCGATATACAACTCAATAATATTGTTTATTCTGGCCTTATTCTACATAGGCGGATTCTTTTCTTTTGTAATTACTGTGTTTAAGCCTGAATAAATTACCACTTTCTATTTTCAAGCTCTTGTTTTGTCAGATGCTCAAGCGATTCAAGCCTATGGTTAACAGCGTCTAAACTGGCTCTCAGATAATCCAGTTTTGAAGAAATTAGTTCAAGTTCTTTCTGCATTGGGTTGCCTTGTTGGAGCTCATGAATATTAGAACCGTGCATTGCCTCCATTCTGCCCTGTCTCAAACTATCTCCAAGGGGCATTTTCATCCTGTGATCGTCTAAAGCTTGAGGCTGATTAGGATCATGATGAGGTGGTGCTGGCGGTGTCATGCCTGGTGTTGTTGGCAATGGCTGCTGGCCAATCCCTAAATCATGATTTTCATTACCAGATTTCATGGTCAAGTTCGGATCTTGGTCTAACGGAGGCAAACCTAAATCATCCTTTTTCTTGAACGGGTTTATACTATCAAATAATCCCATACCTATTACTTTTAAATTAGAAGTTTAATAAGTTTTTGGTTTTATTATTATAACTATTTTAAAATAGTAATCTTTAAATATTTTCGAGTTTAACCTCTTGGTTAAAGGGGGGTAAATTGGAAAAATGTCAAAAAAAATATTATTTTTAATGTTATTATTGATGATTTCTACAGTGGCTGCATCTTCTCGTAATGTATTATATACAGGAATTGCAATGTCTGATGAACGTAATTTACAGCCTGGAAAGGATATGGTTTTGTCTGTTTCTATAACAAATAAAGGCAGTGAAGGATTAAAAGATGTTGATGTTACAGTAAGTTTATTAGGCCATTTTATTAGAGAAAAAAATCGCATAGACAGGATAAAAACAGGAGAAACAGAATCTACAAGATTTTACTTGAGATTGCCTGATGATTTACATGGTTATGAATATATAAAGATAACAGTGAATCATAAGGAGTATAAACGAACTATATATAGAGAGATTAGGATTTAATCATTAAATTCTTTTTTTAATGTTTTCACATTAAAGTTATATAAAAGAAGAATATATTAACCATTATGAAAAACATGGAGGTGGCAAAATGTTAGGTGGCGGCGGATGTTGTTAATAACCTAAATCTGAGTAGAGGGGAAATTCTTTTATTAAGGACAAGACTTCTGCTCTAACTTTTTCTTTTAATGATGTATTATCAGGGTCTTTTAAGACTTTATAATACCATTCTGCTATTTGTTTCATTTCAGATTCCTTCATTCCCCTAGTTGTGACAGCTGGAGTTCCTATTCTTAATCCGCACGGGTTAAAAGGATTGCCCCTGTCATTTGGAATCATGTTTTTATTTGTGTATATATGTACACTATCTAAAACTTCAACAGCTTTCTTCCCCATTATCCCGAACGATTTGTCAACATCCATTAATAATAAATGATTGTCTGTGCCTCCGCTAACTAAATAGACGCCATAATCTAATAAACTTTCAGCCAATGCCTTAGCATTTTTAACTATTTGCATGGTATATTCTTTGAAATCCGGCTGCAAAGCTTCTTTGAAAGCAACAGCCTTTGCCGCGATAATATGGTCTAAAGGGCCGCCCTGCATACCGGGAAATACTGCAGAGTCAATCTTTTTAGCTAAATTTTTCTTATCCTCAGGATTTATTCTATCCTCAATTTTAGACATAATCATAGCCCCCCTTGGCCCCCTTAATGTTTTATGTGTAGTTGTTGTGACAACATCTGCAATAGGCACAGGGTTTTCATGAACACCGGTGGCACATAAACCAGCAATATGGGCTATATCCGACATATGATACGCACCGACTTCTTCAGCTATTTCCTGGAATGCTTTAAAATTTAACTTACGTGGATAAGCTGAAAAACCCGATAACAATATTTTTGGCTTTATGGCAAGTGCTTTTTTATGAACTTCATCCATATCTATAAAGCCTGTCTTAGGATCAACACCATAATGACTCATATTATAAAAATTTCCAGAAAAATTTACAGGGCTGCCGTGTGTTAAATGGCCGCCTGCATTCAAGTCCATTGCCAATACTTTGTCATGGAGCTCAAGCAAGGCAAAATAAACTTCAGCATTAGCCTGACTGCCGGCATGCGGCTGGACATTAACATGCTCTGCTTTGAATAATTTTTTTGCTCTGTCAATTGCCAATTGCTCACTAATATCTATAAACTCGTTACCACCATAATATCTCTTGTTAGGATAACCTTCTGAATATTTGTTTGTTAACGGAGTGCCCATTGCCTCTAGCACAGACTTGCTGACAAAATTTTCTGACGCAATCATTTCTATACCTAAACGTTGCCTATTAGTCTCTCTTACAATAGCTTCATAAATTTCTTTATCTGATTTTTTTAGATTATCTAACAAATTATCAACCCCCTTGCCCAGCTAAATTCTTAATCATATAAAAAAGTTTTGACAAGAATTAATGCTTTTCTAGCCATAATTTTAATTCCTGCATCACGCCTGTCTTATACCTTATTAATCTTAAACGTTCAGCAAGATGGTTTTGCTTAAATACATACTCAATCCAGTTCGCAAAATCATTATTAGAAGATGTAACATGTTTATTATATAATTCATCGTCCATGTTTTGCAGTGCATTATATAGATCTTCAATTGACCTTAATAAGCGCCCGTCCTCCAAATAAAAATATTCTTTTGTATTGTGTAATTTTTTTTTATGAGAATGTTTTTTCTTTTCTTTTTGCAGTGTCTTACTCACTAAAGAAACATGTGTCTGGTTTAGCAATACTTTTGTATCTTTAGTTATTTTCCTTATCAGATCCTGTTCCAGTTCACGCTGCATTTTTAATATCTTTTCTTTAATAGTTTTATTAACTAATTTGCTTAATTCATTCAGAAATTCTTTATTGGCATCAATCTCCATCCCATAAATTATTTCTGCCTTGCTTGGGTCTATAGGTTCTTCGGATTTTTGCTCATTCAGTTTTTGTTCTTGGTACATATCAGATGTTGACTTAACTATCTCTGCGTTTTTTTGCAGTTTCTGAAGCTCTTCAAGCTTTGTATTTAGATTATTATTTATCTCCTTAATATGGTCCAGCATAAGGCTTATCATCCTATTAGATTCTGCTTTAATAAGTTCTTCAGTATGGATAGAATAATCAGCATGCTCTGGGCTTGGCTCAGGTGGAGTTATTTCCTGTGTAGCTAAATTAAAACGTTCATGGGTCTCTGACGGGATATCTTTAGATTTCTGTTCAACTGGTTTTTGATCATCTTTATTAAAAGCCTCTTTCCCCTGAAACTGCTCACTCATCTCTTCTGCTTGAGACGGATGAGGAACTTTAACCTCTTGATTTTCATTATTTGTAAACTTTAACTTCATTTTTTAATCTAGATAATATTATTTGCCCATACTATTTAATAAAAGTTTCGGTGAAAAGGCAAAGTCAAGTTAATTGTGAAAAGATTAATTTTTGATTAGTTCTTAATATATTTTGGCAGTTGCAGCCTTCATCTATTTCACTATCACAGTCGTTGTTGATGCCG
>CAZKFC010000025.1:0-9902 GCA_964552005.1 uncultured Methanosarcinales archaeon
TTGGATTGATCTTGTAATTCTCCAAAAGAAAATCTTCATATTTTGGCGGTTCTGGCAAATCATCTATTGTTAACTTCCTTAACTTCTCTTTCCGGAATATATTTTTCAGTTTCATTTGTAAATGATATGAAGATACGGCCTACAATCATTGGCACCGCTTGGATTATGGCCGCCGCATCGATCAAGTTCAGTTAGCGCCCAATAGCAATTATATAGCGATGTTTCACCATTTATATCTTGGCCCAACCAATTAATAAACACATTTGAATATCCATTCTTCATTGATTCTCTAATTATTTGAGTAGCATCAATACATTTCCAGGATGGCTCTGGGTCAATAAATTCATAAGAGATTACATTGGAACTTGCATTTTGATCCCTAATATCTGAACAGTAACTTTTTGGACTGTATTTAAGATAATTAATTGTAGTCTCACCAGAGTCATAATAGGAATAAGCACATACTTCTGCCTTATCAAAGGAATTTTTTAAATTCAGAATATCAAAATCAAGCTGTGCAATAAAAGTTACAAGTTCTGACACATACATCTCATTGGAACCAAATTGTTCATTGATACCTCCGGGTGTTGCCATCAAATTTTGAAATACACAAAACTGATCCGCATAACAGGCATACTTACTTTCACAAGAATCACAATTAGTCATGTAATAAACAGAATTTGAATGGATGAACTCTTTTTCTTCACGCTTTAGATCAGCTAAAACATAAATGCCTGGCTGGTTTATTGTAAAGTAACTTACACCCTCCTCCACAACAAAAAGTGTATTTGTTATTTCCCAATTCTTACATTCTTTTATATAGTTATCATGAATTCTGTGCTCTTGAAATTGCACACATCTTAAGACATGTGTAGCATCATTAGATTTCAAGTTAATCTCGACCAGCGGAATACTTTCTCCTATCTTAACAACTTTAGATTTCAACCTGGTGTCATTTAAATCAAAAAAATCAATATCAACCTTAGATAAATTATTAACAGATACTTTAACAAAGTTGTTTTTATCTGGGCCAATTGTTAAATCATAACTTCCAAATCTTTCATTGTAATCTAATAATTCCAACCCTCTTTCAAATAGACTTAAATTAAACTTTTCAATCTCTGTTAAGTTTTTTACAATTGTAATGTTCGTAACATTTATTACAGTTATATTAGTTAAATTAAGTTCAATTGTTATATTAGTTAAATTAATCTCTGTAATATTAGTTATATTGAACTCAGTAATGTTAAAAGTAATGTTAGTAAGATTTAAATCACTTATATTAAGTGTAATATTTGTTTCATTAATTGAAATATTCAGAGTTTCGTTAACTGTAACATTAATTTCTGTGATATTAGTTGTTACATTCTCAACAGTTATATTTTCCAAGATTGGTGGCATTTCAATTATTTCTTCTTCAATTAATTCATATGTATAAGTAACATAACTTAAATTCAAAATAACATTATTAAGAATTATTTCCAAAGTAATTTCATTACCAATATCATTCAAGAAACAGGTTTCTAAACAATATTCCTCAAATTTTCTAAGCTCTAATGCAGCTTCCGCAATTGTTTCATTTGTTGTTACGTTTTCAGTTGCGTTTGTAATGTTTGGTTCTATTGTAATGTTTTCAGTAATATTTAGGGTAATATTCTCAGTTATATTCAAGGTTTGATTTATTTCAACAGTTATGTTTTCTGTTACATTTGTAATATTTAGAGTAATAGTTACATTTTCAGTTATGTTTTCTGTAATTTTTGGAGTAATCTCTGTCTCATTGATTTCTAGAGTCTGATTTTCTTCAACAGACTCATTACTCTCATTTTCAAACACAACAAATCCTGTTATAGATATTCCTCTAGAGACAGGAAGTTGATCTTTGTCAACGACAATATATTGACCCACTGACACTGAGCCAGTACCGTTTCCAATAAATTGACCTGTAACTCTTAATGAAGTTGGTATACCTTTCAATGTAAGAGTCAAATTAGTACTTTCATTATACAATGTATTTATCTCAATAACTTCTGTGGTAGATTCAAAAGTAACAAAACCAGTTGGTTCTTGGCCAGAAATCAATATTATCCCTATTAAGAATACAGACACAATTAAAGAGAATATAATATCTTCATTGGACTCTTTTGTTTTCTTTTTTTCAGGTGTTTTTTCAATAAATTCTTTTAAGGGCTCTTTAGAGAAAGGCATTATTTATCACCCCCTTTCTTCTTAAGAGCCCTATTATACACCGTCCATATTGTCCTGTCATCCCTGTTGAGGGATAGAGCAATCTCATGGTATGTCATTCCAAAAGATTCTTTCATATAGAACACAACAGACTCCATGAAACTTAGTTTTCTATCAAGGAAAACATCGAGAGGTATATTTAGTTTAGAAATCCCTTTACCTTGCTTTTTCCTGTTCCTGGAAATTTTCCTACCCTTTACTATACTAGTGTATTACTTACAATGTAAGTATCTACTATATATATTTTTCTAAAACGATTTACTTACAATGTAAGTATTAGAATATAAATTTTTCCATCAACATTTACTTACAATGTAAGTATAACTATAAATATTTTTCCTTAGAAAACTATTTAAATTTATGTCTAATTCAAAAGTGTACGCCTCGATAGCTTAGACGTGAGCTATCACGGAGCAACAGGTAGAGCGTGCGATTCTCTCTGAGAACACGAAGCTGTTACATCTGCTATGCAGGCACCGCAAACACTCAAAAAGTGTCGGTAGAGGTCGCCAGTTCGAGAGTGGTTAAGACTCTTAACTACCGCCAATCTGGCTCGAGGCGTTTTTTTCTTTTATTATACAGCAGGCATTATATTAACGCCAGATATTACTGCGCCTGCTATTAAATTAAATGTTAAGACAACTAAGAATGCAATTATAACATACATTATGCCCGATTTTTTTATATTTATGCCTAGCAAATATTTCTCATTCAAAGGATCATAACCGTTCTGTATTGTGTTTAACATCTGCGTTAATAAATAAGTAATTTGTATAACGTAAATACCTATAATAATTTGAAAATAAAAAGTTGGCACACCGTCTCCAAACAAATCTAATAATTGAGAAGCGGGCACAGCGCTTCCTGCCCCTAAAGTTGTGCCAGATGAAATATTTGTTATTTGGCTTCCTAATTTATTTAATATGGTTGTAATCATGGAAGTTAATCCAATAACTATGCCAGAAATTAAAGGCGCCAAAAAATTTATTTGAGATTTCATACTGCTAGTAATTTCTGCCATTAAATCTTTTAGACGTTCATCAACACGGTGCATTTCTTTTATGTAAGTAGATATATTGATTAAGGCCTGTGATGCAACATCCGGACCTTTTTTAGAGCTTTCAACAAAAACTTTCATGCTGCTTTCAATTAATGCAGAAGGAAATTTGTTTATTGCACCGTATTTTTTGTCAAAGATAGCATCTTCAATTCCCATCCCCAATGTTGCAACATTATTTGAAGCTAATTCAAAGAACCTGCCAGAATTCGTGTTTTGCATTACTTCAGCTATTTTTGAAAAGGCAATTTCTGCTGGAATACCATCTCCTATTCTGTTGCCTAGCTGGAAAATTGCGGATGCAAACTCTTTTTCTAGCTCTTTTGTCTTTTTTCGGATCTTAACAAGCTTTTTTGTATTAAAGTTATAATAAAACCCTAATCCTAATGCCACACCCAAAGGTATAAAAACACTTATTAAAGTTGAGCCTAAACCGTATGGTCCTATCAAATCTTTATTCTCTTTTTGCTTATAACCAAGAAAACTAAATTTAGCATTTTGTACAGCTTGGAAATCATTTGTTTTGACAAGTTTATTATCTTGATTTATAATGTAATCATAATGCAGACCCTGTGCTGTATTAATAGCATGCATTATTAAAGGCATTAGTCCGATAATTGAAAAAACGATTATTATAAGAATAGAAATCCATTTTGGATTAACTTTAAAATAATTTTTTCCTGCTATATTTACATTAATAAAAGAATGTTTTTTCAGTTCTGGGTTAACATCTGTTATATCTGCCTGGCCGTAACCTGTAGGACGTGTCGATAATATGGTTTTTCCCAAATACCACACTAAAACAGGCAAAAAAACATTGTACAAGACAGATATATGGTACCATTTAATATTGCCCATGAAACTTACTACTAATGGTAATATGACTAATCCTAATATTGGTAATATTATGCCTAGCATGTGCAACATTGTTATAGGAGATTTAAGATTTTGGGCAAAGTGCAACATCTTTTCATAAGTTGATTCTAAAATAAGAGACATGGCTTTTTCTAAAGATGCAATTCTTTTCTTATCAGTTGTTTCATACAGAGAAGATTCTATTAGGTGCATGGCCTCAACAAATTCCATGTTGTGTTTTTTCCATGTTTCTAAGTATGAGTCCAAAGAATCTTTTACTGAATTATATTTTGAGGTTTCTATATTCCACAATATTTTTTTGAAATCTAGTGCTAAAGGCGGCGCGATATGATCAGAAGTAAATTTTATTGCTAATTCTAAATTTGAAGTGTGTCTCATGTATGAAACAATATAGAATATAGAGAGGACCATCTGGTTACTTGCTCTTAAACGCCAATTGTTCGCTATTACAAAGGGTAAAGTGCTCAAGGGGAGTATCATTACTAGACCAAATATCAGGAAAACAAAAACAAAAAATAAGGTTGCTTCGCCCTCATTTAGTAAAGTAGTTATGACAAAAGACAATATAGAACCAACAACCATAAATAATATTGGGAATAATATTGCAAAGGCTGTAACACCTGTAGTACTTGTATTAATATGGCAGGTGTCAAGAGCTTTTTGCAACTCAGCTTCTTTTTTATGGTCTGCCTTAATTTTAAGTATTTTCGCGCTAAAGTTACATAGTTTTTCGTATAACGTAAAATGTAAAGGCAGCATCTCTTTTTGGAAAGAAAGAAATTCTTCAGTCTTCACTATAGAACTTTTCCTCGACTTTTTAACAAAAGATTCAATCTCTTTTTTCAGTTCGTCTTCGTTTAATTTAGCCATCATACCCCTTTTTTCTCATAAAAACTAAGAACTTAAAGTTTAAAATAGTTTCTATAAAACAAAACATAAAACAAAACGTTTTAATATACCTAGCCAATATTCAAATAAAATGGCCTCAATAGAACACAAGTATAATATGTTAAAAGAGAAATACGGCTTGCCTGATTATGCTCTGCTTAATAACAATTTCATGGTAGAGGATATTGAGCCTGAAACAAACTTAATTTTAGCTAAGATAAGGCAAAAAATCCATGAAAAAATCGAGTTCTACACAAAAATACTAGAATCGTTGTTGCAACCAGATTCAAATCTGGCATCATTATATGAAATCCGCTATATGACTGACAAAGAAAGAGAAAAAGTATATTCCTTATTTAAAAAATTGGTAAGGATAATTAGAAATTCAAATCATATAGCCATTGACAATGATGAAGAAGAAACAGCTGACTTCATCAAAACAGTTTATCAAGATTGGCAAGAGTTGAAACAGGAGTTAAAAAAACTTATCAAGAAAGTAGAATCTTTATGGAAAAAAGAAACAGATATAAAGTCTGACTACAGTTATTTTGGATAGAAAGATGAAATTAGTGTTATTGGGGCCGCCAGGAGCTGGTAAAGGTACGCAGGCAAGCATTATTTCTAGAAAATTTAACATTCCCCATATTTCAACAGGGGATTTGTTCAGAGAAAATATCAGGGACAAGACTGAGCTGGGAAAAAAGGTGGTCGAGTATAGCAGCAAAGGCCTGCTCGTACCCGATAATATAACCAATGAGATGGTAGCGCAAAGATTAATGAAAATGGACTGTGCTAATGGTTTTATTCTAGACGGTTATCCAAGAACAATTGCCCAGGCAAAATTTCTTGATAAGATACAAACAATTGATAAGGCTATCAATTTCCAGCTTACTGACCAGGAAGTTGTTAGAAGAATCTCTGGAAGAAGGACTTGCCCGAACTGCGGCGCTGTTTACCATATAATTTATAAAAAGCCCAAAAAGAAAAATATTTGTGACAAATGCAGTTCTGAATTAGTACAGAGAGACGATGAAAAACCCAAGGTTGTAAAAAAAAGGTTAGAAGTATATAAAAAAGAAACCACCCCTTTGATAGAGTATTATACAAAGAAAGGCATTCTTGAGAATATAAGCGCAAAGCCAAGCATTAAAGATGTTACCAAATATTTAATTAAATTGTTATAGAAACATTTTCTTAATAACCAATGTAGCATAACTTCCCTTACTAAGTTCAAAATTAACAGTAACTTTTTTCTTATTTTTATTAAGGTCGTCATTTTCCAATTTTCCAACAAATACTTTTTTAACATCTGTAATTAAATTTCTTTTATTACCCAATGGAGTTATATTTGGCAGGGATCTTATTACAAAATCTTTTAATGATAAGTTGGTTTTTTTTAATATTTTTACATACAATCCTCTAATTTCATTATTGTCAAATTGTGTATCAAACGCTATTAACGGAATTTCAATATTATTTAATCTATTTTTAGGAAATATGAAAATACCATGCTTATATTTTACTTCAGAATAAGTTTTTGTTTTAACCTTAATATAATCAGCAGCAATTTCATTCCATAGATATGACTGCACAGAATTAATTATTAATCTTAACGTTTTTAAGGGTATTGTTCTTATAGCGCCTATGTAATCATTATTTTTCACTTTTACTTGTAACAATCCAGATGCTTTCTTGAAATCTTTTTTAAGTATTGCCAAACCAGCCTCTAAATTGTTTTTTCCGAAACGCTGTTCGTCAAAATAATTAATAATAAAAGTGATTGGCTTAGGTTTTTTAGTGACATTTCGTATAGTTATTGTAAATTTATTACTTGATAAATCTCCCAATGATATAGGTTCATCACCATAACCAACTACTTTTACAGAAATATCATTTAATTCAACAGCTTTTATTCTGCCTTTGACAGAACAATATTGTTTTGTTACAGCACGTTTATCTTTACTACCTGCATACCCAAACCTTTTCCTAGGTATATTGTAATAACGAGATAATTTTTGAATAACTTTTTCTGTATTGTAATTTCTTTTCTCTAATAAGAAATAAGTGTATTTGCCAGATTTTTTATTTTCAAAAACAGGTATTTCTTCAACAATAAAGTCTTCTGGTTTTGATTTTATCTTGTACATTTACAAAGAACTATTTGTTTTTGAAAAATCTTGAGAACAAACCTTTTTTCGGCTTGGGGACTTCTTCCATCAAATTCAAACCAGGGTATTGGTATTCAAGTTGTTTTAACAATGCATGTTCATCCAAAATCTTTTCAGGCGGCCTTTCTATTCTAGGGGGTTCTATAGGGTTGTTTTTTACAATAGGTGGCTTGCTCAAATTAACGTATTTATTATAATCTAATAATGTCTCAAATTTATGATAACTTGGCTCGAATTCTTTGTCAAAAGGTAATTTTTTGGCAAGGTAATTACTTAGAAGTTCTTTGTTTTTATTAAATGATAAATATAATGACAAATATTTCACACGGTCTTCTATTAACTTAATTGTTTGGCCAAAAGAAGTTGCGTTTCTTAGAGCCTGAGCTAGTTCATCATCTCCTAACACATTTTCTATCCAGTCTGCAAAATTATTATTTTCATCATTAACATGTTGTCTGTAAAATGCTTTGCCTTTACTATATAATAAATTTCTTAATTCTTTTAAATTTTTTATTTCACCATAATCTGTATAGAAAACTTCTGTGCCAGTAGCATCACTCAAAATCTTATTATATTTTTCATACATACAAAGGACACCTTATGTCTAAAGTTAAAGACTATGTGATTATTAAATTTATCGAAAATAAAAGAGTTTTTATAATTTGAAAAGGATTTTAATATTATATGATTGAATTAACAATAATTATTCCTACATGCAACGAACAAGATCTGATACAAAATACGATTAAACAGTTATATGATTCAATAAAAAAGTGCAAAATTGAAACTGAAGTTATCGTAGTAGATTATAGTAAAGATAATACTTATAAAATTCTGAATAGTATAAAAAACAAATATAAAAATCTAAGAGTTATATCTCATAAAGGCCAACCTGGTGTAGGATCTCAAATAAAAAACGGTTTTAGAAAAGCATCTGGAAAATATATTTTAATTGTCATGGCAGATTATTCTTCAACTGAATTCCAAATATTACCTACCTTAATTAAGAGGTTTAGAGAAGGGAATCAATTAATTCAAACAACAAGATTAAAAGGTCGGATTTTGATAAATGATTATCCCTTTGTAAAAGCAATGGCAAACCGTTTTTGTAATCTTTTCATAAATCTAGTATTTTTAAGATTTGACCTGCAAGATTTTACAAGTCTGTATAAAGGAATAAGAGCTGACTGTATAGATAATTTAAAACTTGAATCCAATGATTTTGAAATTGGCTTAGAAATTAGTATGAAAGCAATTAAAAATAATTACTTAATTAAAGAAGTAGCTGTTAAGTGGAAAAAAAGAACTGCGGGTAAAAGTAAATTTAGTTTATTTAAAATGGCACCAAAATATGTTACAAGAATTATAAAAACAACATTTGGATTCTAAATTCTTGCAATTATGTAATTGTTTGAAGAAAACACTATTTTTGGATAAAGATATGTTTTTAAATCTGTATCTAAGTATGTAGGATGTAACATGATTAAGTATTTTGCTCCCTGATCTTTGTGAGACTGAATGCTTTGAATATTTAATTCATACGGTCTTATTTTCCAGCCTTTCCTATCTGCATAGTATAATGTCTCAGGTAACATGTCTATTCTGTGAGGCACTGTAATAATTAATGAATCCTCAAAGTCAATTTCTTTAATCTTATCACCTGCTTCTAATGCTGTATAAGCATACATATTGTACATCGGCAGTAAATGGATTACAGATAAATATAATAAAAGAGCACATATAGGCCAAACGATTAATTTATACTTAGATTTAAAGAGATTAAACAAGGAATTTCCGATAAAATATGATCCTATTGGTATTAAAGGTAATTGATAATAACTATGAATTTTATTCCCAGAACCCAATACAAAAATATAGATAATCACAGAAAACAACCAGGCAACGAAGAATGAATTTCTTTTAGAATAAATCAACCCTAATATCAACAAAAATAATCCAAGCTCTGTAAATACTGTTGATGCTAATCTAGAAAAAAGAACCTTATAAAATGACTTGTCAAGTAAAACATTAATATTTCCCCATAAGTTAGAAAGATTTGTGTAAGGAATTATGTTAAAATCTGCAGTAAAATGTATATAAAAATAGTATAAAAATGTACTTAAAAGTGATATAAAAAATATAACAACAATCCTTTTTTTAAAAATAAAATTAAATCCTTTTTTCCATGTAACAAATAACAAAGGTAAAAGTAAATAAAGATTGGGCAATTTAGAAAGAAATGATAAACTAATAAAGAAAATTGAAAATAAGAATTCTTTCTTGCCTCCTTTTTTTAAGTAAATAGAATAATGGTATAAGGCAGCTATAGAAAAAAAGAGCATGCCTGATTCTGGCATAAGAACTCTACTAAAAAAAACATTTAGAGGTAAAATTGAATAAACAAAACACACGAACAATGCAAGTTTACTATTATAATACAACTTGATCAAATTATATAGATATACAATAGATAATAATGAAAAGATAATAGGAATAATTCTTCCAACCCAATCCTTAATTCCAAAAAACAAATATAGAAATGCTGTTAAATAAGGTGTGATTTGTAATTCCAATTCAACTACTTTTGAACCTCCCAAAAAATCAATTTCTGGTTTCAGTATATTAAAGCCATTTCTATAAAAGTTACGTGCAATCATTGCTGTCTG
>CAZKFC010000025.1:10002-15307 GCA_964552005.1 uncultured Methanosarcinales archaeon
ATGAACCCAATAGTTAAGAAAGACATTCTAAATGTGTTAAGACAAGCAATTGAAATTGTAAAAAAAAAAGAATTGTATAAATTAAGAGCATTAAGTGATCATGTTATACATAACGCTTCTATTTTTCAAGATAAAGAGTCAATAACCATTGCCGTAACAATTTATGCTCTGTCTAAAATATATAAAAATAGTAATGGTGTTGAAAAATTAATTTTGCCTCATTTAATTAATGCGTTAAAATATCTTGAACAAGGAGATGTTGATAAATACGAAACTGAGATAAAACATATTATCAAAGATATCTCTTCTAATGGTGGTAAAACCAAGTTCTATGTTGAAGAAGTTTTGGAGAGGGCACAAATAAAAAAAGCTTCCCGAATGTTTGAACACGGCATTTCTCTAGGCCAAGTTTCAGATGCTCTTGGAATATCATTATGGGACTTGATGGATTATGTTGGCAAAACAAGAATAATTGACCAGTTTGAAGATAAAACTGATGTGAAAGCAAGATTAGAGTTTACCAGAGGGTTATTTAAATGAAATCATTAGTGTTTGACACCGGCCCGTTAATTAGTTTTGCCATGAATAACTTGTATTGGGTTATAAGGCAGTTAAAAGAAAAGTATGATGGAGATTTTTATATGACAGAATCTGTAAAGAGAGAATGTGTAGATAGGCCATTAACAAGCAAGAAGTTTAAGTATGAAGCATTGCAGAACTTGAAATTAATACAAGACAATGTAATTAAAGTTTATAAAAATCCTAAATTGAAAGATAAAACTCTTTCTCTGTTGAAATTAGCAAATAGTCTGTTTAAAGCAAAAGGCAGCTATATAAAAAATGTGCAGTATGCTGAAATAGAATCTGTTATTGCTACTAAATTATTGAATGCAGATGCAATTGTCATTGATGAATTTGTAACAAGAAAATTAATAGAAGATCCGTTAGCAGTTAAGAAAAGAATGGAAAAAAAGTTTCATACAAAAGTAGAAGTTGATAATGATAACTTAAATAATTTTAAAAAAGAAATTGCTAATGTAAAAGTAATTAGGTCTTTAGAATTAGTTACTGTAGCATATGAACAAGGTTATTTCAAAGAGTTCTATTTAAAATTACCTGAGCCAAAAAAAACTTTATTAGAAGGGTTGTTATGGGGGATTAAATTAAATGGCTGTAGTGTTTCTGAGCAGGAAATTAAAGAAATCATGAAAATCGAGAATTTTTAGAGCTAAATAACAAAAGATTTATATATTTGCTCTCCTCTATTAATTAGACGATGGGGGGAAAATCATAGTTTTTCCACAATATTAGATTCTCCCATAAAACATTGGAGGTTGAAATAAAATGGCTGAAAAAGTTGCAAGCGCAGGCGTTAGAAAAGAAGCAGGATACCTGTACTTTGTAGATAAGCAAGGCGACATCTCCCGTGCAAAAATGAGCAGGGGCGGACGTAAGAAAGGCAGTGTCCCAACAGAAAAAGTTAAGAAAGTCGGTGTTAGAAAAGAATCTGGTTATCTATATTTCGTTGATAAAAACGGTGACGTGTCAAGAGCTAAGATGGCTCGGGGCAGAAGGTAATTATTTTTTTTCTTTTTTATATATATTTAAATAAAAAGATTATTTCTCTTAAATTATGTCAAAAGGCATTATTATTTCTGGCAGTTTCGGAGAAATACAAGTTAGGCAGAAACACGGCCAGGAAATTGAGCTTGGAGAATTGTTAATAGCGGAAAACAAAACTTCTAAGATATTATTACAAGTATATGATTTAATTTATGGTTCACAGTTATCATCTTCTAACCTTGAGTTAGTATCTGGTATGAAGTTAGAGGAAAATTCTGACTTAGTTTTTATGGATGAGAAATTACGAAATTATAACCTTGCTTTATTGAAAAATTTAATAACAATAACTCCTAAAACTGCACATTCATCAAAATCATTGCCAGACTTTTTTTCATCAGTTAGAGAAGTTAAAAAAGACGATTTAACATTTATAACTAAACCAAGTAACCCGTTATATGTTGGTAAACTAAGAAGTGGAAGTAAAGTGTTGGATGTTGATATATTCCTACCAGGAAAGAAAGTTTTCAGTCATCATATTTTAATAGCTGCTACGACCGGTAGAGGAAAAAGTAATTTAGCTTCTGTCATGTTATGGGATATATTGGATAATGATTATGCTGGTATATTAGTGCTGGATCCGCATGACGAGTATTACGGCCGTAACAAATTAGGGTTGAAATATCATCCTAAATCTGTAATATATTATTCCCCAGAGCCACCGGCAGGCGCCCGCTCATTAAAAATAAATTTGGCTCATATTAAACCAAATCATTTCAATGGTGTTGTTCCATGGTCAGATGCACAAAAAGAAGCTTTAACTGCAGTCTATAAAAGATATAAAAACAGATGGATTGAAGCTGTTATCATGGATGAAGAAATACCTGGATTTATGGAGGGTACATTAGCAGTTTTAAAAAGAAGATTATTGTCTTTATTAGACCTAGATTATTACGACAATAAAATATTCTGTAAAGGTGTTTTTGACACTCAGGCTGGGCAATCAACTATAAATGATATAAGTGATGATCTAGAAAAAGGTAAAGTTGTTGTTATTGATACAAGCAGTTTTGCAGGCAATGTTGAAATTTTAATTGGCAGCTTAATTGCAACTGAAGTTTTTAACAGGTATAAAAAATATAAAAATAAAGGTTTGCTAAAAGAAAAACCTGTTATTTCATTATTATTGGAAGAGGCTCCCCGTGTATTAGGAAAAGAAGTTCTTGAGAAAGGTCCAAATATCTTCTCAACTATTGCAAGGGAAGGCCGCAAATTCAAAATTGGATTAACAGCAATAACACAATTACCTTCTTTGATACCAAGACAAATACTAGCAAATATGAACACTAAGATTATTTTAGGGACAGAAATGCAGCCAGAACGGCAAGCTATAATTGAAAGTGCTAGTCAAGATTTAAGTTCAGATAGCAGAGCTATAGCAGCCTTAGATAAAGGTGAAGCAATTATAACAAGCAATTTCACTAGGTTTGCTATTCCAATAAAAATACCTTTGTTTGAAGAATATGTTAAAGATAAAGTAAAGGAAAAACAGAATTTTTTAGATTTTAGTGGTGTTAAATTTGGTTAAATTTAGTCATATAGCAGATTGTCATATAGGCGGTTGGCGCGACCCAAAATTAAAGCAGATTAATACAGACGCTTTCTTTAAAGCCATTGACATATCATTAAATGAAAAAGTTGACTTTATTTTAATAGCAGGTGATTTATTCAATACTGCATTGCCTGGCATAGACAGATTAAAAGATGTAGTTAGAAAATTTAAAGAATTGAAAGATAAAAATGTACCTGTTTATTTAATACCGGGAAGCCATGATTATTCACCTTCTGGCAAAACTATGTTAGATGTTCTAGAAGAAGCTGGTCTATGTATTAATGTTGTTAAAGGAGATGTAGTTAACAAAAAATTAAGGTTAAGATTTACAATTGACAAGAAAACCGGCGCTAAAATAACTGGCTTACTCGGAAGGCGCGGGATGCTAGAAAAATCTTATTATGAAGAATTAGACAGAGAACATTTAGAAAAAGAATCAGGTTTCAAGATATTTATGTTCCATACTGCATTGACAGAATTAAAGCCGAAAAAGCTTGAAAAAATGGAATCTGCTCCTATTTCTTTACTGCCTAAAGGATTTGATTATTATGCTGGCGGCCATGTGCATATTGTAGAAAAGAAAGATTTGCCAGGCTACAAAAACGTTGTTTATCCAGGACCTTTATTCCCAAATACATTCTATGAATTGGAAGAATTGGAAGGTGGTGGTTTCTATATTTATGATGATGGCAATATAAACAGAATTAATTTACAAGTAAAGAATGTCTTTACTATTAATGTTAATGCTAACCATAAAATCCCTGAATCTGTTACAAGTGAAATAATTGAACAAATTCAAAACAAAGAATTCAATGACACAATTGTTTTAATACGTGTAAGAGGTACTTTAGAATCTGGCAAGATGAGTGAGATAGATTTTAAGAAAATATATGATTTACTAAATGAAAAATCTGCTTATTTTATAATGAGAAATACTGCTCAATTATCTACTAAAGAATTTGAAGAAATTAAAGTTGAAACTAGTTCTATTGAAGAGATTGAAGATAAATTAATAGAGGAACATCTTGGGCAGATAGAAAGTGGCTGGGACAAAGAAAAAGAAAAGATCATGATTAAAAGTTTAATGACAATATTATCTTCAGATAAAAAAGAAGGGGAAAAAGTGTATGAGTATGAGGCCCGAATTAAAGATGAGATTGAGAGATTGTTGAATATTTAATCTCCATTATTCTGTCTAAAGGTTTCATATGCTTGTGATGCTTGTGTTCTAACAATTGGCATATAATAATCTGCAAACCATCTCATTCTTTTTTTAGCATCATGAAATCTGGGGTCAAGATATGTTCCTAATTCTTTTTCTTGGGCTTTTTCTAAGACACCACAAAAAGCATCGTCAATATCAACAACATGCAACATAGTATTATCAATAAATGTATCAAAAATATTTTCTTTAGGTCCTGCATATAATAATGGGAAGATAAATTGTTCTGCTCCGGGCATGGCATCTCTTTCCCAATACATGTTTGTTACCTGTGGGTTTCTTGTGGTTTCTTGTGTATCTCTAGATATTCTCCTTCTCCAAGCTTCTAAAGAATCACAAATAACCCCAATTTTATATTCAACTAATTCCTCAATTCTTGCTGCTATAGAGTTTGGATTTCCTAAAACAGGTGTTTTTGGTTTACCACTAGTATATTTACCCTCCATTGGAATTCCTGCAGAGAATAACAAGAAACTCTCTATCAGAACTATTTTTCTTGCTCTGTAGGTTATTGTTTTTTCCAAGTATTTTCCTGTGCTCTTATCATAAATTGGGCGGATAGTTTCACCAGTTTCAATAAGTTCTTCTAATGCATTTACCAGAACTTCATAATCAATAAGATTAGGATCATCCCAATTAACCTGGAGTAATGCATCTTCATCGTTTGGATTTATGCCCTGAATCTCATATACTTCTTCAATGGGTCGATAAAAATTATCTAAATCAAGAACAGTCACGTCTTCTTCATTTAAGGATGTCATCTCAACTAAGGCGCGTCCCAACATTTGAGCTATGTAAGTTTTTCCACTAGAACTAATACCTTGTAATCCAGTAACTAAAAGATCAAGACTAATTTTAAACCCCCTATTTGAAATCTTTTTTTTATTATATTTAAGCCTTTCCAATAGCTA
>CAZKFC010000026.1:0-12074 GCA_964552005.1 uncultured Methanosarcinales archaeon
GGAGGTTGGTCTACAGAGCAAAAGAGCGTCAGTTCTTTTGCCAACTAGATACCTCACACTTTAGTGCGAGGAGTGTCATTTTTTCATATAATTTAATTTATGAACTCATTAGTATATAATTGAGTAGTGTTTAATTTTGTTTTTAGCAGGCTATTTTCTGCCAAAACAGTGATCATATCTTGCCATATTGTGCCATCCATCAGTCCAAGCTCTGAATCTCCAGTATGAATAAGCGGAATTGATTTTCTAAGCATATATTCTTGATGGTCTCTTGAACTTTCTTCAGCGTATTTCATTGTAACATTAAGAGCTTCTTCTTCATGTTCTATTGCATATCTCCACCCTTCAAGAGTTGCTTTAACAAAACTCCTAACAATATCTGGATTATTATTAATCATGTCCTGTGTCGTTATTAAGACATCAGCATACATAACAACGCCCCAATCTTCCGGGTAGATCATGTTAAGGTTATACCCCTGCTCTTCTGCTAATCTTGGCTCATTTATCCTAAAACCGGGCCAGACATCAACTTCTTTATTATAAAACGGCGTTAAATCATGGCTGACATTAACTTCCTCAATTAAAGAATTGTTAATTCCAAGAACAGAAAGCATTGTGTAATATGAATAAGAAGTCCCTGTACCCTGTTTCATACCAACTTTTTTACCAATAAAATCATATGGTGTTTTAATTCCAGATTCATTTAATGCAAAATACACAACAGGACTCCGTTTATAGATAACTGCAACAGCTTTTACAGGATGACCTTCTGAAACTGAAATAATAATATCATCAGCGCCTGCTACTCCAAAATCAGCCTTATGAGATATGACATCTGGAATTGCAGGAAAGTCAACACCGCCTCTTTTAAGGCTCACGTTTAAACCATATTTTTCATAAAAACCTTTTTCCTTTGCAACATACATCCCAGCAAATTGTGCTTGGTGAAGCCATTTAAGCCTGACTTTGACAGGTGTTAAGTCTTCTCTTTGTTGATATACACAAGAACTTATAACTACTAAAAAAAGAAATAATAAAACAATCTTCTTCATTTTTTCACCCCTTTTTTCTGTAAAAGCATTTCAAGCTCTTTCACTTTATTTTTTAATTCAACCATTCTAAGTTCTCGGCCAACTGTTAATGTTTGGAATCTTTCAAGTTCGGACACTCTTTGTTGTAACTCTGTCGTTAATCTTTCTTTTTCAAGTTCTGCTTTTTTCTGTTTTGTAATATCAATACCAACTGCAATTATCGCATAAATTTTATTAGATTCATCTTTAATAACAGAGTTTCTCCATGATATTAGTCTTTTTTGGCCTTTTTTTGTAATGATATAATTTTCAAACACTGAATCTCCCGCATTAGATTTTAATTTGTTGAAAACATTAAGAACAGATCTTTTTTCATATTTAGTTATAAAGAGGTCAAACCAGTTCCTGCCAATAACCTCTGCTTTCTTATAACCAGAGATATTTTCTGCTGCCCTATTAAACAACTTAATCCTGCCTTTGAGATCTAATACCAAAATAAAGCCGGGAGCTGTGTCCAGCAGTTTATCAGAGAATTCCTTTTCTTTTTCCAATAAATCTTTGGCTTTCTTTTCTTCTGTGACATCTCTGAAAAACCCAACAAGATACTTATTACTTAATGTAATCGGGTTTGAATTAATATCGCAGTAAATGATTTCCCCGTCTTTCCTTTTTACTGGTGTGGCTGGGGTTAATTTTATTTCTCTTTTGACTTGTTTTTCAAAATTTGACAACACTTCTTTTAGGTTTTCTTTTGGATGGATATCATAAACACTTAATTTCAATAATTCTTTTTTAGAATAGCCCAGCATTTTGCAGATGCTTGGATTGGCATAAATAAATTTTTTTGACTGAGCATCAGCAACAAGTATGCCGTCTATTGCTGTCTCAAAAAAACTTTTGAACTTATACTCTGATTCCTGCAACTCCGAAAGATATTCTTTTTCTGCTGTAATATCTTGTTGAATTGCCAAGAAACCACTGATTTTACTTTCTTCAATTATAGGAGAAATTGTTGCCTTAATATTAATCAGTTTAGAAGATTTTGTCCTGTTTATGAATTCAGTGGAAAAGGTTTTTTTTGCAAGGATTGTTTTCCATAATCTTTTATAAAATTCCTTGTCATGCTTGCCTGATTTTAATATCCTGGGAGTTTTTCCGATAGCATATTTTTTTGAATAGCCGTAAATTTTTTCAAATGCCGGATTAACATGATTTATAACCCCCTCTTTATCAGTAGAAAAAATAATTACAGGAGATTTTTCAACGCCTATTTTAAGCTTTATTAGTTCATCCCTTACCTTTTTTTCATTTGTTATATCGCGAGAATTTATTATAAAGCCCTTTATTTTTCCTTGTTCCAATAACGGTTTTCCTACAGCTTCCAGCCATAGGTAATGGCCTTTTTTATGCCTAACCCTCATCTTAAATTGTTTAGTTTGTCTTGGCTTTCTTAAAGCATCTAAAATTAATGTTCTAGCCTTTAAAACATCTCCAGGATGAAGAAAAAACAAAACATTCTTGCCAACCATATCTTTAACTTTGTATCCTGTAACTCTTTCAAGAGAAGGCGTTTCAAAAAGGATTTTTCCTTTTGTATCAATTATTGTTATAACATCAAGTGTATTATTTATTATTGTTTCAAAAAAATCTTCTCCATATAAAATATTTTTACTTACTACTAATGCAAACGAAACATTATCAACTGTTACAGGTATTATTGAAGTCTCAACATTTTTTTTATTATAATTTATAATTTGTTTTGTTTCTAAAGCTTTTTTTACTTGAATATAATCACAATATTCTTCTTTGCCCTTGAAAACATCTTTGCATAATTTACCTTTAACTTTTTTAAACCCTTTTTTCTGCAATTGTTTGTTAACCCAAGCAACCCTTAGATTTTTGTCTACTAATACCATGTAATCTTTAGAAACCTCTCCTAATGAAAGAATCAATTTAACTATGTTTCTCATTTTCTACCTCTTATGTAATATGAACATTTTTCATTAAAGCTAATTTTCTCGTAACATCAACAAACCTATTTTGATAAGCTTTCATTTTCGAATCATAGACTTTCTTTGAGATTGATTTCTCATCATAATATTTATATTGTAAATCCTTCATCATCTGCTCTAAATTATCCTTTTCTTTTTCATATCTTTTTATCTTTTGAACATGCATATATCTTTTTACTTGCATTGAGACAATTATTGAAAGGATTATTATAACTATAAGTGCGCCTATAACAGCAACTAAATTTTCTTTTATTAAATCTAGGATTGGAATTTGTGTTATATTGATATTTGTAAAGGCAATTATCTGTAATTTATAATCAGAGACATTATCATTTAACTTCTCAAGTTTTTCTATAGCATCATCAAGCTCAGACTTTGTGTATAGTTCATAGCTGGCAGCAAGCCTAGTTTCAAACTCAGTTTTTTTATCAGAATCTTTCAGTGATCCAATTTTGTCATGAATCTTTTTATATTCTTGTTTATATTTGACTGCCTCATCATATAATAATAAAGATTCTTCATACAATGATGTAATTTTATCATATTTTTTCCGTTCAAAATTATAAAGTGATTCATCATAAATATCGCTAATTTTATTTGTGGAGATTGAATTATCTTCAAAATACAGCATGTGGTTTTTAATTGCTGTTATGTGTTGAACAGAAACATTGATATCCTGCAGTTCATCAATAATTTCCTTTGCAATTAAAATATCCTTAGCTTTCTTTGCACTAATTAATTTTAAATTAATATCTTCCAATGTATGTGTAGTTATAGCAAGTTTATTATATTCATACTCAACATCCCAAAATTTTTGTTGAACAAAAACAAATAATTGCTCTGATTCTGTTAATATGTAAGATTCAAGTTCTGGGAAAATGGACAAAGCACTTTCATATTTTGATTCTGCAATATATTCGTTTGCTTGATTAAGTTTAACAAGCACACTGTTATTAACCTTTTTTAACTGGTTTAAAACATTCAGTTCTGATTCAAGTCTTTTATACTGCGAAATGGTATTGTCGGCAAGGATTGTCGTATTTCTAAATAGACTAACGGTTTCAAAGAACATATTTTCATTAGTTTTAATATAATACTCTGCTTCATTGTATATATCAACAAACCTTCCAGAGTCATAACCTTGATCTTCAATATCTAATATAGCAAGGTTCATATTATTCAATATTGTAATAGGGGATTGTGACTCGCTATAGCTGAATATGTTTATTTCTGCAGATACAAAACTAATTAATAGCAATAATAATACAATTATTGGTGTTTTATTGTTTGGCATTTTTTATGTATTTTTTTAGTAATCTCATCATTTGGTCTTTTGACTTTGCTTTCATGATTTTCATACCAAGATCTTTTTCATCAAATACATTATATATCCAATTTGCAAAATCATTCCTGTCTTTTGTAACGTGATGATCATAGAGTTTTTTATCCATCAATGATAATGTATGATATAATTCCTCAATAGATTTTAAGATAAAACCATTATTTAGGTAAAAGTATTCCTTTGGGTCAAGTCTTTTTATTGGCTTTGCTTTTTCAACAGCTTTCTTTATAGCAGGTTTAACTGGCTTTGCTTTATCTACCATTAGTTTCTTTTCTGCAAGTTTTACAGGCTTTACAGGTACTGTTGTTTTTTGTTCTGGCAGAACTGATGTTGTTTTTTTAACAGATTGTTTGATATTATCTTTATAATTAATTTCACCGGCAAAATCAACTTCTTTAGTTTCAATTTCTATTTTATTTGGCTGTATCTCTTGAGTAACAGAAAAAGAAATACCACTATCTGTTTTATCAATAATTTCAGATTTATCTACTTCTTTAGGCAGTTCTTCTGTTTTAAATTTGGAAAGATTTTCATCTATTTGTGTTAAATAAGAATTATAGAATTTTTCTAATTTTTCAAAACTATCTTGGTCTATTAGTTTATTAACATAATAATCTGTTTGCAATGATTTTATTAAATCTGTGATTGCTTTTTTTTGGTTATTTAATTGGACTTTATCTGTTGTAATTTTAAAATAATGTTCTTTTCTAAATTTAAGTTTTACAAGCAATACCTCAATCTCTCCCAGTCTTCGCTTATAATTAGCAGAATATTCATTATAGAAATCTTTACCTATCATATGTCTTTTATAATAATTATATTGAAGTTCTTTTATTAAAGACAAGATTTTCTTTTTCTCTTTTTTCAGGTCTTTTATTTTAGTTTCTGTTCTTGAGATATATACAGCCCTAGCAAAGCTAAACAATAATAATGGGGTAATAATTAAAGTAAGTATAACAAAAGTTTTATTTAATTTATAGAAGTCAAACACTTTCTGATACCATGGTTTTTGCAAATTTTCAAGAGCAGCAATTAATATTTCTCCTCTCTTTATCAACTCGCTTGATTTATCAAAATTTCCCTGGTAAAATGTTTCATTTAATAACTTGAAATATTCTTTTATTTCTTTTGTGTCATATCCTTTTGACTCTAATTCAGTGATTTTGCCTGTTATTAGATTAAGGTTTTCCTTCTGTGAAATATATTCAATATAATAATTATTAATTTTATTACAATAATCTCTAACTAAATTATAATTACTATTATTGAACTCCTGAATTGCCGAAGTATAAACAGAATAAAGCTCATTTGTGATAATACCTTCATTTTCCAGCTCATTCAAGATAAATTTAGATTTATTAAGACATTCTATCAATGCAAGTTTTGTATCATAAACTATTAATTTAATCGGTTTACTGATTTCATCTGTATTGCTTGGATTAAGCAATAAATTAATATTGGAAATACCTTCAGGATAATAGTCAGGCAGCCTAAAACCTATTGTAATATTTTGAATATCATCTTTGTCCAAAACCTCAATTAGTTTAGGTGATAAATTATAGTAACTTCTAAAAAGACCATCCAATTCTAATGAAACATTGAAAAGTGTTTTATAGCTAAGATTATTCGACAATACAAAAGAGATTTCATAATACTTATTTTTTGGCACTTCAATCTCGCTCATACTTAAGTAAATGTCTAGCGGAAAAGATATGCTAGGTCCGGATGATGCAACTATTCTAGTTGTTCCCCCTCCGCTAGGACTACCAGAAGGCGATGGGGTTTGATTTCCCGTTACAACAACAGATCTTGAATCTAAAGCAGATGCTCCCTCTGATGAATTTACATAAATAGAAACTATTTTAGTTCCTGTAGATGCATCATTTGGCACATCTGCACTAACCTTAAACTCCCATACCTCAACACCCCCAGGTGACAAAGAACTTTTACTACTGTTAAAATCATCCCTTGATGTCCAATCGCTTGGTACTGTCCAGATTGCTGTTAAATTGTTTGCAGAAGCATTACCAACGTTTGAGATTTTTGCCTTTAATGAACTTATGTGATCTCCTTGGGCTACTGAAGATGAATATTCCACAATATCAGCATACAAATATACACCTGATATGTAAGTTACCAAAGAAAAGTTAATTTCCTTTGACTGAGGATTTGCTGACGTGTTTAAACTAGTAATAATAAGAGTAACATTGTCAGTTCTTTGAGTTGATGCGCCTGTTGCTGTAACTAATACTGTTCTAACTTCATTAGCGGGCACATTTACTATTAAAGAGGGCGAACCATTAAAATAAACTTCTCGATTTGAAATTGAGGTCAAATTATAAGTAAAAGCAAGGTCAGAATTAGAAACTATAGATAAATTATTCAGGGTTTCATTTGTATTTATTAGCGCGCCGCTCGTGTTAAATTGTTCAGGGTTTAATGACCAGTTTGTCTCATATAAAATTTCAATAATGGGCGGGCCGTCGGTGTCAGAATTTCCTGATGTGTCATCAACATAAATTTGTATTGAAACATTATTTTCATCAGAAATTGAAAAATTAGCTTTGAATAATCCTGACACGTTCACCATGGTCTTATTAGTCCAAACTGAATCGTTCTGTTGCTTATATTGTAAATAGACATTGTTTAACTGCAGATTATCCTCAACATCTGCTGATACATTTATTACAGTATAGGGATCAAGCTCAAATTGACTAACCGGAGTATAATTAACCTCATTCACTGAAGGTTCTTCAAAATCATAATTAGCTGTTATTAATAAAGAACTAACTAAACCTTGACTGGTATTTGCAAATGCCTGAAAATATTCAGAACTTTGACTAGGTGTAAAACTTAGGTTGAATCTATATTTATCAAATACTCTAAATAACAAATCTTTAGAGTTATTTAAACTAAAATTACCATTTGGATATAAATCAGTGTCAGACTGCCACGAATAAAAATCTGTAACAGTGCCATTTGCTTCTAGATAGAGCCAGTAACTTGTATTAGCACTTAATAATATTGTTTGGTTTAAAGTAAGATTAACCCAGGCAAAAGATGTTAATATATCAGAATTATTAATATCAGCATAGGCCAAAATTACATTAGAAGGTGCTCCTCCGCTGTCAGTTCTTATCTCGAACCTGGAATTATTAGAACCTGTACCGTTTTTCTTTAACATAACAGCAATTTTGTTTATATAGGTGTCCTGTAATAAATTAAATGATTGTGATAAATTAATACTTTGATTATCCATTTCAAAAGAATTATCTGTTTGTTCAAATGCTTCCTTTTTATTATACCCTGTCATATTAACACCATTTACATCCACCCACGAAGAATATACTTCTGGACCTTCTGATACCTCATACTCAACTGCAGAGTTTAAAGAACTATATAACATATCATCTACAGGATATGTTATTGTAACATTTGTAGTGGTGTTTATTAAGAAAAATGTAGTTTCCGTATCATTTAAATTACCATAACTATCATAAGCAATTATCCTAACATTATAAGTTGTTATATCAGAAGTATTAGTAAAATTACCTTCATACTTATTTCCAATTGTATTAACTAAAGGTACTACCTGTTTTTTAGTGCTCCATGACACATTAGCAGATACGTTTTGAACTGCGTTGTTATCTGTTACATTGGCAGATATATTAATAACTAAATAAGGCACATACAAATAACTTTGACCAGAACTTGGTTTTATATCATAAACACTTGGTTTCTCAGCATCATCTGGCGCAGTTTCAACGTAAAACATGACATCATCTGTATCTGAATAAATATTGTCATGGTTATAAGCACATATCATTCCTGTAGTGCCAGAATATGCAATAGTAACTCTTATACTATGATTACCCTCAACATTATCTAAAGTTAAGTTTCTATAGTAATGTGTTTTACCATCAACTGAACAAGTCACATCATAAAAAGACCTCCATGCTGTTCCATTATGATAGACAAATGAAATTTCATCACCATCCAAATCACAATCTACATAAGCATCAATCTCAACCGTATCTCCAGTTCTATAAGTAGACGCATTTAAGCTAGTAATTGTAATATCATGGACATATTCATAAGAATCTTCAGGACCATCTTGGCAGCTATCTATTGTATTGTAGCCGTTAGAAGTTTCATAACCACCATTTTGGCAAGCTGAGCCACAAGAGCAGGGTGATGTTGTACAATAATTACCAGCATCAGCTAAAACAAAATAGACTAGCAATAATAATCCTAATAAAACTGAGAGTATAATATATTCCTTTGACCAATATCTTGCTTTCACAGCAAAATTTCACCTCTTTTTTTATTTTTCTTCTGACGTAAACAGTTCCTGCATTGGATATAACACAATACCTTGGGCTGCTACAACTTTAAACGGCACAATTTTCTTTTTATGGTCAACACCTCTAAGTTTGACAATTTCCAATGCATTAATCCTAGAACTGCCTTGCCTAAAATTATAAAATACAAAAACACCGTCTGCCAAAAACTCTTCAACACCAGACTTACTATACTTAGTAGTGCTATGCTCAATCTCTGTAATCAAAAACGCAGTTGTATTCAATTTTCTAAACATATTAAATATTTGTGATATGTATGCACGATACCCTTCTTCCCTGCCAAAAAAACCGGCAGATATCGCTGATAATGAATCAACTACAACTAGGTCAGGCGTCATTTCTTCTGGCAATAAGTTCTTGGCTTCATTAACATCAATCAATAACTCTCCACGGGCTTGCGCAAGTAAAGTCTCAACAGATCTAGACATCTTAAAAGGATCTTGATTTTTTATCACTAGCTTTCCAGTTTTTAATACTTCTTGAATATGCCATCCATAGCTTCGCATATTCTTCAGCATATTTTCTTTTGACTCTTCAAATGACAAATACAAACAATTCTTGCCTTTCTTAGCTACATTCACTAGTACTTGCATACAGAATGTTGTCTTCAAAGTGCCTGGACCACCGCTGATCAATATTTGAGAGCCTTTTGGTATTCCAGTTGTAACTAAAGTGTCAAAGCCTGGAATATCTATATGAATGTAAGACGCTTCATCAAACGTAGTCATGTCCACATTTAGAGTACTGCTTATTTGGGAGACAGGCTGTTCTTGTACAGGTTCTTTTGCAGCAGGTTTTTCCTCAACTTTTTTACTTTGTAAATTTTCCATTTTTATCTACCTCTTTTTTTCATTTTTTCCATAACTAGCCTTTCAAAACAATGTGATTCATCTGCATAAACTTTATTTTTCATTTGATCATATACCCAAGAAAGAATCTTTTCATCTATGTATAACCAGATACGCTTTTTTTTAGGTTTGGGTTTGTTCACCATTTATTTTGACCAATACTGTGCCATTTATCAAAAAATATCAATTTTATTGTTAAATTGCACTTATAAACTTTTCTCTTTTTAGAAGTAGGACTAGATAATGACAATGATTTAAAAAGTAATTATTTCTTTTTTAGAAATCCAAACAATCCTTTTTTCTGTTTTACTTTTGGCATGGGATATTCTTTAATAACCCTAAGCTTCAACTTATTGTCTTTTGATTTCTCAAAGCTTATAATAATATCTGCCAAGATATTTTCATAAAATTCCTTGTTAATTTCTTCTTTATTCATAAGTTCTTTAATAAACACAGAGATAACGCCAAGTTTTTCAAAATACTTGAACATTCCATCTATATATTTCCTGTAACACATTTTATTATCTGAGAAACTAAGCTCAAGAGCAGACAATGAGTCTACAACAATTACTTTTGGTTTAAATATTTCTACAAAATCAAGTGTTTTTTCAGCATCAATATGTTCATGTTGTTCTTCATTTTCAACAAGACATTCTTTTGATATAACAAAAGGATCTAGTTTATTAACTTGGATATTCCCTGAATTAACATATTCTAAAATTTTATTGTCAAGATTTTTCATAACATTGATTATTTTTTCTTCAGAATCATGGAATGATATGTAAAGAGCTTTCTCGCCTTTTTTCGCCGTGCTCAACAATAATCTTAATCCAGTACTAGTTTTACCCGTACTAAGTAAACCAACAAATAATATATTACAAATCCTTGGAACGCCGTTTTTCATTAAATTGTCTAGTATTGGATAACCCAAAGTTGTTGTACTTATTTCACGAATTTCAACAGTGTCTTCAGGTTTAACTTCAGCTTCTTTTTTTTCACTCAAAACAGTTTCTTTTTCAGATACAGAATCGCTTTGTGTTTCTTTAGCTTCAGGTTTAGATTCTACTGATGCTTCTTCAGCTTTTGGTTCAACCTTAATTTCAGTTTGTGCTTTTGGTGGCTTTGCTTCTTCTACAGGTTGGGCTGGAGGAGTTTCTTGAGCAGGTTCTGCTGGTACTTCTGCTGGCTTTTCTTCCTCAGCTGGTTGTTCTGCAGGCGCTTCAACAGACTGATCTGCCGGAGTTCCTGCTGCAGGTTCTGCCGGAGTTTCAGTAGCTGCTTCAGTCGCTGGTTCTGCTGATGATTGTTCTGTTGGTGGTTGCTCAGCTGGTACTTCAGCAGGCGGTGTTCCTGCGGATGGCTGTTCAGCAACTGGTTGTTCAGTCAGTGCTTCTGTTGGTGGTTGCTCTGTTGGTGCTTGCTCTGTTGGTGCTTGCTCTTGTGCAGATGGTTCTGCCGGTGCTGTTGTCTCTGTAGAAGGTTGTTCGGGTGGCGTTTCTGTAACTGGCTGAGTCGCTGGTTCTGCAGGAGCTGGCTGTTCTGCTGGTGGTTGTTCTGTTGGTGCTGGTTGCTGTTCTTGAGCTTTTGCTTGTTCTGCAGGTGGTTGCTCTTGTGCAGATGGTTGTTCAATTGGCGCAGGTTCTTGAACTGCTGTTGCTCCTGATGTTGGTGGTGTATCTGGTGGCACATCTGGAGGTACATCTGGCGGCACGTCCGGTGGCACATCTGGTGGAGCTTCTGTTGCCGGTGCTGTTGTCTCTGTGGAAGATTGTGCTGGTGTTTCGGCTATTGTTGCTCCTGCTGGTGCTGGCTGTGCTGCAGATTGTTCTGCTGACGTTTCCTGCATCTCCATAAGATTGCTGAGTAATTCGCCTTCTTGCGGTATATCATCAGTTTCAACAAACTGAGTTAATTCAGGATGCTCTGCCTCATCCTTATTATAAATTATTTCTTCAATCCTTGCATTAAGTAAATCAACCAACTCATCTTTTGTTGAGATTTTTCTAATTCTATTTACTAAAACACTATCACCAATGCAGTTTTGGATCCAGTTAGCAAAATCATTCCTCTCATTATTAACATGGTGATAAAAAACATTATCATCTAACTCATCCAAAACATTAGCCAACTCTGGAATACTTTTTATAACAAAGCCATTATTTAAAATAAAATTATTCTCTGGCTTGACATTATCAAGAAATTTCATATTATTTGTTACTATTTCATCCATAATGTGGTTGCCTCTTTTTCTATATAGTTCTCCCTAACATGTTTCTCATATAAATATTTTATGCTAAAATTTGGTTAAGTAGCATAATTTGTTTTTTCATATTGTATGTATAAAAAAATATTATGAAAAAATAATTTTAAAAATTCTAAAAATTTATCCCAAAAACATCATTTCTGGATAAATTTTTCTCATAATGTTTAAATAAAAAATTGAACTGTCTTGTTATTAGTAAGAAATAAAAGAGGGGTGA
>CAZKFC010000027.1:0-9275 GCA_964552005.1 uncultured Methanosarcinales archaeon
AGGAAGTGGTATTGATACAGGATTAGAGTATAGAAATGATTCAATTGAGTTCACAGCGAGTTAGAAAGATTTATTAATAATACTTATAATTTAAAATAACATGAAACCTATTAATTGGATAATTTATATTTTTATCTTTATAATATTTATATCACAAGCACATTCTTTGGCGGTTACTGGCAAGAAATTAAGACATCATATCCAATTTGAACCAGGATATACTCAAGAAGACACATATCAAATAACAAACAATGAAGGTTACACTTCTGATTATTTGATCCATACCTTTTATAGAACTGGCGCTGACTTATCTCCTTATATTACTATAACTCCAGAAAGAATTCAAAATGTAGCTAATCAAAAATCTGCTTCTTTTACAGTTAAGCTTGAACTTCCAGATAAAATTGATCACCCTGGTAGAAGTTTAACTTGGGTAAAAGTTGATATTGATAATACACAAGGAGGAGGAATAAGAGCAGTTCCATCTGTTGCTGTAAGTTATTATGTTTATGTATTATATCCAACAAAATATATTACCTGGTCTTTTAATGCACCAAACATGAATGTAAATGAAAAGAAAAATTTTTCAGTACAAGTTGAGAATTTGGGCGAGCCAACAATAAACACAATATATGCAGATATTTCTGTTGTAAATTTAGAATCAAATCAAACTATTCAGAATATTAAGACAAACACAGCTACAAATTTTGAAAGTTGGGATAAAATTACTTTACTTGCAGAATTTGATTCAACTAATCTTGATCCTGGTAATTATAAAGCAATTGCTACATTGAATTATGATGGTGATACAGATATTAAGGAAAGTAATTTCAGGATTGGAAGCAAAAATGTTGAGATACTAAATTTTACAAAAAAATTTGAGTTAGATGCAATAAACAAATTTGATATTATTATTGAAAGTGCATGGAACACACAAATATCAAATATATATGCAGATATAATTATATATGATCTTGAGACAAATAAAGAATTAAAAAAATTTAAATCATTAAACACAGATTTAAAGCCTTGGGAAAAGAAAACACTAGAAGCTTTTTTTGACACATCTGGCTTAGAAAAGAAAGAGTATAAAGCAGTTATTAATTTGAATTATGAAGGTGCATCAACAAGATCCGAAGGCATTATTAAAGTAGATGAAAATATTAATGCTGAAACTGTTGAAGAAATACCTGGCAAGTTTAAACTTAACTTAAGAGCAATAATAACGCCAATGAATATTTTGATATTATTACTTATTATTTTCATAATTATAAACATAATCTTGGCAGTTGGATATTTTAAAAGACAACCGCCTAAACCGCCTGCAGAACCAATAGATCCTGCTGTTATTGATCATATCAATGAGCTTAGAAAAAAATATAATGACAATTATATTAAAGAAATGATGTTAAAGAAAGGCTGGTCAAAAGAAAAAGTTGATAGAGCATTAAAACAAGCTTCTAAAAAGAGGTAATACATTGAAAACATATAAAATCTTTGGCTTAATACTGTCTGGACTTTTATTAATAATATTCTTTATAATGTTGTTTTACAATAATATAGTTTTAAAGCAAGTATGGAATTATGAAATGCACGCCCAAGTTATCTCTGAATATAAAAAAATTGGTCTTAATACAAATACAGATAAGTTGTGGTTTGGAAAATCTAATCCAGGTAACCAGGCAACCAGAAAAGTTAACATGATTAATAATTACGATTTTCCTGTTGCTGTATCTATAACATTAAATGGAGATATTGCACCTTATATTAGTGTGTCAGATAACCATTTTATTTTAAAACCTAATGAAACCAAAGTTCTTACATATTATTTTACATCAAATACAGACACGCCTTCTGGGAATTATACTGGCACAACCAGAATTATAATGACCAGAGCTTTTTTTACTTAAAATAAAAAGTTATTTATATCTTACATATTTAATTTTATTCTAATGATATATTTAGGAGCAGACCACGGCGGTTATAAGTTAAAAGAAAAGATAAAATCTTTCTTAAAAGAATCTAACTATGATTATGAGGACTTGGGTAATTTGGAATATGATAAAGACGATGATTATCCGGATTATGCGTTCAAAGTAGCTGAAAAAGTTTCCAAAAATAAAAATAATAAAGGTATTTTGTTGTGCAGGTCTTCAGGCGGCATGGTTATTGCAGCTAACAAAGTTAAGAATATTAGGGCTGTTTCTGTCATTGATGAAAAATCTGTTAAACATGCTGTACAACATAATAACGCGAATATAATTGCATTGCCAGGAGATTGGATTACCGCAGATAAAGCTAAAAAATTAGTAAAATTATTCCTCACAATAAAGTTTAGTAAAGAGAAAAGGCATGTCCGCAGATTAAAAAAGATTATTAAATACGAAACTAAACATTAATTCTTATGAAGCCAAAATTATTGTCTGTAATTATACCTGTATATAATGAACAAAAACAAATTAAAGATACATTAAAAAAAATTAAGAAATATCTAAATAAAAAGAATATTAACTATGAACTAATCATAGTTGATGATGGTTCTAGAGATGGCACATATAATATATTAGAGAGAGTTAAAGGGATTAATTTATTGAAAAACACTTTAAACAAGGGTAAAGGATATTCTGTAAAAAAAGGCATTCTTAATAGTAGGGGAGATTATGCTCTTTTTACTGATGCAGATTTAAGCACACCAATAAATGAACTTGATAAGTTCTTAAAATATATCTCAGATTATGATATTGTGATTGGATCCAGAAATATGTTAACTTCTAAACTAGTAAGAAAACAGCCACTGTGGCGGGTTTTACCTGGCAAAGCTTTTTCTATAATATCAAGAGTTATAATACCTAATATAAAAGATACACAGTGTGGATTTAAACTGTTTAATATGAAAAAATGTAGGATTATATTTGAAAAACAGACAATTAACGGGTTTTGTTTTGATGTTGAACTTTTAAATATTGCTAGGAAACATAATTTAAAGATAAAGGAACTCGGAGTTCGCTGGGTTAATAGTCCTGAGAGTAAGGTAAGCTTAATTAAAGATTCTTTTTTAATGTTTTTCAATTTAATGAAAATAAAAATTAATGATTTAAGAGGATTGTATGACTAAAAAAAGTTTAACATTTAATTTATTGATGCTTTTTATTATATTATCATATTTCATCGTTGCATTAATAGGAACTAACGGATTCTCATTATTTAATGGCGATAATGCTGCACACATCATCCAGGCTGATTATGTTAAAGAAAATCCCGAACAGATGTTCGGTTGGAGCCGTATTAGTTATGCGGGCTATCCATTGTTTTTCTTTTATCAGCCATTATCGCATTTAATTTTAGCTTTTTTGTTTAATTTTGGAGACATTTTTTTGATATTTAGGATAGTTTCAATAATTTTGTTTACATTAATATCAGTCTCTTTTTATTTTTCTTTAAGAAGGATTCATTTTACAAAAACAGAATCATTGTTTGGTTCAATTATGCCTCTGCTGATATTTAGTTTTACTGGTTACGGATTAGAGCCGAATGCCTTTTTTGCCTGGGGATTGTTTACACAATTATCTGGAACTGTTTTGTTTCCGATAACAGTAAGTCAGTTTTATTTATCAATAAAAACAAATAAAGATAGGACATTAGCTATTCTTTTATTTTCGCTTTTGGTATTAACACACAGTATCCTTGGTTTTTTATCTCTGATGATTGGGTTGCTCGTTGTAATTGTTGATATATCAGAATTTAAGAAAAGATTTCTTAATTATATCCACATCTTATTCTTTTCTTTGCTTGTAATATCTTTTTGGATATTCCCTATTTTAATATATAAAGAATTATATGGCAATATTATCAAACCTTCTGAATATGTTTTTTCTTTTGGATTCTTGAAAGTATTTGTCCAGTTTATCAGCGGAAATATACTTGATACACGCAGACCTTTTCCTATATTGACAACAATTGCATTTCTGGGATTTTTTTTAATTTTATACTTTTTATTAAGAAATTTTTCCTTTAAACAGGATAAGATTAAAAAGGGATTATCTGATAAATCTTTGGAAAAAGAGAGGTTTATCTTTTACGGCCTGATATTAAGTTTTATCCTGTTTTCCGGCGGTGAATACTTAAAAAACCTTCCAATATTCTCATTTCTAGAGCTTCATAGATTTATTTATGCATTACATTTTTTTCTTATACTGCTTATGGCATATGTGCTTGGCTTTGCCGTGAAAAAATTTGGAAAAACTGCAATTTTTATTATTGCTATTCTATTATTTTTAGCGTCAATTACTACGTTTAATGAAATTTATCAGAGACAAATAGATATTAATACAGATAGTCCTTTTGAAGAACTGAAGCAGGTTGGTCTTTTTCTGAAAGATTTGCCTGAAGGAAGAATATATATAGATATGCCTATAAACAAACATATTGATCCATTAATTTACTATTATTCAAAAAAGCCGCTTTTGTACAGGTTTTCTCTGGGCAGTCAGGATTCACTTTCTACTCAATATATCTATAACATAAGTCCAGCAAATGATGAAGAATTGGATAATTATCTGGATAAATACAATGTGAAATATCTTCTGGTAAGTTCTTCAGTTGATTTTCCTTATGACAAAAAAGTCTTTAAAACTTTAAATTTATATTTTGTTAATACTACAGGATATTTTTTTGTTCCTGATCAATGCGGTGAGTTAGTAAGTGAAAACAATAAAAATGAAGTATATTATGCAAATTTATCATTAAGAAATAACTGTGATATTCTATTTAAAATGACATATTCTCCATTCTGGAAAGCATATTCTAATAAAACACAATTAAACATTGATCTTGTTGAAGATTCATTAATAGGAATTCATGTACCAAGAAATACAAAAACAGTAATTATGAGGTATGAAGATATAAATTATAGAAAATATCTGTTTGCCTTTGGTTTGTTGATATTAGTTGTATGTTTTATTTTAGAGAAACATATATTAATCCCAAATTCTTTTTTTAAAAAACATGATTAGAATCTCTCCTTCAATATTATCTGCTAATCTTAACAGAATAAATGAAGAGATTGCAGATGTTGCACCTTATGTAAGCTCTATACATTTAGATATTATGGATGGCAAGTTTGTCCCAAGCAAAAGCTATGGTCTTGAAATTGTTTCTAAAATAAAAACTGATTTGCCGTTAGACTGTCATCTAATGGTTATTGATCCAGTAAAACACGCAAAAATCTATTCAAAATATGTAGATAGGATCTTTTTTCATGCTGAAATTTACGAAAATAATCTTAGTGAATTAAAAAAAACATTAAAAGAAATTAAAAGCACTGGTGTTAAAGTAGGTCTTACTTTGAATCCAGATAAGCCAATATCATTAATAAAGCCCTATTTAGATCAAGTAGAGGGTATCTTAATAATGAGTGTATATGCTGGCAAAGGCGGCCAAGTTTTTATACCTGAAGTGCTTGATAAAGTAAGAAAATTAAGGAAAATTAAATATAAAAAAGATATACTTATTGATGGAGGTATTAATATTAAGACAATAAAACAATCATATGATGCAGGTGCTAATGTGTTTGTTATAGGTAGTGCTATATTTGGCAAAAAAGATAGGAAAAAAGCAATTTTAAAATTAAAAAAGGTGATTTCATGAAAATATTGGAATTTAACAATGTTAAAGTTAAATGGCTGGGTCATGATTCTTTTAGATTTGATTTTTCTGGCAAGATAATGTATATAGACCCGTATGAAGTTAAGGAGCATGACAAAGCAGATTTGATATTGATAACACATGGTCATTATGACCATTGCAGTATTGCAGATTTAAGAAAATTAGTAAAAGATGAAACTATAATAATAACAACACCGGATACGACAAGTAAATTATCTGGTAAGATTGAAGGCGGGCATGTTAAATTAGCAAAGCCGGGCGATAATTTTGATGTTCTAGGAATAAAAATAAAAGCTATAGCTGCATATAATATTGATAAACAATTTCATCCAAAGGCTAATCAATGGCTCGGATATTTATTTACAATTAATAATATAACCTTCTATCACGCAGGAGACTCAGATTTTATACCTGAGATGGAAGATTTATCTGCGGACGTCGCATTTTTGCCAGTATCTGGCACGTATGTGATGAATGCTGAAGAAGCAGCAAAAGCTGCCCGCAAAATAATGCCGAAAATCGCAATACCCATGCACTACGGCAAAATCGTAGGAAGTAAAAAAGACGCTGAAAAATTTAAAGAATTATGCACATTCTGCCAAGTAAAGATAATGGAATAATCTTTTTAAATATAATTATAACACTCATCTAAATGGAAACAGTTGGAGCAATAATACCTGTATATAATGAAGCATCTTCTTTTTATGGTAATTTGCCTTATATAAGCCGGATGTTTACCCCTTTAAATGAGGCAGTAATGAACGGAATATTGCAAAAAATTATTTGGGTTGATGACGGCTCTACAGATAACACAGCAGGCCTTATTAAGAAAGCAATTAAAGGGGATCAAGAAATTCTTAGTCATGATTATAATAGAGGAAAAGCAGCCGCATTTTTCACTGGTTTTAGAGCAATGCAAGATATTATGGACTTAATCTTGACATTAGACGCGGACATATTAAACTTGACAAATGAAAAAATAACAGACTTTCTTTCTTATATGAACCCATACCTTGACATGGTTGTTTTAGAATATGCGCAGATTGAGGGGCAACCTAACTCAATGTGGTCTGGTGTTAGAATTATTCGTAGGGATGTATTACTTGAATTATTTAATCCAAGGAATCCTAACTATGGAGCCTTAATGAAGATTTTTAATCCTGAACAAAAAGAAAATTATGGTTATGGACTTGAAATAGTGTTAAATAGATTAATAAGCGAAGAAAAAACATTAACAGCAAGAGAAATCCCGTTGACTTCTAGAAGACCAGGCGGCGGACAATTTGACATTACAAAAATAGCAAGTGATTTTTTTTATGTAACAGAATTAATAGAATAATAAAAGAAAAGAGAGGCGCGCCAAGAGATGGATGTTTCAACCAGATAATGGCTGTTCTTGACCTTTCCTTAATCCCGCTACCCTGAAAGCACCAGCCAAATTAATTAACGCTGCTTCCTTCCGGACCTGACGTGGTTCTTAAAAAAGCCAGTCAAACAGGACAGGATTTCATTGTACGAGCCAAGACCACTATATGGAAAAAACACCTCTCCCTTGGCTTCGACCCCATCGTACATCCATTGATGGTTACAGGGCAGGACGAGCACCCCGGTCTAGCCTCTCAATTTATAAAAAATCATAATGTGTTTTTAAATCTTATCTAAACACACTATATATTGTGATGAAGAACATTAATAACATTAAAATATATTGAATAAGTTTCATAGAAGACACCTTTAATAGATGATGGCAATAACTATTCTCTGTATTTGGGAAAACCTTACTTTGCCTGGATCTGTATAGGAATTATTATCACCTTTCATGATAGCATACCAACCTTCCTTATCAGAGCCAATTTCTATTACCCTATGAATAATAATGCCGTCTGCATATTCTGACTTATATGAAACAATATCTCCTACATGGATTTCTTCTGGTGATTTTGGCACAATCTGAATAGCGTTTGCACCTTTATCTATAACAGGATCCATGCTGTTTGTATCTGTAAATCGGGACCACTGTGCATTTTCAATATTAATAATAACCTTATCATTATCTACCAAAATTTTATTTTCAGGAATCCTGTCATAAGGAGAGGCTTTTTCCTTATTATTTAGACTTAGTATCTGTGTTATGAATGAGCCTTCCTGCTGTAATGTTTTTTCATTTGCAACAACATAAGTTGTCGTCGTAATTGGCAATTTATTTTGAGAAGGATAATAATAACTATACACAACATTACTTAATATTCCAAGTATAAATGCAACAGCTATGAAAAACACTAGTTTTGTACTCATTTTTAGTACTTCAAAGTAGTTACCATTTATAAATTTTACTATTTTTAGTACTTATTAGTGGTATTAAATAAAATGATGTTGTCTTAAAGAAAAAATTTTGAAAATATTTATATATCCTTAACTATCTTTTGTAATATGAGTGATGAAAAATTTTTGATTTAGAAAAAATGAGAAATAACAAAGAGCTCTTGTCACATTTTCTCGCAAGAATAATTGATGAAGTTTCTCAGGGCAGTTCTGATAACTATGCAGCAATGGCTCTAAGAAGGTTTTTACGAGATTTAACACCTGAGTACCCTTTTATTAAATATATCAGGCTGGCAACATTGTCTGCTAATCCTGAAGAGATTATTATTGAGGACGGTATTAACATAATAGAACCAAGTTTGATAGCGGAATTTATAAGGAAGATGGTCACAACTTCATTTCCTGACTTATTAAAACATTTAATTGTCAGAAAAATGAGCCCTGATTTATTAGATGATTTAAACAAGCTTGGTGTGCTAAAAAAATATGTCTGGGTGTAAGAGGGAGAAAAATTGAGATTTAAACTTTTTTTGATGGTTTTGTTAATTATAGCAGTAATTACAGGCTGTGTCCCATTAGGAAAAGAAGGTGGCATAGACCCTTGGAAAGTTAAAGAAATAGTTAAGGAAGAGCCAGAGGAAACACCTGAAGAACCTGAAGAGAAACCAGAAGAGCCCATAGAAGTTCCTGAAGAACCTGAAGAGCCTGTCGAAGTAGAAGAAAAATATGATATAACTTTAACAGCTAAGCAGACAAATAATACAGTTGAATTAACCTGGACTAAATATGAAGGTGATTTCAAAGCTTATAAAGTTAGCAGATCTGTTATTAATTCTAATCCGCAATATCCCGGCCACAGGTTAAGAAAAACCATTCCTTATGTAAACGAAACTACTTATATTGATAAATTACCGGCACCAGGGATAAGTTATTATGTTGTTACTGCTCTCACACCTTTAAATGAAAAAACACATAGCAACCCTGTAAAAGTTGAATTTCCTAACCCTTATGAAACACCTGACCAAGATATTAGTTTAACAGCTGAAAAAACAGAAGACGGTGTTAAATTAGAATGGACTATGTATGATGGTGACTTCTTGTTTTATAAAATAGTCAGAACAAAAGATCATCCTTATCCAAAATATCCGGATGATAGTGCTATTAAAACAATAGCTTATAAAAATATAACAACTTACTTAGATACAAGACCTGAAGAAGGCATTAATTATTACGCTGTTACTATAGTTAGACCTGATAAAACAAGGTTTACAAGCCAGAGAGCTAGTGTT
>CAZKFC010000027.1:9375-12040 GCA_964552005.1 uncultured Methanosarcinales archaeon
ATTCTAACAGCCTCTAAATTTCTTGGCGCTGTAGTCTCTACCCTGTACATTTTATGTAAAGAACTGGCTAAGTCTAGACAACGTGAATTTTCCCCATGATTTATAATGATTTTTTTTGGCCTAGGATTACACCTGCCGACAAAATTCATTAATTCTCTCCTGTCTGAATGATCAGATATCTCTAGTTTATGAACATCCATCTTTATCTGGCATATTTCTTGTTTATTACCATTCCTGAAAACTATCTCACGCTCACCATTTTTTATACGCCTTCCCAAAGAGCCTTCGCCTTGGTATGATGAGAAGATAAGGCTGTTTTTCGGGTTATCGGCCAATGCTCTTAAATACTCTACTGAAGGTCCCCCAACCAACATACCGCTTGTTGCTAAAATAATACAAGATCCTGTATTTTCAATAATTTGTTGGCGTTCTTTACCGCTTCCTACACGCTTGAACATGTCTGATAAAAAGGGGTTATTGTCTTTATGGAAAATTTGCTTTCTTATTGCGCTGTTGAGATATTCAGGATATGTTGTATGGATAGCTGTAATGTCCCAGATAAGACCGTCTACGTAAACTTCAACCTTTTCAATTTTTTTTGTCCTCATCAATTCTTCAATCATTATCATAATATCCTGAGCTCTGCCACTTCCTAGTACAGGGATCAAAACTTTGCCTTTCCTTTTTACAGTTTCATTAATAACGTCTTGCAGATAATCGTACATTTCTTTTTTACTTGGTAGGATGTTGTCACGGCCGCCATATGTAGATTCCAGTAATAAAGTTTCCAGTCTGGGGAATTGAGTTGCAGCAGGCCCTAACATTACGGACTTGCCGAATTTCATATCAGCGCTGTAAACTAGATTATGTAAGCCATTGCCAATATGTAGGTGGACCATCGCACTTCCTAAGATATGTCCTGCATTATAAAATGTTATTCGAACATCCGGGGTTATATCTGTTACTTCTTCAAAACCTAATGTTACAGTGTGTTTGACCATCTCTTTAATTTCTTCACTTGTAAATATAGGCTCTTTGCCATCATACCGCATTATTTTCACATAGTCCAGCTGCATCAGTGCCATGACATCTCTTGTTGGCTCAGTGCAATAAACAGGGCCTTTATAACCAAACTTGAATAAATAAGGTAAGAAACCGCAATGGTCTAAATGACTGTGCGTTATAATGACAGCATCCAATTCATTAATGTTAAATTCAGGTGCTTCCAACATAGGGTATGCGTTCTCTTCATCAGCAACGTCAACACCGCAATCTAATAATACACGTGATTCGGGTGTCTGTAGAAATAGACAACTCCTACCAACTTGGCGTCCACTTCCTAAATATGTAATCCGTATCCATGAATCTTTTTTTGCGCGCAACCACCCATTGTAGATACGCTTACCAACTTTGTTAAGGAATTTACGTCTGTAATCAGAGTTTTGGTACAATACTGCTCTGATATTCTCAATTATTTGAGAACGTATGGCAGGAGTTCTTTTTATAACAGGAACCCATAATGTCTTCTTTCTAATATTTTTTAAATTTTCGCCTTGCTTTCCTATAGCAATTCCGGGCTTTTCTGCTTCAATGATTACAATAGAACGCTGCGGATCAAAAATAATCTGATCAATATTGGCTTCTTCTGGTATGATCTCTTTAATCTCTTTCTCTGCTTGCTCTCTGTCATGTGTAATGCTAGGATCAGGTCTTAGCTCTATCCGTTTCTTAATCTTATTCACAATATCACGGATCATGCCAGAATTATCCAGAAAGAAGTCTTTGTCTTTGGTATATAATACTATATTAGCTCCTTCAAATACTGCATCAGATATTTTATTATCTGGCAAGTCTTTTAATATTTCGTCCAATATTTCACTCATTTAAGAATACACCATAAAAAAAATTTATTTTATTTTGACTGATAAATCTTTAGTCATTAATTTTTTGACGCCGTGTTTATTTACCAAGACAACATCTAAACCGTCTCCAGATGCACTGTCTCTTTGTAGTGCAGAGTTGATAGCTTTAATTGCAAGTTCAACTGCCTGTTCTTGAGTCATGTCTTTCTTATATTGTGCGTCAAAAACACCAAAAGCAAATGTGCCTCCACTACCAGATGCAACAAAATCATCTATCTCTGATATTGACCCGTCTGGGTAAATATCATATAGATGAACACCTGTATCATCGTACCCTGCAAATAAAAAGTGCACAACACCAGGTATCATTGTGAACCTTCTAATGTTGTTGTATACCAATCCACTTACTAAATTTGTTGCCTCTTTAACTCTATTTGGCCTGCCGTTTTTCAGTTTTCTTAAAGATAGTTCAGCTTTAATTAATTTTACAAGTAATTGTATATCAGATACACTACCTGCTGTTGTCAGTGCCATCTTCTCGGCTACTGGAAGAATCTTGTCAACTTTCTTGCCAGCTATAAAATTGCCTGCTGTGGCTCTTTTATCAGCTGCTAAAACAATACAGTCTTTTGCTACTATTGCAACTGTTGTTGTACCAGTTTTCATAATCTCATTTTCCATCTTATTAATTCACCCAGAAATCTTATGGTGCATGGAAAACATATTTTGTTTATAAATCTTTTTGTTTGTTATAAGATAACAGTTGTTCTCTATAACTTAAACATTATGTTTAAGATAAACCG
>CAZKFC010000028.1:0-11676 GCA_964552005.1 uncultured Methanosarcinales archaeon
GTTAAGAGAGTAAGTCATAAATTTATAAAGATTTTCGTTTTACTCTGCAAAATGAACTCAAAAAAACAATTAGCTGTTGCCTTGTCTAGGTTACAGAGTTTTGAAAAACCATCTCTTAAATTAGAACAATATGCAACAGATTCTGAGATTGCTGCTGAGATAATATGGACAGCTAACCAAAACAATGACCTTTATAATAAGGTGATTGCTGATTTGGGGTGCGGCACCGGCATACTAGGGATAGGAACAATGTTTTTTCACCCTAAAAAAATTTTTTTCATTGATAAAGATGAACGCACATTAAAAAAATTAGAGTCTAATCTAAAATTGTTCGAATTTAAAAATTATGAGATAATATGTACAGACGTCACCAAATTTAATAAAAAAGTCGATGTTGTTTTTCAAAACCCGCCATTCGGCACAAAAGATAAGCACGCTGACAAAATCTTTTTAGAAAAGGCGTTCTCTATTGCAGATGTTGTCTATTCTTTTCACAAATTATCCACTAAAAAATTTGTTGAGGCCATTTCTCAAGATAATGGTTTTGAGATAACGCATTTCTTTAGCTATGATTTTCCATTAAAACAGACACAGTTTTATCATACAAGGAAGCTCCATAAAATTAATGTGGGTTGCTGGCGTCTAAAAAAGAAATAAAAACTTTTATAAACCTTGCATTATTAGTAATGCTACGTTAATAGTATGAAGAAACATAAGAAAAGAGGTGTTTTCATGGATAAAAAATCTGCTCACATTCTTTGGTTTGACCAATTGGGAATAGAAGATGTCCCGTTAGTAGGAGGTAAAAACGCTTCTTTGGGTGAGATGTATCGTATTTTAACAGAAAAAGGAGTTAAAATCCCAAATGGTTACGCCATAACAGCCACTGCGTACTTTTATTTATTAGAGAAAGCGGGTATTAAAGATAAAATAAAAGATATTTTGAAAGATCTTGACACACATAGTGTGAAAAATCTGCAGGAGCGTGGCAGGAAAGTCAGAAAGTTAATTAGAGAAGCCGAGATGCCCGATGATTTAAAACAACAAATAATTGAGCAGTATCATAATTTGTCTAATGCGTATAAAACTAAGAACGTGGATGTTGCTGTTCGTAGCAGCGCGACTGCAGAAGATTTGCCTGATGCTAGTTTTGCTGGCCAGCAGGAAACATACCTTAATATAAGAGGCGAAAAAGAGTTAATTAAGGCGTGTATGAAATGTTTTGCTTCGTTATTTACAGATAGAGCCATCTCTTATAGAGAAGATAAAGGATTTGATCATTTTTCTATAGGATTGAGTATTGCAGTCCAGAAAATGGTTCGGGCTGATAAAGCTTCTTCAGGAGTAATGTTTTCTATTGACACAGAGTCTGGGTTTAAAGATGTTGTCTTTATAACAGGATCGTGGGGTCTTGGAGAGAATGTTGTGCAGGGAAATGTTAATCCTGACGAATATTATGTGTTTAAGCCGACTTTAAAGACAGGGCATAATGCAATAATTAGCAAGGAAGTTGGCAGTAAGAAAATTAAAATGATTTATACTGATAGTGAAGCACATCCTACTAAAAATATACCTGTTCCTGAAAATGATAGGAATAAGTTTGTTTTACAGGATGATGAAATTCTTAAGCTAGCAAAATGGGCTGTCATAATTGAAGATCATTACTCACAAAAGGCAGGGCATTATAAACCAATGGACCTTGAATGGGCTAAGGACGGTGTTTCAAATGAGTTATATATAGTACAGGCACGCCCAGAAACCGTGCACAGCCAAAAAGACATAAATATATTAAAGAAATATGTGTTGAAACAAAAAGGCGAAGTTCTTGTAACGGGAAGGTCTGTTGGAGAAAAGATTGGGCGTGGAAAAGCCCATATTATCAAAGATGTAAAAGATATTGAGAAATTTAGAAAAGGCGAAGTTCTTGTTACAGAAATGACTGATCCTGATTGGGAGCCTATCATGAAAATTGCTGCTGCAATAGTGACTGATAAAGGTGGTAGGACGTGTCATGCTGCTATTGTGTCAAGAGAACTTGGCATACCTTGTATAGTCGGCAGTTTAACAGCTACTTCTGAAATAAAGGATGGCGAGGAAGTTACAGTTGATTGTTCGCAGGGCAGTGAAGGTACTGTCTATAAAGGATTATTAAACTTTGAAATTATTGAGCATGATTTAAAGAACTTGGAAAAGCCAAAAACCAAAGTTATGATGAATTTAGGCAACCCTGAACAAGCTTTCCAGTTAAGTACTTTGCCTAACGAAGGCGTTGGGTTGGCAAGAGAGGAATTTATTATTAATTCTTATATTAAGGTACATCCATTAGCATTGTTGCATTTCGACAAGATTACTAATAAAAAGGTTAAAGAACAAATTAGGAAACTTACCTTTGGCTATAAAGACAAGGGCCAGTTTTTTGTTGATAAACTTGCTTATGGCATTGCTATAATAGCAGCTGCATTTTATCCTCACGATGTTGTTGTCAGGTTAAGTGATTTTAAAAGTAATGAATACGCTAATTTAATTGGAGGCAAGGAATTTGAGCCTGTGGAAGATAATCCGATGATAGGATGGAGAGGAGCTTCACGTTATTATGACGAACATTATAAAGAAGCGTTTGCACTTGAGTGTAAAGCATTGAAAAAAGTAAGGGATGAGATGGGATTAACAAATGTTGTAGTAATGATACCGTTCTGCAGAACTGTTGAGGAAGGTAAAAAGGTTTTGGAAGTTATGGCTGAAAACGGGCTTAAACGCGGCGAAAATAATTTAAGGGTGTATGTCATGTGCGAAATCCCTAGTAATGTTTTGCTTGCAGAAGAGTTTGCGGAAATCTTTGACGGTTTCAGTATTGGTAGTAATGATTTGACACAGTTAACATTGGGGTTAGATAGAGATTCTGAGTTGGTTGCTCATATTTATGATGAAAGAAATGACGCTGTCCGCGCTTTAATCAAGAGAGTGATTGAGGTAGCTATTAAAAAGAAAAAACACATGGGTTTTTGTGGGGACGCGCCTTCTAGTGTGCCAGGATATGCAGAATTCCTTGTAAAGTGCGGTATTGAATCATTATCTGTTACTCCAGACGCAGTTGTCAAAACTGTTTTGAACGTTGTTGAAACAGAAAAAAAATTGAAAAAATAAAATGGTAAAAGTAGCTATTAACGGATTTGGTCGTATTGGAAGACAAGTTCTTAGAATAGGTATTAATTATCCAGAGTTAGAGTTTGTTGCTGTTAATGATTTGGGAAAAATTGAGACATTGGCTTATTTGTTAAAGTATGATTCTGTGCATGGTAAATTTAACGGCTCTATAGAAATACAAGGTAAGGATTTAATTGTCAATGGTAAGAGAATCCATGTTTTATCAGAAAAAGAACCTGATAAACTGCCGTGGAAAAAATTAGATGTTGATATTGTTGTAGAATGTACAGGTATATTTCGTACTAAAGAATTAGCTTCATTACATCTGAAAGCGGGTGCAAATAAAGTATTGATAAGTGCACCTGCTAAAGGCAATGAACCTGTAAAAACAATAGTTATGGGTGTAAACGAGCATGAGTATGATAAAGAAAAAGATCATATAATAAATAATGCATCTTGCACTACAAATTGTTTGGCTCCTGTAGTTAAAGTATTGAATGATAACTTTGGCATTGAACAGGGCTTTATGACAACCATACATAGTTATACAAACGACCAGAAAATATTGGACCTGCCGCATAAAGATTTGCGCAGGGGAAGAGCAGCTGCTCTTAACATAATACCTACTACAACTGGCGCTGCAAAAGCTGTCACAGAGGTTATTCCAGAATTAAAAGGTAAGTTAAATGGGATGGCTATGAGAGTTCCAACTCCCTGTGGTTCTATCACAGATTTTGTTTGTGTGTTAAAGAAATCTGCAACAAAAGAACAAGTTAATGAATTGTTTAAGAATGTAGCTAATCACCATCTGAAAAACATTTTAGAATATAGTGAAGAACCATTAGTTAGCCAAGACATAATCAATAATCCGCATTCATCAATATTTGATGCTGAAAGTACAATGATGATTAATGATAAATTTTTGAAAGTGGTTGCATGGTACGACAATGAATGGGGTTATTCTAACAGAATAGTAGATGTTTTGAAAATCATGTTGTGACTTGTTCTATTTATAAAAACATATATAAACCTCTTCTTAAATAAAAAATAGTGATGCCTTCTAAGAAACGCAAGAAAAAAGAGAAACAACAGACATTAGAAAAGAAAAAAGAAGATTTTTCTCCTAAAAAAAGTGCGGCTGAAGAATCTGATTTTATAGTGGCAACCACAGATTTAATTAAAGAAAGATCAGCCCAAATTAAAAAACAACCTGAAAAAAAAGAAAAGCCGAAAGAAGATCATTCTTTGCCAAAAATAATTGACAAGCCAAAAGAAGGACATGTTGTTAAACATATTAAGGATATTGAATACGCGATAAAAAAAGAGCAGACAATACGAAAAATTATCCGTCCAATAAAACCTGCAGCAGGTGTTAAAAAAACAGCTGAATTACTTGGATCTGGGCTACATTATTTTGTTGAATTAGAAGAATATATTACAAAAGATTTCTTTTTTGGTTGGCTGCCTAAAAAAATAAAAAAATATCTTAAAGTTTTAATCCCATTATTAGTCTTAATATTAATTCTAAATTTGAACATTCCAGTTGAGCCCCAGATTAAAAAAGCAATAGCATTATTTCTTTGCATTGCAATGTTATGGGGGTTTGAATCTATAAGTATGATAGTTACAGCTTTACTTATTCCTGTGTTAGCTGTCATACTTGGATTAATAAAAAATTCAAACCCCTTTACATCTTTTTCTAACCCAATCATTTACTTGTTAATGGCAGGGTTGATAATTGCCCAAGCCTTTAGAAAACATGAGCTTGATAAAATGATTGCTGTCCGTGTATTAGCAATGTCAAAAGGTCATGTTAGACGTTTACTACTATATTTAATGATTATAACAGCTTTAATGGGCATGTGGATGTCTAACACTGCTACAATTGCATTATTAGTTCCAGTTATTATCACTTTAAGTACGGAAATCAATCATAGGGCTCATCGTAATTATACTGTCATGTTTTTACTTGCGGCAGGATTTGCTTCTTCTATTGGCAGTTTAACTACAATATTGGGAAGTAACCCAAATGCCATAACAGCTGCTTTCCTAAATAACGTAACAGATTTTAATTTTGCAGATTGGGTTAAAATTGGTTTTCCAATTTCTTTCACATTATTTATCATAGCATATTTTATTATATTAAATCTGTTTAATGTTAAAAAAGAAAAAATTCCTATTATAACATTGACAAAAGAAGCTAGACGTGTTAAATTTAATAAGGAGCAGAGAAAATTATTAATGATATTCTTTCCAACTATTTTCTTGTGGTTGTTTGGCGGAGAATTGACTTCTTTTCTACATTTGCCGCCACAATTTTACAGGACAGAAATAATTGGGTTGAGCGCTGCTATTTTATTATTTATTTTTAGGATATTGGCATGGGAAGACGTTAGAATAATACCTTGGGAAATTTTTTTATTAGTGGGTGGAGGTCTTACTTTAGGCCAAATTTTAATAGATACTGGCACAGCTCATTATATTGCAACAAAATTGTTTTCTGTTATGTCATATTTACCAAATTCTATGATTATTATTATCTTAGTATTTATTTCAATCTTACTAGCTAATTTTGTTAATAACTCATCTGCAACAATTATTTTAGTGCCTGTTTTATTAGATTTATCACCATTATTAGGAATAAATCAAGTTTTATTGGCAATGACAGCTGCTTTAGCAACAGGAATTGCTCCATTAACACCAATAGCAATGCCTGCATTCTCTATAATATATGGTACTGGTAAAGTTAGTAGAAGTGAAATGATTAGGACAGGTTTGACTATAGCAACTATTTGCGGCTTAGTATTAGCTGCAATGATTTATGTTATGAACAGGTTTATTTTTTGAAGTTCTTTTTTTTATTAAATAAAGGCACAATTCCGTTTTCTTTATATATCTCTTTTCAATCCTTGTATATAATTGTATATAAAATATTTAAATAAAAGTTATATCCAACATGGACAAGGTGATTATATATGGACGTATTTGATAATGTTAAAAACCAATTAGAAAAAATAAAGAAAATTGCTAATCTAACAGAAAAAGAAGTTAAGTTGTTATTAACTCCTAAAAAAATTATTGAGAAAGAATTTTCTGTGAAATTAGATAAGGAAGAAAAAAAGTTTAAAGGATATCGTGTCCAATATAATGATGCCCGCGGCCCAACTAAAGGCGGCATAAGATATCATCCAAGAGTTGATTTGGGAGAAGTTAAATCATTGGCATTTTGGATGGCTCTGAAATGCGCTGTTGTCAATATACCTTATGGCGGGGCTAAAGGCGGTGTTGAAGTAAATCCTAAAGAATTATCTGAGAAAGAATTAGAAAATTTATCTAGAGCTTTTATCAGGGCAATTCATCAACATATAGGTCCCACAAAAGACATCCCGGCACCAGATGTTTATACTAATAGCCAGATAATGGCGTGGATGTTGGATGAGTATGAAAAAATTAAAGGAGAACATCTACCGGGAGTTATAACTGGAAAGCCATTGGAATTAGGAGGTTCAAAGGGTCGTAGTTTTGCGACGAGCCAAGGAGGTGCTTTTGTGTTGAGAGAATATGCAAAATTAAAAGAGATGCAGCCGGAAAAAACTACTGTAGCTATACAAGGTTTTGGTAATGCAGGCAGTTATATGGCAAAAATTCTTTCTAATTGGAATTATAAAATTGTTGCAGTTAGTGATTCAAAAGGCGCTGTTTATGATGAAGATGGTCTTGATATCAATAAAGTTATAGAATACAAAAATAAAAACAAATCTGTGAAAGGCTTTGCTAAAGACATTTCTAATGAGGACTTACTTGAATTAGATGTTGATGTTTTAGTGCCTGCTGCATTAGAAAATCAAATTACAAATGAAAATGCAGATAAAATAAAAGCCAAATTAATAGTTGAGTTAGCAAATGGACCTATTACACCAGAAGCAGACACAATCTTAGAGAAAAATAACATTCCAGTAATCCCAGATATTTTGGCAAATGCTGGCGGCGTAACTGTAAGTTATTTTGAATGGGTCCAAAATTTATATAATTATTATTGGGAAGAAGACGAAGTTATTGAAAAATTAGAAAAGATAATGGTGAAATCTTTTACAGAAGTTTATGAAACTGCTAATGAATATAAAACTAGTCTGAGAAATGGCGCTTACATATTAGCAATAAAAAGAATATTGGCAGCTGAAAAATTACGGGGCAACTTATAATTTCTTTAATTTTTCTTCTATTTCTCTTATGCGCTTATCATACTTGCTGATAGATTTAGATTTCCTTTTCTTAGTAGGTTTAACACTAACTTTTTTATATCTTGGTTTTGTTCTTACTTTAGGTATGTGTTTGATTACGGAAGGTTTAAAAATAGGCCTTTTTACTTCATACCTTGCTTTAAGAATATCAGTTTCTCTGGGTTTCCACTGAATATGCTTAGCCAAGAAATATACACCGCCGACAAGAGCTCCGCCAAGAAGGACAGACAATAAGATCATTCCAACTTTACCAAAATCAATTTCTGGCATTGAAGGAGCTGTTATTTGTCCAGGTATATTTAATAATCTAGTAAAAGGATTTTCAGTTTTTTTAGGTTCCGATGCTGTAATAGTCTCTGCTTCAATACCAGGGATAGCAAAATATCCGAATGTTTCTGAAAAACTCTTAAAATAATAATATTTTTTATCGTACGCAATAAACTCTGATGGTATTTGATTCCAGCTAGTGTAATAATTCATCATAATGAAATCACTAAATGAAGTTTTCTGTTTTTTGACCCATTTCTGTGGTATTCTATACCACATTCTAACATAACCAATATCTTCTGCTGCAATATTAATGCCTGATATCTTGAAATATTGATAATTATACGGAGAAGTTTCTTGTTCATTTATTGGAAGGTCATTGTCTTTGTTTTCTATTTCAATTGTTATATTACTCATTTCATTAACAAAATGTATTTCAATTTGGTAAACTGCAAGATCTGAAACATTCAATAAAATTGTACGGGTTTCATTTGCCTTTAAATAAAAATAGTATTTTGAGAAAGTGTCTCCTTCAAGACCTGGTGGTACAGATGGAGCTCCTCCTCCCCCTCCGCCGCCACCTCCACCACCTCCCCCTTCCTCAACGACACAGGCAGGGCACGGACCACCACAGTCTACTCCTGTTTCGCCTTGGTTTTGTATACCGTCAAAACATGTTGGTGCGTTAGTTAAGGTTAATGAAGCATTAAATCCAATAGACTGGGAATAAACATAAGGGAGAGATAAAATTAGAATTATTAAAAGGATTTTCAGTTTCATTTTTTCAATATTCTCTTTATTAAAGCTTTATTTTTTTTAAATATTAGCAAAACTGCCAGTAAAAAAATCAAAACTAAGATTACACTTACCGGGATTTTGCCAAAATTGTTTTTTTCATTTTCTAAATTAAGCTTAACGTCTTTTTTCCTTATAATTACCTTAAATTCATTGTTAAATTTTATATTTAGGTTGATTGGCTTACCAGAATCAGTTATTGGCACAGCACTATACTTTACAACATATTCTTTTCCTATCTGGACATTTTTTGGTGCTTCTATAATCAAAATTACGTCTTGTTTAATTTTGTCTCCTCCCACTAAGTAATATTCTTGTTTATTTTTGATAGTAGCAATCTCGCTTTGTAATTCAAATTTTATTTTTTGTTCAACTGGGTCGTTATTTTGCAGCTCAACTTTATATTCTTTTATTTCACCTGGTGCAAGATACATTGTTTTATCTTCTAAATAATTAGAGGCCATGCCAAAGGCATTTACCATACTTAAAGAAAGTAGAAATACAACCATATAAAAGTATAATTTCATGACATAACCTTAGAAATAATAGTTAATAAAACTTTCTAATTTAAGGGAAGACTTCTATCTGCCAGTCAGTGCTAGCTACATAATCTTGGTTGCTTAGTCCAGAGCCAGGCACATTTACCCAGAAGTACAGGTTACGGTTAACTTCAGATCCTCCAAAGTCTCTTGCTAATGTGCCATTTGTTAGGGCAACCATTGTATTATTTGATAACTGATCACCAAAATTGTCTAAACTGGCGTTCACATATAAATTAGAAGCCGGTATATACTGGGAAGGTGTTGTAGTACCCACTAAATCATAAGCAGTCAAATTTATTTGAGTAAAGTTCTGGTTACCTGTATTATTTAATATTAACGGGTCATTGTTAGCGCCTGTCTGCTGGTTAAGTATAACATTTCCAAAAGTTATTCCTGCTAGATTTCCCCTGACAGCTTGCAAACTGCCGTATGACATTGTAGTTGATGTGTCTGTGGCTTTTGATGCTGACAAGTCATCAACACTAGCATTAATAGTCCAGGCCCCATTCAAGTCATAATATTGCATATTTATAGAACAGTTGAACTGCATTATCAAAGAATCATTATTGTAATTGTTGCATGTTGAGGAAGTACGTTGAGCTTCTCCTGCTAAAGTCAATATTATTTGGGCAGTGCTATAATCTATATCACCATAACCATTAGCGTCACTAGCATTAAAAGCAATCCATACAGTAGTAGTAGTGCTTTCTGTTGGGTTTGCACTTACACCTGATTGTACCCACTGAATACTGGGATTCGCATTGCCTGATAAAGTTAAATTAACAGTGAAATTAACAGTGGTGGGAGCGCCGCTTGTAAATGATAGGGTAATGGCAAGAAATAATATTGTAATAAAAATAGTACTTGTAATTGTGGTCAAAAAGACCCTTTTTTTCACTCTAAATAAACCCCTCTCTTTAATCTATTAATATATTTATATGTATACTAGAATAAAACATGTATATAAATGTTTCGTTACTATATTAATTTAAAAAAAGTAACAAAAAGAAATTATTTATTTAAGGGAAGACTTCTATCTGCCAGTCAGTGCTAGCTACATAATCTTGGTTGCTTAGTCCAGAGCCAGGCACATTTACCCAGAAGTACAGGTTACGGTTAACTTCAGATCCTCCAAAGTCTCTTGCTAATGTGCCATTTGTTAGGGCAACCATTGTATTATTTGATAACTGATCACCAAAATTGTCTAAACTGGCGTTCACATATAAATTAGAAGCCGGTATATACTGGGAAGGTGTTGTAGTACCCACTAAATCATAAGCAGTCAAATTTATTTGAGTAAAGTTCTGGTTACCTGTATTATTTAATATTAACGGGTCATTGTTAGCGCCTGTCTGCTGGTTAAGTATAACATTTCCAAAAGTTATTCCTGCTAGATTTCCCCTGACAGCTTGCAAACTGCCGTATGACATTGTAGTTGATGTGTCTGTGGCTTTTGATGCTGACAAGTCATCAACACTAGCATTAATAGTCCAGGCCCCATTCAAGTCATAATATTGCATATTTATAGAACAGTTGAACTGCATTATCAAAGAATCATTATTGTAATTGTTGCATGTTGAGGAAGTACGTTGAGCTTCTCCTGCTAAAGTCAATATTATTTGGGCAGTGCTATAATCTATATCACCATAACCATTAGCGTCACTAGCATTAAAAGCAATCCATACAGTAGTAGTAGTGCTTTCTGTTGGGTTTGCACTTACACCTGATTGTACCCACTGAATACTGGGATTCGCATTGCCTGATAAAGTTAAATTAACCGTAAAGTTAACAGTAGTAGGAGCACCGACTACAGAAATCATAGAAAAACTAAGTAAGATAACCATTACTGCTAATGTTGTAATAATGCTTGTTACGAGCAAATTCTTTCTCATTGTGAATATATTGATATATCTTTTTGTATACTAACATACTTTAGAATATATAAATATTTCGTTTTTATGGAAATACCTCTATCTGCCATTTATTGCTTGAACTATAATCTTGGTTGCTTAGTCCGGAGCCAGGCACATTTACCCAGAAGAACAAGTATCTATTCTTGTCTACTCCATTTATATCTCTAATTAAAGTTCCATTTGTTAAGATGATCATTGTATTATTACTTAACTGATCACCAAAATTGTCTAGGCTGGCGTTCACATATAAATTAGAAGCTGGTATATACTGGGCAGGATTTGACTGGCCAACTAAGTCATATGCAGTCAAATTTATTTGAGTAAAGTTCTGGTTACCTGTATTATTCAACATTAATGGATCATTGGTTGCATTAGCTATGTCTTCCAAGTTCAAGCTGCCAAAAGTTATGCCAGTTAAATTGCTACGGACAGCTTGCAAGCTGCCATAACTGAATGTTTCACTGTCATTATAAGCTAATTCATTAGAATTATCTTCCACACTTACATTTATTGTCCAGGCCCCGTCTTTATCATAATATTGCATATTAACTGAACAGTTAATTGTTCTTGTATTTGATACATTAGCTATTGCCAAACATGTAGTTGAATTTCTTTGTATTTCTCCTGTTAGTGATAATTCTATCTTGGCCGATGATAAATTAATATCAGAATAACCATCTTGGTCAGTTGCGTTAAATGCAATCCATACAGTTGTTATTGTAGATTCAGTTGGATTATCTGATAAACCTGATTGGACCCAGGTTATGTTTGGTG
>CAZKFC010000029.1:0-11332 GCA_964552005.1 uncultured Methanosarcinales archaeon
ACAGCCTATACTGTAAAGGGAGGTTATTAAATATTTCGAGATTTTCTACAGAGCCTCTTTTAACAAAAAACTTTTTATATTATCATAGCTTTACTTTTTTGTTCAAATGTTTAATAATGATAATAATTTATTAGGGGATTCTTATTAGGATCCCGCTCATTGTTTCTAACCTATTAAAATGAAAATCCCAAGAACAATGTCAACACAGCATCCTGATAATGTCAGGCAGCCGTTTTTTGTAAATAATAATGTGATAGCCGGTGATGAAGAAATTAAAGAAGCGTTTTATGCTTTTTCTCATTTAAAGATAAAGGAACAGTTATGGGATTGTGAAGGCAAAGAAGTTGATAATTTTGTTGTTGAAAAATTATTTACAAGGTATGAAGATTACTTCTCAAAAAATAAATTAGGCAAGGATAGGTTTATTACCTTGCGTGGACCAAATCCTAGAATAGAAAAACAGCAAGGTAAAATATTGATTGAGGCTTTAGAAAGTATACCTCGCAACTATGATATTGCCAAACATTTCTATAAAGAAGATGTTGCGCCAATGTTTGAAATAGCTATACCTATGACTAGTAGCGCAAATGAGATCTTAAGAATAAAGGAGTATTATAATAAGTTTATAATTGGCAAACAAAATAGTTTCACTAATGATATTAAAATTAAAGATTGGGTTGGCGAGTTTAAGCCAAGCGAAATTAAAGTTATTCCATTAATAGAAGATAAAGAAAGTATGTTGGATGCTGATAAAATTGTTAAGGATTATTTAAATAAAACAAAAGAAGAATATCAAAGAGTATGGCTGGCTAGAAGTGATCCAGCTTTAAACTATGGAAATATTTCTGCTATTTTAATTAATAAAGTTTCATTACAAAGACTGCATAACTTGGAACAAAATTTATCACTTGATTTATACCCAATTATTGGTTGCGGTTCTGTGCCATTTAGAGGGGGCTTTCGTCCGGATAAAGTTGGTAATTGTTTAAAGGCTTATCCTTCTGTACAAACCTTTACTTTACAATCTGCATTTAAATATGATTTTCCAGAAGACATGGTTAGAAAATCAGTTGAACATATTGAAAATACAAAAAGAAAAAAGCCAGTGCAGGTAGATGAAGAAAAAGCATTAGAAATAATAAATAAAGTCTCTGCTAAATATCAAAAACAAGTAACGCATTTAGCTCCTCTTATAAATAACATTGCTCATTATATACCACAAAGAAGAAAGCGTAAATTACATATTGGTTTATTTGGTTATTCCCGTGAATCAGGTAAATTTACTTTACCTAGAGCAATAAAATATTGTGCATCATTATATTCATTAGGAATACCACCGGAATTATTCGGATTGTCTGCTTTAAATGATAAAGATTATGAATTTATCAATGAGGTTACATCGTCTTTTGAAACAGACATGCAAGATAGTTTAAAATATCTTAATAAAAACAATTTAAAGATATTACCAGAAAAAATGCAGCAAGATATAAAAAAAGTTTTGGAGAGATATGATTTCGAAGTAGACAAAAAACATGAGAAAATTACATCTTTTGTATTAAGTGAATATAAGAAAAATCAGACAAACGCCTTAATAGAAGATATTGAAAGAGCAGCAGCTATTAGAAATTTTTTAGGATAGATTTATATAATTAATTATGCTTAACTGATAAAAATGCTAAGAACACACAATTGCGGCGAACTAAGAGAAAAACACATTAAAAAAACTGTTAAATTATGTGGCTGGGTACAATCTTATAGGGATCACGGCGGCGTTATCTTTATTGATTTAAGAGACAGATATGGCTTAACTCAGATAGTATTTGACCCGAGTCATGACAAAAACTCTCATAAAATAGCAGATACATTAAGAAGGGAATGGGTCATACAAGCAACTGGTAAAGTTAGAAGCAGAGGTAAATTAAAAAATCCTAAACTAAAAACTGGGGCAATAGAAGTCTTGGCAGATTCTGTTACTATACTTAATAAAAGTTTAACGCCGCCTTTTGAGATTGAAGATAGGAATGATGTTAATGAAGATTTACGTCTTAAATATAGATATCTAGATTTAAGAAAGCCAAAAATGCATAATAATATTAAAACAAGACATAAGGTTATTCAAGTTGTTCGTGAATATCTAAATAAACAAGATTTCTTAGAAATTGAAACTCCTTTACTGGCAAAATCAACACCTGAAGGTGCCCGTGATTATTTAGTGCCGAGCAGAGTTAATATAGGCAAGTTTTATGCTTTACCACAATCACCGCAATTATATAAACAAATTCTTATGATGTCTGGAATGGATAAATATTATCAAATTGCGAAATGTTTGAGAGATGAAGATCTTAGAGCAGATAGACAACCAGAATTTACACAAATAGATATAGAAATGTCATTTATAGAACAAGAAGATATCTATACTTTAATAGAAGGAATGTTGAAAAAGATTTGGAAAGACGTACTAAAAGTAAATATTAAAACGCCATTTCCAAGGATGACTTATTACGACGCATTAGATAAATATGGTACAGATAGGCCTGATACAAGATTTGGTCTTGAACTAATAGATGTAAAAGAAGAAGTTAAGAAATGCGGTTTCAAAGTATTTGAAGATTTAGCTAAAGGTTCTGGTTGCATAAAATGTATTAATGTAAAGAATGCTAAATTATCAAGGAAAGATATTGACTCTTTCATAGATTTTGTCAAAATATATGGTGCAAAAGGCTTGTCATGGATGAGGATGAATGATAAGCTTGAATCTAGCATTACTAAATATTTTTCTTCTGCTAGTTTGAAAAAAATAGAAAAGAAAACTAAGGCTAAGAAAGGCGACTTATTGTTGTTTGTGGCAGATAAAAAACATAAAATAGTAAATGATGCACTTGCAGCTTTGAGATTAAAATTAGGCAAGGATCTTGGATTAATAGATGATGACAAATGGAATTTCTTATGGATTTATGATTTTCCGGTTGTTGAGTTTGATGAGAATGAACAAAGGCATGTGGCAGTACATCATCCATTTACCAGTCCGAAAGATTCTGATATTAAATATTTAGATAAACATCCTGGTAAAGCAAGAGCAAAAGCTTATGACGTTGTTTTGAACGGTTGGGAATTAGGCGGAGGTTCTATTAGGATTCATGATCCAGAAATACAAAAAAAAGTTTTCAAGGCAATTGGCTTATCTATGAAACAGGCAGAGTCTCAGTTTGGTTTCTTGTTAGAAGCTTTCAAATATGGTGCGCCGCCTCACGGAGGCATAGCATTAGGCGTTGACAGGTTAATAGCAATGATAACTAATAATGAGTCTATAAGAGATGTTATTGCTTTCCCGAAAAATAAAAACGCTGAAGAACTTATGGTTGGCAGTCCTTCTGAGGTATCAGATGCGCAGTTGAAAGAATTGCATTTGAAATTAGATTTTGTTAAAAAGAAATAATTTTTTATATTCTCTCCCTTACCAAGTTATTATGATAGAAATATTTTCTTATATAAAGAAATTTGATAAAATTAAGAAGATTAAGCTGGATGATTCTTCCAGGGGAATTAAATGGATACGTGTAGTACAGCCAGACCCTGAGAATTTAAAGTTACTTTCCAAAAACACAGATATTCCAGAATCTGAATTACAAGAATCATTAGAAGAAGAAGAACGTCCAAAAATAACAGTAAAAAAATATCTCGAAATTATTTATAGAGCACCTTATATGGTGGAAGGCGAACTTGAAACTTTACCTATCTATTTTTACTTATTTCCTGATAAATTAGTAACTGTAGAAAAAAAGCCACTTGCTATATTAGATGAGATATCTAAAAAAATGGCTAAAAACAAATCTAAATTTTTATTCAGAAGAAATTTTCCGTTTTTTATAGCTCATGTCATGGACAAAATTAACGATGATTTCCTTATAAAAATAGATAAAATCGCTGCCCGCGTCGATATATATGAAAAATTCTCTAAAAAAGCCATCACAGTCAAGGATATTGAACTAATTTATGATCAGTCCGTAACATTAAGTTTTTTTAATCAAGCATTAATAGCAAATGTTGAAGTTTTAAACGCATTAAAAAAAAGCTATTTTAAATTAATACCAAATAAAGATAAAGTTTTATTTGAAGAGCTTTACTATGATATTCTACAGATATTAGATACAGAAAAAATCCAGAGAGAAGCTGTCACCAATTTAATTAATGTCCATTCTATTATAACCAGCAATAGATTAAATGAGTTTATGAAAAGGCTTACTGCAATTGCATTAATAGTTGCTATACCCACAATGATTTCTGGATTATATGGAATGAACTTTGCCAATATCCCATTAAAAGAACATCCGCAGGGTTTTTATATAACGACTTTTATCGTTATTTTGATAACAATAGGGTTTTATTACTTGTTCAAGAAATTTGAATGGCTATAACAAAGATGATACAAACGTATATTTTTGATTTGGAAGACACAATAATAGACAAATCTATTTATGCTCGTATATATACACCAATTATTGAGTCATTACTAGAAAATTTGAAAATATCAGAAATTGAGCTACAAGAAGTTATTTCGAAACTAAAAAAAGAAACAGGTAAGGAGAAAATAGATACCTTTGCGTTATGTAAAAAACTTAATTCAACTGAATTATATTACAAAGTTTTAACAAGGTATGTTAAACATACATTTTCATTAAAAACAAAAAATATTTCAAAAATATTCAAAAAAATAAAAGCAAGCAAGAAAAAAATCGGCATTGTTAGCAAATCTGAAAAAAGAACCATAGAAGTTTTCCTAAAAAGATTTAATTTACTTGACTTAGTTGATTTTATTGAATCTGGTAATAAAGACACTGTGTTATTCTGGGTTTTATTAGAAAAAAAATACAAGATTGATAAAGAATCTACATTAGTTATAGATGATTCTAACGATATATTAGATATAGCAGAACATGCAGGCTATAATGTATTAAATGTTAAAGACCTAGATAATTTAGATAAATTTGAATATTGATTATTTGAAAATAGTTTCAAAAATGGTTCTAACAAATTCTTGCCCATTGGGTGTATACATTAAATAAAGCCCAAGGCATGTAGCTCCGCATACAACTAGGCCAACAGTTGGAGCTGCAGCAATGGCTAACTGATACCATTTATATTGTTCTTGTGGAAAATTATATTCTTGCCTAAGTCTCATCTCAGCAGGTAAATCCTCACCTGGATTATAATCAGGATTATTTTTTTTATACAGATTTATTCTATCTGTGAGGGTCATTTGGTCCGCCTCTATCAAACTGCCTGGCTTCATCTGTGTGATACCATATTTCTCTTGTGATAGGATAATATTCTTTTTTAAATTCAGGATAAACTACAGTCTGCGGTTTTAATGTTCTAGGCTCGGTATTTACATGTCTTAATGACCATACCGCTGCTACCAATGTTCCTAAACCTAAAATGCCCAAAGCTATAGCTTGCTCAGGCTCAATAGGTGATTGAGAACTAATGTAATTAGCAATATCTTTGACAGGTTCAATTGAATACAGTTTTTCTGGCAGATTAACAGCTCCTATATATGTAAGTAATTCTCCAGTCATTAATTTTCCAGTTGCTTCTAAAGTTCTGTACACCATGATTAGCACCTTTAATAATCGGTATTGATAATCAATAATGACAGCTTATTTATAAATGTTTTGTTTGAGTCCTATCTTATAATAACTTAAATTTGTCCTCTATTTAAGGAGATTATTATAATCTATTGTATAATGTTATTGCTTGTATTCGTAAGAATATTTATATATTAGTTATTCCTACTAGGCTATAATGGCGAAAAAAATCAATAGAACTAGGTTATTTAACAGAGTTGTAGATGTTCTTAAAAAAAATCCTTACGGGTTATCATCATCAGATTTAGCTAGGATTATCAAGATAAACAGGATGACCTTAGTAAAATATTTGGCATTGATGAGAGCTCACGGCCTAGTTGAGTTCAAAAATATTGGAATGGCGAAAGTCTGGCATACCTCTACTAAATATGACATTATAAATACAATTATAAGGGACGAAGCAGGTTCTATACAAGCTTTGGTAGCAGGTCGCACTTTACGTATTAGAAACCAGTTGACAGATGACATACCTTTATCATTGTTCAGGACAGTAAAAGCTGCAATGGCAATGTCAAAAAATGCAAACAAAGCGTTGTATGAGGCAGGTCAATTTATAGCTAATAACTGCCTTGTAAACTTTACAGAGAAAGATCCTGATCGTCTTATAGAACATTTGCGGAACACGTTTTACAATTTAAACCTTGGTATTATAGAAGTTGGCCAAATTAGTCCAAGTATGTGGGTGCTAAATTTATATGAGTCTGCAACTGCGCACGGCACAACCCTAAAAGGAAGTCCATTATGTCACTTTGAGGCAGGTTTTATCTCTGGCATATTAAGTAATGCACTAAACAAAAATGCCATTGTTCGAGAAACAAATTGTATAGGGACTGGTCATACGCATTGTGAATTTGTTGTTAAATTTTCTAGATAATATTTATATATCTAACAATACTTAGTTTTTTGTTATGAAAGTAGATAATAAACTAATTAAACATGTTGCTTCTGTTGCAAGATTAAATTTAACAGATGCAGAAATAAAAGAATTCTTGCCGCAGTTAAAAGAAATTCTTAGTGCTTTCTCTAAAATTAAACAAGCTAACACAGATAATGTAAAGCCAAGTTATCATGTTGTTGATATAAAAAATGCTCTTAGAGAAGATATCCCTGGTAAATGTTTAGATAATGAAACTGCATTAGCTAATACAAAACATAAGAAAGACGGATATTTTATGGGGCCGAAGGTGGTGTGAAAAATGGTTGTAAAAAAATTAATTGGAACAAATGTTTTTCTTGGTCCGGTAGAGAAAAAATATATCCCAACTTTAGTAAAATGGATGAATGATGTTAAGGTTGTTAAATTTACAAATCAAGTGACAAAAAAACACACAGAAGAAACATCAAAAGCATATTTAAAAAAAGCACTTGAAGATAGTAATTTTCACTATTATGGTATCTTTACTAAAGATGAAAATTTAATAGGAGGTATTAGTTTAGACAATGTAAACTATACAAACAGAACAGCCACATTAGGGATTACAATAGGTGAAAAACAAGAGTGGGGAAAAGGATATGGTACGGAAGCTGTTGCTTTGATGCTTGACTATGGATTTTTCATTTTAAACCTGAATAACATAATGCTTACTGTTTTTGATTATAATCTCAGAGCAAAAAGGTGCTATGAGAAAGTAGGATTTAAAATTATGGGTAAGAGAAGAAAAGCAAGATTTTTTGCCGGAAAATATCATGATGAAATTTATATGGATATATTAGCTGAAGAATTTAAGAATTCAAAAATAAGGAAATTATTGAAATGAACTCTTTAGAATTTATAAAAAAAGCAAAATCTGGTAAAATTGACCTTATCAAAAATACAAAACAGACTATTCAGGAAATAAAAAAAATAAACAAAGAATATAATTATTTTTTAGTTATAGATGAAAATCCCAAAATACCAAAAAAAGGCAAACTAAAAGATAAGCTAGTTTCTATAAAAGACTGTATCTGTGTAAAAGATATGGAGAGCAAGTCAGGAAGTAAAATCTTAGAAGGTTATAAACCTGTGTTTGATGCTACTGTTGTAAAAAGAATTAGGGAGGAAGGCGGCATTATAATTGGTAAGACAACACAAGATGTGTTTGGTTTCGGTTCTTTTAATGTTAATACTGGGATAGGTTATAAGCCACCAAAAAATCCTTTTGACAAAACAAGAGCCTGCGGCGGTTCATCAGGAGGTGCTGCTGGTATAACTCAATTATTGGATAATCATATTGCTATTTCTGAAAGCACAGGTGGCAGTATTGCATGTCCTGCATGTTATTGTGGTGTATATGGCATAACACCTACTTATGGCCGTGTTTCTCGGTATGGATTAATGGATTATGCTAACAGCATGGATAAAATTGGGGTGATGTCAAAAAACATAGAAGATATGGCATTAATGCTTGAAATAATATCTGGTTATGATGAAAAAGACTCTACTTCAATAGATAAACCAGTTGAGAAATACACACAGAAAAGTAATAAAAAATTCAAGATAGCGGTAATTAAAGAATTTTTAGGGAAGGGTGTTGATAAAGAAGTTAAAAATAATCTTATAAATAAATTAAAAGGACTAAAATACAGCAAAGTAAGTTTACCTTTAACTTTTAAATTTGGAATTCCCACATATTACTTAATCTCAATGTCAGAAGCCTCAACAAATTTAGCTAAATATTGCGGCATGCGTTACGGTAAACATGCCGAGTTAAAAGGTAATTTTAATGAATATTTTTCTAAGGTAAGAAGTAAAAATTTCTCTAAAGAAGCTAAAAGAAGAATTATTTTAGGGACATTTGCCAGGATGTCTGGGTTTAGAGATGCTTTTTATTTAAAAGCACTTAAAGTAAGAACTAAAATAATAAATGAATATAAGAAACATTTCAAAAAATACGATTTATTAATAACGCCAACAATGCCTAATATAGCACCGAAATTTTCTGAGATAAATAAAATGACACCATTACAAAACTACATGATGGATATCATGACAGTCGGCCCTAATCTGGCTGGCTTACCCCATCTTAATATTCCATCTGGCTTTAGCAATAAAATGCCAACCGGTATGTTGGTTATTGCAGATCATTTTCAAGAAAATAAGTTAATACAATTTGCGAGGTCTTTACTATGAAAAAATTAGGATTAGCTTTAAGTAGCGGCGGTGCAAGAGGATTTGCTCATATTGGAGTTATAAAAGTATTGGAAGATAACAAAATTCCAATAAATTGTGTTTCTGGTACAAGTATGGGTGCAGCAATAGCAGCATATTATGCTTTAAATCTCGAAATTAGAAATCTAGAAAAGGTTCTCATAGATTTTAGAAAAAGAGATATGCTTAAATTAGTAGATGTTAATGATCCCCGTGTTTCAATAGTAAAGGGAAAAAAAGTTAGGGAGTTCTTAAAACCTTTTTTTGGAAATAAGACTTTTAATGACATAAAAATACCACTGGCAATAGGCGCGACTGCTTTAGAAGATGGTTCTAAAGTTACATTCAGAAAAGGCAAAATTATAGATGCTGTGATGGCGTCAGGCGCATTTCCAGGTGTGTTTCCTCCAGTAAAGTACAGAGGCAAACATTTGGTAGATGGCGGCCTTGCAGATGCTACACCTGTTGATTTAGTTAATAAATTAGGTGCTGAAGTTATTATAGCAGTGGATTTATTTAGTCTAACAAAGAACAAAAAAAGAACATACTCAAAAATTACTGATGTGCTCGGCAGAACTTACGAAATTATTATGTCTAAGTTAGCAGATTATAAAATAAAAGGCTATGGGAAAAATATTGTTGTTTTGCAGCCAGAAACAGGGCCAAGAATCCAGACATTTGCTTTTTACAATGCTAAAAAAAACATTAAAGCAGGTGAAATTGAAGCTAAAAAGCATCTAAAAAAAATAAAAAAATTACTAAGATGAAATTTACTAATAATGTAATTATTGGCTTGGAAATTCACATAGAATTAAATACAAACACAAAATTATTCTGTTCTTGTCCGACACAAGGTTCTGAATTACCAAATACAAGAACTTGTGAAATCTGTTTGGGAATGCCAGGCAGTAAGCCAGTAGTTAATAAAAAAGCAGTCGAATATGCAATAAAATTGGCTCACGCTCTAAACTGTAAATTATCTAAAGAAATTATCTTTTCCAGAAAAAGTTATTTTTATCCAGACATGTCTAAAAATTATCAGATAACACAATATGAAATACCTTTAGGAGAAAAAGGCAATATTAAGATAGGAAATAAAAATATCAGGATAAAAAGAGTTCATTTAGAAGAAGATCCCGCATCATTAATACATCCAGGCGGTATAGATAAGGCACAGTATGTTTTGGTTGATTATAATAGAAGTGGTAACCCATTATGTGAGATTGTAACAGAGCCAGATATCAACAGTCCAGAAGAAGCACGTGTTTTTCTTAAATCATTAATTGCTATATTGCGATATCTAGGTATATTTAACCCTGAAAAAAATATAATAAAAGCAGATGCCAATGTCTCAATAAAAGAATCTGGATATGTAAGAACAGAAATAAAAAACATTACTGGTTTTAAAGAGATAGAACGTGCTCTTAACTATGAAATTGAAAGGCAAAAACACTCTGCTAAATTAAAACAAGAGACAAGGTCGTGGAACGCTGAGAAAGGAATTACTACTCTACTTAGGACAAAAGAAACTGAGGAAGATTACGGCTATATTTTTGACCCGGATTTAGTGCCGATTGAAATTAATGCTAAATGGTTGAAAGAATTAAAAAAAGAAATTCCTGAGCTGCCTCATGAAAAAGCTATTCGCTATATAAAACAGTACAATATTTCCAAAGAAGATGCTTTTGTAATAACAAATGAGTATGCATTAACAAAAATATTTGAGAAAGCTGTAAAAATAAATCCAATATTAGCAGCTAAATGGATACGCCGAGAATTAATCAGAGTATTAAATTACAATAAGATTGATGTATCTGAAATGACCATAAATGAAGATCAATTCATTGTTTTATTAGATCTATTAAATAAGAAAAAAATAACTGATAAGGTTGCCCAGAAAATATTAGAAAAATTAGTTGTGGAAGATATTGACGTTTTAAAATATATAAAAAAAGAAAAACTAGAATCTGTGTCTAATGTAAAGTTATTAGAAAAATTTTGTAAGGAAGCTATAAATGAAAATCCTAAAGCAGTTGAAGATTATAAATTGGGTAAGGAAATTGCACTTAACTTTCTTTTGGGAAATGTAATAAGAAAATCTCAAGGGAAAGCTGATCCTAAAGAAATAAAAAATATACTAAAAAAATTACTTTAATTTTTTACCAGTTCTTGTTCCTATATGTGGACATTTACCCCTACCTCCACCACCTTTGCCATTAGGAGGTATGGGTGGGTTTTTGTAAGGACTTTGTCTTTCTTGTGGTTGAAGTTTTGGAATCTTTATGTCCAGTCCATTACTTCTTTTTGCAAAGTATAAATTATCCAAATATACAGGCTCTAATAATCTTTCATTAGGATTTAATAGTAATTCTAGGCCTGAATGTAAACTTTGATAAAACTCCGTAACATAAGCTGATGCTCTGTATAAACTAGAAGCCATGTCTCTATAAAAATTTATTTTCACTGTTAATGTTTTTACTTTATTACTTTATATTTAAACCTTTTTGTTAAAACAGATTTCTTTTTATATTATCTAATCTTTTTATTATATTATGAACAA
>CAZKFC010000030.1:0-5066 GCA_964552005.1 uncultured Methanosarcinales archaeon
ACCCAAAATAAAGGCCATAATATATAAATAATCTTTAAATATAACTTATTAATTTTGGAAAAATGATTTTTATGAACGGATTAACAAAAATAATTAAGAGTATTCTTGATAAACAAGAAAATAAAAATCCTTTAATAAAAGTTAGACTAGAACCAAATCATGACATCTATGGCGTTTTTTATTCTGGTTCAAAATTAGTGCTAAGGCATCTTGGCATAAAAACACCTGAACTTGTAGACACTAATTCATATACTACAAAACACCTTGTAAGTTATTTTGATAAACCAATAAACCCGACAACATTAGGTGAATTAATAAATACGTATAGTAATTTTGTTGAAGAGTATTCTGAAGAAGGCACACCTTTATTAGTTGTGCCAAGAGATACATTTGAGATAGAAAAAAAATATTCTCTAGATCATGAGGTAATAGGATATAGATTAATTTTAATCAGGCCCTACGAGTATAAGTTGGTTTCTGAATTTTCAAATTCATATAATGAATCAGAGCCAGCTAATCAAGAACCTGCCTTTATTAATATAATGCCGTCTGGATTTAAATAATATTTATTAAGATTGGTGCAACAAAAGAGAAAATCCAATAATTAAATAAAATATGAGTTACAAAAAATATTAAAGCAGAAGGAATTCTGGAACCACCTAGCAAAACATATAATGGCAATATAATAGCGTCATAAATCAAAGTCATTAATAATCCTAAAAAGGGTAATGATAAATGATTTTTGAAAAAAGGCACTACTAATCCTAATAAGGGCATTGTCAGTACAGAAATAAAATAAGTCGGCTTGAAATAACCACTTAAAATAAAGCCTAATGTGATAGAAATTAAGCCGGTAAAAGCGCCTGTGACAGGACCATATGCTAAACTTGTTAGTACAGTTGCTAACGTGCATAACTCAAAACCAATATAATGACTATACTTAAAATAACGGCTATGTATTAATGATAGTGCTCCTGTTATAATAAAAACAACAGTGAAGAATAATTGCTTATACCTCATGCTAATAAAAAGAAAAACTACACCTAGAATAGTAAATATAAGTAGTTTCCTAGTATCTTTAACATATTTTTCTATAAGATTATTTCCTTTTTTTAATAAGACATAAACAATATTTTTTTTCTTATAGCGTTTTCTCATACTTCTTTAATTTATTGTAATACTTCATATATTTTTTCTTTATTCTTTGTTTCAAATCATTATCAAAATCTAATTTTTGTAAAATAGCCCCAATATCAACTTTTGGATATTCTGTTAAATTACTTTTAAAATTACAATCAGCTTTTTTAACTCCTTGTTCGATTTCATGAGCAGGTTTCTTACCAAAATATTTTATTGCTGGCAATTTAGTTATATTATTGGCACCGGCTTTTAGTAATAAAGGAATTTCTTTTGTTTTATCAGGCCATGAGCCAGCAACTATTTTTAAATTAGGAAATTTTTTTCTCGTTCTAGATATCCATTCTGTGTAATATTCTGTGGTTGGACCAGTTGGAAATAAATCAGCGCCTTGATGCGGCACCAATCTGTAGAAATTTAATCTATCTATACGCCATTTTTTAATTAAATTTACTAAATTAGGGAAATCATCTATAGTTTCTCCCAATCCAATTATAATTGTAATACTTTTCTTTAGATTATATTTATCCGCTATTTGAAACATTTCATCTATTTTATGCAAGGGTTTATCAGGCACAATATTATCACGAATAGAAAAATTAACGCATTCAACAGTTCCGGTAAGACCTTCAATATATGGAAGTAATTCTTTAATTTGTGATTCTTTCATAACTCCTAGATTAAGCCATATTTTCTTACCAGTTATTTTATACATGCCTTCTAATACTTCCTTTAATTCTTTTGTACTCCAAGAAGCTATACCAGCAGAAAGAAATCCAATCTTCCAATTACAAATTTTACATATTAAAGTTTCCGCCAATATACTTTCTAATCTTCTCCTAGCTTTCTTAGGTTGTTTAATGCTATCTTTAATAGTATACATATAACAGAATTTACAAGTAGGCTTAGCACAGAACCAACTTATAAAAATAGCACGTTCAAAATAAGTTTCCATTTATTTTAGAACAATGAGCAGTTTTTTAAGGTTTTTCCTCCATTTTTGGGATAGCTTTTTATATAAATTACTACTGTCTTGAGACAAAATGAATGATGGTTTAGCAACCTTGACAAACAGATTATATAAACCAGCAGTTAATCTTGTTGCCCAGAAGCAACTGCGAGAGGATTTCAAAAGCTGTGTTATTGAGCCAGAAGGCAATCTTGTGAGTAAAGTAGCAGCCGTAGATCTTGGGGCTGGAGGATTGTTATGGACATTAGCAAAATTATATTTTAAGATTGAATTACCTTTGTTACCACAGATGGCTGGACATATTTTAGCTCATGAGGAAACCATGGCTCTTGGAGCAAAATTATCAGGTTTAGAAGCAGGAATAAGATCTCTTGATACAAATTTTTTTTCTCATTATGGTGTTTTATTAAATAAATTAGCCCCTAATGTGTATAAAACAACAGATTTAATGGAAAACATGGGATTTCCTGTAGCAACTTCTATCCATTTAGGGGATAGTATCCAAAACATCATAACGTTAGCAATGCCAAATTTTGTTTTACCCTTTGCAGGCTATGGGTTGATAGAGGCATCTTCTCGTATTGACAATAAAATCCTAAAACCTGCTGTATTTGGGTTCGGAATATCACTGGCTGCTGAGCCAATATTAAGTTTATTTGGAAGTTTGGATCATACAAAGACAAGTCTTTATTTATTAGTACAAAATTGTTGTGACATGGTTGATATACCCTTTTATGATATTGACAGACTGCCTTTTTATGTTGGAGCAGTTGGAATGACTTTAGGAATGTATCACATAAGTAGACCTTTAATTAAGAAAGCTTTTACTGGTGTGAAAACTATTATTAATTATATTAAAGATAATCTAATTCAATCTACCCCTGTATCAAGCTACTGACATATTTCTCAGCAAAATCCTTTTTTAACAAAATATTAAACAACAGCTTGAACTCTTCATAGTTGAATTTTGTTTTCAGTTCAATATTTTTATCTGTGCCGGGCTGATAATATCCTCTTGTTTCCAATATGAAAGTGCCGGGTTCAGATTCTTCAAACTCAACTTCTAAAAATTCACCTTGAGAAAGTATAATATATGAGTTATCCTGTTTGTTGATTTCCCTAATATCAGATTTTTTTGGTATCTCTTCAACAATAATTTCAGAAACTGAATAATCAACCGCAACATAATCGATAATGTACATACCTGATAAAAATTCAATCCTTACTTTATTTGTTTTGATATCAAAGGGTATTATTGCTTCTTTTTGCGTATAAGATATAAACTGCTCACCAGTATATTTCCAACCATTATCATATTCCAATACTTTTGCAAAACCGACTTGCTTTAATTTATTATCCACTTTAGCTGCAATTTTTGAATTTTCTAAAGAAGAATATACAAAAGGAAGGATATCTTTTATGTCTGATACTAACTTTGGTTCAAACTTAGATAATTTTGGATTTAAACTATAGGAAACTATTAATTTTCCTTTTCCGGCTTTAGGCAAAGTCAATTCTAAATAATCATAAGAAGTACTCTCACTATTAATACCATTCATTTTGGTAAGGTAAGCCTTAACTCCATAATTACTTGGTTTTATTACTCTGCTGTCCAAATTTTTAAAAGGTGAATAATATGAAGCATCTTCCTTACTTATCAACAAAGTACAATCTTCACCGCTTTTTGTTTTACACAATACAGGTTGTGGTTCTTTTACAGAATAAAATTTTCCATTTGAACCTACTAAAGCATCTTCATTTACTCTATATAATTTAATAGTGTCAATGTAAGCTGTCTCAAAGAAAGGTTCCCTAATCTGTATTCTAGCAATAGCAGGATCATAATTATCTAACTTACTGTAATAAGGACGGTTCATCTTGCTTGAAAACTGAGCTTCCAACAATGTTTCTTCAAACACTTTGCCATCTTTAGTTATTGAATATAGATATGGACAAGGTATATTGCGACCACCATTATTATCTTGATTTTCTTGAACTAATTCAACTTCCTCACCACAATTTTCTTGATATACACATGGAACTGTTAGTTCATTTTCAACCCAATTAAAATTAATTCCTTCTTGTGTCACACATTGTTCTAACTTTTTACATAATTCTTCTTTAATAGGTAATCTCTGTTCTTCAGGTGTGAAAACATTGCTTTCTAGCGATTCTTCATCAATATTATGTTCATGGATTGTTACACCTCTTAGACAATTAAAGTAGTTAGCAATTCTTCCTCCATAAGTGCCGTCACAAGTTTCTGGATTCTCAGGGTCTGGTGTCATATAACATAAATATTGTCTTACTTCTTGCAACGTACTAACTTTAATATTATTTAATTCACATTGACCTACTGTTTCACCAGGAACTATTTTAGTGCCATCGGGTCTGCATTCGGGATCACAGTCAAGTACAACTTCTTCTTCATTTATTTGACCACCACAATAATCAGGCAAAGGACAAGTTTCATATAAATTTAGATTTCTTTGTGCATTAATATCATTACACACTTCCTCTATACTGATATCATCTCCAGATGTGTCACATTTCATAAAACCCAAAGAAGGTGCTATAACTGGTTCTTCTAAAACACATTTTCCAGGATTACCATTTTTTTCACAATAAGAATTAACTGATTTTGGCCCTTCATTACTTGGATGGGTGTTGAAACATTCTGGTTCAAATAAACATTGAAAATAACATCTTGACACTGTATTATAGATCCCATTTACACATCTTGGATTATCATTTGCAGGAGTACTTTCTCCAGGACACAATAAAGGAGCTACATCACATCCACACATAACTTTACAATCTTGAATGCTATATGAAGCTGTTTTTTTAGCAATAATCCTGACAGGATCTTCAGTTGCAAAAACTACAGTAACTAGTAAAATCGCAATCACTAACAAAGTTATTTTTTTCATCTTTAATCAACACAAGTTACAATATCACA
>CAZKFC010000030.1:5166-10307 GCA_964552005.1 uncultured Methanosarcinales archaeon
CAATAATCACATTTTTCATCATACCAATCTTCAAACTGATATGTGTTCCCCACTTTTTTACAGATCTTTCCCTGCTCGCTTATCACGCCCGGACAATATGCTACACCTTCATTATCAGAGCCGCAACATTCGGTTATTGAAGTTGGTTTATAATAATACTGACCAGATTCATCAAGTTCACAAACTGCACAGGTTGCTATTCCTCCTATCTCTAAATAACCATATTCTCCAGGGATACTACATTCTCTTGTTAAATTATACTCATATATACCAGAAAATTGGACTTTTGCTCCTACTCCAATTAAAGTAACTTTTAAACTACAATTAGTTGTTGTTTCAATTATACCGTCATTTTCTGGTTTATTTCTTGTTACTTTTATTTTTTGGATATTTATTGCAGGTTTACCTGTAAAAATATCAATTGCAATGGTTTCATCTGCAGTAATTTCACAAGTATTGTCTTTTCCAGGGAAAGCATCTATTGTATAATTTTTAAAACAAGAATTTCCGTTTTCTTCAAAAACAATTTTGAACACAGCATTGTCACCATCATTATCTTTTATAATACCGCCCAAACAATTATAATCATCATATCCTTTTTTATTTTCATTACAGGAATCAATATCTTCTTGGTAATACATCTCATCATCCTCAGCAATTTCTCCATTACATTCTCCTAATGGAACTGCAGAACATCCAATTTTTTTATCTCCAATTCCAATAATCTCCTCATGAGCAGAACAACAACATTCTGTTTCAATAAAACCATCACAGTAATCATCATTATTGTTTTCGTCAATACCAAAAATTATTTTTTCAGATGACAATAATTGTTGAGATTCTTCCACATCTCCTGTTGTATAGATTTGCCCTTTTTTGGATTTTATCCATGCTTTTTTATCATCATATTGTTGGGAATAAATATTTGGGATGTATGTACTTATCTCATATTCTCCTGCTTCAGTGCACCCTGCAACAACTGCAAACTTAGTTAAATGATCAACTCTGGCAATTGCACGGCCATTTTTAATTGTAGTTGGGAGACTTTTCCATATCTTAACATTAGAATCCCACCATGCTATACTTAAAGAATTTTCATTTACTGTTTGGGGAATGTCTTTATTACGAAAATCTATACTTAATTCAATTGGCTTGCTAAATTTAGCTCCTTTCGGCTGAATTTCATATATTAAATTGCCAACTACAACCTTGTTCTCTAAGCCATCAAAATTCTTATCTATTAGTTTAATACTTAAGGAGGTTATAGAATTGCCATGTTTATCTATAATAGATGTTTCTGCCGGTACTATTATTTGAACTCTTTTATCAGTTGATGGAAGTAAAATTTCTTGGTCATCCATATTTACTATAGAAATATAATTTTCTCTGGGAAAAGTAATTTTATAGTTTTCAAAATCAAAGTCTATATCTTCTTTTGAGATTTTTATTGGATAATCAACATTTACAGAGATAGTCTTTTCATTAAAAGCAACAGTTGTTCTGACACTACCTTCATCAATGTTATAATTACTTTTTTTGAACTCATTTAATAAAGGGTCCATGCAATATTTTATTTTTAAAGAAACATAATTCTCATAATTTTTTTTGTTACTTTGCCGAATACCAAATTCTTCATTCGCATTAATAATAGAATTACGGCTGCACTGGTTAAAATAATCCTGAAAATTTTCTTTATTAAACTCAAAACTTTGTTGCTGAGAAGAAGATGTTTCAATGATATTTTTTTTACTTTGATTTACTCTAACAAAAACAAAAGTGGCAATAATAATAAAAAGAAGTCCAATAATTAAAATTATTGTTAACTGAGCTTTCTTCATTCTAGAACTTCAAGTTCGCCAAACCTCCCAATATTTAATTGTTTTTCGCCTTGCCATTCTTTTATATAGCCGTTTTTAATATGAATCTTATCTCCTGGCTTGACCATATCAATCTGCTCATTCCATAAAGTTAATTGGACTGTGCCGGAATCATCTTTTATAGTAGCAGCAGCCACTCTTCCTGGCTTGCCGAATTTATTGAATTCTTTCACGCTGCTTATTTCTTGTACAACTGCTTCTACTTCTACTTTTCTTTGGTTTGGTTCTAGTTCTGATATTTTCATTTTATTAAACTAAAATAATAATGGTATAAATATTTAACCCATAATAATTTATACTCACCTAACTTATATATAAAAAAATGAATTTTAAAGTGATATGATTGATTTCTATAAAATTAATTTCCGCATGTAGCCATAGGTCATTCGTTGCAACTTGAGATGACCGGCACAGAAATGTTTTTAAATATAGTTAGACACCCTTTTATTATGACTGAAAAAGAGGATTCAGAAGACAAAGAAGCAATGGATTCAATTCCTCCACCTAAGGAAGAAGACAAACCTATTAAGGAAGAAGTTACCCAAAAATCAAGACAAAAATCTGTTGATGAAGACATAGATTCATTTAATTCTTTAAGATTAACAAATAATGCATTAATTCAAGAGTTTGAAGGATTAGGTTACGATGAATATACTGAACTGCCTTTAAATAAAATTGACTCAATGTCCTATACAAAACGTATTAATATTCCTCTTATTATTTTTGGTGTTTTGATAATTGCTATTGGTCTAATAATTATGTTTGATTCAGAAGAACCTTACAGTATTTACATTATTCTTTTTGGATTAGCATTAATAGCAATTGCTTATTTTACCAGAAGAGAAGTAATTGAATTTAAAGCTCAAACATCAACAATTTTTGAAGATGCGAGAGATTCTCAAGACTTTGTGCAAGAAGTAAGAGATCAGATTTACAAAAATAGAAAAGAATAAGTAAAAGTCTGGTTCATATAGTACTACTTGAGATGACCGGCACTAGACTTCTTTAAAAAATTTGATTGCAAATTCACAGAATTTAATGATAACATCTTTTTGTAACTCAAATTCCTTTCTGTTACCTAAATAATTTCTACATGTCGGAGTTATTTCTTTTCCTGATTTCAATTCTTTATAAGATAAACATTTAATGTGTTTCTTTGAAACAATAATGAAGTATGTATTTTCATAAGGATAATTAATTAACGAACTATCTTTAATACTGAATTTTTCATCCTTTCTAAATATTAAACTAAAATAATAATGGTATAAATATTTAACCCACAATAATTTATACTTACCTAACTTATATATAAAAAAATGAATTTTAAAGAATTATTTAAGGAAATTGAAAGTACGCCGATTCTTGATTCAGACATATTAAAAAAATATAATATCGAGAAAAAACATTTGTTCATACCTTTATTGCTGCTAATTTTTTTCTTAATCAATCCGAAATACTTTGTATTCGCTGTCTTGACAATAATATCTGGATTATTCAGTTTTTATCATGATAAATTTAACAGAACAAATATTGATTTGAAGTTGCCATTATTCCTTGGTATTTTGATAACGTGGAAATTCGGTTTATTATACACTTTAATTTTTTTTATACTAAGTGATATTATTCCCACATTATTAGCAGGCGGTCATATAGGTAGCGTGACATTACCTTTTTATTTGTGGTTTTTCATGATTAATTCAGCAGTTTTATTGTTTTCTGGCCAAGATATTATCTTGCTTGGTACCATCTTAGTTATTATTGAGTTTATTGGCTCCACCATAATAAAAAGTTTTTTTGGAATCCCTGGGTTTGTAGCAGTATTAAGCTCTTTATTAAGCGTTGTAATTAGAATAATTTATTTTAACACATTAGGAAAATTATTAGTTCCAATATTAAATTTGATATAGTTAAATATTTAATAATTACGCAATTACTTTTTTAAAATGCAATTTTATAATACACTAACAAGAAAAAAAGAACCTTTCAAAGAAATTAAGAAAGGCATTGTTAAGATATATACGTGCGGACCTACTGTATATAATTATGCTCATATTGGAAATTGGCGTTCATTTATATTCTCAGATTTATTGCGCCGTTATTTGAAATACAAAGGTTACGAGGTTGTACATGTCATGAACTTGACAGATGTAGATGACAAAACAATTAGGGATAGCCAAAAAGAGAAAATGTCCTTAAAAAAGTTCACAGAGAAATATACAAAATATTTTTTTGATGATATGGCTACACTAAACATAGAAAAAGTTGAATATTATCCTAAAGCAACAGAAACCATTAAAGAGATGTTAGCAATAATAAAAACTTTGCTAGATAAAGGTATTGCGTATAAAAGCGAAGATGGTTCTGTTTATTATAATGTCAAAAAATTCAAGCAATATGGAAAATTATCTAAAATTAAATTTTCAGGATTGAAAGCGGGCGCCCGCGTAAAGCAAGACGAATATGAAAAAGAATCTGCTAATGACTTTGCGTTATGGAAAGGTTACGAGAAATCAGACGGTAAGGTGTTTTGGGAAACTGAATTTGGTAAAGGAAGGCCGGGATGGCACATCGAATGTAGTGCAATGAGCATGAAGTTTCTAGGAAAGCAATTTGACATACATACAGGTGGCATTGATCTAATATTTCCGCATCATGAAAATGAAATAGCGCAGAGTGAAGGTTATTCTGATAAAAAATTTGTTAATTACTGGTTGCATTGTGAACATCTTTTAGTAGAAGGAGAAAAGATGGCTAAGAGCAAAGGCAATTTTTTCATTTTAAAAGATATTCTAGATAAAGGTTATAGTCCAAAAGCCATTCGTTATTTATTGTTGAGTACTCATTATAGACAAAAACTTAACTTCACATTTAAAGCGTTAGACAGTGCTGAAAATATAATAAAGAGGTTTAAGGAATTTCTGTTGAAATTAAAGACTATTAAAGGTGGTAAAGATAATCCTAATGTCAATAAATTGATTAAGAAAGCTAAGGAAGATTTTGAGAAAGCAATGGACGACGACCTAAATATAAGTGGGGGAGAAGCTGCTATATTTACGTTTATGACAGGAGTCAATAAAATCTTAGATAAAATATCAAGGAAAGACGCTTTAAAAATATTTAATCTAATGATGGAATTTGATAAAGTGCTTGGAATATTTGAATTTGAAGAAGAAAAAATACCTAAATCTATACTTGACTTAGTTAAAAAAAGAGAAACTGCTAGAAAAAATAAAGATTGGCAGCTGGCAGATAAATTAAGAGATA
>CAZKFC010000031.1:0-9739 GCA_964552005.1 uncultured Methanosarcinales archaeon
GGCGGTATAAAAACTTTCGCAAAGGATTTTGGAGTCCTGGAAAGTTTTTTCGTTCAGTTGGAAATGTTACTGCTGAAACAATCCAGCATTACATATCTGAATCTCAAGGAGCTTGGAATTTTCAACCACAAAGGAAAATTACTTCCTTTGCTTAAATGATACCCCGCACTTCAGTGCGGGTGAGGTTCATTTTAATTTACTTTTTTGAATATAATGTATTGTTTTGTATCTTTGTTCGATTTTAAAATAGTTTCTAAATTATATTTCTTCTGAAACATAGTGTTGTTAAATGGACTGTATTTTAAGTAGAAAAATGAATTATTTGTATTTAGGCTTTCTTCTATTAAGACTACATAATTGATACTAGGATCAAAAATTAAATCCTCCTTTGAGAGAGTTCTACATTCCTTATTTGTTTTGTTAATATGTCTAAATAAAACAGTATCATAGATTACTTTCTCTTCTTTGTAAGAGAATTTTGTTAGATTATTTAAAATACAATGGTCATATGCTGTTATTGTTAGGTTTATTCCTCTGTATTTATATTCATAGTATATTTCTAAATTTTGATTACGTAGAAACGAAAAATATTCTATTTCATCAAGTGTTTCAAAATTGTTACCGTTTATTATAAATACACGTGAACTGTTATCTGGAAAATAATCTACTAATTTTTGGTTTAAAGATGGTTGTGAGAAAAAATTCAGTACGTTGAATGAGAGATATATTATCAAAAAAAATGTGATAATTGGTAAAATTAATTTGCTTATGCTTTCAGTTAAAAGGATGATTTGTTTAACACTTACTAAGATAATAATAAAAATTACTGGATAAATATGGTCTAAATGTTTCATTGGTAATGTGGTAAAAATTAATAAAGGTACTATGATTAACAGCAAAATAAGATAGTCTTGAAATTTGCTTATCTGAGTTATAAATAAGATTGTCGATAGTATAAAAATAGGGTAAAGGATTCCAAAATATTCTGGAAAGGTATAGATTAAATAAAATCCGAGGTATTTTATTGAGAAGAAGTCTCCGGGTTTTAACTCATCCCCTTTAAAATTTGACAAAAATCTGTTTGTTGTGGAAAAAACTAAATTATCTGATATATTAAAATACCAAATAAATGGAAAAACTAAAAATAAAATAATAACAATAGCTGAAATAATCTTTTCTTTCTTAGTGCTCTTAATATTCAAATATAACAACCATAGAGAAAGTGGTAAGATATAGATGAGAGATAAAAATATTATAGAAAAAAATAATGAAAATACTATACAAAATAGAAGTATGTTAAGAATGTTAAATTTATTTTTAAAAAATCAATTAATGTCTCCTTGTAGTTTATAAACAAATATATTAAGACTGGCAATATATAGATAAAAAGATTATATTTTAAAATAAGAGATAGTATTAATGAAATTACTAAAGAAAATAATATGTTATAATGTTTCTTTAAATACTTCATTAATACAGTTTTATGGCTATTAATGATTCTTAGTATTATAAATAATAAAACTGAACCTACATATATAAATGAAGAGATTTTTACCATTAAGAATAGTGATAAAAATAAAGATAAAGCCAGTATATTTTTTATTTTTATGGGTTTTAAGAAGTAATAAAAGGTTCCTATGAACATATAAAAAAACATGAAATAATAAAAATCGCTTCGGATATTATTGCTGTGAATATTATTGATTCTGTAAAAAACCTCAAGTATTATCATTAGAATGAAAGTTACAATTGCTACTCTCCTACTATTAAATAGGTTTTACAGATATACCATAGATAAAATAAAAAGAAGTTATGTAAAAAAATAAAGGTAATATTTTGTAAATTAGTAGACTATGGTTATTAATTTCAAGTAAAATTATTAGTAATAACATATATACCGGGAAGTCGGCAGTAGCATTTTCCTTTGCTATTTGAGAATTAATTTCATCATTTATTTTAATCCATAAAGGTTTTTGCGAATCTTCAAACTGGTAATTATTTATAGGGGGATAAAATAGTATAAATATTGTTAAGATTAAAATAGTTGTTGTTAGAAGAATTATGTATAAGTTATAATTAAATTGTTGATTGCTTATTTTCTTTGTAAATGCAGAGATATTCATTTTTCATAGAGTTAAGAATTTTATATCGGATTAACCCTTATAATATCTTTATAAAAATTACTTAGTGAATATTTTACCAGATTAAAATTTCCCTTTAGGACAGTATTTTTCAAGAATTTTGTCACATAAGCTGGTCTTTTGTAATATTCATTATATGCCCTGGTTGAGTATTCATACAATTCAGAGATATCATTCATCCAGGGCAGCTTTATCCAAGGTCTAGGCTTAAATGGTGCATAATCTCCCTGCAAAGTGCCATTGTTTTTTGCCTCTATATAATCAGCAGTTCCGGGATACGGAATTAAAACAGAGAAAGTTGCAAATAAAGGATTCAACTTTTTGGCAAAATTTACAGTCTGTCTTATTGTTGCGGGCGTTTCTCCTCTGTTCCCTATCATGAAAAATCCTAATATGTTGATGCCGGCTTTCTCAGTCTCATAGAATGCCTTTTCTACCTGTTTCAATGTAGTGTCTTTTTTCATTTTATTCAGGACTTTCTGGCTTCCTGATTCAACTCCGTAAGATATTGTTGAGACGCCAATACTTTTCAATCCCTGCAGCATTTCTCTGTCAACATGTGTAACTCTTGTTCTTATTCTGAATTCAAAATCCATCTTCTCCTTTTTAACTGCCTCAATAAATGCCATAACTCTCTTCTTTTTCAATGTAAAAGTTTCATCATAAATTTCAACCGCATTTGTACCTGTTGCTTTTATCATCCTTAGTTCCTGCATTATATTATTAATAGAGCGCTCCCTGTGACTTTTGAAAAATTCATTCAGCTTTGCACAATACGTGCATCTGTACGGGCAGCCCCTTGTTGTAATAAGGACATCAACATTGCTTCGCTTGGACATTTTTGAATAATAAAGATATGGATTGATGAGTTTTCTTGATGGAATAGGAACTTTATCCAAATCTTCTATCGGTGGTGCACTGGGGTTATGTCGTACTTTGCCATTCTGTCTATAAGAAATGCCTTTTACTTTTTTCAGATCTTGGTCTTTTTCCAATGCTTTTAACAAATCAACGGTGGTGAATTCGCCTTCATCTCTAACAATAAAATCTATATTAGGAAACTGTTGCATCACTTGCTTTGGAAGGGCACTTGCATGATGACCGGCAAAGAAAATTTTTACACCGGGGTTTTGTTTCTTTATCAACTCTGTTAACACATACATTTTTGTTAGATCACTAGAATAGAGAGGAATTCCTATCAAAGATGGGTGCTTTTTTTTAATATGATTAAGGATATCCTTATCTGAGAGATTAAGAGCTAATCCATCCAGAATTTCTGCTTTATATCCAGTATCTATTAGAGACTGAGCAACATACATAAGATTAATAGGTGGTGTGATTAGAGGCAGTTCCTCTACAGAATCTTTTTTTCTTGAATTAGGATTTAGGAGAAGCACTTTATTCATTATTATGTTCCCACCTGCTTTTTAAAGAAATCACACCAAATTCTTTCTTTGTATTTTTAATCATAAAGTATGCTCCTTTATCAAAATAGTCATATTCATTAAAACTTTCTTCAGGATGTATAGAGACGCTAATATAATATGTGCCACTGAGTAGTGGAATATTTTTTATTATATATTTTATTCTTCCTCTACCTTTTACTTGTCCAAGTCTGAGGTTATCAAATTTTGTATTTGGTCCTGCTATGTAATATCTCTCCTCCGTAAATAATGCAACTCCAAATACAGGATTGGATACTGTTTCTTTCAAATTATATTCTATATTAATAACAACATCATCTCCACTACTAAACACATTTTTTTTGTTACCATTTGGATCAGTTGTATATACTTTCTTTATAATACGTTTATGACTTTTTTTTAATATTTCAGATTTTTTCTTCATTATTATAATCTTGAAATCATTTAATTCTTTTTTTAGATTAAATTGCTTTTCATGTGAGAGTAGAATAATCTTTTTGTGAATTTGATCAAATAGAGAAGTGGTTGTGTTTTCAATCTGAGAAACTTGCGTCTTTGTAAGTTTTTTATTACTCTTTTTTATCACATCGAAAAAAGTTAATAGAATTTGAGATTTAAGCTTTAGATTATAACCTTCATTATTTAACCTGTCTTTTAATTCCATGAATATAAAGTTGAAAACCCACTTCTTGTCACTATATGTATGTAAAACTTGTTTCAGCTTTTTTAGATTTGCACTCAATTCTTCATTGTTTTTTTTGTTCAGCTGATACCTTAAACATGTTTTGTGATAATAAAGAACGGCATCATTCATAGTATTGATGACTTTAGGAAGAGTCGTGCTCTTAAGAAAAGAGGATACAAATTTTTTCAAATCCTTTTTAGACCAATCCAATTGAGGATATATATCCATAAAGTCTTGTATTCTCTTTGGAACCATATATGGATTGTTATCCATACTAAGAATTTGAAGCAATGCTTCTGCTATCTTATTGTAAATTTTCTTTTTTTTCCTAAGTTCAAAAGTATATGTAAGTTGTTTATTTCGTAAGTTTATAATATCTTCAAATAGGTTGATCTTAACAATTGTATTTGATTCTAGTGATATATTTAATTCCTTCAGTTCAATAAGTTTTTTTATTAAAGAGAGAATTGTTGAAACATATTCCTCTTCTATTTTATTGGAAAGCTCCTGCTCCATTACATCAATATCTTTCTGTAATATCTTACAAGAGATTCTGATATCTTCTATCCTATCTTTTCTATCCTGTTTTGTATTATCTGATATTTTAACATGGTTGTCTTTTGATACTTTTTTGAGATATTGGAATACTACTTTTTTTGGTGGTCCTTGTTTGACTATCCTGCCATTCTCTAAATATATTACTCGGTTGCATATATCTGTAATTAGGTCAAGATTGTGACTTACAAGTACTATTGTTTTCCCCTTTTCTTTTAGTAGTTTTATCTGGTTAAAACTTTTTTTCTGAAATGCTTCATCTCCCACTGCCATGACTTCATCAATAAGTATAATGTCTGGTTTCTGCGCCATTGCTACAGAAAAGGCCAGCCGAACTTTCATTCCGGAAGAATAATTTTTTAATTTGACATCAATAAATTTTCTTAATCCCGCATAGTCAATGATGTCATCTATTTTTTCTTTTAATTCCTTTTTAGGGATCCCAAGCAGACTACCGTATAGATAGATGTTCTCTTTTCCAGTTAATTCATTCTGCATACCAGTGCTTAAATCCAAAAAACATTGAATACTGCCATTTCTAATAATTTCTCCGGAAGAAGGTTGTATTAAATCTCCGATTAGTTTAAGCAATGTTGTTTTTCCTGAACCATTTTCACCTATGATACCAACACATTCACCTTTTCTAATTTTTAGGGTTATATTCTCCAGAACACGAAAGTCTTCAGTTTGTGAATTTTGTATAAAGAAAAAACTATTATCTTTCCTTTTAAGTTTATAAACTTTAGTCACGTTTTTAAGCTCTATAGTTTTCATATGTAATCATAAATTTTTTTAGAGTATTTTTTATATGTTAATAGTCCTGTAAAAAAAATTAAAAATATAATAATGACAGTAATTATTATTTGAACAGAAGAATCTATGTAGTTGTAGATTACAGTATTTCTTAGATGGCTTATGATTCTTGCAAGTGGATTTAGCATATAGAATCTTAGGAACTGCTCTGGTATAATTGTTTCGGGATAAATTATAGGACTTACCCAGAAACCAATGAATATAACGAAATTCCAGATATGAATGATATCCTTGAAATGGATGTAGATAGTAGTGATAAATAGAGAAACTCCAATTATGATTAGGAAAAGAAGCCCAAAATAAAAGAAGCTCATTAATCTTATATATGTAAAGAGGTTTATGTTGAAAATCAGCATCATAACTAAAAGCACGGATAAATTTGCTATGAATATTATTGTGGAAGACAAATTTGAAGCAAGAATAATTTCATACGAATAAATCTTTATTTTTTTAAGCAGATCCATACTGGCAACAAGTGATCTTATACTGTTTGAAGTTGCCTCGGAAAAGAAGTTCCACACAATGATACCAAGGATTAAGAACATCTGGTAGTGTGGGAAATCTAATTTAATAACAAAAGAGAATACAATATAGAGAGTTATCAGTATCAGAATAGGGTTCAGCATCATCCACAAATAGCCGAAACTGAGATTATTGTATCTAAGTCTAATATCTTTAAGTGCAAGTTCAAGAATTATGTTAATCCTTCCCAATACCATTAAGAATAACAAAAGTAAAAATAATTTATAAACTTTCACTAATATTTTTATATAGTTTGCATTTCTGTCATATGGATGAAGAAAAATTTAAGAAATCTTATGCTGCTGGCTTTTCTCCTTGTAATAACTCTAATGATGGACGTTTTTTTATTCATGTGGGAAAAGATAGTAGGTTACGACTTACTGCCAGGCAGCTAAAATGAAAATTGTAATGGTACACCCGCACGACATATATTCTGCACAAGAGCCATGGACTATTAGGATTATTGAGATAGCCAAACAGTTTAAGAAAAAAGGTCATGAAGTTAAGCTGATATATTTTCCATTACCTAAAAAAGAACGTAGCTTAATTAATAAAAAAATTATAGAGTTTGAAACAATACCTTTTAGCAGGAGAAGTTACCATCTATTTAAGAATATAAAAAGATTTCAAAAATACGCAAAATGGGCTGACATTATTCATTTCCAGAAATGTTTTGCAAATGCTGCGTTGCCAGCCTTGATAGGTGCATTTTTATATAATAAGCCTATTCATTATGACTGGGATGACTGGGAATATGAGATTTATAATTTTTCGCCGCCTTCTAAGTTGTTTGGTTTTTATATAAATACAATGGAAAAGATTATTCCTAAATTAGTAGATACTATGTCTGTAGCAAGTCATAAACTTAAAGAACTAGCTATAAAAAGAGGTTTTCCAAAAAATAAGATTATAATGGCGCATGTTTGTGTTGACTTAAATAAATTTAACCCAAATATTAAATCAAATTTAAGAAAAAAACATAATTTGAAAAAAAATGTTATTTTATATCTGGGACAGCTACATGGAGGACAATATGCTGAGCTTGTGATAAGAGCATACCCACTTATCAAAAATAAATTAAATGACACTTCTCTACTGGTTGTAGGTGGTGGTTCTGATTTAAAAAGGTTAAAAACAATTGCATCATCTTTAGACTTGGATGACGTTATATTTACTGGTTTTGTATCAAGAGAAGATGTTCCGAGATATATGAATGTTGCAGATGTGGCTATTGCATCTTTTGAGAAAAATAAAATTACAGAAGCAAAATCACCCCTTAAAATAGTAGAATATATGGGTTCTGGGAAGGCTATTGTCGCAAGTAATGTTGGAGAAGTTTCTAATATGATTGGAGATGCTGGTATTTTGGTTGAACCTGGAAATGCAAAGAAAATTGCAGATGCCACTATAAAGATATTAAAAAGTAAAAAATTAAAAACTAAACTAGAAAAACAAGCCAGGAAAAGAGCAGTAGAAAAATTTTCATGGGAAGTGACTGCAAGTAATATTTTATCTGCTTATAAAATGGCCTTGAAGCGAAATCTTTAAATTAAATCTATAGTTTGTTCCAATTTATGAAAATTCTTATAACCGGTTCATCAGGACTTGTTGGTTCGGAATCTGTCAGGTTTTATGCTGATAAAGGCTATGATGTTTATGGTATAGATAATAACATGAGAAAGTATTTCTTTGGAAAAGAAGCAGACACGTTTCCTGTACAAAATTATTTAGTGAGGAAATACAATAATTTTAAACATTTCTCAGTTGATGTTAGGGATAACAAAGAGATTCAAAATATTTTCATAAAATATGGTCCTTTTGACATTATTATACATGCAGCTGCTCAACCTAGTCATGATTGGGCTGCAAAAGAACCAATGACAGACTTTACTATTAATGCAAATGGTACTCATGTAATGCTAGAAAATACAAGAGTACATAGTCCAAATGCTGTTTTCATACAAATTTCAACAAACAAAGTTTATGGAGATACACCAAATACACTATCTTTGGTTGAGAAGAAAACAAGATATGAACTTCCTGAGAACCATGTTTATTATAAAGGTATAGATGAATCTATGACATTAGACAATTCAAAGCATAGTTTAATGGGAGCATCAAAATTAGCAGCGGATATAATGGCACAAGAATATGCCAGATATTTTGGTTTAAAAGTAGGTGTTTTCAGATGCGGATGTATTACTGGACCTGGACATGCAGGGGCACAGTTGCATGGTTTCTTATCTTATTTAGTGAAATGTATAGTCCAAGATAAGAAATATTTTGTTTTTGGCTACAAAGGTAAACAAGTTAGAGATAACATACATTCTTATGACTTGGTTAATGCTTTCCATCATTTTGCTATGAATCCGAAGCCTGGCGAAGTATATAATATAGGTGGTTCAAGACATTCTAATATTTCAATATTGGAAGCAATACAAAAAATTGAAAACTTAACTGGAAAGAAAGCTAATTTTGAGATACAAAATAAAGCAAGAAAAGGCGATCATAAATGGTATATTTCAGACGTTAGAAAATTTCAAGATCATTACCCAGATTGGAGATATAAATATAATATTGATGATATATTAAAAGATTTAGTTAAAGCGCATAAGAAATGAATTATGAAAAACCAAATAACCTTTTATGTTCCAACTTTAAATTCTCAGGAAACAATAAAGGAGTGTTTGGAAAGTATATTAGCAACAACAGCTAACGTAACTGTAATAGATGGTGGTTCATCTGATGATACTGTTAACATAGTAAAATCACTTGAGGTAAAGATTCATAAGAAAAAGAGTAAAAATCTGGCAAATGCGCGTAATATAGCTATAAAAAATTGTAAGACAAAATATATAGTATTTGTTGATTCTGATTGTGTTTTAGATAAAAGATGGTTGTCTTTGATAATGAAGAATTTCTCTGATAATGTAGCAGGTGTAGGTGGAAAACTTAAAGAAAAATATACTAAATCATTAGCTGATAAATGGAGAGCTTTTCATTTAAAACAGCATTTTGGCAGTAAAAAAATAAAAAATCCAGAGTTTTTGTTTGGCTCAAATTGTGTTTTTGATATAAAATTTCTTAGGAAGATTGGTGGCTATAATGAAAAATATAAAACAAATTATGAAGATGTTGACATATCTAAAAGACTTAGGCAAAATGGATATGATTTAGTTTATGAGCCAAAGGCAATATGTTATCATCTTAAAAGAGACAATTTGATAAGTATATTAAAAGTGGCTAGAAGATGGAGTTTCTATAGTTATGACATCCCAGATACCTTTTCTAAATTATTAAAAAGATTATTTGTATTTAATCCTCATTTGTTTCTTTCTCAAATAAGTAAAGATACCAAATGTTTTAATTTTTCATTAATTTTTGTTACATTCTCATCTTTCATGTATAATCAATATTATGATGTAAAATATTATTGTAGAAAAAATGCATAAATTAATGAATTTCATCCAAAAATTTTCAGATTTTTTTAAAGAAGAAAATATTAAAAATAAGGAAGAGCAAATTAAAAAATATTCTTTTTATCTTATTATAATTGGATTTTTTTTAGCAATTTTTTATTATTTCTATATTAGATATTA
>CAZKFC010000032.1:0-9245 GCA_964552005.1 uncultured Methanosarcinales archaeon
TCATTTTTTGCTCTTGTATTCAGTTACACATTAGGTTTTAAATTCGGATTATTAATGATATTATTAGCTCATATTATACCAGAATTGTTTGCAGGACATGCAGATAAAGAGATGATTATTTCTGCTGTTATATATGCAATAATGTGCTTCTTGGCAGCTGCTCTTAACAATGTTCCAATAGTAACTTTAGGTATGGTATTAGTAAGTATACAAGCTTTCTTAGCTATGTTCTTAGAAAGATTATCAGGAACACCAATGTACGAATTAATCACAGAAAATGGAGTAGAATTTGTATTATTGATATTTTATTTTATTAGTTTTTCAAAGCCTTTAGTAACTATACTAACTTAAGCTTAGAAGTAACTTTATCTATTAAATCGTCATCATCTGGTCCTATTGCTACACAAGTCTCTGTGCCTGGCGCTATTACTGTTTTGCCTGCATCAGTTATTAAAGCAGTTGTTAAATTAAGGTCTTTGGCCATTTGATTGTATTTGTACAATTCAGCTTTATCTGCAACTTTTAACACTATTTTTGCACTTCCTTTAGCACGCCATTCTTTAACTTTTTCTTTATCAGATCTTAAGACAGCTTCAACTGCTGCATGAGCTGCTTGTGCTGACATTTTACCTTTAGGTAATTTTAAATCATTCCTTACTAAAATAACCTGTTTCATTTTTCATTTATTAATAAATTACTTTATAAATATTTTTTCTATTCTTTTTTTCATGAGGAAATTTAAAACAGATGATGGTTCTTTTACTTTATTTAATCCAGAATATGAAGAATACTATCATTCTAAATCAGGTGCTTTAGAGGAAGCTTTTGAAAAATTTGTCAAACCATGTAAAATACCAGAATTAAAAGGCCATATTAAAATATTAGATATTGGCTTTGGCCTTGGCTATAATGCGATTGCAGCTATAGACAGCACAGATAATGAGATTGAAATTATATCTTTAGAGAAAAATTTTGTTTCAGATTTACCTAAATTAAAACCAAAATTAAAACATTACTGGATTATAGAGAAACTAGAATATGATCCTATAACAAAATCATATTTATACGAGGACAAAAGAATCCATCTTAAAATAAAGATAGGAGATGCTACAAAGGTAATTAAAACTATTAATGATAAGTTTGATGCTGTTTTTCTGGATCCATTTTCTCCAAGTAAAAATCCAGAGTTATGGACAGTAGAGTTTTTTTCTGAAATAAAAAAAAGAATGAAACCAAATGCTATTTTAGCAACATATTCTTATGCTAAAAAAGTTAGAAATAATTTAAAAAAAGCAGGTTTTATTGTAAAAGACGGTCCAATTATTGGAAGGAGAAGTCCAAGCACTATTGCAAAAAATGTATAAAAAATTATATTACAAAGTAAGTTATCTTTGGAAACGAATTTTAAAAAAATTCATTGAAATAAATGCTAAAATACACGGTAGGTCTTTCTATTGCAGGTCATTAGCAGGTAACAGCAAGTACTATAATTTATCAGTAGCGTCTGACATGAATGTTTCATGTAATTGCAGTGATATATATGGAGAGGGCATTCTGGGTAATATGAATTATAACTCTCTAAATGAAATAATGCATGGGAAAAAAGCAGATTCATTCAGAAAAAAACTAGCTAACGGTAAATTACCTATAACTAATTGTGCAACATGTTATGATTTGACAACTAAAGCAATAAATTATAGAAATCCAAAGAATCTTTTGATTGAGAACACCATTCACTGTAATCTTAATTGCTTGGGCTGTTACAGAGAAAACATACAACAAATTAGAAAAATTAAATTTCTGTCCTTAAATGACATTGAAAAAATAGCAAAGTCAATTAAAGGAATAAATACAATACATTATTACAATCAGGGAGAACCGTTTTTTTCAAAAAATATTAAGAAAGAACTGCAGATTATTAGAAAATATCATCCTGATATTAAGATAATTATCTCTACGAACGGCTTATTACTAAATACAAAAGAAAAAAGAGAAGCTGCGATGCTTGCAGATGAAATTATTTTTTCAGTACATGGTTCAAATACTAAATCTCTAAGAAAATATCAAAAAAATGGTGATTTCAATAAAGTCTTTACTAATATGAAAAATTTAGTTAAATATAAAGATAAAAAAGACAAGCCAGCCATTACATGGAAATATGTTTTGTTTTGGTGGAATGACAGTTCTAAAGAAATAAAAAATGCTATTAGTTTAGCAAAAAAAATTAATTTGAATGGAATATTGTTTGAGAAAACACAACATCCCTTATATGCAATATCTTTTAAACATCATCTTTCATTAGGTTACTTAAATAAAATTTCTCACTTCCAGAACAATATTTGTTATATTAAGTTAAAATTATAAATTCTCAGAAAAACCATATTATTATGCCCCTGTAGTGTAGACTGGATAACACGCAAGATTGCGGACAACTGTAACATCAGTTGACACTGGATCGGGTACTATTAAACAAGTTTAATAGTACGCAATTTGCAGAAGGCTAAAATCTTGAAGCCGGGGTTCAAATCCCCGCAGGGGCATATATTTATATACTTCCTTTTCTAACTTTAAGAACTATGCCAAAAAAACTTACAGAAAAACTTCTAAATCAACAGCGTAAATTAGAGTTAAGAGAAAAAGAACTTGAGTTTAGAAAGACATATATAACAACTATTACAGGAGCATTAACTTTTGTAGCTGGTTTGTTTTGGAGAGATGTTATAAATAAATATTTAGAGTTATTACCCGACGCCCAAGGCTTGCTTGGAAGCACAATCTCTGCGTTTTTATTAACAGGAATTTTTGTCATAATAATAATACATCTAAATACAGAAACTAAGAAGATTGAACAAGAATTAGAAAAAGATAAGAAAAAATTAGAAGAAAAAAATTAAACTTTTTCGTGTTTGTTATACCCAATTAGTTTCTGCCATAGAGGTTCGTATTTTGTAACATAACGTTCTTTTTGAACTTCTCTTTGTTTTTTCTCTGTTACTGTTTTGTCAGGATACTGAGTTTCATAAGTACAATCTTGTCGTATTGGTCCAGATACTAATTCATAATGTCCAGTAACTGTATCTCCTTCTTGACATTCATCAGCTTCAAATTCGAACCAGATAGATGATGATGGAGGAACTGTTTTTGTCAGTTCCTTAACAATATTTTTAGATCCTAATTCAAAGGTATAGCGGTAAGTCCAGTCGCCTTCTTGGTCACCGTCGTTCCACACTCTTAATTTTGCGTAACATATGAAATCTTTTCCTGATGTCTTTACAAAAGGCGAGAACGGGTCTGGTTCAAGTCTAACATCTGCAGGTACGGGTGTACATATTCTCTTTTCTACAGGATTATCATAATCCGGTACAACAACATCAACAGTATACTCTTCAATTTCAGTGTATACCTCTTTAGCATTGTAAGGCAATCTTACAATGACAAGAAGCAATAAGATTATAACTAAACCTACGCTTAATTTGACTTCTTTACCCAACTGTTTTTTTACACGGTGATGTAACTTTTTTTTCTTTTTTCCAGAACTTTTTGCTTTAGCCAAAATGAATCACCTCATTTTTATTTTTAGATAATAGATTATATAAATTTTTTGAAAACATATTTAAATCTTGATAACACATAATAAAAATATGGATGTCTGGCAAAAGCAGGCTTTGATAATTACTGCCTCTATTATAATTGGATTGTTAATTGTGTTATCTGGTCTAACAAATAGGATGCATGATTTTACAGCTGACTCACTAAAATCTAGTTCTTTTGTTGAAAAATATGCAAAAGAAAAAACAGATTTAATTGTAGAGTCATTAGCATACACAATAGAAATTATCTTGGCAGCCATAATTTTACTTACTCCAATAACTGCTGTTTCTGGAATTTGGTACATGAGAATTGCTTATGAACTTATTATAGGTGTTAACAAAGGTAAAAATATTTTTATAATATCTCCTTTCCTGAACTATGTTATGGCTTTCTTATGTCTATTATTGTTCTTCTATAGTTTATATTTACAATATAACTTCTCTGTTAAATTAACCAAGCCCTTACCAAAGAAAATGCCTAAAGACGAGCTTGCCAGGTTCATATAAATTAAAATAATTACCGGAAACTATATAAATAAAAATATATTTCCTAGATTATACTTTTTAGTAAGAAAAAAATATATAAAAGACAAGTGTTTTAATAACTATATAAAATGGCTAAGCTAGATATTGCAAATGTGTTTTTTAGGGAGAAACCAGCTAAAATGTTGATAGAGATGAGACGTTCTGGAAAGAAAGAGATCTATGCTTCTAATCTGGCAAAGGCAGTTGACTGTACATATAGCCATGTTGTAAAAATCCTGCAGCAAATGAATAAAGCCGGCCTGGTAAATTTTGACAAACAGGGCAGATTAAAATTATTAAGTTTAACCAAGAAAGGCGAAGACGTTGCCGGTAACATTGACAAAATTCTTACACAGCTAAAGAATTAAATAATTTAACAGCTTCTTTGATAAAAGAATCTTCATTTTCTGTTTTAATAATTGCGCCGGCCGCATTTTTATGACCGCCAGATTCGCCAGAGTTTGTTTGCTCAATAATAGAATTTATGGCATCTCGAAGATCTACTTTTGGATTATCACCAACCATTCTTAATGATACTTTAGTAATGCCTTTTGGTTCGCGTGCCAATGACAATATTAGTGTCCCTTCTTTTAAATTATTGTTTTTTGATATTATTGATGCCAATGTTCCAATTACAGTAGATAAAACTTTATCTTTAGCGTTTAGTATTAAATAATTTTCACCTTTTATAGCATCGGGACTATTTTCATACCATCTTAATGCTGTAACAATTTCATGCCTGTATTTAGATAGAGTGTTAAGGGCTTTCCTCTTGCTTTCTTTATTATTAAGACAGGCGCCAATCCCATAACTTGCTTTATTCATACGGCCACATGCATTCAATAAAGTAGAAAATTCTTTTGCGTCTTTAAAAGGAGTTCCGGATTGCTCATCTACAAGTAAATATCTTTTGCCGAGTATGTTTTCTGGTCTTTCTTTATTAGATCTTTTCATGACAATAGCAGAAGTCAGTTTTTTCTTTTTATCATCGGATAAATCATCATATCTAAGCCATTTATTTCCTATCTTTGGCTCAATTTTAAGGTTTTTCAAAAACTGTATAACATTACTTTCACTTCCTGTAAGACCAGGTATGTCAATGCCAGAACCATATAATAATAGTTTGTATAATGGCTTTGTCTCTATGCCGAACCATTTCAAGCTTTGTTCAACTTTTATTTTATTGTTAGAAATAGCATCTTCCAATATTTCTTTGTTTAGACCAGTAAAACCATTATTTTCTTGTATGTCGCCGATAGCTCCAATTATTGCTAAATGAGCCATATTTTTGTTATTTTTATTTAAAGCTACTGTAAACAGATAAACAACACCACTCCCCGATATATCAGAAGAGCCGTCAATATCACATAAATGTGGGTTAAGCATTATAATATTTTTTGGTATAGTCTTCATGATGTCCTGGTTAAAAGAATGATGGTCTAATATAATGATATTTTTAGTGCCAAGATATTTCTTTATTAAATCATATTGGCCAGAGCCTAAATCTGTAAATATAAAGTAATTATAATCTTCATTTTTCAAATTAGAAAGGATATCTTCGCTTAGCTGCCTCACAATAGATAAAGAATATTTGTAATTTTCGCGTTTTAATGCATTAAGAATTAAAGCTGCGCTGCATATACCGTCTGCATCCAAATGAGACACAACTCTTATTGTTTCGTATTTAGGTACAGTTCTAAAAATAGTTGCAGCTTCTTCTACTTTTTTATTAAATTCGTTAAATGTCATGTATTAAACAAAAGAGTTTATTCTATAAGGAGGTTAACTCTTCTTGGGTCATAGTTCCATGTTTCTGGGAGCCTACCGCTTTTCTTATAATATTTGACTAGTCTTCTTATTTTTGACTCTGTTAATTGCAGACCGCGCTTTGCAGTAGTATCTTTTTTATTACTTTCCATATGTTTTTGTAGTGCAATAACTCTTTTCAAGAGAGCAGTTAAGTTCTCAGGTAGTTTTGGCAGTAATTCTTTTTTCTCAAGTATTTCTGATATGGATTTCTTTGTTATTGCCTTTACATCTGGGATACCATAAACATCCCTCAATATTAGACCGATTTGAGATGTTGATTTACCTTCTTTTGCTTGTTTAATTACCAATAATTCAATTTCCTTTGGTTTATAAGTCATCCATGTGTAACTTTTACCGTAAGGTCTTTTACTTCCTGATTTACCCTTTTTTCTTGAATACATTCTTGCCATATTTGCACCGTGGAGAAAAAGTCAATCGCTAATCCTCCAGCATAATTCCGCTTTCACGTGAATTATCTTTTGTTATTGTATGAGAAAAATAGGTTGTTTAAAAAGGTTTTGCATAACTTAATTATTATCAAATATTCTTTCCAATTTTATTCCATTAGTTATTGCATATGAAAATGCATCTTCCTTGGAATCTGCAATGAGACAATCTAAATTATCCAATTTGTGTATGCTATATATACTATCAAACTTTAATCCTTTAAATAAAAGAACTTCTCCTGTACGTAAGAGAGACACAATCTTGTCAGCTGGTTCTTCAGGGTTGTTAATAATATCTAGTTCTTCTCCAAAATTAAATCCAGACCTTTTTTCAAAATCTTGCTCTATATATGCCAAAGTACCATTGTGAGAATAAACAAACGGATGGTGGTAATTTTTGTTTAGGATTCTGGGAGGGTTGCTGGCAATTATTGATAACACATTATCATTTTTTCTTGCAATAGCTATATCAATACCTAGTTCGGCTCTATCAAATACATAATATCTATTTTGAAAATTTAGTATATAAGGGGGAATGACTAGAATAATCATAAACCTATCCTTATCAATCAGTTCATACTTTATATTTCCGCGAATATTACAACCATTCAGGTTTTTCTCAGTTGCTGTTATTTCATGATAATAATATTTACTATATACATGAGATAAAACAAAGTTTCTAATAACATTATCTAGGCAAGATTCTTCCATACAGATATATTAATAAATAATATTTATATGCATTTACAGATGTGTTCCGAAAAATTTCCGAATAACAGAATAAAAGATAATTTTGAATTGAAATGATAGTTGATAGTGATATTTTACCAACATCTGTATTGGAACAAGCCAGAAACAAAGTTGAAAACATACTTGGTTTAGAGCATGAGATTAAAAAGCTTGATGATGAAAGAAAGTTAAGAAAAAACAGCTATTGTAGCACCGTCATCACTAACTGATTTCATCTCCTTTACATACGGTGTCTGTGATAATAATAACCTAATTTTATCTCTTAGAATGCCCTGACCTTTGCCATGCACTACTGTTACTTCATTATATCCTTGATCATGAAACTCTTTTAGATTAATTCTAACAGTACGAATAGCATCTTCAGAATTCATGCCGTGCACGTCAATTTTAGGCAGTTGGTTCATTATTTAAGGAAAAGTTTAACAATGCTTTAATATTTTTTTCTAAAAATGGACAATACTGTCAAAGGAGAGCTTTCTATAATCTCACACATGCTTTTATGGAGTTTATTCCCAATATTCACAATATTTACTTTTTTAACGCTACCTTCGCTATACTCAGCTTCTTTCAGCACGTTGTTTGCTGCATTATTTTTTTCAATTGTGTTGGCATATAAAAAAAAGTGGTCTGAATTATTAATAAAAGAAGCCTGGATTGATATTATAATTGCGTCTTTCTTTATAGGGGTTTTTTATTACGGCCTATATTTTATTGGATTAAAATTCACCACAGCAGGTAACGCTAGCATAGCCTCGCTTATGGAATTATTTTTTTCATTTCTTGTTTTGGGTGTGTGGGGTAAAGAAAAAATATATCTTAAGAAGGTTATTGGAGCAGTTTTAATGTTCATAGGTGCATTAATTCTTTTGCTTCCTAAAGCATCCGGCATAAATTACGGTGATTTAATTATTGTAAGTGCGACAATTATAACACCTTTTGGCAATTATTTCATGCAACGAGCCAGAAAAAAAGTAAGCTCAATAACAATAATGTTCGTGAGAAGTTTTATCAGCAGCATATCCCTCTTTTTTTTGGCCTTGTTCTTTTTTCCTTTACCAACCTTTACAGATATAACTTCTTCTCTGATATTTCTTATTCCTAACGGAATTATATTCTTAGGGCTTTCAAAAATATTATGGATTGAAGGCATACATAGAATACAGATAACAAAAGCTAATTCGTTAAGCACTATAACACCATTATTCACAATAATCTTTTCTTATTTCCTCCTAAAAGAAGTTATAACAACAAACCAGATATTTGGGGCAATCCCAATAATTATCGGGGCTAATCTGATATTAAAAAAGAAGTAGCTCTTTGTTTTTTCTATGCACTGGACATTCTTGTGTGAGGTATATAAACTAAATCACCCAATGTAAAGAAATAAAGGTGGTTTGTTTATGAAATTTAACTTATCTCACATTCAATTCAGCCATTATGATAGAAAAAGGAATATAAAATTGCCTAATAAAACTTCTGAAGAACTTGCAGAATTAGTTGGTGTTATTCTGGGAGATGGGAATATCCATAATTCCTTAAACAGAGTCACTATAGTAGGTAGTATTGAAGATAGATTTTATTATAAAAATCACCTGATTCCATTAATAACGTCTTTGTTCAATATTATTCCAGATTTTAAAAAAAGAAACGACAGAAAGGCATACTATATTCATTTTTATTCTCAAGCAATAATTTCTTTTTTTGTTCGAGCACTAGGGATGATACGAGGAAACAAGATAAATGCTCAAATTCCGGAATTTATTACTCAAAAACAAGAATACATATATTCCTTCTTGAGAGGATTATTTGACACAGATGGATGCTTGAAATTCTCTAAACAAACTAAACAAATTCATTATTATCCAAGATTGGAAATTGGATTTAAAGAAAGTAATTTTGTTTTTGAAGTAATCAGTTTAGTTAAGAAAATTGGTTTTAATTTTGCAACATGTTTTGATAACCGAAGCCCTAAGTTTATTAAATTTCAAATATCAGGAAGTAATAATTTAGAGAACTGGATGAATAATATAGGCTCTAATAATATTGTCCAATATTCAAAATATCTATATTGGAAAGAATTTGGATATTATATTCCTAAGTCATCTTTAAAATCAAGGTTAAATGC
>CAZKFC010000033.1:0-8401 GCA_964552005.1 uncultured Methanosarcinales archaeon
TATTATGAGTATTAGAACCTCTCAAAAAAAGCTTGATCACTGGAGCATATATGTGTGCGTAGCACTAAGTCCCCTCTCTCGTCTATAAAGTAAGTAAAAATTTGGGTGAAGTGAAACGTAACCGTTAAATCACTCTGACCAACAGATTTCATCTAAACATAACTCCCATTCCTACAATTCACTTCTGCTTTTTTTCTTAACAACCCCTTACTAATATCATAAGATTTTTATAAGTCAACACTTTAATTAGGTGTTATGAACCTAAAAAAATTATCCCTGAACATTTCAAAAATAAAGAAAAGTGTTTTGGTTAAGGACATCATGTCTCGAAAAGTAGTTACATTGAGCAAGAATGATACAGTTTTCAAAGCCGTGCAATTAATGAATGAAAAATCCATTAGCACTGTTGTCATCTCTGACGGGACTAAACCGATAGGCATTATTACTGAAAGAGATCTTGTTGGCAAAGTTTTGGCAAGGAAAAAAAATCCAAGCAAGATAAAACTTTCGAACATAATGACGAAAAATCCAGTAAAGATAGAACCGAATGCGTCCATACATAAAGCAAGCGTCATCTTTAAAAATAAACGCGTGCGGCATTTGGTAGTTGTTGACCAGAAAAACCATGTTCTTGGCCTGTTATCTCAGACAGATGTCATACAGAGCTTTAACAGGATATACACCAATTACAGATATTTGCTATGGGATCCTTGGCTCGGCTTTGTGTTTTTTATCTTGGTATCTATATTTTTTCTGTTAAACTTAATATTGTTTAGGAAATGAAAATTAGTAAAACTATGAAAAAACAAATTACAGCTATATTTAAAGCTAAAGAAATGAAGTATATACTGCTTGGCTTATTATTAATTATAACTTTTTTATCAGCAAAAAAAACTTTTCTTTATGTTATATTTACTATTTTTACTTCCATAATAATCTATTACAGTAAGTTATATCATTTTCCGATAGATGTTTCTCCATTGTTTTTTCTGGAAGTTGTTATAGCGAGATATTACGGGCTACAATGGACGTTATTGTTTATTTTGTTGGCTTATATTGTCCCAAAAACACTGGCGGGGAGCAGCATGAACTGGGAATCTTATATTTTCATTGCTATAGGTCTGATTCCTGTGACAGTTTCAATCTTTTTTAAGCAAGTACCCTTAATTTATGTTGGTTACGCTTCTAGCATTGTTCAATATATTGGAGGTGTTATATTCCAGTCAAGAATGAAACCTTTAATACTATGTTTGAGCGACGGTGTTGCCAATGTTACTAATAACATGTTATGGTTTCTGATATTCAGCGATCTAATGGTGTTGTTGCTAGGATAAACCAATCTGCTCTATTAACTTATCTTTACTGAATTCTGTTAAATCGTCATAACTTTGGCCAGTTCCCAAATAAAGAATTGGCTTTCCAGTAATGTAAGAAACAGATATGGCAGCACCGCCTTTCTCGTCGATGTCCGCCTTCGCTAAAATAATGGCGTCTATACCTACTTTATCATTAAAATATTTTACCTGTTCAACAACATCGTTGCCTGCAATACTCTCACCAACGAATATTTTTAGGTCGGGTTTGGCCACTCTAATGATTTTTTCAAGCTCCTGCATTAGGTTTTTGTCAGAATGTAAACGGCCGGCTGTGTCTATTAAAACAACATCTTTGTTTTTAGATTGGGCATGCTTTACAGCATCAAAAGCAACAGCAGCAGGATCACTGCCGTAATCATGTTTTATTAACTTTACTCCTAATTTCTTGGTGTGTTCTTCCAGTTGTTGGATAGCGGCAGCCCTGAACGTGTCGCATGCAGCCACAACAGGCTCTAATTTATTTTGTTGGAATAAATGCGCTATTTTTGCCAGGGTAGTTGTTTTGCCTGAACCATTTATGCCTATGACTGCTATTATATAAGGCTTTTTTTTGGAAATTTCTTTTATTAAATTAATTTGCTTAACATCGAATAAATCTTCAATAGATTTTTTTAAAGAACTTATAACTTTGATGTCTAAAGATTTGCGGGGTATTTTTTTATTAACTAAATCTTCTTTAAGGTCATTCTTTATTTTCTCAATAACTTCAACTGCCACGTTATTTTCCAGCAAAGAAACTTCCAAGTCCCAAAACAGATTGTTAAACTTATCTTCTGACAGGGTAACGTTTGTTACACTTTTAGTTAATCTCTCTAAAAAAGTCTTTGGTTCTTCTTTTGGCTTAGGGGGTTCAATCTGTTTTTCTTCGGTTTCCTGTTTTTCTTTGGTTTTGAATATTTTTGTAAAAAACCCTTCCTTTTTTGGTTTTGGTGGTGCTGGTTCTTTTTCCTTTGCTTTCTTTTCTTCCTTTGGTTTTTCTTCAATAACTTCCTTTTCTTCAGCTTTTTTCCCTGGCTTTTTTTCTTCCTTAATCTTTTTTTCTTTCTTTATCAGCTTAGGTTCTTTAATTTCTTTATCAGCTTTTTTTGCCTGAGGTTTTTCTATTGGTCCTTGCTCTATCTCTTCAACTACTTCTGCCTCTTCTTCAACTTTTTTAGTGAAATTATTTAGTGCGTTCTTTAACTTTTTCTTTAAAAAACCGAACATAGTCCTAAGAAGAAAAATAGTGTTTATAAATTTAATTACTCAAACTCTTTTTGAATTTCCTCAATTCGGTCTATAAGAGCCTTCATCTGGTTGACAACTTGATTCCTGTATTTTACTAGTTCTGTTAATTGGGAATCTAATATCTTGATAACTTGTTCAGGGGTTTTTTCTACAGTTATGCCTGCGCCCACATTTACAAGTAGCTTTTTTGTATCTTTTAACACTGTATTAATATAAATGCCCGAGGTTAACGGGACCTTAAGTTCATCGTCTCTTTTTAAATCAGAAAACTTATTTAAAACAATTTTGTTAGAATTCAACTCTGCTATTTGTTCATCTATGTTTTCAAGATGAGCATTCATGTTTTTTATTTGTTCATCTAAAGCTTTTACTTCCATATACAATTCATTTTGATCTTTTTTGGTCATTTAATTAATCACCTATGCCTGACAGAAGTTTCATCTTCCCACGAAAATAATTCGCCTAATGATTTATGATCATATATTCTTTGAATAACTTCCGCCATTAATTCTGCAATTGATAAAATCTTGATTTTTTTAATCATTTTTTCTTTTTGTATTGGCAATGAGTCTGTCAATACAATCTCTTCAGCTTTACATTTTTTAAGTTTATCAACACAACCTTCGCTTAATATAGCATGAGTAGCACAAATATGGACAGATTTAGCACCATTTTCTATTAAGGCATCTGCAGCTGCTGTAATTGTACCGCCTGTATCTATCATGTCATCTAATAAAACACAATTTTTATCTTTTACATTACCAATAATATTTACAACTTCAACCTTACTATGAAAATCACGTCTTTTATCTACTATTGCTAATGGACAGTCAAGTACTTTTGCGAATTTTCTTGTTTTTTTAACAAAACCACTATCACTAGCAACAGCAACAATGTCTTTCAGATTTTTGTTTTTTATATATTCTGCAAATACAGGGTAAGCTTCGAAATGATCAACATGTATATCAAAAAAACCAACTATTTGAGGGCTGTGCAAATCCACTGTAATAATTCTATCTGCACCTGCTATTGTCAATAAATTTGCTACTAATTTGGCAGTTATTGGCTCTCTTGAAGATGCTCTCCTGTCCTGTCGAGCATATCCATAATAAGGCATGACAACATTTATTTTGTGCACATTTGATCTTTTCAGAGCGTCAATCATGATAAGTAATTCCATTAAACTTTCATTTACAGGCCTTGATGTAGGTTGTATGATGAAAACATCATCACCACGAACTTTTTCTTTTATTTTGATATATAACTCAGAGTCAGGGAATCTTTTTATAATAACTTCAGACAAAGGTATTTTTAGAATATTGCTTATTTTTTTTGCAAATTCAGGATGAACTGTCCCAGTTATAATTTTTAATTTACCCATTTTTTATTCCTCTAAAAAACCTAATGCTATATCTGCATTTTGAATTTCTGGACCGCCCGACATATCTCCTATAATGAAACCATTGAAATTGCATATCAAGCCAGAGCTTATATAGGGAGAGCCAAAGTTGACTGTTCCAGTTGTTATTTTTATTTTTAAATTATCTTCCAAAAACTTTTTCTCAAAAGTCTTTATGTCTGGTGAAGCCAAACAACCATTCTTGTTCAGTTTAGCTAATGACCCAACAATGTTTAAGCCTGATATCTTGCCCTGCTTGACTTTAGTTTTCAGGGCAGTTTCAATTTCTTTTAACACGTCATCACTATAGTCTGGGTTTGCTATGCAAACATTATCATTAGTCAAAAGATTATTTCCTAGTGCAGTTAGTTCAGATTTTATTATTCTATATTTAATTTTAAATTTTTCTAATTCTTTAAGCTCAGAATCAAACATTATTTCTGGGACTAGTAAAATATTATTGTTACCAGAAAAAAAAACTCCTAATAACGAGGTGCCGGCGGCGCTCATCTCATATATTGGTACTTTTAGAACTTCTTCAAATTTTTTCTTTAATTTCTTTGGAAATAGTTTCGGGACTAAACAATATTTGTCATTTACATAACAAAATAATCCAATGTTAGGGTTCTGATTATAATTGGCAGTAATTACATGCATTCTTTTAGAGTGAAATCTAGGTTGTTTTATAAAATTAATCCAAGTCTTTCCTCACATCCATAAAAAACTTAATTATTTCATTCTTCCATGTATAAGGTATTGCTCTACCTAATAATTCATCCAACCAATCTTTAAACTTTTTGCTAATGTATTTTCTTTTTCCCATTATTATGGATTTAGCTTCATAATAGATATCTTCCTCAAATTTTATTTTTCTATATGCATAATCTAACTGTTTGTTAAGAATGTTTTGCAAGTCATGCTCTTCAATATATTTGAAAACGAATTTCTTTAATTTATCAGGAAAATTTAACTGCATTTCATCTTTATGTTTTTTAAACTCGTCAATAATTTTTTGATCTATTTTTTCACCATCAACCATCTTAACTATAGCTTTCTTGGCAAATATTGGGACCTTTTTAGTGTTCCATGCCAGTTTCTTTAGTTCTTCTTTTTTCTTATCTTTGTCTTTTTCTTTCCCTTCTTCAGCCATCAACCAAATTTCATGGTAGCTGAATTCTTCCTTCTTATTAGGATTTTCTATCTTGGTTAGAACTTTCTGATGCATCCTTTTCAAAAATTCAATTTTATCTTCAATCTTGAAAATATCAGAATAACCTTGCATTACCAAATGAAATGAGAACGGGCTGGGAAAATCATTATATTTCTCACGCAACTTAATTTTGCCGGATTCAACCTGTTGAATTACGTATTTTGCATGGTCAATGTCCATTAAATCTTCCAAAACTTCACGCCTTGCTTCAGTTAGCATCGGGAATTGATTGGAAATTCTTTTTACTGCTTTTAATAATAACATACTACTAACTTGTTGGCGGCCGACTGTTTTTTTTCTACCCATATAATTACGCAAGATCATTAAACCGCGAGATGCACAATGTCTGAATCTTCTTTTAAGAACTTCAGTTTTTTCCAAAGCAACTTCCATTAATAATCTTAAATTATCACTCTTTATGCCTTTGAAAGCATTAATTGCCTGTACTGTTCCTGTGTAAGATAACAAAAAACCATTATCAGAAATTGTAATTTCAACATCCTGTTTTTGTTTTTTTGAAATAACATAAGCAACTGCCCTTGCTAACACATCATTTACTCTTCTACCATATAAAGTATGGAAAACAACATACTTCTGCCTATCTTCTTTAAAATGTTCTATTAAGATTTTCTTATCATTAGGAATTTGAGAAAATTGATACTGTTGTTTCATATACTGATATATAGAGTTAGCACCGTTTTTGTCCACATATAAATAATCGTTAATAAACTTCATAATTTCTTTTTTAGTTCTATTTGCGTTAAACTGTTCTTCTATATATCTTCTAAACTTTTGTATTTCAAGTGCCAAATCAAAACTTAACGGCAGCATTTCACTTACCCAGCTAGGCACAGTAGGCGGTCTGCCAGCACTAGTTTTTACGACAGCGGTCATTCCCCTTGCATATTGAAACTCGTAAGTTTCTCCTCCCAAAACAAAAACATCACCTTTTTTTAACCTTTCAAGGAAGCCTTCATCTATCTTCCCAATAATATCTTCTCCAAGTTTTACAGTTATGTAAGACTCATCTGGGATAGTCCCGATGTTAGTCATGTAAATCATTCTGGCTAATTTTCCACGCCTACCTATATTGCCCGTCTCATTATCTACCCAGATTTTGGCATAAACATGTCTATCTTCCAATGAAACATGTTCGCCAGATAAATATTTTATAACAGAATCAAAATCTTCTCTATGTAAATGTTCATAATTATAACTTCTTTTCACAATTTCATATAATTTATCAATATGATAAACATTTTCAATTGCCATCCCGTATATTTGTTGTGCCAAGACATCAAGACAGTTTTTTGGTATACTTACTTTGTCAATCTTTTTTTCAATAGCTGATTTTAATAAAACAGCACATTCTACTAAATCATCTCTATCTAAAACAATAATTCTGCCTTTTGCAGTATCATGCAGTTTATGACCGCTCCTCCCGATTCTTTGTAAGGCTCTAGCAACAGATTTTGGGCTGCCAAGTAAAATAACTAAATCAATGTAACCAATGTCAATACCTAATTCCAATGATGTGGACGAAACAATACATTTCAGCTTTCCTTCTTTTAACTGGTTCTCAATCCTTATACGGTGTGATATAGATAATGAACCATGGTGAGCTCCTATTAATGACCTGGAAGAACCTTCACCGACCTTTTCAGCGTATTGCTTGGGAAACTTTTCTTTCAAATAATGAACAACTCGTTCTGTAGCAGATCTTGTGTTAGTAAAGATTAATGTTGTCCGGTGACTTTGGACTAGATCATTAATTAAATTATACATTTTCTGATGCAAATCTTCATGAGCCGTGTTAATTATGTCAGGAACAGGACTTAGTACTTTAAGGTCCATTTTTTTTATGAACTGAGCATCCACAATTTTACAGTTTCGAAATTCGCCATTTTCTTTTCCAACCAAGAATTTAGCAACTTCCTCTAATGGAGCGACTGTTGCTGATAAACCAATTCTTGTAAAATTAGTTAAATTTTGTAATCTTTCTAATGACAGTGATAAATGGACACCTCTTTTATTTGAGGCTAATGAATGAATCTCATCTACTATAACCCACTCAACTTTCTTCAAATGATCACGGAATTTTTTTGATGTCAATACAATAGCAAAAGTTTCAGGAGTTGTAATTAAAATGTGCGGAGGCTTTTTCAGCATCTTTGACTTTGTACTTGTTTTTGTATCTCCTGTTCTTGTCTGTACCCTTATGTTTATCTTTTTACCATGTTTCTTTGCTATCTTTTTTATTCCTGATAGGGGATCTGTCAGATTTACTTTAATATCTCTGGATAATGCTTTCAATGGACTAATATAGACGCAATAAACTCTATCTTCTAATTTCTCTTTATCTGCTAAAAACGCCAATTCATTAATTATAGAAGTAAAAGCAGTAAGTGTTTTTCCTGTTCCTGTAGGCGCAAAGATAAGAGTGTTTTTTTTCTTATGGATAGGCATTATACCAAATTTTTGCGGAGCGGAAAACTCGCCAAAAACATCTTTAAACCACTCTCTAAGAAAAGGATGTAATATAGAATATAATTCTTCATTAGTATTGGGCTTTTTTATGTATTTTAACATGCCCATAATTGGAATTTGAGAATCTATAAAAAGATATGGCTTAACATCTATATTGTATATTAAACACGAGCACCACATATAGGACAAAACTTGTGTTTTGGTAATAATGGTGTGCCGCACTGGGTGCAGAAAGCAGATTTTTGTTTTAGTTGCCTATGTTGAGGGTATTGGTGATGCTGGGTACTATGAGAAGGTTGGGCTTGATGTTGCGTTCTCTGTTGTTGTTGATAATGTGTTTGATGATGAACATGTTTATTCTGATGCACGGTTTGTTGTCTTAACTGAGGTGTTTTCCGGTAATTATCAATGTCAATATCAACTGTTCTTTCTCTTCTTTGTATTAACTCGTGTTTTTTTGCTTGAAATTCTTTTTGAGCAGTTTTTCTCCTTATATATAATTTAACAACACCATAACCAAACATGCCTAAACCAACAAACATCATCAGCCTGAAAAACGTGTAATACTCAACCTTTCTTAAAAACCCTAGAAATAATGAAAATACACCAATTAAAATTCCAACTACAGACCACATTAAGCCGGGTATTTCTGCCATAAAAAGAAATTAAATAGAGAACTATAAAAAAGTTGTGATTATTCCA
>CAZKFC010000034.1:0-7728 GCA_964552005.1 uncultured Methanosarcinales archaeon
TATATTTTGTGAAAATTTAAATATAAGATGTAAATTGTGCAGATTGGGGAAGATGGGTTTAGAAAATATGGTTGAAGGCACAAGTTATTTAAACAATCCTTCTATCCAGCATGGTATGCCTGGCGTATATGTTGTTTTTGAAGGTCCATTCAGATCAGGTAAAACTACTCAATCTAAGAAAGTAAAAGCATATCTTGAAAAAAAGTTCCCTGATAGGGAAATTATCTGGACCCGCGAACCGGGTGCATTAGACGAAAATGAGAATGTCCAGAGCTACATTGCTGAAGCCATTAGAAATGTTGTCCAAGGCACTGAGTTTAAAGAACAAATGGAGCCTGAATGCGAAGCGAGTTTATATGCTGCTTCCCGAGCTCAAACACTTAGACAAGTTGTATCACCAGCTTTAAAGAGAGGTGCAATAGTAATTTCTGATAGGTCTTATTTATCAAGTTGTGCATTCCAAGGCGGAGGAAAAGGACTTGGTATAGAGAAAATTTATGAGATAAATAAGAATGCAATTGGTAAAATTGTGCCAGATTATATTATCTATATAGACATTTCCTACGAAGAAGCGTTACAAAGACAATCTGATGCAGAAGGCGATAAACATGAAAAAGAAGGTCCTGAATTTGTTAAAGCAGTCCGTGACACCTATATTAAATTATCAAAAAGACCTGAACTAAAAGATAAATGGATAACCATAGATGGTTCTGGTACAATAGAAGAAGTTTTTTCAAAGGTTAAAAAAGCTGTTACCGATTTCTTACAATCTTCTTAGAAGTGGTTGGTTCACTTGTGTTTAATTTACAACTACCACAATGACTTAGCATGTCAAAACTTGTATTTATAGCATAATGGAACAATTCACATTGTTGATGCCCTGTGAATTGCACTCCATAAGGACAGTTATCATATTTCTGCCTAGCTTTATGAAATATAGGTATATTTGCCTCAGTCTTAGCCATTCCAAGTAACATAGTAAAGAAGTAGAGAAAAGTTATATTTAAAAGTATACACTAGATAATTAAAAACCCTATTCTTCTTCAACATCCTCCTCATCAAAAAAAGTGTCCAATTTTTTACTGCTCATCATTGCTTTATAACTTATAGATGTCTTGTTATATCCATTTTTTTTCATATTATCACCTTAATTATTACCTGTGCTGCCAAACCCGCCTTCTCCCCTACTAGTATCTTCAAGAGATTCTTTCTCTATCAAAGTTGCTCTTTCTACTGGCTGAATCAGGATTTGGGCTATTTTCATATCTTTCTTGATTTCAAATTCATTATTGCCAAGATTTTTCAACACAATTTTTATTTCGCCTCTATAGGAAGAATCAACAACCCCTGCTAAAACATGGATTGCGTTTTTAGCTGCATGGCCGCTCTTATCCCAGATTAGACCAACATAGTTATTTGGAATAGCCATTTTAATTCCAGTAGGAACAGTATATATTTCGCCTGCTTTTAATTTGTAATCAACAGCAGACCTTAAATCAATGCCTGCATCACCTTCATGTGCGTAATGCGGCGTGCTCATCTCTTTATCTAATTTTTGTATATCAACATTTACCATTTTTTATACCTATAGTTAGGTTATTTTTTACAATTCTAGCTTGGTCCAAGAATCAATATTTTCAATTAATTTTTTTATTTATAAATTCTATTAAAATCAAATATATAGTTTTTAGATAGATAATTTTTTTAAATGGTTTTATTAGTTAGGGACTATTTTTCAACATTAAACAAATCAACCAAATCATACTTAAGAATCTCGCCAGTTTCAGAGTTGATTTTTATATTTAGAGTCTTAAAAGACTGCGTTACATAGGTTATGTTCCAAACTTGGCCCAAATCTAAATTCTGTAATATAATAATTTTCTTTATTGGGATATGCGCACTATATTTTTCTTTCTGCAGGGTTTCAGCAATTCTCAGTGCTTTATTTAAATTGATTTTTACTTTCCTAGTATCTAATCTTTGCACCTTGGATTTATTTTTGAAAATCTCTGCATCGGGATTTTTTATAACCCTTTCATTAACAGAAAAACTGGTTAGAGTGTCATTACCTGGGTTATAATAGCCAAGCTGCCAGTCTTGCTGCACATCAGACGCTATCATGATAAAACCATAGCTTAAGTAAGAATCTTTATGCTTATTTTTCCAATCATTAAATTCAGATGATTTGTTTAATTTTTTTAACGCATCTTTAAACTGCATTTTAAATCTTTTCCCGTATCTTTAAATCATACAAAACTTCTTCAATTTTTTTCAAGTTCCATTTTATGGCATCTGATTTTTTTCTTAATTCAGAATTCCGCAAATCAAAGTTAAGAAAGTTAGTATGGATGTTAGAAACAAAATCTTTTATCTTTTCTACTTCATTATAATTGTCATTAACAACTGAGAACACAGCTCTTCTCGCAAGCTCTCCAGTTAAATCACACATGCCCAAAAGATAATTTTCAGGATCAACATCCAATTTTATATCACTAATCAGTTTATTTTCTTTTACAAAAAAATAATATAAATATGCTTCAGCATATTCTTGGACAGCAGAGTTATACATACTTACGCTCAAGCCAGGATTTTTCCTTAAAATATTTTTTAATCTATTTAGCTCGGCTTTTGCCTTATCCAAATATTTTTTTGCCTCTTTAAAAGAATCCCTGTGCAAAGCATAGATTGCTTGTTTTGATTCTTTAATTATCGGGCGAGAATTTTTTATTATATCTTCCCTTAATTCATCTCTTTTTTCCAGCTTTTTCTTTATTAGGGAAAAGATTTTTTCAGACATTATTTCTTTGAAAAAAGTTTGCAAATTTATAAAGTTTCTTAATCACGAGAAACAAAACATAGAAAAAGCAATATGATATGCTTTTTCAGGCTTTGGAAATTGTCTTGAATTTCCAAAACATTTAAATAGCTTTAATCATCTTATTGTATACTAATATGGCAGACTATACTTCACCTTTTGCTACAGGTATACAGTTTCTTGACAAACTAGGTGTTTACGAAATTTTACTGCCTTTTCTTTTAATATTCACATTAGTATACGCTATATTAGAAAAAACTAAGGTATTTGGAACTGAAACAATCAATGATGTTGAATACCCAAAAAAGAACTTAAATAGTATGTTTGCTTTTATAACATCTTTTTTCGTAGTAGCCAGTTCAAGATTAGTAGCTACAATAAATGAAGCAATCGCCAACATGGTTGTACTATTATTATTAGGAATATGTTTTCTTTTACTAGCGGGTGTTTTCCATACTGGAAAAGAAGAATACGAATTATCAAAAGACTATAGAAATATATTTATGGTAATAATGTTTGTTGGTATATTATTAATATTTTTACATGCAATAAAAACTAAGAATGGCACGCCGTGGTTATATTTTGCCTGGGGCTTTTTAGTAAATAATTTTGACACGCCGGCGTTCGGCGCCTTAATATTAACAATAATGCTCGTATTAATGATGATGTGGATTACTCGCTCTCCAAAAGAGGAATCCAACGAAAAGGAGGAAAAATAAAATGGCTATCTTCGAAGAATGGATTATCGCTCTTGAAAATTTAGGTTTATTAGATGTAATATTACCTTTTTTACTAATATTTACAATAGCTTTTGCTGTGTTGCAGAAATCAAAAATTTTAGGCGAGAGGGCAAAGAATTTTAACACAATATTAAGTTTTGTATTGGCAATGGCGGCTATTATTCCACATGTGACACACACTTATCCTGCTGGTGCAGATGTTGTCCTCATAATTAATGCTGCGCTGCCCAATGTTTCATTGTTAATGATTGCATCTTTAATGGTCTTACTATTAATAGGGGTCTTTGGACCCGATGTTAATTTACTTGGAACGCCATTAGAAGGTATTGTTGTATTGTTTTCAGTTATAGCAATTGGCTATACATTTATAAGTGCATCTGGCTGGGGTCCGCAAATTCCTTGGCTACAGGATCCTGAGACACAATCAATGTTGGTTGCAATACTTGTCTTTGGTTTAGTTGTATGGTTCATAACAAAAGAAGAAGATAAAATGGATGAAAGGCAACCTGTGAGAGAAACTTTAAATAATATGTTTGGAGGTTGGATGGGTAAAAAATAAATAAAAAATGGCATCTTTACTTGACATTTCATTATTAGACCAGTTTTCTGTAATTTTTGTTATATTATTTGTTTTTACAGCAGCGTACGCTGTTTTAATGTTCAGAAAACCTTTTGGCGAAGCTAAAGGTGTAAATGCATTGTTAGCTTTTACAATTGCAATTATGTTTATTTTTTCACAAGATGCGATTGAAGTTGTCAAAGCATCCATTCCTTGGTATATAGTGATGATGGTTGCATTAATGTTCATCTTTATTATACCTGCATCTATCGGCTCAAAGATACCAGAAAGCTTTATGAGGAATGTAGGAAATTATGTTTTGATTATTGGCATAGTTATTTTAGTGATTAATGTTGCTAACAGATTAGGCCAGACAGCAGGTCCTTTCTTGAGTAATGAATCTATAGATCCGGATCAGGTTGTCGCAGGAGAAACAGGTGACGTTGGTACAGGGAGTTTTACACAGAATTTTGGCGCCACAATATTTCATCCAAAGGTGCTAGCTTTAATTTTAGTTCTTGTTGTTTGTTTGTTTGCGGTTATGTGGATAGGGTATAGTCCGCCGTTCCCTGTTTAGTAATAAGCTAAGAATTAATTTCTGAAAATATCTCTTATACCTCTTAACTTAACTCTCAATTCTTCAGGCAATAAAGTGTGCCATAACTGATACCAGGCCATAGATTCAGACAACGGCATTAATGTCCTTTCTTCATTACTAGTTAGGGTATTTGGATAATCTGAAGGTGTGTTAGACATTAAGTATCCGTTTCCTTCAACATACCAATATACATCACATCTTGCATGAAGAATTTTTTTCTCCATTCATCAGAATCAATATGGGAGGTTACACCTTTACTACCGATTCTATTAATATAATTATCCAAAGAAACATGGAAATGATGTTTTTGAAGATTTAATTACAAGTAAAGTCCAGGAAATCAAAAGAAAATAAGACACATCAAGTAAAGATGAGATTAGATATATAAAAGAAATATTAAAAAAATTATAATTCTACAGTTATTTTTATGTCGTCATTAATTTCTATTTTAGCACCGCCAAATTCAATATTTTCTGCTTTTGTAGTTGACTTTAAATCCTGTAATACTAATTCAATTAATTCTCTAACTGACTTAGAACATTCAATAGTCAACATTTTAACTGGTTCTTTCAATGATAAAGATTTCTCAGATTTAAATTTTCGGACAGCGGCAATAATTTCTATAGCGTAATCACCTGCTTTCTCTGCAACTTTATCTATTAATTTTTTATTATAATCAGGCCATCTTGATATATGAATACTTTTCAGATTTTCTTTCTTGGCAAAATATAAATGATATATTTCCTCAGTAATATAAGGCATTATTGGTGCAAATAATTTTAATATATTCAAAACAGCTTCATACAATGTGTATTGTGCACTTTCCCTAGCTCCTTTATGAAACTTATCTGGATTATATAATCTGTCTTTGATAATCTCTAAATAATAATCACAAAATGTGTTCCAGAAGAAATTATCTGTCTCAGATTTTACTTTAGAATATTCATATTTATCAAAAGAGTCCGTGCACTTCTTTATCAGTTTCTGTAGTTTTGTTAATAACCATTTGTCAATTACTTCTAGCTTGTAAGTATCATAGTTAAAATTTTCAAGGTGCATTAACGCAAACTTAGATGCGTTCCATAACTTAACTACTGTTTTTTTACCTGTGATAAGATCTTTTTCTTGGAATGGCAAATCCTCTCCAAGTTTAGAGCCGGCTGCCCAGAATCTGAGAGCATCTGCATTATATTTAATGATCATTTCTTGTGGATGAATTACATTGCCTTTAGATTTGGACATCTTTTTGCCTTTAGGATCAAGAGCCCAGCCACTAATAGTAACGTTTTTCCAAGGGTTTCTATTATAATGTAATTGAGATTTAACCATGGTGTTAAACAACCAGAAGCTTATTATGTCGTGAGCTTGAGGTCTTAAATCATACGGGTAAATATATTTATAATTTGGCTTACCTTTAACCAGTTCACCAGCCAGTTGAGGTGTTAACGAGCTTGTTGCCCAAGTATCAAGAACGTCTTTTTCTGGTATAAAATCTGTGCTGCCACATTTACATTTTTTTACAGGCGGATTATCTTCCATTGGATCAACTGGCAGATCTTTTTCATCTGCAATAATTTCAGCATCACATTTCTTGCAATACCATACTGGGAATGGAACACCAAAATGCCTCTGCCTTGATATACACCAGTCCCATTGTAAACCTTTAATCCAGTTATCTAGCCTGTTGCGCATATGTTCCGGATACCAGTTTATTTCCTTACCATTTTTCAAAAATTGTTTTTTTAAATCAAGGTATTTTATGAACCATTGTTTTGTATTAAGAATTTCAACAGGAGTGCCGCAACGTTCATGCACATTAACCATGTGTTTATGTATTTCTTGTTTTTTTAGTAAGCCATTTTTCTTTAAATCATCAATTATTTTGGATCGGGCTTCTTTTATTTTTAAACCTGTGTATCCTTTAGCTAATTTTGTCATACGACCATCTTTAGTGATAGACATTCTTAAAGGCAATTTATGAGCTTTATACCATTCGATATCTGTCTGATCACCAAACGTACAGCACATTACTACACCAGTTCCTTTTTCTGGATCAGCTCTTTCATCAACTAATATCGGAACTTCATAATTAAATAAAGGAACTTTAGCGTCTCGTCCAACATATTTTAAATAGCGCTTATCATGCGGATGTATAAAAACAGCTACACAACTGCTCAACAATTCCGGTCTTGTAGTTGCAACTATTAATTCTTTAGAACCAACTTTAAACACAATATCATTAAATTTTGTAGTAAATTCTTTATCTTCTAACTCAACTTGAGCTATAGCAGTTTGGCATTCTGGACACCATATACTTGGTGCTTCTTTTCTATATTCCCTACCTTTATTATATAAATCTATGAAAGACCATTGCGATATCCTTCTGCAGTGCTCATTTATAGTAGAGTAAAATAATGAAAAATCACAGCTCATACCAATATTTTTCCAATCTTGGATAAAATTAGGCCTGATTTTTTCTAATGTAGATAAACATAGTTTGATAAATTCAGAACGTTTCATATTTACAGACCTAACATTATTTTTTCTTTCAACTAATCTTTCAGTAGCAAGACCATTGTCATCTGTCCCAAACGGATAAAATATATTTTTGCCGGTCATTCTTTGATAGCGCGCCATGAAATCCATTTGTGAATAAGAAAAACTATGTCCAAGATGCATCTCTCCAGAAACAGTCGGGGGCGGCGTATCTATTGTAAATATTTCTCGTTCGTTATCATTAGGATCAAATTTGTATATTTCATGTTGTTCCCAGTACTTCTGCCATTTTTTCTCTGCTATTTTAGGATCATATTTCTTTGGTAATTCCATAATAAGCACCTTGATTGTTTTATTATAATAAAAAGCTTTCTCTTCTATCAATCTTCTGTATTTAATAAATTTAGAAGAAGAAAGCCACTGAAAACTACTAAACCACGACAACTACAGTTTCCAGTACATTAATCATATATATAGATAAGCAAATGTTATATTTAAACTTTTTTCTAAGAAAAAATAT
>CAZKFC010000035.1:0-7603 GCA_964552005.1 uncultured Methanosarcinales archaeon
CTTAAAGCTTTTATACATTAATATATTTCAAAGATAAAATGAACTATATAGATGTCCACTGTCACTTAGACGAGTTTTTTTATAAAGATGATATAGATGCAGTCATTAGGAGAGCCATGGGTAATAATGTAAAGATTATACCAGCAGGCGTCAATCCTGATACTAATAGACAAGTTCTGAAATTACAAGAAAAATATCCCAATACAATTTACCCAAGCCTAGGCATATACCCGCCAGATGCCCTATCTAAAGAAACTAAAAAGAAACAAGATTATGATATTGATAAAGAGATTAAATTTATTGAAAGTAATAAAGATAAAATTACAGCAATAGGAGAGGTTGGCATGGATTTCAAAGACGGCACTGATTTTGAGCAGCAGGAAAAAACTTTCAGGAAAATGATTGAATTAGCTATTAAAATAGACAAGCCAATAGTCATACATTCAAGAAAAGCCGAAATAAAAGTAATTGACATACTAGAAGAATATAATTATAAGAAGATTGTAATGCACTGCTTTTGTGGAAAACATTCCCAAGTAAGACGCATTAGAGAGAATAAATGGTGTTTTTCAATACCAACATCTATTGTAAGAGATCAACATTTCCAGAAGATTGTAAAGGAAACTCCTCTCTTCTTATTAATGACAGAGACAGATTCACCATTTTTAAGCCCGTTCAAAGATAAGAAAAATGAACCTTCTTTTGTTATAGAAACTATAAAAAAAATTGCAGAGCTGAGAAACATGGCAGAGATAGATGTGGCTAATATATTGTATAGGAATGCAGAGAGAGTTTTTGGTACATAATTACTTCTTCCTTATCCTAGGAATATAACTATAGTGAAGGCCTTGCTGCGGATTGATTACATTAATTCGTTTAGCAAGTGGTCCCTGTATCTTTAGTCTGCGAACTTCTTTAATAGATGGTATGAAATAGCCTGATATCAATAATCTTAGCACGCCAGATAATGCAAATACAAAATAAAACACATTGCCGTAGAAATCAGCTGGCAGATATCTCATTAAATATCCTCCTATTAATGCTCCAAAAAAGGTCATGACGCCAACAAAAAAGTTGTTGTAAGAGGTCATTACTAATCTGCTCCTTCTAGTAGTTGCGTCTAGTATGAAATTAGAACTGCTCAAATTATAGGCGGACCATGTTGCCCCTGATATAAACTGCACTATTATTAAAATAAGGGGATTCTTGAAGAATATCCACAGCACAGGTACCCAGGGCACTATAAAGCCTGACATCCTCAACATATACCGGCTTCCCTTAAGATCAATTTTACGGCCCCATCTGCTCAATACAAGAAAGCTGGATATGATTGATGAGGCATTTATTATTGAGTAAGTAAAAAAATCCAGCTTAAGATAGCTTAACATGTACACAGCAAAAAACGGGCTTGATATTCCCACAGCAAATTTCATTAAGCTGCTGTATAATACAAACTTGCCAAAATTAGTCTCATTTAATTTGGAAGTGAATTTTCTTAATGATATCCTATTTTTTTCTGCGAGATGTTTTGGCTCTGAATAATTATATCTTAAATAAGCTGATATGCATCTCGAGATGAAAGCCATACTGAATAATAAGGCAAAACCAATAAAGGGGTTCTCAAAATATGACAAGATTAAGCCGGCGACTATTGATGTGATGAAACTAGTGATTCCAGATATCTTGTTAAGTTTGCTGAAGATCTCTCCACGCTTGTTTTGAGGCACTATGTCTCCAACTAAGCTATTGTATACTGGCCTTAATAACTCAACTGCAATCGCCTGCAGTATCAAAAACAACAATAACAGCACATAGTTACTTCTCCATATAAACGGCAACAACAATATAGGGATAAAGAATAACGCATCAATAAGGGATGCGGCAGCAATAACATTTTTTCTTTTTTTTAACTTTTTCATCAACTCACTACTGAACAGCTGGAAAAAACTGCCTATCAACTGGGGCGCTGCCGATATCAGAGCTATTATGTCATTAGTTGCATTTAATGACATAGCAAAAGGGATAATAAAATTGGATTTTATACCATTCTTTATTGAATAGAATACAGAATCTTCATATAGCTTGTTAATATCCTTTTCTCTTTTTTTCATTTTATTACTATATTAGTATAGAATAATGTATATTAGGATATAATTAATATTTATATATTTTGCGGTTGCCTACATTAATTTTATAAACCTGCGATTAAAACCTTTAAGCATGAAAACTAAGTCTATTGATACTCCTTTATCTGAAATTACTATGAGGAGATATGAGAAACCTTATAACCTAACAAAAAGAGAACTGGTAAGAAAATTATGCCTTTCTCTAGGATTATTAAATCCAGGTGATTCTAGAGATGTTATAGTGGATGTTCTTTATGTGCTGTTAGAGGCTGCTAAGGACAAAGCATTGTTATCATCAGACAAGATAAGGGAAGACGTTTTGGCATTCAGAAAACAAGAAAAGCTAAATGATTTTGGGACAGCCGCTTCCAATATTAGGAGGCAAATAAGAAGACTTAGAGAATTGTTATTGGTAGAAAAAATTAAGAACGAATATAGAATAACTGAATTTTCAAATTTAACAGAAACATTTAATGAAAAAATTGAGAAGTTCATGATACCCAGCATTATTGAAAGAATAAAAGAATATTTATCTGTAATAGATGAGACTTTTATGAAATAAAAAAATGGTAAGTTTTGATAATATCAATGAAAAAAGTTTGAAAAAACTTAAGAAACACGGTTTTGAATTTATTAAAGTAAAGTCTAAACACGAAGTTACAAGATTAAAAGGCATGTCTACCTTAATTTTGTATAAAACAGGTAAATTGCTTGTGCAAGGCTCTAAAAATAATGTTGAAGAGACTGTTAAACTGATTAAATTTCTTGGCATAGCAAAAGAAAAAAGAGGATTTTCTGGTGTTGCAATAGGCTCTGATGAAAGTTTAAAAGGAGATACATTCGGCGGTATTGTTGTATGCGCATTTAAAGCAGATGATAAAATTAGAGCCGAGTTAAAAGAATTAGGAGTTAAAGATTCAAAAAAAATGTTAAAGCCAGACTGTGTTAAGCTTGCCAATGAATTAATAGAGAAGTATCCGAAAAATTACCATGTTGAAAATATTTATCCTGACGAATATAATAAGCTTAATATAAAGTATAACGTGACAGAGATCCTTGACAGTCTGCATGAGAAATGCTACAAAAAATTGTCTAGAAGGAAAAACATCATACATATAGTTGACCTGTATCCAGGGTGCAATGTTGGCGATATCAAGGAAAAAAGAGCAGAGTCAAAATATTATGAAGTGGGCGCAGCTTCCATTATAGCGAGGTATTATGCTTTGATGCAGATTCGTGACTTGGAAAGGCGGGCAGGTTTTTTCATACCTTTAGGAAGCACCCATGTAGAGTCTGCTTTGCTTGAGATAAAGAAAAAGTCTTTGAAGGCAAAGAATTTTGTCAAGCTGAAATTTAAGAATGTCCAGGAGTTTTTTCAATAATTGCTTCTTTAATGAAATATCTCATGCCGTTAATTAATAATAAAATGCCTGTTATGCTTATTGATTGAGACATAATATAGACGGTTTTATTGAAGCCGTGATAATAATGAAGTGCTGTAAAGCTTGACAGAACTAATATAATACCAAAAGCCAGGTATGGCATGAAATGTGTTGTTTTCTTTTGTTTTTTATGTATATAGAAAGGTTTTCTATTCTTCAACTGCCATCTAAACGACATGTATAATCCAATAATGCATATTATTATGCCAAGAAATAAAAAAAGAACAAAATAGTCGTGTAATGTAGCTGAAAACATATATACTTTATTTAAAATCATAGCAACAAACATAAGAAATCCTGAAAATAGAAAAAATATAGATTTGTAAGGTAAATTATCGGCTTGCATATATAGAATGTTTTATCAAGCTAACTTTATATATTTTTTCTTGCGTGGTTTATACTTGCGTTTTAAATTCCACTTAATCTTTTCTTCTTCTATCTCTATAAAATTAATTACTTTATTTGGATTATCTAAGAATAATTTTAATATCAGAGTCATTGATATTATAAAGAATAAGCATAATAATACAACAATATCAGTAAATATGGAAAATTGATTTAATACCATTGAGACAGCAATACCAATTGCAGGAGGGTGTTGTATATTTAAGAGGGTCATGAATATAACAGATGAAACAGCTGCCAATGCTAAATTTAAAGATTGCATGCCTGATAAATTTGCGAATATTACACCTATTAAAGTAGCAACTGCATATGATCCGTATATCTTATTTTTCTTTAATTTTTTTTTAGATAATATCATGAATAATGTAGCACCGAAACTTGCAATAGTAATACCATAATCTGTGACATTAAATAATAACATAGCTACAAAAACAGTTATTGAAATGCCTAATACTAAAGATAAGAAAACCGCGATATTCTTCTTTACTTTGATTTTACGTTTTGTTTTCATCTAGAATAACCTCTAACTAAAACTTATATAATATGAGCTCATATTTAAATCTTATTATTTTGTATGTTAGTATTGAAAAATGTATACTGATTTATGAAATATAAATAGAAAATGTATTAAACTATCTTTATTTATAAAAAATTATGGACGATAAAATAACTGAAGAAAAGCTGGAAAAATACTTAGATATAACTAAAAGAGCTTTAGAACAAGTTAAAGATAAATTTGATGAATCTAGAAAAGAAAATGCTGAAGATTTCTTTGATATGGCTTCTCGCTATTACTCAGATGCCAAGCATTATATGGGTAAAGGTGATTATGTTACAGCGTTTGCAGCTGTTAATTATGCGCATGGATGGCTTGATGCTGGCGCTAGAATTGGCTTATTTAAGGTAAAAGATAATAAATTGTTTACTGTTGATTAAATTTAAATATAAATTATTTCTACACAACAAAAGGTGATATTATGGATAGTCCAAAATTACATGATATGGTTAATGCAACTTTTTTAAGAAATAGATTTAGTTTAACATCAGGAGCTATTACTATTCCTCTACAAATTAAAGCTAAGACAATTGAAATACTTGAGACAGTAGCAGCTGATTATTTAGCAGGGCATTATAACGAGATATGTAGACCAAGAATTTATGTCAGGTTAAATGGCGAATTAAGTGAACCATTTGATTTTGACGAGCTTGTTGCCAGGGTTTCAGCTTGGGGATCTGCCTTGAAGGAAGGAAGATTAATTGCTTCGTCACTGGAAATATATGATAACTGGAGAAACCCGGAATCACCAGAATATGATTTTTTTGCCCATTTAGCTGAGCAAAACCCTTTTCTTAGGATAAGAGATCCCTTACTACATAGAGAGAGAATACCAGGATATTTACATCCTTTTGTAGATGCTAAAGTTGAAGGGCAATATCTAAATTTAATGGGCTAATGTAGTTTGAACCAATCTTTTTAAATAAAACATTGAAAATCTTAAATTTTTCGGGCACAAAAAACCAGATAGATTTTTTAGAGCATTGAAGAAAAACATATTAATGAGGGCATGAAGCCCTATGAAGAATGGGGCTACCCGAATTTGAATCGGGGTTACAAGGCCCCCAGCCTTGTGTGATAGCCAAACTACACTATAGCCCCTTGCTAGAAAAGAAATATAGAAATTATTTTAATTTTAACTTTTTTAAGATATATTCACGTTCTTCTTTAGTGTAATTAAGGTTTTTCATTTCATTATCTGCCTGCTGCGCTGTCTTAAAGTTTCTTTCTTTTATTTTTTTATAAAGCATATCATACCCATGTTTAACAGCAATATCTTCATACTCTTTTTCACTCTGCGGTTCATCAAAGTGGTGGTATTTCCTCATATAAATAGATTCGCCGACAATGCTAAATGCTATCAGGGCCACTATTATCGGGGCAATGAAGTTCCTCAATTTAAAGGGTTTCTCTTGATAAACATCAAAGCCGAGTGCTTTTGCAATCGGCAACCCTCTTATCTGCTTTAAACAGTCTTCAGATATTTTACCTTTTGCATTTATATTTAAGTCGATTCTGTCATCTACGTTGTCAAAATGCCACGCTATTATAGGATCTTCTTTAATAATTTTATAGTCTCTGTAAGCAATATCTAAATCTTTCAGTGAAATATCCCCTAATTCTTCTAAAACACATTTTGGTATATACAAATAATAATCAAAATCTTTTAGTTCTTTTTCCGGGATAATGCTGCTGGTAATATAGGTGTTGTCCTCTACTGTGCTAAAAGAAAGCTCATGGTTTGCAGGGGTGTTTTCTGCCTTTTCTATTAAATTTTCGTCAAGACCTTCATCCTTGAACAAATCTTTTGTGTCATCATCTATCTTTTGTTTATACGTTTTACAGTTATCATTTTTTATTACCTGAAAGCCAACACTTTTTACTTCTTCACTGCATTTTACAGTTAATCTGTTGCTTCCAACATGTGCAGTTATGGTTGCTCCTGCATTTCTAAAAGATTTCATTGAGTTAAGCTGGTACTGGCACAGTCCCGGATAATTAATGTCTAAAGGAATTTTCAGAGTATCATCACATGTATAATAACGCGAATCCTGTTCTGGATTATTTATTATTAATTCAGGTTTTGGTTTCGGGCAGTCTGCCTTGCAAATATTAGACCATTGGTAGTTGATGCAGGTTTCCCTGCCAGGGTAGCCCGGACACTTAGGATCATCATTACAGTTTCGGGTTTTTCCAATAGGAGAGCAGCATTGTGCATTGCCTTCATCTATCTCAGTATCACAGTCATTGTCTAAATTATCACACACTTCTGTGGTTGGATACACAGCATTCTCACAGGAACCCCATACACCTGTGTCTAAGCATGTTTGCTGACCGTATTTACATTCTCCAATATTAGTAGAGCCGCATTGTCTTGTACTGCCAGGATTACATGAACAGCCTTCATCTATGTTGCCGTCACAGTCATTGTCTAGATTATCTCCGCAGATTTCTGTTGTTGGTGCATAAATAATATTTTCTGCCCAGTTTCCCTCTACACAAGTCCTTGTATTTACGGAGCATTCTCCAAATTCATTCAATGACTCAGTAAACGAGTCAACAATACCATCACAGTCATTATCAAGGTTATCGCAACTGCTTTCCTCCAGCTCAAAATTAGGAATATTGCTTGGTATACAAATCCACTCGCCATTTTGGCATGTTGCTAATGCGTCTTTACAGACACCTTGGTTAAGATATATTGATGCAAGATCAGAGCATAGCGGTTTCTGGCTGTCAGGAATATCATCTATAATGCCGTTGCAGTCATTATCTATATTATCGCATGCTTCTACACCTTCAAATACACAATAATATTCACAGCCATCGTTTATATCATTGTTAATGTCGTAATAATCAGTTTGGCATTCGTTTGAACATATATCTCTGAAATCTTCAAATATATTTATGCAATCAGAGTCATCACAGTCTGCATAACCGTCACAGTCTTCATCTGCTAATTGGCCGTCGCATATTTCTGCACTTGCTTGAGGGCAGCCCCGCCATTCACCGTTCATGCATAAAGCAGTTCCTTCAGCGCACATGCCATAATACAAGTCAGAGCATGGTGTTGT
>CAZKFC010000036.1:0-7523 GCA_964552005.1 uncultured Methanosarcinales archaeon
GCCTTACTTCCTCGCTTTTTTTGATACTAAAATCAAGGACTTATTTTTCAAAGTTACAAAATTAAATTTAAAGACTTATTTGAGAAAAAACTATGTTTGCCTTTATATTAGCTCCAAAAAATGGCTTCATATCTTAGAAGAAATTGGAATTCCAGTTGGAAAAAAATCACATACAATAAGAATTCCTGAACCTATCAAAAAAGACTTAAAATTGGCTTGTGCATTTATTAGAGGATTTGCAGATACAGATTTCTCATTAATTTATTACAAAAGAAAAACTATGCTCCCTAAACCAAGATTAACAGTAGATGTCTCCTCAAAATTCATAATTAATAATATTAATAAAATACTTTCACACTTTGGAATTGTGACTAATGGGCCCTATAAAAGGCAAAGAAGTAGAAAACAGAAAAAATACATAACCTATCAACTAGACATACTAGGAGAAACAAATTTAGAAATTTGGATGAAATATATAGGATTTAGAAATAAAAAACATTTAAAAAAACGGAGGATGGCTAATCCTCCCAACTCCCTCCTCCCAGATTCGAACCGGGGACCTTAACCGGCAACAAAGTTGCTTTCGGTGTCAGCTGTCTGTTCTTCATCCAATAGCAAAATGCTTTGTCAAACAGTGAACGTTTCTTTAGCCTCCATTATAAAAATGGACACAGCCGAACGCTCTAGCCGCTGAGCTAAGGAGGGCTATCATTTTGAAAAACTGTTTTGCTTTTAAAGTTTACTTAATTTTCTTATTTTTTCCTCGTCGGCTCGCCTCGCTATAAATTTAATGCAGCCGACAAGCATCCTGAATTAAGAAGTCATGTCGCTTACATTGGGTAAATAGAGATGTAAAGCGACTAAGAAAAATTTAAAAACTTCGACTATAATAAGATATTATTATGGATTTAAGTAAATTAGCGATAAAGGCACAAAAACAGCCTAAACAATCCTCTCAATCTACTCAGCAGAAAAACCCAGTACCTAAAACAAATCTAAATCTAACGCAGAAACAAATTATTGGCATAGCATTACTTGTTATAGGTGTTATTTTAATCGGAGTAGCAATTCTAACTTGGTAATTAAATGCCAAGATTGCTCAATAAATAACCTATTGCATAAGCTACAGTTGCCGCAAGTCCACTGATTAATAACATTTCCAGACCAGATCTTAGCTTGTTAATTCCTGTTACTGTAGATCTTAGCGAGCCAATTATGAACAAGGTTACAGCTGTCAATATAATAGATAATAAAAAGCTGTTAGCAGCTAATTCTGGAATGAATAGAGCCAATACAAAAGCTATTAAAGGGATCACGCCAGCAATAATAAAAGCTATAAAGGTTGCAATACTGCTTGTAAAAGGAGTTTTGTCAGCTTCCGTTAACCCAAGTTCTTGCATCATCATGGTATCTAACCAAATTTTTTTATCTGAGGTAATGGTTTTTACAATCTTTTCCAGGTCTTTTCCCTTAAAGCCTTTCTTCTTATATATCTGTTTTATTTCTTCAATTTCTCCTTCTGGAACATGTTCAATTTCCCATAATTCCCGCTCTCGTTCCCTTTCAATGTACTCAATTTCTGATTTTGTGCTAAGGTAATTGCCGACTGCCATTGATATTGCGTCTGCAAACACTTTTGCAAATCCCAATAATAAAATAACAGAATTTGGAAGATGCGCGCCTTCCACTCCTGATACAATTGCAAACGTGGTTACAATACCGTCAGAAGCACCAAAAACAACGTCTTTAAGGTATTTGCCTTTTTCCTTAGTATGCTTTTCCATATGTTTTTTTATAGCAGATTTAGTATGCGCTTTCCTACTCTCTTTTATGTCTTTTTGAGAATAAGCAACCTGTGCTTTTTCAATACGGTTTTGTTTAAGCATTTATATATCTTAATTTTATTTAGATATTTAATTGTTTTTGTTAGAAAGATTTATAAAGAATTTATTATTTATTAGTAGTAAAAATGAAAGATGAATGTGGTGCAAGAGTGAGAAGAGTCTATCAAACAATATCAGAGGCAGAAGCCAGAATCTTTCTGTATAAAAATAATTTTCTTTTAAACCCTGCTTCTACAGAGCATTTGAGAGTTATCTCAGAATCACAATTAAATGGGCGTTTTCAATCAACAGAGGAGTTTAATGATTACGCAGCATTTACTTTTTCAATAACAGATAACAGCAGCATAGCTAACTCGATTGAAGAAATTATAGAAAAATTATGTGATGCTCCAGATAATGAATTTTTTGACCCAGATATAATCTTTGGCACGGCATTTATTAGAGCATATTACTTACAATATCCTGCTAAGGGAAATAATTTGAATAAAAAATTAAGAATAGCGGCTGACCAGAACATTTCTGATTTTATAATATATAAAAGAGGTGAAAACTGGTCAGAAGAATTAAGAAAAAAATATTCTGATCAAATAGTAGGTTTATATTTTGATGTTTATGGCCTTAAAGGACTAATTTATTAACTTTACATCCCCATACCTTCTGGCGGTCCCTGACCACTTTGCATACTTGGTTTTTCTCCTGAGGCGATAACATCGTCTATTCTTAGTATCATTGTTGCAACTTCTGTTGCACTTGAAACAGCCTGTGTCTTTACTTTTAAAGGTTCGATAACTCCTACAGACCATGCATCCATAACTTTGCCAGTAAAAACGTCGATACCTGCCCATAACTTATTTTTTTCATGTGCAGATTTCAGTTCTGTTAAAGTATCAATAGGATCTAGACCAGCATTTTCTGCCAATGTCCTTGGTATTACTTCCATTGCTTCTGCAAATGCTCTCACTGCTAACTGTTCCCTACCAGATAATGTTTCAGCATATTTCATTAATCTTTTACTTAACTCAATTTCAGGACTACCTGCCCCAGCCACAACCTTACCAAGTTTTATTCCTGCCATTATAACTCCAATGGCGTCTTCCATGGCTCTCTCAACTTCATCAGCAACATGCTCAGTGCTTCCTCTGATCAATACAGTAACGGACTTTGCATTCTTGCATTCCCTGACAAAGGTCATGTTTTCATCTCCAACCTTGCTTTCTTCAACCAAGGCTGCATAACCAAGATAATTTTCTTTTAAATCATCCAAATTTGTTATAATACGAGCGCCTGTTGCTTTCGCCAGTTTTTCCATATCACTCTTTTTTACACGTCTAATAGCATAAATATTATTTTTAGCTAAGAAATGCTGAGCAACATCGTCAATTCCTTTTTGACAAAAAACAACATTACTATTAGTTTTAATAATTTTGTTGACCATTTCACGCAACATCTTTTCTTCCATATCCAAAAAAGCCTGCATCTGGTTTGGATCTGTTATCTGGATTTTTGCATCTGTCTCAGTATTTTTTATTTCTAATGGTGAATCAATTAACGCTATTCTCGCATTTCTAACAGCTTTTGGCATGCCGGAATGTACTCTTTCTTTATCAAGAACAATTCCTTGGACTAATTCAGTGTCTTCAATACTACCTCCGGCTTTTTTTTCAAGTTTAATATCATCACTGTCAATATGCATGCCGTTTTCTTTGCTCATAACTTGTTTAACAGCTTTTACAGTTATATTGGCAAGTTTTTCTTTATTACTTTCAGTTCCTTTCCCTGTCATTGCTGTCTGTGCAATCTGTTCTAAAATCTCAACATTATTCTCAGTGATTGGTTTTGCTATTTCATTTAATATCTTAAGGGCCTTTTCAGCAGCCATCCTATATCCCTTTACTATGACAGTCGGGTGTATCTCGCTGTCTAATAAGTCTTCGGCTTTTTTCAATAACTCCCCTGCTAACACGACAGCAGTAGTAGTACCGTCGCCAACTTCGTCTTCCTGAGTTTTTGCAACTTCAACAATCATCTTAGCTGCAGGATGCTCTATCTGCATTTCTTCTAATATAGTTACGCCGTCATTGGTAACAACAACATCTCCTAATGAATCTACTAACATCTTGTCCATTCCTTTCGGGCCTAACGTAGTTCTTACGGTCTCTGCAACAAGTTTTGCGGCCAGGATATTATTGCGCTGGGCATTCCTGCCTTGTTTTCTTTGAGTACCTTCAGGTAAAATGAATATGGGCTGTACTTCTTTTGACATTTTTTTAAAACCCCCTTTTAAATAATGTTTTTTATTTAAGAAGAGAAAATGCAACTAATTTAAATGTTTTGGGTTAGATTGAAGTTGTTTTTATATATGTCTCGATTATTATAAATAATACATAAAGAAATAATAATGACATGCCTTCTGTCCAAGTAATCCTGTCGCCGCTTTCTGAAAACGTGAAAAATATGAATGCAGCAAACAACATGAACAATGTACTGGTTAAGTATATGACTGTGTTTACAGCAATAGGTGATATGACAGCAGTCACTCCTAAAACTAAAGCTGAGTTGGTTATAACACTTCCAACTAAGTCGCCGATAGCCATGCTCTGATGCTGGCTTAAGACGGCTTTTGACTCAAACATTAGTTCTGGCAAGCTTGTTCCTAGAGAAATTATGAAAAGACCCATTAATAAAGGAGATATTGCTAGGTCTATTGACAATAATTCCGCATAATCAACAACAAAATGCGCACTTATCAACAATAAAGTAATGCTGATTAGGAAAAGTAACATAAACTTAATGGCTTCTTTACGTGATGTTTTATCAACAATCCTAGAAAATCGAGTTTCTTGCTGGACCAGGTTATAAATGTAATATGCAAAAGCGCAAAGTAAAATAAAACCGTCAATTCTTGACAAGCCAGGTGTCATGTTGGGAAATAAACCAAACTTCCACCACAGATGATGGTCTACCAATAATATTACAGGCAAGATTGTAATTGCCAGCATATAAATCATATCTTTTCGGATAATTTTACTTTCAATGTTGATGTTTTTAGCAAGCAAAGCAGCAATCCCTATCACTAATGTTAAATCTAAAATATTTGAACCAATGACGTTACCAACAGAAAATGCAGGCACCCCATCTATAGCGCTCATTATCCCGACAAACAGTTCTGGTAATGATGTTGCCACTGACATAATAATGAACCCAATGGTAAACTCGTTTAGCTTAAGAAAATAAGATATCTTGGCCAATGACTTTACTAAGTAATTATTGCTTTGAACAAGGACAATACATGATAATATGAAAAGTGCTAAGTTTATGAACAGCATATTGAGTTTTTTAGAATACAACAGTTTAAATATTTTTTTATTTAGATATAGTTAAACTCACTGAAAACAGGGTTAACCAGTCTTTTGTTAATATTCAAATTATCTATTAACTTAACATCTTCCTTATTTAACTCAAAGTCAAACACATCTAAATTTTCTTTCAAATGTTTTTCAGAACTAGCTTTTGGGATAACTATAGTGCCTTTTTGCAGTAACCATCTTAAGCTTATCTGGCCGGCTGTTTTTTTGTATTTCCTGCCAATCTTTTTTAGTAAGGGGTTATCAAAAACTTCACTCTTAGCTAAGGGCGAATATGCTGTTATCTTTATATTATAATTTTCACAGAAATTTAGCAAGTCTTTTTGGTATAGCAACGGGTGAAACTCTACTTGGTTGACACAAATAGGAATCTGTGTAATTTTTATTGTATCTTGTAAATGTCTTATTGTGAAGTTGCTGACACCAATTGCTCTTACTTTACCTTCATTATACAGCTTCCTTAATGCATCCAATGTTCCCATTAAAGGAATATTATGGTTGGGCCAATGAATTAAATACAGATCTAAATAATCAACGCCCAAATCATTTAATGTATTTTTACAAGCAGATAAAACGTCATCATAGTGCAGGTTATCACGCCATACTTTTGATGTTATAAATAACTTATCCCTTGGATAACCTTTGATTGCCCTGCCAATATCTTTTTGATTACCATAAATTTCTGCAGTGTCAATATGCGTATAACCCAAGTTTAAGGCTTTTTTTAGAGTGTCTGTGCATTTCTGGCCTGTTAACTGCCATGTTCCTAATCCGATGACAGGCATCTTTACACCGTTCTCTAAAATAGTTGCAGGGATCATTTGTCATACTCTAACAATGTTTTTACATCATAATCTTTTAAAAGTTTGCGGCCATTGAGAAAAGTCAGTTCTATCAAGAATAATATTGTTTCAACCTTACCGCCTAGTTTTTCTATTAGGTTAACAGCGGCTTTCATAGTTCCTCCGGTTGCCAATAAATCGTCTAAAAGCAAGATCTTTTCGCCTGGCTTTATAGCATCTTTATGCATCTCTATTGTGTTGCTGCCGTATTCTAAATTATATGACTGGGAAATTTTTTTATAAGGCAGTTTGCCGGGCTTTCTTATTATGGCGAAACCACAGTCTAATTTTAAAGCAAGAGGTATTGCAAACAAAAAACCCCGGCTTTCTATTGCAGCCACCTTGTCATATTTTTTGTCTTTTATTAAATCATATAGTTGAGCAATGCTTTCTTTCAAAGCCAGACTGTCATTAAGCAAGGTTGTGATATCATAAAATAATATTCCAGGTTTGGGAAAATTTGGAATTTCTCTAATCTTAGTTTTCAAATCCATGTAACCACCCCAGATGTAATATATAATATCTTTTATATTAATTTTGTTCTTTTTTCACCGGGAAAAGTCAACTAACCCGTGTTTTTACGGGCTAGCATTGTTCTAAGGTTAAAAAAGTGAAAGAACAATACAAAAAATGACTTAGCGTTTTTTAGATATTGGAAAGAAGTAAACCATTTTATTCGTTTTTAATTATGTAGTAACAACAAAACAGAAAAATATTTAAAAGGTAATTGTATTATTCTGCTTTGATATTTTTTATATTTTCTTTTAATTCCGGAATATCTTTTTTTACAACATTCCATGTTCTTTTGAGATTAACTCCAAAATAACTGTGGATTAGTACATCTCTTAAACCTGCAATGTTTTTCCAAGGAATATCCGGATATTTATTCCTAACATTATCTGGAATATTTTTAACTGCTTCACCAATTATCTCCAATCTTCTTATAACTGAATCTTGTGTTTTTACATCTTTAGAGAATTCTTTAAAGTCAATATCTTTTGTATATTCTTCAATTTTTTCAATACTTTCAAGAATGTCCTTTATGTAGACTATATAATTCCTTTTCATATTATTGCAATCTCTTGTTTCAGTATGTCTTTTTTTAACATTGGTTTTATTGTATCATACTCAACAAGATCAACCTTTTTACCTATAGCGTCCTCAATCTCATGTTTTATCCCCACGAAATCAATCAAACTTATGTCTTCTTGTATTTCTACCAATATATCTATATCACTGTCTTTTTTCTGTTCTCCTCTGACATAAGAGCCGAATATACCTGCTTTCTTTATGTTATGTTTCTTTAAAATAGGAAGGATTTTTTCTTTTATTTTTTCAATATTTTCATTGATTTTAATCACCTGGTCTATTAATTATGTAGGGTATATTCTATTTAAATTTAATTATTTTGTCATATGAAATAATTTTAACTACACAGTAACAACAAAACAGAAAAATATTTAAAGAGCAAA
>CAZKFC010000037.1:0-7341 GCA_964552005.1 uncultured Methanosarcinales archaeon
TTCTGCCATAAAAAGAAATTAAATAGAGAACTATAAAAAAGTTGTGATTATTCCATTGCTTTTAATCAAGATTTTTAGTCATTTATAATTACCTTTAAAAAAGTAGAAATAATTTATTTAAAAATTTAACTACTTAGAAGTAATATTTAATTATGTAAAGTATCAGACATTGACCTGTATAGAATCTTCATCAATTATAGTGACAAGGCCATCTTCCTCAAGCTCATTCAGGGCTTTCATAACGTCTTCATCATTTACTTCCGGATTCGCCCCGAGGATATCTGATATTTCAAACACATTCCCGAATTCTCTTTGTAATTTGAGAATAGTTTTTTTTACTTCTGATTTTTTATCAATCATAGTATTAAAAATCAGTTCGTAATTTATAAGCTTTTCTCATATAAACCCTGACAAACCTTCTGTAATTAAAAAGGTTACATATAATAATAATACACCCACCCCTTCCTGCCAGGTTATCTGTTTCTTTTTAATGAACAATAAGGCAATATAAACAGAGGTTATCATGAAAAATGCAGAATTTATGAACCGTGTTTTTTCAAATATAATAGGGTTGATGATGGCACCCACACCTAACACCAAAGTTGAGTTTGCCACAACACTACCTAAAATATCACCAAATGCCAACCCTGTCGCACCTTTTAATATTGAACGCACTTCCACTGTTAACTCTGGAACGGTTGTACCAGCTGCAACTAATATTAAACCCATTACAAACTGCGGCACTTCTAACATTATAGCAATCTGGTTTGCTGATAGCAACAACCAATGCGTGCTTAACAACAACGCTATTATACTTAATGAGATAACGACCATATCCTGCCAAATGTCTTTCCACTCAAGCTCTTTTTTTATCTTACCAAATTGTCCTTCTTTTTTAAGGAGAGAATAAATATATAAGAAGAAAGCAATAACTAAAAGAAAACCTTCTAATTGTGAAATTTTACCATCAAACCCAACAATTAAAGGTAGAAACGCCATTAACATAACAGTAAATATTGTTTTTGTCAAGACTTTACCATGGATAAATATCTTTTTTCCAATTATAGCGGTTATTCCAAGAACAACAGTAACATCAATAATATTTGCACCAATAATATCCCCCAAAACAATTTGGCTGGTTTTTGTGAAAGATGCAACAACTGCGGTTGTTAATTCTGGCAGAGAAGTACCTATTGACACAACCAAAAAACCAATTAAATAATCAGACACACCTGTTTTTTTTGCATAATCAGACACAGCTGTTATAATATAACCGGCAGATATCATTATTAAAATAAGGCTGATAGCTGCTAATCCTAACTGTATTAATAATGCATCAATGATAAGACACTCACCTCTTTTTTTAAAAAAAATAATATTAATACTATAAAAACTTTATCATTCACTTCTGGCTACCTGATGATGGCATTTCTCGCAAAATAATATATGGTAAGTGGTGTCTCCAACCTTATGCGAAGATTTTTCTATCATTACAGAGCCGCACATGTTACATTTTTTGTTTACCATTTAAACCTTGAACAATTTTTTGAACCAATTAAGGAGTTTCTGTATAAAACTTACTTTAGCTTCAGGCTGTTCCTCTACCTTTGGTGTGTCCTCGATAATAACAGTATCTTGTTCTTTAGTCTTGTTGATTACAGTAATCACAACTTCATTTGAATACGCTCTGACAGGCTTGTCTAAATAATTATAATAATAAACAGACACAGGTATTGTATGAATGCCTTCATCATTAAAACTAATGTTTTTTTGGAATATCTTGTTGCCATAAATCGGGACTTGGACAGGCTCTTCAAAATCGCTCAAGTTGCCTTCAGCTTTCTTAACTCCATAATTTGTCAGATTGATTGTTAATAAAGTAGATTCACCGGGTTCTATTATGTTGTTGTCAACATGTTTTTCAATATAAACAGATGGTCCGTTTATTTCTGCTTTTTTAATGTTCATTGTCAAGCCGCCTGAATAAATATTAAATGTTCTTGAATATTTGTCTTTTAAAGTTAGCATAGACCTGCCCACATCTATCTTTCCAATTTTCTTTGGGCGTATCTTTTCAGCCGCAAATGTAATTTGTTCACCAGGATCTAATTTAGGTATATTATAACTGAATATATCTATTGTGTCAAGATCCTGTGCTTCTGTGGCATGCATTACTAAATCATATACAGGAGTATTATCTTTATTTTCTATTTTATATGATACCTGTACAAGCTCGCCTTGATGGGCAGATGACTCTGATATGATTTTTTGCACACTTACTTTTGGAATGTTCCGGTGCACATTTAATTCACGGGTTTCAGTAACTTCAAAATCACTGTTCTGGTCAATATAACTAGCAGTAAAATTTAGTTTGAACGTTGTATCTTCCTCTATTAATCCAGGGATTAAATTAAAAGAAATAACAGTCTTTTTTTCATCTTGTTTAAGATCTGCATATCCTGAAGTAATGCCTTCTACGGAAAAATTTTTAGGCAATGTTGCTGATAAAAATATGTCTTCTAGATCAGTTAAGCCAGGGTTTTTAAGGGCAACATTTATACTAATGGGTCTGTCTTCCAAAACATTTGTCGCGCTAAGCGTTGGTATTACTTTAATCATTTGTGAAGGTTTAACCACTATCTTCTTCTTCAGATATGAATTAAATTCCACGCCATCTTCAGTTTTATAAGTAACATTAAAAGCAATAGGATAAGATTCATCTTCACTTACTTGAGGAGCTCTCAGCTGATTATTCAACAATAAAACTGTTTGGTTGCTGTCAATGCTGCCATACCTTCTTTCATCAATATTCACTATATCAGTGGTGGTAACTAGCTTGACATCCTTAACTTTTGAAAAGGAATTTTTGTTCTTTACTTTGACAAAGATAATGATTAATTGGTTAGAACTGACATATTCAACATCTTTTAATGAAGTTATAATTTCAACGCCTTCATTATAGGTAACAAAGCCTTCTTTCTTATCATCAATATTATATCTATTGCCTTTATACTTATATTGGCCGTTTGCTGTTACAAAAAATACACCGGTTTTTGTGCCAGATAATTTAAACTTAAACTTTTTTTGTTCTCCAGGATTTAAATTACCGCTCCATTTATACTGGTTGCCGGATTTTTCTAACTCATCAGATCTTTCCTTTACCTTTATACTTTCAGGAATATTGATAATTAAGTCAGTAATGTCTGTGTCTTCGTCACCATTATTGTCTAAAAGTAAATTAAAGTCTATCTCTTCTCCTATTTGATAATCTTCTTTGTCCGCAGACAAGCTTAGTTCTAATATTGAAAAAGAATATAACCTTATTGAGTTCGAAAACTTCTCAACCTTTTTAAAACCATCATAATATTCGACAGACGCTTTTATGTACTGGTCAATATTACCTATGCTTTTTATTTTGTATTCAAACTCTATACTTTCACCTTTTTTCAGCTCGCCTTTCCAATAAACAGAATTATTTTTTATCTCAGCATCATTATTAACAGAAAGTATCTCGGCATTTTTAGGGAAATCATCAATAAAGACAACGTCTTTTGCAATTGTGTCCCCTTTATTAGTTATAGTTGTAACAAAAACCGCAGTGTCACCCAAATCAAGTATGTTATCATCTACTGTCCTGGTTATTGTAAGATCTGGCTGGATATAATAAATATAGAAATATGCTTTATAATCCTCTCTATCAGTGTCATAAGTAGATAAATTATAACAAAACTTCCAATACTCTTTCTCTAAACATGTATTTAGATTAAGGATTTCATTTCCCTCGTCCCCAACTAACAATAACTGGTTTCCGTTTTTAGATATCTGTATTTTATAATTGATGTCTTCAAACAAAACATATCTGTTATTATAAGTCCAGCCTTCATACGCGAGATTTTCTGCATTTACTAAATTAAGTGTTAGAATAAATAAAGACAGTATTATTATATGGCGAAGTTTCATTTTTCTTTTATGGTATATTGCAAGACCTTAAACATGAATGATTCAGGATATATGAGCAGATTAGATTTTTTAGATTCTTTTATTAAATAAAGGGGATCTTTTCTCATGTTATTTATTACCAATAACATGAATGATTTAGCAGGATTGTTTGGAATATTTTCAGCTTCCTCTATTAAATTTACAATATTCTGCTCACCTTTGAATACCTTTTTAACATAATTAAGGTCAAACTCTTGTGATTCAGGATATGCCTTAATGTCAACAATAAATAATTTATAGTGGTTGCCTAAAATTTTATTATATTCCATATCTTTATAATATGAATTGTACTTGTCTATATTATTTAAGGCTTTGGCAGTTGACACATTTAATTTGCTTATAGTAAATCCTGTAACAATGACATCATTTTCTTTTAGCAAAAAAATAGCAGTGTTTTCTGACATGCCTTTTGAAAAGTCGCGCATGTCTTTTATTAAGAAATAACTAAAAACCCCAGATATTATAATGAAGATCAGTAAAGTATAGATAAGTGCTTTAACTATGTTTTTAATTAGCTTGAACAATAAGATGGTTAATAAAACAACTATTATAACAGCGATAATTAGTAAATAATTCATGATAATATTACCTCTTTTAATTATTCATGATAAAGATAGTTTTTAAATTTTGCGTAACTAAATTTTTTAAACTAATATTTTATTCATATTAATAAATGAAATCCTTGAAAGATAAATTGCATAAGGATTTATATAATAAGATAAGTAAAGATTTCTCTAAGTTAAGACCTGCCCAGATTAAAGCTATAGATGCCGGATTGCTTGATAGAAAGAATCTACTTATTGTTACTCCAACCGCTTCTGGCAAAACTTTGATTGCAGAGATCGCGATGTTAGAGTCTATCTATAACAATATTGGGAAAGCCATCTATATAGTGCCATTAAAAGCATTGGCCTCAGAAAAATATCACGAGTTTAAAGAAAAATACAAAGATGTTAGAGTTGCTTTATCTATAGGAGACACAGATTCTTCTGATAAATATCTAGAAAGGTATGATATTATTATTACAGTTTCTGAGAAATTAGATTCTTTGATAAGGCATAAAGCCCCTTGGTTGAGGCATGTTTCCACAATTATAATAGATGAAATCCATTTAATGAATGATCCTAGCAGAGGACCTACATTAGAAGTTGTTATTACAATTCTTAAACAAATATTGAAGAAGGCCCAATTCATTGCATTATCTGCTACTATAGGTAATCCTGAGGAATTAGCAGAATGGTTAGATGCTAATCTAGTTCTGGATGACTGGCGTCCTATTGAACTGCATAAAGGCATTTATTTAAATGGTGAAGTCGAGTTTTATTAACTTATAAGTAGTAAAAATAGAAACATTTATATAGTGAAAATAAGTTTTTGATAATTATGGAAAAATCTATCCCGCTTGAGAACAAAAAGACAGCCAAAGACTATTTACTAATAATTACAATGGGTGCTGCTGGGATTGCTGGTGTTATTGGTGTTACACATCCAGATGTCTATAGCCGTTTACGTCTTAAACCAAAAGAAAAAGTTGGATTAGTAACTCCTGCAACCTGTATAGATGGATTTGCATCATATGCTGGGATTTATGGTACAGAACCAGACATTTCTGGAATCTTGCCTTTATTATTTCCTGTTGGGCGTGATGATGAAATATATAGAGAGATAAGACGAGAGCAGGATACTCTCTACATGTCTGTTGCTCTTGATGAACATGGAAATATCCTTGGTTATCATATTGGATTGGGATGTAGCGGGGAGAGGCATTCTAATATTACCACTAATAAGTAATAAAAATAGAAAGATTTATAAAGGGCAAAAATATTAAAATATTAAAATGGTTATCGACGATATAATAAAAAAAGTTCCTGTAAAAACTTTGTTAGGAATTAGTGCATTTGCGCTAGCTGCAACAGGTTGTTCTGGAAATTATGATTTGCCCATTAAAAAAGGCGATATTGTTAAAGTTGATACACCTTATTTGTCTTTTAATGTCCAGGATCCAGATGCTCAATGCGGCGGCGGATATTGTGATATGTGGGTACATTTGACACCAGAATCAGTTTGTAAAGTTCTTGATATTGATGAATTTGAACGAGATACATTTTATTATGAGGGTATTGGTTTACATACAACACCAGTTCCAACTACAGAGACTGCGTATGACATAAGATTAAAGTGTTGGCCTTTTGCTGAGGACAGCGAATCTTTAAATGGAATTGGTCATTTAGGACTTACAAGAGCAGAATTAAATTCTGTTATTTATCCAGTATCAATGAATGAAGCTTTAAAATAAGAAAATAAAAAATCCAAGAAAATCAAGGATTTTCTGGGCACCAAAAATCTCTTAGATTTTTTATGAATTAAATCTTTAATTTCTTGCCATACTTACCAATTATCGGCAATTCTTTTTCTTTGTCAGTTAAGGCATAATAAATTCCCATAACCCATAAAACAAACACAATTAGATTACCTATTGGTAGAATTATTATCCAGCCCAGTATTGGGATGATTGCTCCAATAAAATTGACAGCAACCGATAATAATAGCAGCACTAATGCTTGTTGAACATGAAATTTAACAAACTTACTTTTCTTCATATTTTCATCAACAAAATACCAGATAACTCCAAATAAAATGTATGCAAGAACAGCACAAATCTTGGAATCATCACTTTTCTTTTTAGCCATTTTTTATCACCTTCTTATATTAAAAAAAATTAAATAAATTTTGGGAAATTATCCATTCCGATTGCTGTGTTTCCCATAACGCCTGCCAATAATGCTACCATTGTCGCAGCGAGAAAAATGAACAGTACAAACATTATTATTAAGGGAATGGCAATAACAATTATAGCTTTGGCAGTTGATAGTTTATGTACGCTCTTTAGGATAACCACATTAACAGCCAGGTACCACAAGCCCAATAAGCCAGAAAGCATGGGACCTATTATAGGTATTACAGAGATCCACATTCCAACATAGCCAATGCCAAAAGCTCTATAAAATTCCATAAAATCTGCTCTTCCGCCGAATATCTTTGCTAAAATATGTAAAATTCCTACGCCAATGAAAGAGCCAATTAATGTGAATATTGGTGTTACAATAATACCCGGCACGTTAAAGGTGCCTATTGCCTGCGCTACTCCAACTAATACTACAAATAAGAACGCATAATTAGTTGCTTTTTTGTCTTTGCTAATCTTTTCTGCAACTTTTCCATTTAACTTTAAAATCTCTATTCCCTGCTTTGCATATTTTTTAAATTCTTTGAAATCCATAAAATCACCCCACTAATAAAGATAACTTATGAATTACAATATATATATTTTTCTTTTTTAGA
>CAZKFC010000038.1:0-6047 GCA_964552005.1 uncultured Methanosarcinales archaeon
TTCGTTTTTGTGAACTATTTCTAACAAATAATGTCTCGGGGGTGGAACTCTTCGGAATTTTTTTGCTTCACAAAAAACCGCCTTGTAGGCTATTCCTCGTCTTCCGCTTCGCTTAGAGAATATAACAGCGATTAAGCAGTAAAATTTCTTGCAGAAATTTTCCCCCAAATGCTCGGCTACACCTTACACTTCCCTTAAGCCCAATGTTATACGCAATAGAAAAAGGTTAAACTAGCATATTTACCGATAAATTTAAATAGTTGGTAAGATTATTCTTACTTGGTGATATAAATGATAGATGTCGGAATAACAAAAATGAGCACCAAAGGTCAAATTGTAATTCCTAATGATTTGAGGAAAGACTTTGATGTTGGTGAGAAACTTGTTGTAATTAAAAATAATGAAAGGTTAATAATTAAGAAAGCAAGTTCTTTAGATAAGGATTTAGAATCTGATCTTGAATTTGCTAGAAGAACTGAAGAAGCATTTAATCGGTATAATAAAGGTAAATTTGTTGAGATGGAGTTTGATGATTTTTTAGATGAGATGAAAACATGGTAAAAGTAGCTTTTGACACAGTTTTCAAGAAAAATTTCTCCAAAATCAAAGATAAATCAACAAAATCAAAGATAATTAAACAAGTTTCCAAGATAAAAGAAAACCCAGAAATTGGTAAACCTATGAGATATACTCGAAAGGGAACTCGAGAACTTTATATATCACCCTATAGACTTTCTTATTTGTATTTAAAAAAAGAAGATAAAGTATTGATACTTGATTTGTATCATAAAGATTTGCAGTAATGTTTGACCTTTTTCTACTCTTCGCCAGGCTCACTCCTCATACTCCCAAATTCTTCCTTACAGTCGGAACTTCGTTTAACGCGGATGTTATACGAAATATTCCTCAGAACCAGCTTGGATTAAAACTTGATTGTGAAATAGATTAATTAGGGCATTCTTTTAACTTTTGAGAAGGGGGCAACTAAGATTGTTTTTGATTTTTTTGTCTGCGCTCAACTTTTTTATCATTATCTTTGAATAGTCTTCTTAAAACAGTCATTAAGATCAATATTAAATCTATTAGCCATTACTACAGTATAAAATAAAACATCACCTATTTCTTCTTCCATATCTGAATGATCAGCATATCCAAGTTCTCCTGATCCAGCTTCTCTTTCTCCTTGTTTTATTATTAAAGATTCTCCTAATTCACCTACTTCTTCAACTAAATGACAATATTCTGCGTAAGCAGACCACTTGAATCCTTTTTCAGCAATCCACTTTTTTGTGATTCGTTGTAAGTCTTCAATACTTAGTTTTTCCATTTACATCATCCAATATTATGCAACAACCACTTTTTTTGCTTTTTCATGTATTTTTTGTCTTGCTGTTTCCCAATATAAGTCTCTGAATTTTTTAACAACAGGATTAGCCATGTTTAATTTATACATCTTAGCTTTTCCAACAGTTCTAACCTTGGTAACAATTTTTTCTCTTTCAAGCTTTCCAAAGAATAATTTAAGAGTAGAATATCCAACTCCTGAAAGAGAGGCAATATCAGTCATGCTGTAATCAAAGTCTTCATTTACTACGAGAAAATCAAATACCTTTAATACAGGTGAATCCCCAAATATGTCTAAAAATGCTGTTTTTTGTTTCATAATTTATAGATAAATTATCAGATTTATAAATATTTCTATTTTTAGCCAATATAAGCCATTAATTATAATTAAAAAAACAAAGAATAAATACTTAATCATTATGAAAATAGATTGATGGGTAAGAAACTTTCAAAAACAGATTATTGGAGAATCAAGAAAAACATATTGAAAAAACTTTATTCTGCTCAAGCATTTAGTAAAGGACATATGTTGTTTGAAAGATTACAGTCAAGCATTCCAGGACACTTAAAAGGATTTGTCAAAGTTGTTCTTTCAGATTTGATGAAAGAAGAGCTTGTTTTACTCTATGGAAAAACACAATATGGTGATGCCTTTCAATTGAATATTAAGAAACTTGCAGAGATAGAGAAAATAATCTTTAAAGATTGAATTATTTTTATTGAAGTAGAGAACCTGTGGTTCTCCACACCTCTCCCTTGTCGATGTTGCCCCTTTATGTTTTAATAGAAGGCACATCGTGCTTGAAAAAGAATGCCCTTTGATGGCTTACGTCTGATGTTTTTAATCTATTGTGGGACGCTACGCTGGTTCTTGCGTCATACTTTGCTCCCTTTGATCGCTTGTCCCTCTGCGCTCTCCTCCTTTCAGTCGTCGGGTCGTATAACAGCGATTAAGCGGTTCGCTCGTTGCACTTCGCTTCACCCAAATTTCACTGCGTGAAACTTCGGTTAACGCTTATGTTAATTTCAATTTTTGAGTCAGCCTAGCGATGATAAATTCTTGGTCTTTTGTCAATTTTAGAAATCAGCACAATTTTTTCGTTCTCTTTAACTTTATATAAAGCACGATAATCTCCAATTCTATGTCTAAATACTTTGTCATCATTATGTCTACAGATAAATTTTGCATCTTTTGGATGTGGATTATCACCGAGTTTTTTTAATCCTTTGATTAACAGGTTTCTAATGTTTAAGTCCAATTTATTGAGAAATTTATCTGCTTTTTCAGATAGTTCTACAAAGAACACTTTAAATCCTCTTTGTTTTACCTTGTTTAAAGTCTTTCTCTGCTTGGTCTAGAGAATCTAAATCTTCTTCAGTTAGTACTAAATCTACATCTACCACATGTTTTTTAATATAATCTAAATCAGAGCTTATGCTATTTAATTTTTCAATTATTCTTTGTACTTCAGTTGTCATATTAAGATTATAATTTAATCAATTATTTATATGTTTCGGCTGGTTTTGAACTCTTCAGTTTGCCTTCGGCACGTTGCACTAAAATTCAATCCCTATCTGGGCAATTAACATGAATTCCGATGTTATGCACAATTCCGCCCTTGCCCTCTAGACCGAAAAATTAATTAACCACATTTTATCTATATAATAAGTATGAGTAAAAAAATCTATGGTGTAGACATTTCTGAGAAAATTAATCCAGTGATGGTAAGAGACACCATTATTGAATGTTTTATTAAAGCGCATTCAGAAGTACTTGAAATGATGAAGGAATACCACAAATTTAAATCCAAAGAAGAATTTGAACAAATGAAACGGATTGATGTGGAAGGTCTTGTAAAATCAAAATTTGAAGAAATTGGCGCGGATTTTAATAATCCTTCAAAAAAAGATTTAATCAAAGTAATAGATAAACTTGTAGAGTATGCTTCTAATTTTAGAAAGCCAGAAATTATAAAGAAACATTATAACGAAATAATGCAACTGATTAATAAATTATAATGGAGGCAAGGGCAGACTCTAAAATTTTCTTTCGGCATTGTTGCACTAAATTTAATCATAGCTGTCGCTATTATTTATAAAATTAAAAAAAAGAAAAAAAAGCCGTTTATATAGAGGATAAGAATGGGCGTTTAGTGACCGCATGCTGAATACCTCGTTACCTTAGTACTTACATACCGGTTCTATCAAACCCGTCTTTTACGGGAGAGCCTTACGATGTTTTTTTCTGGCCTAGTTAAACTGTACAGAATGATTTCTATTGATAATCATTAACAAAAATTCTACAAGGATTAATCCCATGGGTTTGGGCATATTCCAATGCTTGAACTGAATTTTCAGCAATTTTACAATCACAACTTTCAAGCGTACGAACAGGGGAATATGTATAATCCTTTCTTCCATAACCTCCCTTTACCAATATTTTTTGTCCTTCTTTCATCAAATGTGCTATTCTTCTTGCTACACCACTTTTATCTTCTGATAGGTTATACCAATAATATAATTTAATGTTCATATGATTAAATATATCCAGGGTTCCAAAGTCAATACTTCCATCCATCCATACTTGTGGGTGGATATATCCCTCTTTGACTTTCAGTGAATTAGTGATCATTACTAATAACTGAAGATAGTTGTGATACATATGTTTTCTTGAAAGATTGTGATTGTTATTACTGGATTTTTTAGATTGTATGCCTAAAACTAAGGTTGTTTCATCAAAGGCATAAAAATTACCGGATTTCTGAATTATGTAGGGGGGAATATCCAATTTCACTAAATGATGTTCATCATCTAATTTTTCATAATCAATTTTTCCATTAGGATCAGTTACTTGTTTTTTTGAGCTTAATTCTTTTAATAGTACAACCCATTCTTTGTCTTTATTATGGGGTTCACTCCATGCTTGTTGTACTTCTCTACAACAGTCTTCCAAACTTAATATTTGGTGATTATATTCATTAGTTACGTCAAATCTAACAAAATGTTCAACAGAAGCTAAATATTCAAGATCAACAAAGATTGGTTTTGACATAATAAAAAATACTCTCTAAGAATTTATATTGCTTTATTCTATTTTTTCGTAAGATTTTCGGTTTGAAAAAATATAAGTTACAGTTTACTAGTAGATTATATATTTAAGTTGCCTTTAAAAATATATGAACATTCATAAAATTTTTAGGAGCTATTGTTTTAGGTATATGGTAAGAACTCGGTATTGCTGATTGTAAGCTTCTGATTAAAGATACATACCTATCACTCAGCACGGCTCTATAGAATTCTAGTGGTAGTATTACTTCTGTAAATCCAGCTGACCTTAGAGCATTAAAACTTTTTGATACAGATTCAGGGTGATTTTTCATTGTATTTATCAATGGTTCTCCTGTATATATAATCCCATCGGCGTTTTCTAGAGGTATCATCCTAATTATACCGAAGTGAGGTACAGTTCCGGGTTGAATATATATGATTCCCTTATCAGTTGGAAAAGGGTCTTTTCCAATATTGCAATGAACAAATTTTACGTTTTCACATTCTTTAGTATTCTTGTCATATGCCCAATCAACAAAAATATACTTTTGGAAATTCATTGATTTTACACTCATATCAGCTCCAGCATACAAATAAATCAACTGTCTTTTCAGTTCTGTAGGAACGCATTCCATCATTATGTTAAATGCAGTATCTTCCTTTTGCGATTGGACACTTACCAAACTAACTGCATCTTGAATTAGGCCTCTTTCTTCAAATATTTTCCAATAGAGCTCTTGCCAAGAATCAGCATCATAGTCTAATAAAATCTCAATGTAATTAGAATCTTCGATTTTTTTTTCGAGTTGACCCGCTTGATACCTAACTAATTTATCAAGCTCCAATAATCTATCAAGATCTTGTTGGGTTGGCCATAGGTATCTACGAGGTAAATAACTTCCAGTTTCTCTAAAGAAATCAGCTATTATGAGCATATTATGTACCGTGTTATAGTCATATTCATGGAGTATTACGCTTCTTGCATCTTCGTAGCTCATAAGCGCTTTTGGTACTCCTCTACAGGCAATTGCTGCCTTAATAAATCGCTCAGGTAAAAAATATACTAACATATATTCATCAGGATGCAACACTGTTTTAATTTCTTCTCGAATTTCTTTTACGGTCGGACCATTTAGCAAATTTCTTTTATTCATAGATGATGAAAATAAGTATTACTATATAAATATAAACTAAAAAGTAGTATCAAAACACTTGAATATAAAAAAAGAAAAAAAAGCCGTTCATATAGAGGATAAGAATGGGCGTTTAGTGACCGCATGCTGAATACCTCGTTACCTTAGTACTTACACACCGGTTCTATCAAACCCGTCTTTTACGGGAGCCCTATGATGTCTCTTTTCGAGGCGGGCTTCAAGCTTAGATGCTTTCAGCTCTTATCCCTTGGCGCGTAGCTGCCCGGCCTGCCTTATCAGACAACCGGTGGACCAGAGGCGCCGAACCTTTGTTCCTCTCGTACTAAAAGGTCCTTCCTCTCAGACATCAAACAATTCCAGTAGATATTAAACAAACTGTCTCACAACGTTCTGAACCCAGCTCACGATCCCTTTTAATGGGTGAACACCCCCACCCTTGGCGGCTTCTGCACCGCCAGGATAGGAAGAGCCGACATCGATGTAGCAAGCCCCGCCGTCGAT
>CAZKFC010000039.1:0-6026 GCA_964552005.1 uncultured Methanosarcinales archaeon
GCCTGTTAAAAGACAAAGAATTTAAACCATTCAAAAATTCTATCTGTAATGAAATTCACTAAAGAATACCTTATTATTTTTGTAATTATGATTACAGAAGTATTAGGATTTTCATTAATATTGCCCTTCTTACCTTTCTATGTTGAACAGCTGGGAGCCACCCCATTAATATATGGATTAATTTTAATGTCTTTCTCATTATTCCAATTTATATCAGCACCTATAATGGGCAGGTTAAGTGATCATTATGGCAGGAAACCTATGTTAATATTCAGCCAGTTATCTACTTTCATTAGTTTCATAATTTTAGGGTTTGCAAACACCATATTTTTAGTTTTTTTATCAAGAATTGTTGATGGCTTACTAGGAAGTAATTTTACAATTGCGCAAGCCTATATTTCTGATATAAGTTCAAAGAAAGATAGAAGTAAAGCCTTCGGATTAGTAGGTGTTGCTTTTGGCATTGGTTTTTTAATTGGGCCAGCTATTGGAGGTACATTAGCAAAAATAAATTACAGCATACCTTCTTTTATTGCAGCAGGAATTTCGTTATTAACAATAATAACAACTTTCTTTTTCCTGCCTGAAACTGTAAAGAGAAAAAAAGATATTAAATTTGATTTTAGAAAAGCTTTTCATTTCAATGATTTCAAGAAATATTTTAGTAATAAAAAAATAAGTTCGAAATTATATCAGTTTTTTTCATATGCTTTAACACACTCCATATATGTAACCAGTTTTGCATATTTTGCTCAGCGTCAGTTAGGTTTTGAATCAGATAATGTTGGTTTTTTATTGACTTATATAGGTGTTATAAGTATTATTATGAGAGGTTTTTTACTTGGAAAAATGATAGATTTTTTTGGTGAGAAAAAATTAAGATATATAGGGATTAGCTCAGTTTTTACAGGCATGGTTTTAATAACTTTCCTAAATCAGTTTTGGTTATTTATCATAGCAATGACTTTGTTTGCGTTTGGTTCAGGTTTGGCAATGCCTTTATTATCTGGAGAAATATCCAGACAAGTTAGCGCGAAAGAACAGGGCGCTATTAGCGGAGTAAGATCTTCATTAAGAAGTATAGCGCAAATATTTGGTCCTTTAATAGGGAATGCAATGATAAATTATTTCTTTCCTGGCAGTTTAGGTATAGCTTCTGGTTTAGTAATATTTATTGCTTTAATATTAATGTTAAAAGAAGATAATAAACTAGTTCATCGGTAGCTCTTCTGCTTCTTACTTCTAGCTGATCCGTGTCTGTTTGGCTTGCTGGTTTCTTTTCTGCGAACATCTGCCACTAATAACTGTCTGTCGTAATTCAAGAAAACAGCTTTCAATTTTGGGCTGTGTGCTGACAAAGCACGGCCAATTGCCAGCCGAACAGCGTCTGCCTGGCTCATCGGACCCCCGCCTTTGACATTAATAGAGATGTCAACTTTATTAACTATGTCTCCTGCTAAAATTAAAGGTTCTTGTATTCTTAACCTGTATAAACTTGGTTGATACAAATTAATTGGCACACCATTAATCTTTATTTTTCCAGAGCCCTGTGTTAATGTGGCTTTGGCAATAGCTGTTTTTCTCTTACCTGCCATAATAATAACTTTTTTATTTTTACTCAACTTTCGCACCTAACCTTTTTGAAACTGTTTTTAAATCAACATATTTTAATTTTGGTAATTTTGACATATTTGCAGATTTTAATGTAATGCTTTTTTTATCTTTGAACTCATCTGGCACACCAACATAACACAATACACGTCTGAAAGCTTCTTTGCCGCGTGGCTTTTTATAAGGCAACATGCCCCTTATAGCTCTTCTCAATATTTTTTCAGGACCTCTGTGCACGAAAGGTCCTTTTGCATGTGTTCCTTTTTCTCTCCTATTCAAATAATCATCAAACGTATTTTCTCTTTTACCAGAGATAATGGCCTTTTCGCTATTTATTATTCTGACTTGATTGCCCAATAAAGCTTGTTTAGCCGCATAAGTCGCTACCCTTCCCACTATTAATCCTGTTGCATCTATTACTATCATTTTAACTTTCACCGAAATTTGAAATACTGAAAATCTTGATTTTCATTATCCAATTATCCTCACTTTACTTCCTTTAGGGTTTTGTTTTACCAGCTCATTTATTGAAATGGCTTTTGAACCAGATGAATTTATTTTCTGTAAGGCTGATTTTGAAAAGTTATATGCAGCAATTGTAACTTTTTTATTTAGATCGCCCATTGACAATACCTTCCCTGGAACTATGACGGTATCGTTATTTTTTGAATATTTATTAATTCTAGATAAATTAACAACGCGCCTTTTACTTGTAGGTCCTTCTAATTCTTTAGCTATCCTTTTCCATAGCTTAACGTCTTTTTCAATGGACGTTTTCTTTAATTCCATAATTAATAATTGCAATGGCTGGTTCTTCATTTGACTAATTTGTTTAACTCACTTAATTTATTATCCAATATTTTAATGGCTTCAACAACAATCTCCTTGGCTGTTAACTGTCCCCATGACTCAACATGAAACATATGCTCATTTTTTTTATACTCTACTTTTATAATATCATCATTTATATGAGCGACTGCATCCACCAAATTATTTTCCAAAATAAAAGACTCTTTTATCTCGCCTTTTTTTGTAAAAATTGCGTCTGGATAGCTTTCTTTATATTTCTTAAGGTCAGGATGTTTATTATTTATCTTTAAAGAATGGTTATATGTATACCAAACATGGCACGGCGACCATTTACTATGTTCAATACCTTTTCCAAGGACAGCTAACGCGGTTAGCTCAATATCCTGATCTTTTAATAATTTAACAATTGGCATCCCTGGATAAACTGGTTTCACCTTTGGATCTGCTGATTTTAAATCAGAAGCATATATTGTCTTTGGGCCTTTGCCTTTCAATGTTAATTGCACAGTACATTTAGCTTTTCTTTCCTCAATGTCTTTTTGAGACTTTGGCAACTCATATGATTTAAGGTCTGTTGTCAGAGGTATTAAACCTAATCTGTGCGCCAGCATCTCGTCGTATAAAGCAGAATTGTTTTTTTTAATCTCAACTGTTTCAATAGCTAACACTGGAACTTCTGTCAACATTATTCTTCTTAACGCATTACTATATCCAGGTGAACTGTCTTTTATTAGGAAAGTCATTTTATTTTTATCCTTTGATTTTTTCACAAGTTCGAATTTTACCATTATACTCGTCTCCCCCTTTTTCCACCTTTTTTTCTACAACCATCATGAGGTATTGGTGTGACATCTTCTATAATACCAATACGCAAACCCATTCTTGATAATGCCCTGACAGCGGCTTGTGCCCCAGGTCCTGGATTATTAGGACCGTTATGACCTCCGGGCGCCTTAATCTTAACATGAAGTCCTTTAATCCCTTTTTCTAAGGCTATCTCGCCTGCCTTTTTTGAAGCTGCCATTGCGGCTGTCGGCGAACTCTCTAATCTGTCTGCCTTAACCATTTGACCACCTGATGAAATTGCAATAGTTTCTGTCCCTGTAATATCCGTAATATGGATTATTGTATTGTTATAAGAAGAATATATATGGCAAATACCCCATCTTATATCACCTTTATCATGAAAACTTCTTCTTTCCCTTCCCTTATTGCCTTGTCTACTTCTCATCATTCTTTTTCTCCTCGGGTTTTTCTTCTTCGCTTACTTTTCCTTTTATTAATATTTCTTCTATTATTGGTTCATCTTCCTTAATTTCAATTTTAGGCTCTTCAACTATATCCAAGTTAACGTCTTCTTCCTCTTCCACTTCTTCTTTTTCAACAGGTTTTTCTTCAGCTTTTTTACTAATCTTTGCCCGTTCTTCTTTAACAACAGCATCTATTGGAATACGTTCAGGATGATCTTCAGAATGCAATGTAGAACTTTCAGAGAATCTCACCATTAATTCCTCATTTGCATCAACAATGTAATTTGGTGAAGTTATTTTATTTTCGCCTATTAAGATATGACCATGCACGATAAATTGCCTGGCTTGATTAATAGACCTGGCAAGACCCTTTTTAAAAACAATAGTTTGTAACCTGCGCTCGCACACATCTTCTAATGTTAAAGCTAAGATATCTTCAAGAACAGCATTTTCCTGTAATAATTTCAGTTTTTGTAATTTCAATATTAGTTGTGCTTTCTGCTTCTCTGCTAAATCATCATTTTTTGGTACTAATTGTTTAACTTGTGTCTTGTAATTACGTAATTTAGAATTTAGCTTCCATAACTCAGTTTTATTTTTGAAACCATAATCTCTCATTAATTCTTTTTCATCTTCAATTCTCTGCTTCTGCCACGGATGGCTAGGCTTTGAATACTTTTTCCGTAATTTTTTAGGATCTCCCATATTTAGACACGTCCAGATTTAGCTCCTTTTCTCCTTTTAACACCTACAGCTTTACCTTTATTTCTTCTAAAATTAGACTTTGTTCGTTGACCTCTTAACGGCAACCCCAAGGAATGGCGTATGCCCCTATAAGACTTGATTTTTTTAAGTCTTCTAAGATCCTGCTCTTTTGTAAATTGCAAATCCCCTGTTATAATATGTTTGTCATTACCTGTTTCATAATCCTTTCTTCTGTTCATCATCCATGCCGGAACATTATATTTACCAGGATTAGAGATTATATCATTTAACTTAGCAACTTCATTTGTGTTAAGCAGACCCGCCTTCTTGTTAACATCGATATTTGCGATTTTACAGGCCATGTTTGAAAACATAACGTCTATGCCCTTTATTTTTTTCATGGCAACGGCTATTGCTTTCCTACCAATTAAATCGGTGTTTGCTACTCTTATGATATGCTTAATTTTTTGTTCTTCACTCATTTTCATAGCCCGAGAATTATAACCCTCAAATCGCGTTAACTCGGGTATTAACAGCTTGGAAATCTGAGTGATTTATAAAGCTTTTGTAAATATAAAGATGTGGGCCCGGCCAGAGTCGAACTGGCGACCTTTGCCGTGTGAAGGCAATGTCATAGCCACTAGACCACGAGCCCATAAGAAAAAAGGATAACCTGTTAATTTAAAAAGATTAAGCAAGGAACGGCAAGTAAAAATATAATATAGAAATCAAATAAAATAACAATGCACCTATAAAATAATTAGTAAATAGGTAAACAGCACTGTCAAACATTGTCTCAGGATCTTTTGCTATCCTAAAAACATATTTCATTATATAGTTCAATGTTAAAGCTATCATTGCAACTGTAAAAAAATCTGATCTTGGCTGTAAAAACTGTACTAAAAAAAACAAAGGTATATGTCTAATTGCTTTCACTATATGCATTATTTCTAGACTAAGCATTGTCCTGTTAATAAGACCTAGAAAAAAAATGATGATACCAATGTAAGGCGAGTAATAATATGAGGCTGTAACTCCAAAAATAAATCTTATTTCTAAAGGAAAATAAGGAAATGATTGTTTAACAACATTTTTTGTCCAGTCAAGAACTTCAAATATAATAATTATTAGTAGGGCTTTGTGCCGTAACAACAACATTACTAAGAGAAATATCAAAACAAGTTTGTAAAGATGAAAATTATATTTTTCAATAATTCCAATAATTTCTTTTCCTGATTTTTTAGTCTTTATTCTAGGCATTTTTAATCTCCAGGTTTTTAGAAATATCGCTGTCTACCTTAAAAATAAAGTATAGAGAGAATATATTTATAAAATTATAGAAAAATAAGGGCTGCCACCCTTATCAACCCGCGTACTACTCAACTTTGTTGAGTAGGGCTTGTTTTCGTCAACGTGCTAAAAAATCTACAAGATTTTTGGCACATGAAAATGCTTCGCATTTTCAATGTTTTCTTAAAAGGTTGAGGGCGACTGCCGAGGATCGAACTCGGACCTGAGGCTTTCCGCAGCTCCGCTGTGGAGCCAGAAAAACAATATTAATTGTTTTTCGCTGCCACAGGCCTCCACGCAAACCATTACGCCACAGTCGCCATAATGCGTGAGAGTTTTAATTCATTTATATATATTTTG
>CAZKFC010000040.1:0-5556 GCA_964552005.1 uncultured Methanosarcinales archaeon
TGAGTTTTTTGGGTAAGTCAATAGATCCTTACCTCTAAAAAATTTAGCAAAAAAATCTCTAACACACAATAGTTGACTTTGCCTTCTTTCAGTAAGATTTATAAATTAGTTGTCAGACCATGTGTCTTTTGCTCAAAAAAACAGTGAGGAGGTAAAAAAATGACTATAGACCAACAATTAGAACAAAGTGAAAAGGATAGAAGATCACAAGATGTGCAAAGCACAATGCAAACTGAAGGAAATCTTACATACGGACCCTCCAGCCAAGAACCTAGAAAAAGTTCAGAGTTGATGGCAGGCTATTATCCTCTTAGTGCTTTAACCAGTGCTAGATCTTCTAAATATCTATATAACATCTAATTTTTTTCTTATTCTCTTTTTTTAAGTAAAGTTTTTATACCATTTATTTCTAATAAGCTGTATGCCTAACTGTAAAGAATGTGGTGAAGTAACAGATTTGGAGTGCCCGAATTGCCATAGACCATATTGTGAAGCCCATCTTATGCCTGAAAATCATAAGCATTGTAAAGTTAAAGTTAGGGGAATAAAAGGAGAAGGTGAAAGCCTGCCAATATTTGTTATATTACCCATAATAATGTTAGTTATTGGCCTAGTAATATTATTATTTTCAATTGATCTGCCAAGTCTTATTAAGCCTAGGGCACATCCTGTATATATAACAAGGACAATTAATGAGACTATTCCCTTAGAAATCAATTTTGAACAGTATTTCTATAATGACAGTTACCATGATACAAGAATTATAGTAAAAGGTTTCTTAACAAGATTAAAAATAGGTACAGGTTATATTGCATATATTATAGATGATCATGATAATAAAATTTCCATTTCTTTTCAGAATGATGAGCAAATCAAGATTTTTGAGAACAGCAATAAAAATGAAGTATATGAAATCAAAGGCATGTTAAGAAAAAAACATCTTGGCCTATACATAGAACCGATATATATTAGATTAAGCGAAAGACCTTACAAAATAGAACAGAAAACCATTACTGTTGAACAGAACCTTTCTTAAATTAATTCTTTATGTTTATAACTAAATATTAGTTACAAAATAGAAAAGTTTGTATACTTTGATATCTTTATTAAATGTAGAATGACATATGTTGCTAAAGCTGTCCAGCAAGGTAGGAAAGATCCCCTCTCTCAATATCCAGATATTCCAGGTATTTATGTATCTGAACATTCACTTTTAGAACTAAAGTTAAGTTCATCTGAGAAGATTTTGGGTGAAATACAATTAGATACTCCTTTTGATGAGGTCTGGAGAGCATTGCAAAGGTGGAGTGATGATTATGGAGGATATAGACAAGGTTTTATGTTTGATCCGCCTGGTCCAGAGGGGATTTATAAGATGGATGATCTAGCATATTTACAGCTACCTTCAGGGACTGAATCATTAAGAGATAAATTGTTTGATGATATGCAAACACTAGAATTCTATAACAGAAAATAAAAAATTAAACAAGATCTCCTTTAAAAGTGCCTTCTTGCATTAATTTCTCTACTTTAGATTTACCGTGCTGGCCTATAAATGAACTTTCAAATTCATCACTTGTGCCACAGTAGGGAATTATTACAAGTGAACTTCCTGGATGTTTTGGCAGCCAATCAGTAATATCGTAAACTTTGCCTTCATAAGCAGTCCAGCAATCATTTTCAGAATTATGAATACTTAACTCAGTTGAAGAAATGCTGCTTTGCTCTTGTACTTTAGATAAGGGTTCTGCTTGTTGTTCTTCAACAACAGCTTCTTGTTTAGGGTTTCCTAAATCTTGCACTTGTGAACACGCAACCAGAAATACTGTCAATAATATCAGTCCATATATAAATTTCATTAATACCACCTTTTCCTAACTAAAAAGAACTTATATTTAAAGTTTTTATTTAACATATTTTTAAATATAAATTTACTATTTCAAAAAAAAAAATGAAGTCAATGGTGGACTATTGGGAATATAGGATAAGAATGTATGGTTTGTGGTCTCCAGATGTGTATCTGCCTTTGCTTGATACGCTTTCCCTAATGATCAAACATAATTGGGCTGTTGATTTTCTTGTTGAGGATAAACAAATTCCTTTAACAAATATACAAAATGGCATGGATCTGCAGCAAAAGCTTCATTCTCTGATTGAAGAATATGGTCTTAAAAGAAGATTTGCAAATTCTGTTGACACTGATGAATATGCTCCTGCTTACACTTTTGCTGTCAGGAATCCTAATGACATATATAATTTAATTACAAATATAAGAACAGAATATCATCAGGAAAGTGGCGCAAAAAACAGCCAGAAAAAAAGACATTATGAAGTAGTAGTGGTTGGTGATAGACTAATGTCTGAAACAATAGGACAACTAATAAAAGATCAAAGGCCAGAACTTCCTGATTTTGCAAATCGAGAACGAGAACGTACTTCCTACAGACCAATTATTAAAGCAGAGCCACTGGACATTTACCCGTGACATATATAAAGGGTAAGTGTTTCTTAATAAAAAAATGAAACCTAAGTTTACGCCTTCTCAAATAGGATTATTAAAAGAATGCAAACGATGTTTCTGGCTGGAACATAATAAACATCTTAAACGGCCAAGAGGCATATATCCTTCTCTGCCAAGTGGTATGGACCATATCTTAAAAGAGCATTTTGATAAATACATGAGAAAAGGCGAGTTGCCGCCAGAAATTAAAGATATGGACGAATTTAAAGGTGCTAAACTGTTTGATAATGAGGATTTATTAAAAAAATGGCGTAATAACAGAGTAGGAATAAAATATGAGACAGACGATTTTCTTTTGAAAGGTGCTATAGATGCTCTATTAATAAGAAATAAAAAACTCATTATATTAGATTATAAAACAAGGGGCTATCCATTAAAAGAGGATACTCACGAACACTATATAGACCAGCAGGCATTATATAATTATCTATTCAGGAAAAACGGATATGACACAGAAGACTACTCTTATTTATTATTTTACCATCCTGACAAAGTTGTTGATAATGTTTTCTTGTTCCATAAAGATTTAGTTAAAATAAGGACAGATGTAAAAAAAGCCGAGGAGTTGATAAAAAAAGCTCTTAAGTTAATAGCTGGTAAAATGCCAGAATCTAATCCAAGTTGTGAATATTGCAGGTATAGAGATGCTAAAATTAATCTAGATAAGGAAAAAAAGACTAGTTTATTGGATTATTAAAAGAAAATTTCTTCTTTTGGCATTCTTATTTTTTTCCGGGGTTCATCAGCTGCATAACCAATAGGACATAAAACAGTGGGTACGATATTATCAGGTAAATCAAGTATCTTACTATATTGATCTTTGTCAAAACCGCCCATTGGACAACTATCAAATCCTAATGACTTAGCACCGTTCAAAGCATTACCCAAAGCTAAAAATATTTGTTTTTGAGCAAAACATAATTTTTCATCATAGCTCATTTTAGAAAATTCCGTTTTCAAGCCGGAATAATAAGGTTCAGCATGAGGCAGCATCTCAATTAACTTGTTAAAAATAGTATTGAAATCAATATTTGCGCAAAATACAAGTAAATGACTGCATGTTGTAATTTGTTGTTGGTTCATAGATACAGGTCGTAATTTCTCTTTCATTTTATCATCAGTAATAACCATAATCTTCCAAGGCTGTGTATTGCTTGATGAAGGAGCATGTCTTATCATTTCGAATAATTCATTGACCTTATCTTCAGGTATTTTTTTAGTATCAAATTTTTTTGTAGCATATCTTTTTATTACAATATCTTTGAATTCCATAATATCACCTTTCTTCTTGATAAAAAAATCCTTTATAAAACTAGTCTTTAATACTTTCAAATAATTTGATAGCGTGTTTTTTAACAGCTAACAAGAACGGTGCTAGTTTTGGTCCTTTTTCTTTATTTAATAGAACAAGATACGCAGCTTTAAACAATTCTTTCGGCTCAATATTCACTTCATCTCTACTTATATTATATATCTCTTCAAACAATGTCTTCTCATCCCATTTTTTTTCCTTTAACCTTTTTGCAAGGATATGTAAAGCCTTTTTTTGCTTGGAACTTAATTTTATGTCTGGCAATTTTTTCTGCAGTTCAAATTTATAACGCTCGTCAGCGAACTCTTCAACCCATTTCTTTGCAAATCTCAACCGTTCTTTCACATAATCAAGTTCAGATTTAGTTGCATTTTTCGGAATGTGACCTGTCTCTTTCAGATTTTTGATAATATGCTCTTCACTACTGAACACCTGGACAAGGGTGGCTGCATGTATAAAAGGAATCTGAGGTGGCATTCTTTTTGGAATTTTTCCAACATAGCTTAACTCATAAATCCTTTTTTGTTTTATGTTTTCTTTCTCTCCTAAATCTTCCTTGCCAAAATATACCCTTTCTGCCCTATCATATCTCTCATATAACAAAATCAAATCATTGCTGCCGTATGGCTGAAAATCAATTACAGCATTTGGTCTTGCCCTGACTAATAAAAATCGTAACATTTTAGGCGGAGCAAAATTAACAGATTCAGCAAATCCTATGCCTCTCCCTTTTGAAGTGGACATTTTCTTGCCGCCTACAGTGAAAAATTCATAACCTGGTCCTGTGTAATATCCATTGCTAGGGTACGGCGGTGGGTAATTAAACACATCAACGGAGATTCTGTTAGCTATTGTTCTTGAGCCGCCTTTTGTGAAATGGTCCTTTCCAGCTGTCTCAACTATAACCCCTTTGCTGGGCCACTTAGCTGCCCATTCGACTTTCCACGGGAATTTGCCGTTGCCATTGTAAGGAGAGATCCAGCCTTTATAACCGCAACCATTTGCCCAAGTAACAACATCATTCCTGCATTCAAAATATAACTGTTCTTTTTTCTTGTCCCATTCTAAAGCTAAAGTTGTGGCAATCTTACCACATTTCGGGCATAACACATTGAAAGGAATTTTGTTAGCAGCAGCAACTTCTTCCCCATATATATCTGCATATATCTTTTGTATTTTATGAGTATTGTCTAGAGCAATTTTTATTGTTTTATTGAAAGTACCTTTCTCATATTCTTCGCCTGTTCTTTCTAATTCTGCTTCAATCCCAAATTCCGGGAACAAATTTGTGCACTGCCTGAAATAATAATCACCAAAATTTTTGTAACCTTTAACAGGACTTGGTATATATCTGAATGGAACACCTATATATTTCTCATTTTCTTTTTTAGATAATTCTTTACTTGGTTTATCTAAAGGATCCATGTCATCGCTGCTTAAAACAAACCTGGCATTTTTACCTTTATCTCTCAATGCTTTTGCAATGGCATCATGTATAACCCAGCCACGACCAGAACCAATGTGTATTACACCAGAAGGTGTTTTCTCATCATAAACAAAATATCCTGTTTTATTAACAATTTTTTTTAAGAATTTGTTTTTATTAACTCTTTCAATTACTTCATCTGCTATTTGGTCTGCCCAGTGCTTTACATTAATTTCTTTAGCCATTTAAAAAAATAAATAAATGATTTATAAAAACTTAACCCAAAATAAAGGCCAT
>CAZKFC010000041.1:0-4247 GCA_964552005.1 uncultured Methanosarcinales archaeon
CTGTTATGGCAAAAGTATTTGCCTATTACGAAATGCAATTGCTTTGAGTATAACTAATTAGAAAGGAAATTAAAAGTTATATAAGACTCATAAGAATAAGCATACAATATGCTAAAAAATTATTAAAACTTAGAGCAAACAAAAGACATATAAATACTAAGAAGTTATAACTAGCTACACTACAACCCAGTATTTGATTCAGGCAAGCACCTATAATTCAAGTAAATTGTAACTTTTTTTATCCTTTTTGAAATGGAAAAAAATATTAAAATTAAAGAAGAAGTTCTCAAGGTACTAACACCTATTTTTGGCGATAATGTGAGAAAAATTATTAACGAATATTATGATTCTAATAAACCAGAAGAGATAATAGAACTGGCTCATCATATGTTAAGCGGGTATATGGGTAAAAAAAACGCAGACAGAATTTTAAAAAAAATAATTCAGAACTATCCTAAAATAAAATTTCGAGTGCATTAAGATGGAAAAAGACAGAAAAGTTGTTTTATTGGTAATCTTTTATGCATTAGTTATATTTGTTATACACTATTTTAGATTAGGCGGAAAACAATATAGTGCTATTACAACCATAATATCTTATGTGTCAGGTATAATCCCTATTTATTTTGGATATCTGGCCATAAATTATTTTGGTCTAAAGACTCTGCAAGGGAAAAGCGCTCTTTTTTTGACTATTGCTCAAGCATTTTGGATGCTTGGAGACATTTTATGGCTAGCTTTAGAAATTGTGGGAGGAACTGCTGCAGTCTCCGACATAGCTTATATAGCTGGCTACCCTATGGTTTTAGTGGGAGTTTATTTTGGAATTAAAACAGTTAATCTTGAGCTGGTTAGGGATTATAAAAAAATTGCCTGTTTTACAATCAGTTTATTGATATTCTTTTATTTTTATCTTAATTGTTTTCCTGCTTCATGGGATAATGAAATAAGTTTTCTTGAAAATGTAGTAACTTACGGATATTCAATTGCTGACTTGATATTATTGGCATCTGCATCCTGGCTCATCTTCATAGTAATTTCAGGCTCTTTCAGTATTGTATGGTTATTGATAGGAATCAGTTTTTTAATTAATTTCCTTGCTGATATATATTATTCCCTTAACTATGAGACTTATGCTAACGGAGATTTGATAGATCTTGGCTGGTACTTCGCATATCTTGTCTATGGTCTTGGGTTATTTTACTTAAGATATAACGCAGAAAAAGCATTGGCAACTGCAAAAGAAGAAATGACAAAGTCATAACTCAATTATCTTATCAACAAACATGTTCAAATCTTTAATTAAAGTTTCAGAGTCTTCCTTTAATGCTAAAAAAACCGCCTTCTTATTTAAGACTCTTATCTTTGTAATAAGGTTATGGACAAACTTGATGACTGTAGAGACTTCTTGATATACTGCCAGCAAAGATATTGTGTCAAAAAAAACAAGCTCACATCCATGCTCATTATAAAGGGAAGAAAAAGCCAAGCCAAGGTCTGTCAATGCAGTCGGTGAATTAATAAAAAGGCAACGCTCCACAACAGGAGGTGTTTGCACTGTGGCAGTAACAGCATCCACAAAAAAATATTTATCAGAATTAATGCCGTTATTTTTAAGTTCTTCCAAAACAGTATTGAAAGGCTTATTAACTGTGACGTAGCCGATTTTTTGTGCGGTTTGGTCAATCTCTATTTGAATCTTTTTTACTGTGTCATTATATCTGCTCTTGGAAGTTATCAGTAAAACAATATGATTCTGTCCAATATCTTCAGTTAATGTCATTTTAACTTTATTTTATAATTATGAAAGGACTTTTTTGATTTTGTTTAGTAGGTCCTCGTTCTCAAAAGGTTTTGTGATATAATCAAGGACATTTAATTTTTTTAAAACTTCCTTACCGACTTCAGAAAACTTTGCCACTGTCAAAAATATGACTTTAATGTCTTTTGTCTTTGGATTTGCCCTTATCTTTTCACAGACTTCCCTTCCAGACATGCCCGGCATCATCATATCTAATATAACTAAGTCAGGCATATAAGATCCTGATTGTAACTTTTTCAGGGCTTCTTTACCGTTAAAAGCAGCTTCTATGATATAGCCTTCAGCCTCAAGAACAGCTTTCACCAGCTCTATTAAATTAGGTTCATCATCCACAATTAAAATTTTCTTTCCCATTATATTAATCTTTATCTTTTTTATTTATATCTTTTTCGTTATTTTTGTCATGGTTAATTTTAACAGTAAATTCAAACACTGTGCCTTTTTTTGAACTTTTCGCAACCCAGATCTTGCCGCCAAATTTTTCAATTATCGCCTTACATATTGCTAAACCAAGACCAAATCCTCCTACTTTTCTTGTAAAAGAAGAATCTACTTGGTAAAACCTTTCAAATATCCTTTTTTGTTCTTTCTTTGGAATGCCTATGCCTGTATCAGACACTCTGAAATGAACAAAATTGTTTTTTCTGAAAACCTCTATTTTAATAAAGCCTTTTTCTGTATATTTGATGCTGTTATTAATTAAGTTTGACAATACTTGGATAAGCCTTGACTTGTCAACATAAATCTTTGGCAAATCCTTTTCTACCTTGTAAATGGATCTCAGGCCTTTCTTTTTAATGGAGATGTCGGACAGGTTTTTCAATTCTTTTATAACCTCACTAACAGTTATTTGTTCATAATCAAATTTCATTGTTCCTATATCTAATCTAGATAAATCTAATATATCATTAACAAGGTTCTCCAGTCTTTTTGTATCCTGGACAATTATGCTAAAATATTTTTCTCTTAGTTGCGGATTCTTCATAACATTTTCATTAGTTAAAAGATCAGTAAATCCTCTTATACTTGTCAATGGCGTTTTCAGCTCGTGTGCAGTTATTGAAAGGAATTCATCTTTTTTCTTATCCATTAATCGCAGTTCAGTTATTGTTTTTCTAAGCTGTTCCCTTGCCTCTTTCAGCTGTTTATTGGTCGAATGAGCATCTTCCAAAACATTCATAATAGCTAATTTTGTTTTTTCAAGCTCGTTTACCTTGTGTTTTAGCTGTAACGTTTTCTGGTCAACCAAATGGTGAAGTTCTTTTTCATGTTGTTGAATTTTTTTGCTTTGATATTCCAACTGTGCTGCCATTTTATTAAATGCGTAAGCTAAATCACCAATCTCATCTTTTGATTTAACTTTAATTCTTACGTCAAACTTTCCCTGACCTATTTCCTCTGCTTTATCCTTAAGTTCCAATAAAGGCACTGAAATAAGTTTAGATAATATATTTGATAAAAAAAATCCTACAATGCTCAATATAGCACTCAAAATAAGAATAAAAAATCTGAATTCAGCTATTGGTTCTAAGGCTTCTTCCTGGTCAATCTCAGTTATGAGGCAAACATCTAAGTTAGGAAGCAAAGAATAATAGCCTATCACCGGGACATTCCTATAATCATTGTAATATTTATAGCCGGTATTGCCTTTTAAACAATCTTCAACACTTTCTGTATAGATGAATTTTTTAAATTTAGCATTTTCCTGAAATCTTAATTCAGAAACTAGAAGATTATATTTATTTACTAGATAAGTTTCTCCAGTTTTGCCAAGACCGGATCGTTCTTTCATTATCTCACTTATTTTAATGTCATCAACAATTCCAACTGCAACACCTAATAAAGTGTTGTTTTCTTTTATTGGAGCAGAGATAATTATTACAGGCCTTTGAAGCGATAGGTCATAATAGAAATTCTGAACAAAGGTCTTATTTTTACCCTCAACAAAATATTTTTCTTTTTCCTTTATCTTGCCTTTCTGACCTTCTGTAGTAGAAACATCTATCTTACCTTCTAAGGTCATTATAAATACTTCGTTAAGATAAGAATGATCTGGTACTTCATTTAGTTTAGCTTTAACATCATCTTCGGCTTTTTTCTCATTATCATAATTAATATTATCATTAAGATAATAATATGTTTTTAGGTAATCTATAATTTCTTTATTTTCAGCTAGGCTTTCTATTTCCCTTGTCTCTGCTTCAATATAATTATACAACTCGCTTTGCTTTAATACTGATATGGATTTTAGCTGGGCTTCTATTCGGTTATCAATTATATTAGCTTCTTCAATATAGAAAAAGACTCCTAAGCTTAAAGTTATTATAAAGGAAACAACTGAAAATAATATAACAACCTTTATTGTTATTCTCATTACATACAAAGGATACCTTGCGCTTTAGCGCAAGTTGTAGTCCTTTCCTCC
>CAZKFC010000042.1:0-4242 GCA_964552005.1 uncultured Methanosarcinales archaeon
ATATATAATTTTTTAATTAATAAGTATTTAAAGTTTGTTGTTTCATGTTTCATAGAAAGGTTTATATATTTCAAATCCAAAGAATTTATTAAAGTGAAGAGGACATATAAGTTATTCTTAGTAGGATTAATATTTTTATTAAGTGTAAATGTTGTTTTTGGTCAAAGCAAGTTAAGTGATGCTTTTAAAGACTTTGAACAGCTGGATGTTTGGCAAGCATATCTTACTGTACCAAGTATAGTTGATCTTCTCTTATTATATGCTCTTTTTTTGAATGTTTTTAGAGACGCACTAAAGAAAAGAGAATTTCCCAAAGCTGTTCCAATAGTGCTTGCTATCATTGCTGCTATTGGTGGAGTGATTGGATTAAACAATTTAAATACAAATTTAGTTTTTTTTGCATGGCCAATCGTGGGCCTAGGATTAGTATATTATTTAATAAGGTCTTTTTCTGAGAACAAAGCGTTATCAAGTGGGCTTGGTTTTTTGATTTTATATAGCATAGTAATTAAACTTGAAAACATGATGCCTTCTGTACAAGATTTTCCTATGTTTACTTCCTTAAAACTTGTTTTCTTACTCGCAGGCATTATACTAACAGGAATGGGTGTGTGGCAGATGATTCAAGGTGGTGCTGTTCCTGGAGAAGGAGAAAAAAAAGGAATCTTTGATAGGGTTGCAGATGCTATTACCGGAGCTAAAAAAATTAAGGATGCAGCAAAGGATTATAAAGGAGAAAAACCTGATGGAGAAAAAGATAAGATTGAAAAAAATTTTGAAAAATTAGCATCAATACTAAAAAAATCAGCAGTGGATCTTAGAAATTTATTCTTGGTTGATGAGAATGTAATGAAATCACTTGAGTCTAGAACAAATGTTTTACCCATTTCTCATAAAGCACTTGAGGAAGCTATAACTAGGAAAGATAATAAGCAAATTATGAAACTTGTAGATGGCATATCCAGAAATCTTTCCAATCTTCAAAAAGAAATAAATGAATATGTGACTAATACAAGAAATGGAGTTAGACATTTACAGCAATGGGCTGTTAGAGAAGTGAAATTGTCTGAGGAATTAGCGACTGAAATAAATGCATATTCTTTAGCACATCCAAATGCTCAGCGAGATGAAAAATTCAAATATTTAAGTGAAAAATTAAATCAAGTATTATCTCAGATAGTTGCCTTAGAAAATAAATTAAGAGGACAGGTAAATAACGAAATTGCTACTTGGAAAGATTTGCGTCACGATATTGATGAAGAACTTGATGTTTTGAGACAAATTACTGTTCGTTGGATAAAAAATGAAACTAGCCCAGATTATAATCCTGCATCACTACTTGAAAAATTTAAAAAATTAATTAATGATCAAAATTCACTTTTAAATTTATTTAAACAAGAATATCAAAATTTGCAAGAGTTACGTTATTCTTTTAATGAGCTTAATAAAATAATATCTGAAGCTTTGAAAGTAATTCCTACAATCTAATTAATTCTCAAACCCAAACCTTTATATACCCTTTTTAATATGAATTAATTCTATGCGAGGTGTTAAAAAGAATGGAAATCAGATTAACAAAAAAAACTCTACCAAAAAAAGTTAGGATTATTGACGGGTTTCCCGGGTTTGGATTAATTGGAACAATATCAACGGAGTTCTTAATAGAACATTTGTCAGCGGAAAAAATAGGCAGTTTTCATTATGAAGAATTGCCTGCTACTGTAGCTATCCATAAAGAAAAATTGGTAGATCCAATGGGAATATTTTATAATAAAAAGTATAATTTGGTTATATTACATACTATCTTAAATTCCGTAGGTCTAGAGTGGAAACTGGCTAATTCCATAATGAAGCTTGGTAAAGACTTGCAAGCCACAGAAATTATCAGCTTAGAAGGTGTATCAAGTCCACAAGTTACAGAATCTGAGAATGTGTTTTATTACACGAACACAAGTAAATATGTGCCCAGGCTGGAAAAATTGAAACTGCAACCGTTGAAAGAATCTATTATAGTGGGAGTATCAGCAGCTCTTATGTTGAGATCTAAAATACCGTTAGTATGTTTTTTTGCAGAAACAAAATCTGAGTTACCAGATAGTAAGGCAGCTTCTAATATTATAAAGACTTTAGACAGTTATCTTGGATTAAAAGTTGATTACAAGCCACTGCTTAAACAGGCTGAACAGTTTGAACAAAAATTCAAAACATTGCTTAAACAAAGCGCAATGACTGCCAAAGAACGAGATAAAAAACAGATGAGTTATTTAGGCTGATTTTTTTCCTTCTTGCTTTTCTTTTTTAAATTAATTTCTTGGTCAATGTCTTCAACAGATTTACGGACGTCTTCTTCTATCTTTTTTAAATAATTCTCAATTTCCTCATAGGTTTTTGGTTCCAGATAAATAAGAATCCTCCTTACACCCACCATAGTCAAGAATAATAATATAATAGATAAGATTATAGAAATAGAGTGCATTAACCCAGTATTATCTAGTATATCTGAATATACAAGGATGATGGCAATATAAGATATAAACGCAACAATTAACTTTGATGATAAGTTTAATATTGATGAAATAGGTAATTTATGGAAGAAATCCATAACACCAACTGTTACTAAAAAAACAATGAAAAATCCAGCTAAATATATCTTAAGGGCAACTACCTTATTGAGAAAGATAAACCTGATCATGTCAAAGCATATGAATAAAAGGAAAATTGTATTTTCCAAGTGCTGATGATGGTCTATTCCTGATCTAGGATACCTATTAAAATAAAGTTCCATTAACAAGATTGCCGTTATTACAGGTATGAGAATCCATAACATTTGTGGAAAAATTAAGGGAGCATATAAAAACTCAATAAATGTCTTGAAAAAATCCTGCCAAAAAATTTGAATGAATGACATGTTTACCTCTTTTTACTATTCTATAATAAAGGTTGAATATAAAGTTTACTATAAAATAAAATATAATATGACAGGCAATATTAAGCAGCCCATCGCATGGTTCCTTCCTATACCTTTCAATGGTGCTATTAATCCAATAGCAGATGCTGTTACTAAAACAATTACGCCAATCCATCCATTAAGAAATAAAGACATGCCAATTATAAATAAAATGATAGAAATAACTAACATTTTGTAATTTACTTTTACTATTAACTTAGAAAATATTTTTGCTAATTTTAATGTTAAAAAAACAGACACAGAGCCAGCTATCAAGAAAACAATTACTAAAATTAAAAACGAATTAAAATCTATTTCTAATAATTTTGATATAACTACTATACTACCATCTTTAGCTTTTCCTAATGTATAAAAAGTTACTAATGAGAATACCACTGACATTGTACCCATTGCGCCTACTAATGCAAGATAACCTTTGTTTTTCATATCCCCTACTATCTGGTTTGAAATAACAGCGCCTTGTGCAGGTCCTAACCCAGGAAAAAACTGTATTAAAAAAACTGCTATTGAACTTCCAAAAACCGCTTTTACCAGTTCTTTAGTTTTCAACTTAATTTTAGTTTCAATTTTTTGTAAAGGAATTTTTGTATTCTCAAAATAACTTATCATTAATCCAGACACACCAAATAATCCAGACAGCATAGGAAATAATGGTTCATTCAAATTAGGGATGGAAAAAACTATAACTCCCAATGTTCCCGAAATCATAAATAATAGAAAGTTCCAGAAACGTTGTTTATCTTTTAGGGTCATGTACATCATTAGTAATATAAGAAGATAAACTAAATATGGTTTAAGGAAAGTAAATATTTTCTGTGCAGAAAACATGAACAAAGGTATTAAGATAATAGCAACAATCATACCAATGTAAGTTCCTAGTATAGTTATTTTTACAGCTTGATATCCTTGGCCTTTTAACAACATCTTCTGCCCAGGTAAAACACTTAAGGCATTCTCATTTTCCGGCGCACCTAAATAAATAGAAGGAATAGTATCCAAAAACGAATGTGTAACTGATAATGAAATAATAAAAACAGCTAAAGATAAAGGAGAGAAATAATTTAATAAAAAAGGAGATAATGCAAATAAAGTTGTTGCTACCAAGTTAACATGTATGCCAGGTATGAGGCCTGTTATGATGCCGATTAGTACACCCAGAGCTAACGCTATCATTATCTCTACAATCATAATAAGGGTAAATCTCTTTGGACTTATAAAGTTTGTAGAACTTTTGTGATCCGTTTGTGGCCACAAAAATAATTAAAATGAGTTTA
>CAZKFC010000043.1:0-3116 GCA_964552005.1 uncultured Methanosarcinales archaeon
TCTTTGGCATAATTCAAATTTTAGAAAATTAAGTTTATATATTTTTCTAAAATCGTATATTTTTTATATTTTGGGTTAATACTCTCCTATAGGTGAGCGTGATGATAATACCGGCAGACAGAACAAAAAAGATTACTTATGCAATAAGGGATGTTGTTGTTGAAGCACAGAAATTGGAAAAAGAGGGCAAAAGAGTTATTTACTTGAATATTGGTGATCCGCTAAAATACGATTTTTCTACTCCTAAACATATGATAAAAGCTGTTGAAAATTCTTGGAAAAAAAGTTCTAGTTATGCAGATTCCATGGGTTTGTTGGAAGCGAGGAAAGCAGTTGCTAATGAAGCATCCAGATTAAAAATTCCAGATGTAACAGAAGATGATGTCATCATGACGTCAGGGGGCAGTGAAGGCATATCAATGGCTATCGGGGCTTTGATGAATTCAGGCGAGAATATATTAACACCAAGCCCGGGTTATCCGTTGTATAATGCAGTTGTCAATTATCTTCAAGGACAGCTTAATGAATATGAGTTGGATGAAAATGATAATTGGCAGCCTGATATTGAAGATATTAGGAAAAAAATAAATGACAAGACAAAAGCCATTACTTTAATTAACCCCAATAATCCAACAGGCGCGTTGTACACAAAAAATACTCTGAAAAAAGTTTTAGATTTGGCTGGTGAACATGACTTACCTGTATTTACCGATGAAACATATGACAAAATTATATTTGACGATGACTTTGAGTTTTACGCAGTTGGTTCTTTAAGTAAAGACATACCTGTAGTTACATTTAACACATTATCCAAAAATTACTTATGTCCCGGCTGGCGTGTCGGCTGGACAATATTTTCAGGTCCAGAAGAAAAAATATCTAAATATGCAGAATCAGTTAAACAATTGGCCAGAGCACGTTTATCAATAAGTAATCCTATGCAGTATGCAGTCAAGCCTGCATTGGAAGGGCCGCAAGATCATATCAAAGAGATGATTTCTAAGCTAAAAAAAAGGAGAGATTTGACTTATAAGAGAATTAATGAGATTGATGGATTGAGCTGTGTCAAGCCAAGAGGTGCGTTTTACGCATTTCCAAAAATTGAGTTAAATGTTGAATCTGATAAAAAGTTTGTGTTAGATTTATTACGTGAGGAACAAGTGTTGTTTGTATTTGGCAGTGGCTTTGGCAGCTTAAAAGAACCACACTTTAGAATTGTATTTGCAGCTTCTGACAATGCTTTACAAGAAGGTTATGATAGATTAGAGAGGTTTGTTAAAAAACATAGATAAAGTTTTTATATTATTTTTATTCTTGATTAAAATAATGGAAGACATCAATCGTCTCAAGGGCATAATTCTTGAATTGCTTAAGGATATGAAAAAAGCAATGGAAGATTATGATTGGGATTACTGTAAAGAAAAAAATCAAGAATTTGGAAGAGCAATGAAAAAAATCAAAGAATTAAAACAAATAACAACCACGGAATCTCTACCTCCCGAACTAGCCAGAGACATTATTATTGCTATGATTCAACAGAAAGAACATATGAGACAAACAGAAATCCCTAAACTTGCAGAAAGAGCAAAAGAATTATTTCCAGAATCTGAAAAAGAATTACAAAAAAAGATGGGAGAAGCTGTCAAGTGGTTGAGAGATTTACGATAATATTTCTACTTCTTGGTCCGTCAAACTCGCATAAAAAAACACTTTGCCAATGGCCTAATTCAAGTTTTTTATTCTTTACAGGAATAGTTAATGAACTGCCCATTAAACTTGCTTTAATATGAGCTGGTGAATTACCTTCTGAATGTTTATAATCTAAGTTATCAGGAACTATTCTCTTTAATGTGTTAAGAATATCAACTCTGACAGAAGGATCCGCGCCTTCGTTTATTGTTAAAGCAGAAGTAGTATGTGGACAGTATAATATACATATTCCATTATCTATATCTAGCAAGTTATTTATTTTAGCTGTAATATCAATGAACTCTTCTTTTTTTTCTGATTTGATGTTTAATTGCATTGTAGGTAAAAATTATTAGTGTAACACCAGTATAAATAACAAAGACAAAGGCAAACAATAATGCTAGTATTAAAAATAAAGGTTCTTCATTCCCTAAAATTGTGGATAACATGTTATGCAGAACTGCAAATAGTGCTGTCAAACCAAACAATATGCCTGATAATTTAGCTTTTGTAATCATTCTTGTAAAGAAATAGTAGTTTTTTAAAAAATTTTTTAAAGTCAGCAATCTCATAATAACATTAATGGATATCAATACATTTAACCAGTTATTGTCATTTGTCAATTTAGGTTTGCAGTTTCTTAGCATAGTTTTCATTACATATGTGTTTTTTGACTTGGTTTTTGTGGACAGAAAAATTAAATTGGGCAATCTCACAGAGAGGTTTGACAAATTTAAGAGGTATGACGTTTTCAAAAGTTCTTTAATTTATTTAGTTCTTACATTCTACTTTATTTTCTTTGGTAAAGTATCTCAGTTCCTGGGAATACATAAAGTTGCATTATCAATATTTTCTTTCATAGCAAATATATTTTTGTTAATTTTTGTGTTTAAATTATACCAGCTACTGCATAAGTATGTGCCAAAAATAGAAGAAAATTAATATTAATTCTACAAATTAGGATAAATCTCTAATTTTTGAAAGTCTCTTTGTTTTATAATTAAAACGGCATCTGAACGCCGAAAAACGCTACCAAGACAATACCTATTATTAAACCTAATAGCAAAGTAAACAGCCAAAAACCAATGGCAATATTAAAACCAAGAGATATTGCTCGGGTCATTCTTACTTGTAATTGCTGTGTTTCTTCTTTAGGCTTTTCTTCCTTTTTAGGTTCTTCTTTGCCAAGGTCTTTACTCATATCTTCAAGTGACTTTTCTTCTTTTGGTTCTTCCTTATAGTCTTCAGGTTTTGCTTCTGGCTCTTCAGAAGGCTCTGCTTTAGGTTCTTTTTCTTCTGCTGGTTCTTCTGGCGCGTCCTCGCCCATTATTTTAGAAATCCTTTCAACATCCTCTTTTTTGTCTTTTTTAGTCATTTTATTTTTACCATATAAACTGGTATATAAAATTTACGCTACATTTAAATAT